>MGTV01000029.1 GCA_001799635.1 Elusimicrobia bacterium GWA2_62_23
CTACGAGGGGCTCTCCATCATGAACCCGCTGTTCCTGCTGGGCCTCATCACCGGCGGCGCCATCATCTACTGGTTCTCCGGCGCTTCCATGCAGGCCGTGACGACCGGCGCTTACCAGGCCGTGGACTTCATCAAGAAGAACATAAAGCTGGACAGCACCGTGAAGAAGGCCAACGTGGAGGACTCCAAGAAAGTGGTGGAGATCTGCACGCAGTACGCCCAGAAAGGTATGTTCAATATCTTCCTGGTGGTATTCTTCAGCACGCTGTCTTTCGCCTGCGTGAACCACTACTTCTTCATAGGCTACCTCATCAGCATCGCCATCTTCGGGCTGTACCAGGCCATCTTCATGGCCGACGCGGGCGGCGCGTGGGACAATGCCAAGAAGCTGGTGGAGACCGAGTTGAACGCGAAGGGCACCCCGCTGCACGATGCCACCATAGTGGGCGACACCGTGGGCGACCCCTTCAAGGACACCTCCTCGGTGGCCATGAACCCCATCATCAAGTTCACCACCCTCTTCGGCCTGCTGGCTGTAGAGCTGGCCATCACGCTGGACCCGAAGATCAGCCACACGCTCGCGGCCGTCTTCTTCGCCATCAGCGTGATCTTCGTGTGGCGATCCTTCTACGCCATGCGCATCCCCACCGTAAAATAGGGACAGACACCTATTTCCGGAACTCCCCGCCCCGCGCGGGGAGTTCTTTTTGCGGGCCGGCCGGGGGTGCCGGGCAGTTTTTTTATGGGGTTGGGTCGATTGCGGAGCTACTTTGAACTACAGTGCCCGGAAACTCTCTGCACAGTCGCATCGTTGTTATATTTAATATTCAACTTGCAAACTCCGGAAAATAGAGAGAGTTTGCTCAAACCTTTCGGCTTTAAAAAATATCCAAAACTGGTTGGCATTGCCTGACCGCATAAATCTGCCAGGCCATGTACTTCCACTTGCGACATCCCGATTCTAACTCCGCAGTTATCCTCTTTAACGGTTCCATGCCAAATATTCCTGGAATTTCCAGCAACATAACCTAAAATCGGGAGAATGACAACATATGCGGCGCAGACAAAATACAAAAGACGCCTGATTGGATATTTGCCGTGTGCTGGACTGGCAGGGGTATGGCGAATTGCGAAGTATACGAGAATGGCTGCCAGTGCCAAGCAAAACGGAATTGCCCCTGGCATGAATTCCCCAAGGAAAAGAAGGATATAGAAAGAGACTATCGCCAGAGGAACAAAAAACAATACCGCCGTTGAAATGAATCCTCGCATAATTTTGCGCTTTAGGGATGTTTTTTCAGTCTGTACAAATTTTTCTTTTTGCCGGGCAGGATATTCTAACAAAGAAATGCCAGGGAATCGGGGCAAACTTTTGAAGTAACTAGGAACTACATGGATTTGGGGTCAGGTCTTTACTTTTGACCTTTAGCGAGAGCCGCCGGGGAAGCCCGGCGGTTTGTTTTTGGGGCGACACTACGCTGGCCGCCTGAAGAGCATAGCTCTTGATGCGGCAGGGCCATAGGCCACTCGGGATGGCCTGCTAGGCTATATATACTGCGGGGGGATGTGGTCGGATATGATACATATAAAAGTATTGACAAATAGCCATATGCGGGGTAGACTATATGAAAGACGTGCGGAAAGGGGCGAGGTATTATGAAAAAGACAAAGGATGAAGATAAGCCGGTGGGGAAACTGACCCGGGTGGATGACTTTCTTCCGCCCCCGGGCGCGTTGGCCATGCCTGAGGACACCATAAAGGTGACCCTGTCTCTCAGCCGCTCCAGCGTGAACTTCTTCAAAGAGCAGGCGCGCCGCAACCACACCAAGTACCAGCGCATGATACGCAGCCTGGTGGATACCTACACGGCCCATTACCTGCACCATTAGTCTTGGGGTCAGGTCTTTACTTTGACATTATAAGAGAGAAGGTAATTCGTTAAACTGAAAGTCAGTTGGCGGTAATGCGTAAGGAGGGATGTATGCCACAAAACCATTTAGGCAGGAATGAGCCCTGCCACTGCGGCAGCGGCAAAAAATATAAGAATTGCCATTACTCCGAGGATAGGGGAAAACAGACGGAGGTGTTGAACACCACCGACAATGAGCAGATCTCTCCAAGGCATAAGCAATTCCTCGGACTGCCCGCGCTGCCTCCGCAGTTTTCTGGTGCCGGTACCGCCCAGGGGATAAAGAAAGCCTATGCCCTGTGGCTTGTGATATCGCTGTTCTCTTTGGCGGCGCTGCTGATCGTTCTTTTCATCTACAGAGGCTGACAGAACGCGGATTAGGGGTCAGGTACTTATTTTGACCTTTAATGCGAGCCGCCGGGGAAGCCCGGCGGTTTTGTTTTTTGGGGGGTGTTGGGGTCGGCCGGGGGGATGCCTCTGAGAACCAGTTGGGGAGGGGAGGCTCCGCCGCCGAAGGCGGTGGAGGGGAACCGCGCAACGGTTCCCTGCAGTCCTGGTTCGCGGAGGCATCCCCCCGGACGGCCACTTGGCTATGGGGGGGGCTGATTAGTTACAATTATTGGGATGTTCATACTGAAGAAGATTCTGGTGGCGTTTTTGCTGCCGCCGGGGACAATGGTGGTGGCTTTTTTGCTGCTGGCTTTCTACCTGCGGCGCAAGGAGCGGCTGGCCGCGCTGTTCTGCCTGGCCATGGCTGCCTTCACCTGGATAGGCACCACGCACGCCTTCGCGGACCTGTCCCTGCGCCCGCTGGAGAGCGCTTACACCCGCCCCGAAAAACCGCAGGGCGACGTTATAGTAATGCTCTGCGCGGGCTCGCGCGACTGGACCAATGTGCTGTCCGCAGCCGAGAACCTCTATCCCCACACCCTCGAGCGGGCCGCAGCCGCCGCCCTGCTCCATAAGAAGACCGGCCTGCCCATTATCATCACCGGCGGCTCGCCGTTCAGCGCCTATCCCGAGGCCGAGGCCGTGGCCCGCTGGCTGGAAGAAGCCGGCGTGCCGCGCAAGGCGCTCCTGACCGAGCCCGCCGCCCGCGACACTATCGAAAGCGCCGCCAATGTAAAGAAACTCTGCGACGAAAAGGGCTACAAGAAGATCCTGCTGCTCACCTTCGCCTACCACATGCCCCGCTCTGTTTTTCTCTTCAAAAAAGCCGGCTTCACCGACCTGGTGCCGTTCCCGGTTGCCCGCAGGGCCATGCCCGGAGCCAAACGCGATATCACCGATTACCTGCCCGGCAGCAGCCTGGAAGCCCGCGCGGCGCTCAACGAACGCCTGGGCCTGCTGGTTTACCGGCTGCGCTTCGGCGGCGATAAGAATTAACCCATGGAAAGCATAGTCTTCTTCGGCAAAGGCGGCATAGGCAAGAGCACGGTGGCGTCCAACGTGTCGGCCATCCTCGCCGCGCGCGGCCGCAAGGTGCTGCACGTGGGCTGCGACCCCAAAGGCGATTCCACCCTGGCGCTCACCGGCCGCCGCGTAAAGCACTTCGCCGACGGCGGCGTGTTCGCGGGCGAGCAGGCCCTGCGCGCCAGCATCCATCCCTCGCTTTTCAAGAACATCAACTGCGTGGAAGCCGGCGGCCCGCAGGCCGGCGTGGGCTGCGCCGGCGCCGGCATAGGCGCCATGCTGGACATCATGAAGGAATTCTCCGTGCTGGAGAAGGACGGCTACGACGCCGTGGTGTTCGACGTGCTGGGCGACGTGGTGTGCGGCGGCTTCGCGGCCCCGTTGCGCCGCGGGCTCGCTGGCAAGGCAGTTATAGTGGTGTCCGAAGAGATGCTCTCACTTTACGCCGCCAATAAACTGGTGGCCATGGTGAACAATTACGCCCGCAACGGCGTGTGGCTGGCCGGCCTGGCCGTGAACGCCAAGGACCAGGCGGCCGTGCGCCTGGCGCAGGCCTTTGCCGCGGCCGCCCGTACGCGTGTGCTGGGCATGATCCCCCGCGACCCGGCCGTGGCGCGCGCCGAGAAAATGCACCGCCCCGTGACGGTGACGGATGCCCGCAGCCCCGCCGCGGCCGCCATGGTGCGCCTGGCGGCGGCCATACAGAACGCGAAAAAGCCGGAAGTCTCCCCGCGGCCCCTCTCGGACCAGGAATTCCAGGAACTCTTTACCGGCCGGCCCGCGGAGACGGCGCTGGCTGGCGTTTCGCGCGGAGACCGGGTGCCGCCGGCCGAGCGGCTGCGCCGTGCCGGCTTTACCGTTACCGGCATAGCCGGCGGCCAGGCGCTGGCCTCGTGGCGCTCCGGCCAGCTGGTCTTCAACGTGATAATTTCTTCCGCATCGGACGCCCGGCCCGGCATGACCCGCTCCGGCGACTGGGCGGTCTGCTTCGCCCCGGACGCCGGCCCGGAGTCCTCGGCCCGCAGGGGCGCGCTGGACGCGGCGGCCGCCGGGCTCTCGGGCGTCACCTTCGACGATTTCTTCAGCGCTTTCGGCGGCGGCACCGATTTCTACCGCAATATAAACGCTTTCGAGGAACTGGCCAGCCATTCCCTGCCCGGAGGCGGCGCCCCGCGCGAGCCGCATGTGGGCTTTGGCCAGTGGCATCGTTTCGTCTTTCCCGGAGCTCAGACCATTTCCGTTCCTCCCGGCGTGGCGCTGGTGGAGCACGGCGAGGCCGAGTGCCGTTTTTCCAGCGCGGCCCGCACGCCGCTGAGCGCCCTGCAGCGTTCCGCCGCCGGCCTGGCCGGCAGCGGGCTGGAGCCGGTGTGCCCCGGTCTGCCCAAAGAGGACGCGAACGCCGTTAATACCGGGTTCACCTATGCCGACGCCGTGCTGGGCGACGGACCTAAGGTGGAAGCCGCGCTGGGCGCCGCCGCCAGGATGACCGGCAAGGGCGGCCTGGTGGAACTCTACAACACCTGCTCGCCCATGCTGCTGGCCACCGACCTGAAGGCCCACGCCGGCCGGGTGGCCGCGGCCGAGGGTGTGAAGATCTCCCGCTACAATCTCAATAGTTTTTACCTGGGCGTGCCGGAAAAAACAGCGGCGCGGGCCGCCTATGCCGCCTCGCGGCTGAAGGCCATGAAGCGCCGCCGGGCCTGGGATGTGAACCTCTGCGGTTTCGGCGCTTCCCGCGGTGCGCTGGAGGCGCTGCTTAAAAGCGCCGGCCTGTCCGCCGCGCCGGAAGCCGGGGATTTTTACGCCACCGCCGCCGGTTCCGCTCTACAGGTGCTGCCGGAGCCGGACCCGGTGCTGGAGAAAGGTTTTGCCGCGGCCGGTTACGGATACGTAGTGCCGCCGGCGCCTTACGGCCTGGCCGCCAGCGGGGCCTGGTTGAAAGCGGTAACCGCCGCGCTCGGCCGCAGGAAGAGCGCCGCGCTTCCCAAAGCCGCCTTGGACCAATACGATGTCCTCTCCAAAAAGCTGGCCCGTTTCGCCGTGGCTTTTGTGGGGCAGGCCGGGGAACTGGGCTGCCTGCGCGGGGCGCACCCGCGCTGCGGCGTGCCGGCGCTGGACTTCCTGGCCGAGGCGGGCATGAAACTGCGCCTGCTGGTTTACGCGCCCGCGCCCGAAGCGCGCGCCGCCGCCGCCGCGGAGGTCAAGCGGCTTCCCGCCGGGATAAGCCGGCGCGTTTCGCTGGCTTTTTTCTCGTCCCCGGAAGAACTGAACGAACTGCTGAAGAAAGACAAGGCCCTGCGGCTAGTCTATTCGGACATCCCCATGGATCCCCGCGCGGCCGCGGCCGGTAAGACCGCCCTGTCGCCGCTGGTGTTCGAACCGGGTTACGAAGGCGCCGCCGAGACGCTGCGCCGTTTGGAAGCGCTGTGCCGCTGGAATTTCAATGAAAGATACCCGTCCCGCTAAGGTCTTCGACAAGTCCTACTCCATGCCCTACCTCATGGGGTATTTCCTCGCGGCCAACGCGGTGAAGGACCTGTGCGCCGTGGTGGACGGCGCCAACTGCGTGATGCAGAAAGTGGACCTGCTGGAAGGCAATCACGACCTGTTCTGTACCCTGCTCTCGCCGGACGGGCGGCACCGCGCCGTCTGCACCATGGTGAATCCTCTGAACCCGGACAAGAACCCGGAGAAGAAGCTTTCCGCCCTGCTCAGGAGTCTGGCCGCCCACGGCGGTTACGGCGCGGTCACCGTTACCAGCCTGCCCTTCTGCCGCATGGCCGGCATGGACTACGCCGGCATAGCCGGGGCCGTGCAGGGTAAAACCCCGGTGGCCGCCCTGCCGCCCATGCCACCGGAGGCGGACTGGCTGGATGGTTATGCCGACACGCTCTATACGCTGGCCCGGTCCCTGCCGCTGGCCGGGAAGAAGGGGCGGCTCAAAGCGGCGGTAGTGGGCTACATGTTCGACCGCAATGAATTCGACCACCTGGGCAATTTGAAGGAATTGAAGCGACTGCTGGGGCTGGCCGGGCTGGACCTGGTGTCGGTCTGGCCTTCCGGCGGCGGCTGCGCCGAACTTTCCCGCGCCGGCGAGGCCGGGCTGATAATTTCCCTGCCTTACGGCCGCAAGGCCGCCCGCACGCTGGCCGCGCGCACCGGGGCGAAACTGCTGGAGACCGGCCTGCCGCTGGGCCTTGGCGCCACATCGGCATGGCTAGCCGCCGCGCGCTCGGCGGCCGGCCTGAAAGGCCCCCTGCCCGCCGCCCTACACGCCGAGGAGGCCGCCGCGGCCGCCCTGCTGCGCCCCGCCCTGCGGCTGCTGCAGAACAGGAACATCGTTTTCTGCGGCGATCCCTGGCTTTACGGGGCGGTGGCCGCCTTCGCCGGCGAGCTCTGCTCGGAAGTCTCGGCCGCTTTTTTCAACTGCGCCCCCAGGCAGCTGGGGCCCGCGCCCAAGCCCGGAGCCCTGCTGTTCGCCCCGGCGCCCGACGACGCGGCCGCGGCGCTGCTGGCCCTGGGGCGCTACCGCCGCCCGGACCTGGCCGTGGCCGATTCTTTCGCCTGGCAGCAGGGGCTGACGGGGGGGGCGCCGCTGGCGGAGCTGGGGTTCCCTTCCTACGCCCGCCACTGCCTGGCCGACGAGCCTTTCCTCGGCTACGCCGGCGCCGCGCGCCTGGCCGCCCGCCTGGTGAACGCCCTGCAGGGCGGCCGCGGCTGCCCCCCCTTACAGGAAGGGCTTAAAAAAGGTAGAATATAGCTATGACGGGGCCTTGAAGGCCCCGCCGGTCGTCTAAGCCACAGGAGGCTAGTTTTGTACCACGATAAGAGAATCAGGGTTAACAGGAACGTTACGGCCCCGCAGGTGCGTCTCATCGACATGCACGGGACCATGCTGGGCATAAAGCCCCTCATAGAGGCCGTCAATATGGCCAAGGGCGCCGGGCTCGACCTCGTCGAGATCTCCCCGGACGCCAACCCGCCCGTCTGCAAGGTGATGGACTTTTCCAAATTCCTTTACGAGAAGGAAAAGCAGGACCGCGAGAACCGCAAGAAGCAGAAGGCCGGCGTGCTCAAGGAAATACGCCTTAACCCGCGCATAGCTTCCCACGACCTGCAGACCAAGGTCAAACATATAGAAGAATTCCTGAAGGAACACAACAAGGTGCGCGTCACCGTGGTGTTCCGCGGCCGCGAGAACCAGCACCGCAACCTCGGCGAAGAGATCCTGATGGCCATAAAGGACAACCTGTCCGCAGTAGGCGTGGTGGAAGGCCGCCCGTCCATGATGGGCAACCGCATGAGCATCATGCTGGCCCCGGCCCATGTCCAGGCGAAGCCCGCCGCCAAGCCGGCGCCCAAGCCTGAGCAGGCCCCGGGAGCCTGACCTTTTCAAGGCAGCCCCGAAATTTATATAATAGACAGACTTACTTAGAGAGAGATAATACTATGCCTAAAATGAAATCCCACAGCGGAGCCAAGAAAAGATTTAAGAAGACCGTCTCGGGCAAGTGGCTGCACCGGAAGTCCGGCCTGCGCCATCTGCTCACCGGGATGTCGGCCAAGCGCGGGCGCAATCTGCGCACCGCCAAGGTGGAGGAGAAGAACTCCGCCGAGGCCCATGTCCTGCGCCAGGCCCTGCCGTACGGTTAATAACAATAAAAGGAGCCGCTCCCGACGGTAAAAGCCTCGGAACGGAAGTAGCGCCATGAGAATAAAATACAGCGTAGCTCGCAACAAACGTAAGAAAAGGATTTTAAAGCTCTCCAAGGGCTATTACGGCAATAAGGGCAACCGCCTGCGCCAGGCGACCCAGCAGGTCAAGAAGTCCCTGACCACCGCCTATATCCACCGCCGCGACAAGAAGGGCGACATCCGCCAGCTGTGGATAGTGCGCCTCAACGCCGCCGCCCGCGAAGAGGGAATGTCCTACAGCCGGTTCATGGACGGTCTGCACAAGGCCAACATCGCCCTGAACCGCAAGATGCTCTCCGAGATAGCCATCCGCGACCCGCAGTCCTTCAAGCAGCTGGCCGAGATCTCCAGGAAAGCCATCGGTACGATCAAGAAAGTGGTCGGCACCGAGAAATAAGGACTCGCCGTGAACGCCGGTGAGTGGAAGGAAAAACTGTCCGCAATACGGGACAGTTTTTCCGTTTCTATAGCCAAAAAACCCGCCGATAACCCGGAGGCCCTGGAGCTGCGCTTCCTCGGCCGCAAGGGCGAGCTGGCGCTGTTGCTGCGGGACCTCAAGGATATCCCGCTCGAAGAGCGCAAGCCGCTAGGCGCGCTGGGCAATACCGCCAAGCAGGAAATGGAGGCGAAGCTCGCCGAGCTCAAGGGCGCCGCCCCCGCGGCCGGCCCCGCCGCCGCGCCCGGCCTGGACCTGACCCTGCCCGGTACGCCCTTCCCCAAGGGCAGCCTGCACCCGCTTACCCACGTGATGAACCGCCTGGCCGAGGCCTTCCTCAAGCTCGGCTTCACCATGAGCGACGGGCCGCTGGTGGAGGACGACTACCATAATTTCGAGGCGCTGAACTTCCCTCCGTTCCATCCCGCGCGCGACATGCAGGATACGTTCTACGTGGACGCCAAGGACGCCGCCGGCAAGTTCATGCTGCTGCGCACCCACACCTCCCCGGTGCAGATCCGCTCCATGGAGAAGACCGAGCCGCCCATCCGCGTGTTCCACACCGGGCGCGTGTTCCGCTCCGAGGCCGTGGACGCCAGCCACTCTTTCGCCTTCCACCAGATAGAAGGCCTCTACGTGGACAAGGGCGTGAGCATGGCGGACCTGAAGTGGACCGCCGACGCCTTCATGAAGGACCTGTTCGGCTCCGGCGTGAAGACCCGCTTCAACCCGTCCTACTTCCCCTTCGTGGAACCGGGCGCCGAAGTGGACATGAGCTGCGTTTTCTGCAAGACCGGCGCCGGGCGCTGCCCCGTCTGTAAAGGCACCGGCTGGCTGGAACTGATGGGCGCCGGCATGGTGCACCCCAACGTGCTGAAAGGCTGCAAGTACGATCCCGAAAAGTGGAGCGGCTTCGCCTTCGGTGGCGGCATAGAGCGCTTCGCCATGCTGCTCTACGGCATCAGCGACATGCGCATGCTCTACGAGAACGATCTCCGCGTATTGAAGCAGGTACAGTAATGAAAATACTCTATTCCTGGCTCTCCGATTTCATCGAGAACCCTCCCGCGCCGGAAGACCTGTCGGCTAAGCTCTGCCGCATAGGCCTGAAGGTGGAGGAACTGCACAAGACCGGCGTGTCTTTTACCGGCGTGTGCGTGGGCCGGATAGAGAAGATAGACAAGCACCCCAACGCCGACAAGCTGGCGCTGGTGGACGTGAACGACGGCCGGGGCGTCATGCGCGTGGTCTGCGGCGCCAAGAACATAGCCGTGGGCCAGCATATCCCTTTCGCCAAGGTGGGCGCCATGCTCGCCGAGGGCGAGCTGAAGAAGGCCAAGATCCGCGGCGTGGAAAGCGAAGGCATGATCTGTTCCGCCGGCGAGCTGGGCCTGGAGGGCTACGACAATTCCGGCATCCTGGTGCTGGACCCCGGCACGCAGCTCGGTTCCGACGCGGCCGCCCTTTTCCCCAAGGCCGATTACGTAATGGAAGTGGAGATGCTGCCCAACCAGGGTTACTGCCTCTCCCATTACGCGCTGGCCCGTGAACTTTCCGTTTTCTACGGCCTGAAGCTCAAGGACGCCTCCGTTTTCCAGGGCGAAGCCCGCGGCGAGACGGTGCCGGTGGAAGTGAAAGCGCCGGACCTCTGCACCCGCTACACCGCCCTGGTCCTCAAGGGCGTGAAGAACGCCAGGACCCCCGAGTGGATGGGCGCGCGCCTGCGCGCCATGGGCTCCAATCCCAAGGGCAATATCCTTATAGACGGCTCCAACTACGTCATGTACGAGCTGGGCCAGCCCACGCACTGCTTCGATATCTCCCAGCTTTCCGGCCCCAAGATCATAGTCCGCCGCGCCCTGGCCGGCGAGATGATGAAGACCCTGGACGGCCAGGCGCTCAAGCTGGACCCGGGGATGCTCGTGATAGCCGATTCCTCCAAGCCCGTGGCCCTGGCCGGCGTGATGGGCGGCGCCTATTCTGCCGTTTCCGACGCCACCGAGGCGATACTCATAGAATCCGCCCGCTTTAACCCGCCGACCGTGCGGCAGGCATCCAAGACCACCGGCATAAAGAGCGAGTCTTCCTACCGCTTCGAACGCGGCACCGACCCGGAGCTGACCCTGAAGGCCGCCCGGCGCCTGGCCGGCCTCATCCTCGAGGCCGCGTCCGGGGCGAAGGTGGAGCAGATCAGCGACGTCTGCCCGGTGAAGTACCAGCCGCCGGTGGTGGAAGTGGCCCCGGCCAAGGTCAACGCCATCCTCGGCACCGGCATCGCCGACGGCGAGATCTACGCCTGCCTGAAAGCTTTCCAGCCCGACCTCAGGGATTCCAAGCCCTGGAAGTTCTCCGTGCCTTCCTACCGGCAGGACATAGAGAGCGTCTGGGACGTGGCCGAAGAAGTGGCCCGCTATATCGGCTACGACGTGATCCCGTCCGTTTCGCACATGCCCATGCTGCCGTCCACCGTGACCCCTCATTGGACGGCCGTCTCCGAACTGAAGACCGCGCTGGCCTCGCTCGGCTTCAGCGAAGCCTATAACTACGATTTCGTCTCCGCCAAGGAACTGAAGCTCTGCGGCCTGGCCCCGGAGGCGGCGCTGGAAGTGAAGAACCCGCTGTCGCTGGATTTCCAGTATCTGCGGCCCACGCTGCTGCCCGGCCTGCTCAAGACGCTGCGCTACAACCTCAACCGCGGCCGCGAGACCGTGCTGATCTTCGAGAGCGGCACCGTTTATTCCCGCAAAGAAGCGGGCAAGGCCGAGGACGTTCACTGCTCCGGCCTGCTGTACGGGGATTTCCCCGAAGGCGGGTCCTGGAAGGGCGGCGCCGGCAAAGCGGATTTCTACGCCCTCAAGGGCGTGATGGGCAGGCTCTTCTCCGGCAAGGGCGGTTTCCGCTACGAGAAGGCGAAGAAAGCCCCGTCCTATTTCCAGGCCGGCATGTGCCTGGAGATGCGCCTGGGCGCCTCTTCGGCCGGCTATATAGGCAAGCTGAGCCGCGAAGCGGCCGCCGCGGCCGACCTGAAGGACGACAACGTTTTCCTGTTCGAGATCCCGCTGGCCTGCGTGGCCCAGGCTGGCAAGACCGAGTTCTGGCAGAAGATCGTGAAGATAAAGCCGGTGTCGGCCTTCCCGCAGAACTGGCGCGACCTGTCCGTGGTGCTCGAAGAAAAGCACGAGTGGGGGGAGCTGGAACGGGCTTTCTCCGGCGTGCAGGACCTCGCGAGCGTGCGGCTGGTGGACGTTTACAAGGGCAAGAATATCCCCGCCGGCTTCCGCAGCCTGAGCATACGCTTTACCTTCTCCTCCGCGGAGAAGACCCTCAACGACGCCGAGGTGGGCGCCAGGATGACCTCCATCCTGGACAAGCTCTCCAAGAACTTCGGCGCCAAGCTGCGCGCCTGACATGAAGCATAAACTCGAGGGCGTCTGTTCCAAAGAGGTCAGCTTCCGGGTGGCGGACGGGCGGCTGAAGGGCGTTAAGTTCTTCAAGGGCTGCCCCGGCAACCTGGAGGCGCTGGCCCGGCTGCTGGAAGGCATGCCCGTTAAGGATGCCGTGAAAAAGCTCAAAGGCATAACCTGCGGCGACAAAGCCACTTCCTGCTCCGACCAGCTGGCGAAAGTACTGCTGAAGCTGATAAAAACCTCCAAATAGGCCCGCTTCCTTTGCCTTCCCGGCCGCCGGCTCGCCGGCGGTTTTTCTTTGCCGAGGTTGCCAAGCCGAGGGGCATTTGCTAAAAAATACTTAAAGGCCGGTGGAACGCTATTATGAAAACCAGAAAACTTAAGACGGTGATGAAAGGCAACTGGGTCATGGAGGGCGCCGGAGTAAAGCTCCGCCGCATCTTCGGTTTTGGCGACACGTCGCTGACCGACCCGTTCCTGCTGCTGGATAATTTCGGCTCGGCCGACCCCGAAGATTACATCGCCGGCTTCCCGTGGCATCCCCACCGCGGCATGGAGACCATCACCTACATGCTGGAGGGCGAGGTGGAGCACCGCGATTCGCTGGGGAACATGGGCGTGATAAAGGGCGGCCAGGTGCAGTGGATGACGGCGGGCTCCGGCATAGTGCACCAGGAGATGCCCAAGGCTTACGAGGGGACCATGCGGGGCTTCCAGCTCTGGGCCAACCTGCCGCGCAAACATAAAATGACGCGACCCCGCTACCGCGACATCAGGGCGGGGGACATCCCCGAGGCCAGGGGACCCGGCTGGAGCATGAAGGTGATCTGCGGCGAGTACGCCGGGGTAAAGGGCCCCGCGGAAGATATCGTGATAGACCCCTGGTACTTCGACGTGAAGGCGGACCCGGGCGCCGAAATAAAACTGGCCACGCGGCCGGAAGACAACGTGCTGGTCTGCGTGTTCGAGGGAAAAGGCTATTTTGACAAGGAAAAGGCGCAGCTGGTGGAGCCGGGCCAGGCCGCCCTGCTGGGCGGGGGGGAGACCCTGTTCTGCGCGGCCTCGGAGGAAGGGGTGCGCTTCATGCTGATGGCCGCCAAACCGCTCGGCGAGCCGGTGGCCTGGCGCGGCCCCATCGTCATGAACACCGAGACCGAGCTGAAGGTGGCTTTCGACGAATACCGCAAGGGCACGTTCATAAAGAAATAATATGCAAGGCGCCATGTGGCTGATAGGACTGATGCTGGCCTCAGGCGGGGCCGTGCTGATCTTCGCCTCGCCCCCGGGCATGGCCGTGGCCGGCAGCGCCGGCGTGGGGCTCTGCTGCTCGGGAGGCCTGTTCCTGTTCGTCGCTTACTATCTCTCTCAGGACCGGGTCCACAAGCTGAACATAGTCAGGACCGGCGCGCTGGCGGGTTCCGCGGCGGCCGCCTTCTCCGGCTTCGTCACGGTCATGTATTATCTCGGGTACTCCGAACTGCCCCATGCCCGGCTGTTCAGCGCGCTGGGTTACGCCGGCATAGCGGCCGGGCTGGCGGGAGCGGTTTACGGCTACCGCTACCACGTCAACGCGGACCTGCTGGAACTGGCGGCGGCCCTCGGCCTGGCGCCGGCAGACAGCGGCCTGACCAGGCCCGACGGGCGTTACGACCTGAAAGGCGTCATGAACGGGGTGGAGGTGCTGCTGGACGGCGCCGATCACGCCGGCGGGAAGGGCCGGCCGCATTCCGTGGGGCTGGACATAAAGTGCCGCGTGGCCAATTCCTCCGGGGCCTGGATAGCGGCGTATCCGGAAGGGTTCGGGAACAGGCCCCTGGGCTCGCTGCCCGCGGAGACCGGGCCGGTGCCTTACTGGGACTGGTACACCGTGCGTTCCGAGCCGCCGGACGCCGCCGAAAAACTGATCTCGGCGGCGCGCGGCCGCCCCGACTCAGTATTCCAGGACAAGTACGGCTTCAAATTTTTGGAACTCAAGGATAAGGAACTTTTCTGCCGTTTCCAGCAGGAGGGTTTTTTCCGGGAGGACTGGGTCCGCCGCTTAGCGGACCAGGTTTCCAAACTGGCCGCGTCCATGACCTGACGCGGGCTACTCCCGTATCAGGCCTTTATATATCCAGCCTACGTCGCTCTTGACCAGCAGCAGCGCGCCACGGATCTTCTCGGCGCGGCCCGCCTTGGGCCCGGTGCCCAGCCTGGCGCTGACGTATTCCAGTTTTGCCAGGTAGGCCTGCGTTTCCTGCGGCCCGCCGTCCAGCCGCGCCGCTTCCTCCAGCGTAAGCCATTTGACCTCGCTCTCGAAGTTGAGCAGCAGCCCCTTGCCTTCGGGCAGGGCGCGCTCCGCGGCTTCCAGCTGCCGGAAGTCGAGCACTTCGGCCACGGCCGCCAGGTCCTTTCTGAACCCGCTTTCCGCGGCTACGGACGCCGATTCCGGGCAATTGCAGGCGCAAAGGCACAGGGCAGCGGCGGCGCAGGCCGCCTGTGTTAATATCGCGTTCATGGTATCCCCCTAACGCTAATAGGGTAATACTTTTTAGCGGCCGAGGCAAACCTGAAAATGAAGAACCCCGCTTTCGCGGGGTTCTTCGTTGCTGCGTCGCGCCTGTTTAGAAGCGGATCTGGCGGGCGAGTTCCTCGGAGGGGGCTCCGACTTCGCCTACCTGCATGTCCAGCAGCGTGGGCTCCGATTTGGAGACGCCGAGCCCGGGCACGTACTTGCTCACCTTGGAGATCTTGGTTACGGCCTCGCCTCTGCCTTCGTTCTGGCCGACCTTGGCCTGGACCTTGCAGCCCTGGGGCGTGTCCACAAAGTCGGTGCCGCCGCGCACCAGCACGCCTTCTATCTTGCCGGTGGAGGCGTTGAAGACCGCGCTGCCGGAGTTGCCGCCGAAAGTGTCCAGGTCGGTGAGGAAGAAGGCGCGCGGCTTATTGTCGCGCACGGTGCCGCCGCCGGTGACCTTGAGCGGCAGGCCCACGGGGTGCCCTATCACGAAAACCTTGTCGCCGTTGTTCACTTCGCCGCCGCGGTTGAGGGGTAGGGGCTTGCGGCCTTCCACTTTGCGGTCCAGCTGGATCACCGCGAAGTCAGGGCCGGCCTTATTAAGGAGGGCGCTGATGATGGCGAGGCCGGTGCCGAAGAGACCGGAACCCTGCTTGTCCAGGTCGCGCTTGATGATGCGCTTGCAGCCGTAAACGTCGGAGGGCTTGGTGGCGGTGACCGGGGCGGAGCCGCCGGCCTGGCCGATGTTGTAGCCGAAAACGAACTTGGTGTCGGCGCAGGAGGCCTCGTCGGTGATGCAGTGGCCGGCCGTCAGGACTATGTCCTCGCCTACCAGCGTGCCGGAACAGAAGGCGCCGATGGGCTGCTCGCGGAACTTCTCGCCCGGGCAGAGGTTGAGGGCGTCGCCGAAGCTGATGGTGGCCAGCATGTAATTGCCGTTCAGTTCCTTGACCTGCTTGGAGGGCCAGAGGGAGACCACGGAGTCGGCCAGCCGCTGCATGGCGGCGGGGGCCTCGAAATAGTCGAGCCGGTCGTCGGAGCCGTAAATGCTCCTGTCGGCGAAAGCCGAGGCCGGGAAGAACAGGGCCGCGGCGAGGATGGAAAAGGACTTGCTGAATTTGCTCATGGAACCTCCGGTAGTAGACATTAGATATATTATTCCTTCTTTAAGGAGGCGCCACAAAGGTCCAAGGGCCTTGTATTTGCCGGTCCAAGGGCCCCCATGCCGGTAGGCCCAAAGGAAAGCCCCCGGTCGCGCCGGGGGCTTTGAACCGGGAGCGGCCGCCTTCCTATTTAGGCGGGTTTTCAGCCGCCAGGGCGGCCAGGGTTTCTTTCGCCAGGACGGCTTCCTTGTCCATTGCCGCCAGCATTTCAGCGGCGCCCTGCAGGTCTCCGGACTTGCCGACGCCCTCCAGCAGGAGGCAGATCTTCTGCATCCGCTTAGCGCCCACGTTGCCGCTGCTGCCTTTCAGGGCGTGGGCGGCCTGGCGGAGGTCCTCCGCGTTCCCGGCCTTTACCGCGGCCCGGATACTTTCCAGCCTGCCGGGCAGGTCCCCCAGGTAGGTATTGGCCAGGTCCGCCAGGAAGCCTGGGTTTTCCGGACCGGCCAGTTCGCGGATGTCCGTGATGACGGACGCGTCCAGCGTGGTGTCCCAGCTGGCCAGCGCTTCGGCCAGCTTCTCTATGCGTACCGGCTTGGGGATATAGCCGTCCATGCCGGCGGCCAGGCATTTCTCCTGGTCGCCCTGCAGCGCGTTGGCCGTGAGGGCGATGATGGGGGTATGGCGGCTGTCCCCTTCCGATCTGCGTATCGCTTCCGTGGCCTGGAACCCGTCCATTTCCGGCATCTGGCAGTCCATGAGCACCAGGTCGTACGGCCGGCGCTTCAGGGCCTCGAGCACCTCGAGGCCGTTGGCGGCCACGTCGGCTTCGTACCCGAGTTTTTCAAGCTGCTTGAGCGACACCTTCTGGTTGACGATATTGTCTTCCGCCACCAGGACCCTGAAATATTTTTTAGATTCCCTGGACACGGGTTTGTTCTCCTGGGCGGCCGCGGCCGGCGGTTCTTTAGGCGGGAGCGAGTCCAGGACCCCGAAGGGCAGCGTGAACCAGAAAGTGGACCCTTTGCCCGGCTCGCTTTCCAGACCTATCTCACCGCCCATCAGCTCCACCAGTTTCTTGGAGATGGAAAGCCCCAGCCCGGTGCCGCCGTACTTGCGCGTGGTGGAAGTGTCCGCCTGCGTAAAGACCTGGAAGAGGTCCCTCTGGGTGTTCATGGGGATGCCTATGCCGGTGTCCCTTACCGCGAACTTCAGCGTGGCGTTGCCGTGCCCGGCCTTCACGCTGGTCACTCGCAGCACCACCTCTCCTGTCTCCGTGAATTTAATGGCGTTGCCTATAAGGTTGAGCAGCACCTGCCGCACCCGCCCCTGGTCGCCGGTAAGGGCCGGCGGCAGGCCGGCCTCTATGAAATAGGTCAGCTCTATGTTCTTGGCCTGCGCCCTGTGCGCCAGCAGGTCTGCCGTGGTCTCCACGGTCTCGCGCAGGCTGAAATCATGGTTCTCTATCGAGAGTTTTCCGGATTCTATCTTGGAAAAGTCCAGGATGTCGTTAATGATATCCAGCAGGGCCTCGCCGGCCCCGTTCACCGTCTTCACGTAATCGCGCTGCTGGGCCGTCAGTTGGGTGTCCAGCAGCAGCCCGGTCAGGCCTATTATGGCGTTCATGGGCGTGCGGATCTCGTGGCTCATGTTGGCGAGGAACTCCGACTTGAGGCGCGCCAGTTCCTTGCTGCGGGCCTCCAGTTCCTCCCTGGAATGTATAATCTCCGGGGGCTTGCGCCCCACCATTTCCTCCGCCGTGTAGCCGGGCGTTTTTTCGGCCCCGGCATTGAAGACCGGTATGGTCCCGTTCAGGTCCGTAGGTGTTGGCGCTACGTGGTTGGCGGCGTCCAGGACGCTGTTAGGGCGCGCGTTGGCTTCGGCCAGCTCCTCCCTGTCCAGCCTGCGGCTGCGCGCCACGTAGGCCGCCGCCACAAGGGTGCCCAGTATCGCTACGAAGAGGGTGAGGAAGATGGCAATTATCAGCCTGTCGCGCTGGCCCCGGCCGGTTTCTGCCTCAAGTTCAAGGGCGTCCAGTTCGGCGCGTCTTTGGGTGACGAGTGCGGCAAGTTCGTTCAGTTTCTGCTGCCTTTCAGGGCGGCCGAGGTCCGCTTCCCTGAGCGCCCTGGTCTCCCGGTCCTGGGCGGCGGCCCGGTCGTAGTTCTTGAGCGCTTCCGGGCTGGCGGAAATTGCGTAAGCGCGCACCGCGGACTCGCCAGCGAGCACGCTGGTATATAATTCTTCGGAGCTGCGCAGGAATTCCCGGGTGTGCCGTATGCGGCTCTCCACCTGGCGCCAGTGGGCCAGGTTCTGGTAGAGCAGCCCCGCGAGCGCGGTTACGGCCAGCGCGGCGGCCGCGGCGGCTGCGACTGTGACTGCGGTCCTTCGTCCGAGTTTTATCTTAAGAAATGGATCCATAAAGTTGGATGAATGCGACCACGGCGCGGCTTCCTTTCAAGACCCCCGCAAATAATATAATATTGCGCTATGGGTGAACTATGGCGTTTCAGGGACGAGTGGCTGCTGCGCGGCCTGGCCGCGGCGCCCGGGGTGACGCCGCAGCTCATAGAGCAGTTCCGCGCCGAAAAACGCAAATTCGTGGCCCACGCCCTCGTAGAGGCCGGGGTGATCACGGCCGGGCAGCTGGTGACGACCGGCGAGACCCTTTCCAAAACAAAATATTTCCAGCTGGCCCCGGAACACGTGGATAAGTTCGCGCTTTCGCTGGTGCCCGAAAAGATCTGCCGCAAGTACGACCTGCTGCCGCTGAACCTGGGGGAAAGCGAGATAAAGGTGGCGATGCTGAACCCCACCGACATGACCGCGCAGGCGGACGTGGAGGCCCTGACCGGCCGGCGCGTGCTGCCGGTGTTCAGCGCGCCGCGGGAGATAGAGACCTGCCTGGAGCAGCTCTTCAGCGCCGACACGGTCATCTTCGACCTGCTTAACAAGGTGGAGGCGCCCGACGATATCATGGTGCTGGGCGCCGCCAAGAACTCCGAAAGCCAGGATTCCGCCATCACCTCCCCGGTGATCATGCTGGTGAATTCCATAATCTCCCAGGCTTACCGCCGGCGTTCCTCCGACATCCACATAGAGCACGAGGAACAGAACAGCCACGTGCGCATCCGCATAGACGGCGAGCTGAAGAACATCATGAAGCTGCCGCGCCACATAGCTACGGGGCCCGTGGTCTCGCGCATCAAGATCATGTCGGACCTGGACGTATCCAACCATTTCAAGCCCCAGGACGGACGCACCAAGATCCGCATCGGCACTGCGGAAGTGGGTTTGCGCGTTTCCACGCTGCCCACCTCTTACGGCGAGAAAGTGGTGATGCGCATCCTGGACCAGCGTGCGGCCGAGGTGCCGTTCGAAAAACTGGGTTTCGCCCCCGAAGTGGCCGCCGCCATAGACAAGTGCGCCGCCGCCCCGCAGGGGATCATCCTGGTGACCGGACCCACCGGCTCCGGCAAGACCACCACGCTTTATTCCGTGCTCAACAAGGTGAAGCAGGAGACCACCAACGTGGTCACCGTGGAAGACCCGATAGAGTACAAACTTCCCGGCATCAACCAGGTGCAGGTGAACGAGAAACAGGGTCTCGGCTTCGCGGCCGTGCTGCGCTCGGTGCTGCGCCAGGACCCGGACATCATCATGGTCGGCGAGATCCGCGATCATGAGACCGCGGACATCGCCTTCCAGGCGGCCATGACCGGCCACCTGGTGCTGTCCACCCTGCACACCAACGATACGGTCTCGACCCTGGCGCGGCTGGTGGACATGGGCGTGGACCGTTTCAAGATCTCGCCCGGCCTGCTGGCCATAACCGCCCAGCGCCTGGTGCGCAGGCTGTGCCCACTTTGCAAAGCGCCCGTGCCGGAAGCGGAGGCCTCACCGGAGGTCCTCCGGGCCCTCGGAGACCGCGGCCTCGGCAAGGTTTATTACCGCCCCGCGGGGTGCAAGGCCTGCGAGGGCACCGGTTACGCCGGGCGCACCTCCATAGTGGAGCTGCTGCTGATAGACCCGAAGATCAAGGAACTGATAAACGCCGGCGCCCTGGCGGAAGAGATCGTCAGGTCCGGTTCGGCTTCCGGTTCGCTGCGTACCATGTCGCATGACGCGCTCTGGCACCTGGCGACGGGGCAGTGCGACCTCAGGGAGATAGAGCCGTACCTCGCCCTGGGGAAGCAGGCCGCCGCGCCGCAAAAAGCGCCGCCGGAGACGGTCCATGAGGTTCCCGGCGCCCCGCCGGCCGCGGCCGCGCGGCCGGAAGGGAAGCCCCGCGTGATGATAGTGGACGACGACAAGATCATGCGGATGCTGCTGAAAAAATTCGTGGAGAACGCCGGGTACGAGGCCCTGGAGGCCGAGGACGGGGAAGCCGCCCTTACCAAAATAGCGGAGGGCCCCGCCCCTGACCTGCTGGTGTCGGATATCAATATGCCCAAGATGAACGGCCTTGAGCTGGTGAAGGGCCTGCGCAACACCCTGGGCCTGCTGGACCTGCCCGTGATAATGCTGACCACGGAAAGTTCCGACAAGAGCCAGGAGCTGGCTTTTCAGCTGGGCGCCGACGATTACGTGATAAAACCCTTCAAGGGCCCGCTGGTGATGGCGCGGATAACGGCCGCCCTGCGGCGGTCCGGGCGCCTGGGCTGAATGCTCCGCTCCAGCCTGAAAAAATACGCGCCGCTTTAAGCGGCGCGTATCTTTTTTGAGGGGCCGGGAGCGGGGTCAGCCGCCGGTAAGGCGCTTGACGGCCTCCAGGACCTCCTCGGGTCTCGCTACCTTGTTGAGGACTATCACGGAGGGGCCTTCGTGGATCTTCTTGGCGACTTCGTCGGGGGCCATGGATGAGTAGATGAGGAAGGGGACCTGGAAAGAGCCGGACATCATCTGCAGGCGCTCGTAAACGGCGAAGCCGCCGCCGGCCGGCATCATGATGTCGAGTACTATGAGGTCCGGTTTGATCTGCTTGGCCAGCATGAGCCCCTGTATCGCGTCCAGGGCGGCGAAAACCTGGTAGCCGGCCTTCTCGAACATCAGCTTCAGCAGGGCGTGGACCGTGCGGTCGTCGTCCACCACAAGGATCTTCTTTCTGGTCGCGTCCATTTCGTTAAAATAATATCAAATTTGCGGCCGCCGGCCCCGTATTTTATTTCCTATAAATTTTATAGATTCGGTATAATTACCATAGATGCACAGCCGCATAAAACGCCTTGAAGAACTGGTGGCCGGCGCCTCGGAACTGATAGCCCGCCTGAAGGAGGAGAACGTGGTTCTCCGCAAACAGGTGGAGCTGCTGACCGCCGCCCGCAACAAGGCCGCTTCCAATACCGCCGCAGCGCGCGAACTGGCGGATTTTAAGGCCAAAGTCCGCCGCCGCCTGGAGCGGATCTGCGCCAAAATAGAGAAGGCGAACGACCTGCAACCCGGTCTGTTCGAGGAAGAAGATGAGCAATAACGATTTTGAGGCCAAGGTGCGCGGCCGGACCATAAAGTTCCCCGCCGTGGACGGCCTGACCGAGCTGGAGCTGGGCGGCATCGTCGCGCAGGTCGAGGAGAAGATAAGCCAGATAGAGGAAAAGCTCAACGTGGTGGATACCTCCAAGCTGGCCATCCTGGCCGCCTACGCCTTCGCCGTGGAACTCAACAATCTCAGGCAGAAGTCCGAGACCAACCGCGAGGCGGACTCCAGAAAAGTGGAGGAAATGGTCTCCATGCTGGAAAAAACGCTGGAGGACGGCAAGTAAGATGCCTGACTCCCTTTTCGACGAAAAGCCGACGGCTCCGGAACAGGAGGGCGGCCCCGCCTATAAGCCGCTGGCCGCCCGGCTCGCGCCCAGGGAGATAACCGAGTTCTCCGGGCAGGAGGAGATCCTGGGCGAGGGCAAGCTGCTGCGCCGCGCCATAGAGGCCGACACCCTTAAATCCGCCGTGTTCTTCGGTCCGCCCGGCTGCGGCAAAACGGCCCTCGCCCGCTACATAGCCGGCCGCGCCAACGCCAAGACCTTCGAGCTCAACGCCGTGATGGCCGGCGTGCCCGACCTGCGCAAGATCATAGAGTACTCCAAAGGCCTGGGGGCGGGCCTGGCGCGGAGCCAGCGCGTGCTGCTGGTGCTGGACGAGATCCACCATTTCAACCGCACCCAGCAGGACGTGCTGCTGCCCTCCGTGGAGAAGGGCGAGATCATCCTGATAGGCATGACCACGGAGAACCCGTTCTTCTACATCAACCAGGCCCTGCTGTCGCGCTTCATCGTGGTGGAGTTCAAGCCGTTGCAGGCCGCGCACCTTTCGGACATCTTCGACCGGGCCGTCACGCACCCGGAAGGGCTACTCAACCTTAAGCCCGAGGTCACTCCCGGGGCGAAAAAATATCTGATAGATAATTCCTCCGGCGACGCCCGCCGCCTGCTCAACGCGCTGGAGCTGGCCGCCGTCACCACCAAGCCCGGGGCGGACGGCGTGCGCCGCATAGACGAGGCCGTGGCCCGCGAGAGCATACAGCGCAGGAGCCTCCGCTACGACCGCAGCTCCGACGAGCATTACGACCATATCTCCGCTTTCATCAAGAGCATGCGCGGTTCCGACCCGGACGCCGCGGTCTACTGGCTCGCGAAGATGCTGGAGGCCGGCGAGGACCCCAGGTTCGTCGCGCGGCGCATCCTCATCTGCGCCTCGGAGGACGTGGGCAACGCCAACCCCATGGCGCTGGTCACGGCGCAGGCCGCTTTCAGCGCCGCGGAGGTCTTGGGCATGCCCGAGGCGCGCATAGTCCTGGCGCAGGCGGCCATCTACGTGGCCTGCTCGCCCAAGTCCAACGCTTCCTATCTGGCCGTGAACGCCGCCCAGGCCGAGGTGAAGAGCGGCACGGAGCGGCCGGTGCCGCTGCACCTGCGCGACGGCTCCAAGGACGGCGCGGCGCTGGGGCACGGCCGCGGCTACAAGTACCCGCACGATTTCGAGAACCACTACGTCAGGCAGGAATACATGCCGGCCCCTGAAAAGTTCTACGAGCCTACCGACCAGGGTTTCGAGGCCGAGATAGGCAAGCGCCTCAAGCGGCTGCGCGGGGAGAAATGACGGAACCAAGGATCTACACGGTCAGCGAGCTCAGCGGGGGCATCAAGTACCTGCTCGAGACCAATTTCCGCGAGCTGTGGGTGGAGGGGGAGATCTCCGGCCTCAAGGTCTCGTCGCTCGGCCATACCTATTTCGACCTGAAGGACGCCAATTCCAATATCTCCGGCGTGCTGTTCCGCGGCTTCGCGCAGGGGCTGAAGTTCGACCTGCAGAACGGCCTGCTGGTGCGGGTGCGCGGCAATATCACCACTTACGACAAACAGAGCAAGTACCAGCTGATGGCCAAGGAGGTGCAGCCGGCCGGCATTGGTCCGCTGCAGTTGGCCTTCGAGCAGCTCAAGAAAAAGCTCCAGGCCGAGGGCCTGTTCGACCCTGCGCGCAAACGCCCCATCCCGGCCCTGCCGCAGAAGATAGCGGTGGTAACTTCTCCGACGGGCGCGGCCATAAGGGACATCCTCTCCATTCTCAAGCGGCGCTACACCAACATGCACATCATCGTGGCGCCGGTGAAGGTGCAGGGGGCAGGTTCCAAAGAGGAGATCGCCCAGGCCATAAAGGACCTCAACGAGGGCTTCCCGGACATAGACGTGATGCTGGTCGGGCGCGGCGGCGGGTCCATGGAGGACCTGTGGGCCTTCAACGAGGAGATAGTGGCCCGCGCCATAGCCGGCTCCAAAATACCGGTGATCTCCTGCGTTGGCCACGAGACCGATTTCACGATAGCCGACTTCGTCGCGGACCTGCGCGCCCCGACGCCGAGCGCGGCGGCCGAACTGGTGGTAAAGAGCAAGGTGGAGCTGGCGGCGCAGATAGCCGGGCTGGAGAAGCGGCTGCTGCAGAGCCTGCGCATCTATTACGAGAACCTGCAGGGCAAGTTCCACCGCCTGGTCTCCAGCCGGCCCATGCAGAACCCGCTGGTTCTGCTGGAGCGGCCGCTGCGGCGCCTGGACGACGCCGTGGAGGGTATGGTGGCCGCTTCCGCCGACCGGCTGCGCCGCGCGGCGGAAAAACTGAATTTGCAGAGCGAAAAACTGAAAGCGCTGAGCCCGCTCTTCCCGCTGAAGAAAGGCTACGCCATAGTCAAGGACGCGCGGGGCAAGGCCGTGAAGACGGCGGCGGTCCTGGCTCCGGGCGACCGGCTGAACCTGCAGTTCGCGGAAGGCAGGGCCGAGGCGGAAGTGGTGGACGGCGGCGGCACGGCGGACAAGCCGCGGCCGGCTAAAAAAGCCGCGGAGAAGGGCGGCCAACAGGAGACTTTATGGTGAAAAAAACTACCGGCGGTTTCGAGGAAAAGCTGGCCAAGCTCGAAGAGATAGTGGCCAAGCTCGAGGACGAGGGCACCCCCATAGAGGAATCCCTTTCCCTGTTCGAGGAAGGCGTGGGCATCTCCAAAGAGCTGTCCGTAAAGCTCGAAGAGGTGAAGCGCAAGATAGAAGTGCTGCGCAAGGACGCCGAGGGCAAACTGAAACTCGAGGAATTCGAGGACGAAGACCGGGAGAAATAAACGCCGGATGAAAAAAAAACGCCTGGACGTAGCCTGCGTGGAGCGGGGCCTTTTCGAAAGCCGTGAAAAGGCCCTGCGCGCCATCATGGCCGGGCTGGTCACCGTCAACGGCCGCGCGGCCGATAAGGCCGGGCAGGCCGTGCGCGAGGACGACGCCCTGGAGCTGGTAAAGAACGACTGCCCCTACGTGTCCCGCGGCGGCCTGAAGCTGAAGGGCGCGCTGGACGCTTTCAAGGTCTCGCCAGCCGGCAAGGTCTGCCTGGACGTGGGCGTGGCCACCGGCGGCTTCACGGACTGCTTCCTGCAGGCCGGGGCGCTTAAGGTCTACGCTGTGGACGTGGGCGAAGGCCAGATCCACGAACGCATCAAGAACGATCCACGGGTGGCCTTCATGCCGCAGACCAACGCCAGGTTCCTCAAGCCGGAATTGTTCCCCGAGCGGCCGGAACTCTGCGCCATCGACGTGTCTTTCATTTCCCTTAAAATGATTCTGGGCCCCGTATTTTCCTCCATGGCCTCCGGCGGCGAGGTGCTGGCGCTGGTAAAGCCGCAGTTCGAGCTGCAGGCCGCCGACCTGCGGCGCGGGATCGTGAAGGACGAGCCTACCCGCCTCGGCGTGATGGACGGGATGCGGCGCTTCCTTAAGGAAAGCCTGCCCGGCGTGAAAGAGCTGGGGCTGGCGGACTCGCCTATAAAAGGCGCGAAAGGCAACCTGGAATTCCTGTGGCACCTGAAAAAGAAATAAAAGCGGCCAGGCCCGGGCCCGCCTGCGTGGTCTGGGAACTTACCCTGGCCTGCAATCTGAAATGCCTGCACTGCGGCTCCACCGCCGGCGGCCGGCGTGACGCCGAGCTTTCCCCGGCCGAGGCTCTCGCCCTTTGCGAGGACCTGAAACGTTCCGGCGCGCGGGGCGTGGCGCTGATGGGCGGCGAGCCGCTGCTCCGGAAGGATTTTTTCGAAATAGCCGCCAGGGTGCGGGAGCTGGGCATGGAACTCTCGGTGATCACCAACGGCACCGTGCCGGGAGAAGAAGTTTTTGCGCGTCTGGCGGCGCTGGCGCCGCGGGCCGTGGCCGTGAGCCTGGACGCCGCCGACCCGGCCCTGCACGACAGGATACGCGGCGTGCCCGGGGCTTTCGCCAAGTCTTTTGCGTTCATAGAACGCTGCCTGAAGGCTGGCCTGCCGGTCAGCGTCATTACCACCGTTCACAAGCTGAACCTTAAAGAACTGCCGGCCCTGCGCGACCTGCTGAAAGGGCGCGGCATAGCCTGGCAGGTGCAGACCGCCGGCGCCGAGGGCGGCCGTTTCTCCCGGGACCTGCTGCTGGACCGGGAGGAATTCTACTCGGTGGGGATGTTCGTGGAGGCCTGCCGGCGAACTTACGCGCCCGAGGTGCTGCCGGTGATAGGAGCGCATGACCTGGGCTACCATTCCCTGCTGCTTGACAATGTTTCGCTTTACGAAAAGTGGGAAGGCTGCCAGGCGGGCCTCTCGGTGGCCGGGATACGCAGCGACGGCGGGGTGATGGGCTGCCTGGCCATGAACGCCCCCGGGTTCGTGGAGGGGAACGTTCGTGAAAAAAGCTTCACGGAGATCTGGAACGCCGCCGGAGGTTTCGCCTATACCCGCTCTTTCACCGAGGACCAGGCCGGCCCGGAATGCGCGGGCTGCGAACACGCGCGTACCTGCGGCGGCGGCTGCAGCGAGATGTCGCTGATGAAGACCGGGCGCCTGCATAACGATCCTTATTGCTTCGCACGGATAGAACGGGAACTCTTCCCGGAAGAGCTGCCGGGGCCGTTCGCGAGGGCCGCCCTTTCGGCCCGAGGCCGCGCCGCCGGGAAGTTGGCCAGGCTGGGCCGGTTCTTTTCCGGAAAACGCAGCTGATTTTTCATAGAATATCCACATGCTGATAGTGGCGGGCTCTAAAGCGTACGATGAGGCCGACTGGCTGCTCTCCAACGGGGCGGCCGAGGTCTATTGCGGCGTGCCAGGCCTGCCCAACCACCGCGACGAGGACCAGTGCCTGAAGGACGACGGGGAGTTCGTGCGCATAGCGCGCATGGCCAAGGGCAAGGGGAAGCGGGCGCTGCTCGCCATCAACGAAGCCTGCTTCGAAGAGAACTACCCCGAAGTGGCCGCGCGGGTGAAGGCCATCCTGAAGGCCTGCCGGGTGCCGGTCATCATCCGCGAACTGCCGCTGCTGCATTACCTGCGCAAGAGCGGCGTCAAAGCCGACTTCATCATAAGCAGCCTGTCGCTGGTCTTTAATTCCCGCGCGCTGGATTACTACAAGGACCTCGGCGTGAAGCGGGTGATATTGCCCTTCCACCTGATGCCCTACGAGGCGGGCCGGATCATAGACAACCGCCTGGGGATGGAGACCGAGATCTTCTTCCACGCCGATTTCTGCTGCCCCAACATGGACCCGGCCTGCCGGCTCGACGGCTGGCTGAAGTCCTTCCAGGTTTGCCGCTTCCCGTACACCTGCGGCGGCGAGCCCTACCGCATGCCCGAGGCCAACGTGCCGCAGAAGCTGGACATGGTCTACGACGCTTTCCACGCCGGGATAAAGTACCTGAAGATCATCCGCGTCACCGATTTCGGCGACCAGCGGGAAGTGCTCAAAGAGGCCCGGGTGATGCTGGCCCTGCTGGAGAAAGGAGTTTCCCGGGAGGATTTTAGGAAGCTCGGCGAGAAACTGTATTTCTCCGTCTCGCGCCACGGCGCAAGGACCGGCCGATGAAAATCGAACGCGCCCTTCAACTGAGCGCTCCCGCCCTGCGGGCGGCCGCCCCCGGGGCCTTTAAGAAGGCCGGGCTACTTTATCTGGGCGACGAGTTCTGCCAGAACCTGGTGCCGTCCCCGGAAGATTTCGCCCTGGCGCTGGCGAAGTTCCCCGGCCGGGTGGCGCTGGTGACCCCGCTGTTGACGGACGCCGCTTTCGACAGCGTGGAGGAGATAATTAAGGCGCAGTCCTCGCCGCGCCGCCGCCTGGAGGTGGTGGTGAACGACCTGGGCCTGCTCCACACGCTCAAGACCCGTTACGCCCGGCGCGTGCTGGTCTCCCTGGGACGGGTGTTCGCGCACAGGGTGAAGGTGATGCCGCGCTCTTTCGCCGCCGGCTTCCTGAAGAAACACAACGTGAAGCGCGTGGAACTGGACGACCCGGCGCTGCTGCCGCGCTTCGAAGGCCTCGGCCTGAAAGTCTCTTTCCATACGCCTTTCCGCTACGTGTCCGTTACGCGGTTCTGTCCGTGGGAGCGGCACTGGCCCGCCGGCTGCGGCTACGCCTGCGAGGGGCGCGTAAAGGAATTGGAGCATCCCCGCCTGCCTGCGCCGCTGCTGCTCAAGGGCCAGGCCTACGGCCTGAAGACCGGCGCCCCGCCGCGCCACCCGGCCATAGACAGGCTGGTGCAGGAGCCGCTTCCCGCGGGGAGGCGCAAGTGAAGACCGTGGTGGGGGTGAAGACCTACGACGAGGCCGCCACTATGCTGCGCCTCGGGGCCGACGAACTTTACGGCGGACTCGCCGCGGTTCCCAATCACCGGTTGCCCGCCCAGTCTTTCCAGACCATGGACGAGATAAAGGCCGCCGTTAAACTGACCAGGAAGCTGGGGCGCCGTTTCTCGCTGCTGGTGAACCAGCCTTCCTTCGGGGCCAAGTCCCGTAAAACGCTGGCCGTGGCGCGGGAGCTGGACGAAGCGGGCCTTGGCGCCTGCATAGTGCGCGAAATACCCATGCTGGAAAGCCTCGCCGCCCTCGGCCTGAAGGCCCGGCTTACGGTCAGCAGTCTGGCGCTGTGTTTTAATCTGCCGGCCATGCGGCGCTATAAACAATTGGGAGCTTCGCGCGTGGTGCTGCCTTTCCAATTGCTCCCCGGTGAGGCGGCGCCGCTGATAAAGAACCGCTACGGCCTGGAGACCGAGGTCTTCTTTCACGCCGATTTCTGCTGCGCCAACATAGACCCCGCCTGCCGCCTCTGGAACCTGACGCACCGCGACCAGACCTGCCGCTTCTCCTACAAGGGCCCCGGCGGGCGCTGGCGCATGCCCGAGGCCAACGCCCGGGAGAAGATGCGGGCCGTGTACGGCTTCTACCACAGCGGGGCCCGGTACCTGAAGATCATCCGCATGAACGATTTCTCCGAGGAGCTGGAAGTCTTCAAATTCGCCCGGATCGTGGACAAGCTGCTCGCGAAAGGGCAGAGCGAAGAGGAATTCGCCCGGCTGGGGGAAAAACTTTATTTTACCGTGTCGCGGCACGCGAGGAGCGCATGGAAAAAGCGTTAGCCCTGGAAAACTGCTCGCCCGGGGCGCTGCGCAAGCTCCCCGCCGACTGCCGGGCGGTGGTCATAGGCTCCGAATTCTGTTCGGGGCTGCTGCCGTCGCCGGCCGAAGCCCGCGCGCTCCGGCGGAAGTCCCGGGGCCGGATAATACTGGCCACCACGCTGCTCACCCAGGCCGCCCTGGAGAAAGTGAAGGAATTGATAAAAATAATTAATTCCGGCGGGCCGGCCGAGGTAGTGGCCAACGACCTGGGGCTGCTGGAAACGCTGCGCGCCGGCAGGAAGGCGCCGCCCGTAAGCTGCGGCCGCATCCTCGCGCACCGGGTAAAGATCATGCCGGAGGCTTATGCCAGGAACTTCCTGGCCCGCTACCGCGTCGCCGGGTTCGAGGTGGACGACGCCTCGATCATAAAGCGGCTGGCGCCTTACGGCCTGCCTTTCTCCTGGCATTACCCTTTCCGCTACGCCACCGTCACCCGGTTCTGCCCCTGGGAGAACCGCTGGGCGGCCGGCTGCGCCCGCTCCTGCCTCGGGCGGGCCCGCAAATTGGTGAGCCCGCGGGTTCCCGGCCCGCTCTGGCTGCGCGGCTGCGCCTATTTCATACCCGGGCAGAAGCCGCGCCGGGACGCCGCCCGCAACGTCTATACGCCTCCGGCTGAAACGAATGAAGCTTAACCTCGGCTGCGGGTATAACCGCCTGGAAGGCTGGCTCAACCTGGACGCCAGTCCCGCTTCCGCGGCGGACCGGACCATGCCGGCGCACGATCTGGATCTCCCCGCCGCTTCCGTTTCCGAGATCCGCGCCGTCCAGCTGGCGGAACACCTGGGTTTTTTCAAGGCCAAGTACTTTCTCTCGGAATGCTGGCGGGTGCTGGAGCCCGGCGGCAAACTGCTGCTGGAAACCCCGCACATAGAAAAGACCTTCGAGTTCTTCCTGGCCGGCGGCCACGCCGTAAAAGAAGCCGCCCTCGGCTGGGTTTACGGCTCCGAGACCCCTGGTATGGGGCATGTTTATTGTTTCCCCGCGCCGCTTCTGGAGGAACTGCTGTCCGAGGCCGGGTTCGAGGTGGAGCGGCGTGAGGAGTTCCTGTTCCAGCCGGCCCGCCCCGCCCTGCGGTTCCTGGTCGTGAAAAAGCAGGGGGAAAAGGCGGCGCTGAACGCGGCCCTGCGGCGCAAACTCCTGGACGACGGCGTGGCCATTTTCGGGGAAGAAGAAACTTCCGCCGGGCTGGAGCTGGCCGTGCGCAGGCTGGTGGCCGGCGGGGGTAATTCCGCCTCTGAGCTGGAGCAGGCGCTGGTGAGCGCCCCGGCAGCGCTCGCTTATTTTTCGCTCGCCGAAGAGAACGAACACCGCCCGTCCAGGGAGGCCGCCGCCTGCGCCAGGCTCTGCGGCTGGGAGCTGCAGGGGCGCCAGGCCGCCGCCTATCTGGCCGGCCTGGAGTCCGGGCTGAGCGACCGGCAGGCTTTCGAGAAAGGCCTGGAGGCCGGCCGGGAACTGTTGGCCGCCGCCCTGGCCGGGCAGGCGCAGCCGCCGGGCCAGGGGCCGCAACCGGGCGCGCCCGCGGTTTTTACGCCGGGCGCCGCGGCCGGCTGGGCGTTCCGGCGGAAATTCAAGGCGCCGCGGTGATTTGCCGGGGCGGGCGCAAATATTATAGGCTTTAGTTAAGGAAGGGGCGGACCAGGGGGTCCGCTCTTTGTTTTATACTGGAAAAATTTACCGGCTTTCGCCTAAGACGGCCGGACATCATAGGAGAAACTACAAATGAAGAAAATAGCACTGTTCACTCTGCCCTTCGCCGCGCTGTTGCTGGCCGCCGCCTGCAAGAAACAGGAAGCCGCCCCGGCCGCCGAGCAGGTCGCCGGTACCGCCGTCGAGGCCGCCCCGACCGCCGCGCCGGCTGCCGCCCCGACCGCCGCCCCGGAAAAGAAAGGCAACTAAGTCTTTCCAGAGCCGAACCGCCGGCGCCTCCCTCAAGGGGGCGCCGGCTTTTTTTCGCGCTCAAAATTAATTACACTATTCCTCAGCGGCGAGGCGCCGACCAAGGGGTTTTACTATGAAAAAACTTTACGAACTCGGGGCCAGGACCGGCCTGGACAAGGGCGACGTCAACCGCATCGCCAAGCTGGGCGTGCTGGGGCTGCTCGCCCTGGGCCTGGCCTCTCTGGCCGCCTGCTTCAAGGCGCAGAAAGCCGCCGAACCCGAAGCCGGGCCCCAGACGCTCCAGGACCTGGCCAATTCCGTGAACAGCAGCACCGGTCCCGTGAAGGACGACTGCGGGCCTTATCCAGGGTATCCCTGCGGCACCCGCTACTACACCGTCAGCGTTTCCGATTTCCGGAGGTTGGCATGAACCGGAAATTAAAATTAGCCGCCCTGGCCCTGCTGCTCTGCGCGCCCGCCGCCGCGCTGGACTGCCCCCGCGGGCAGGAAACTGCCGAGGACTGCCCCTGGGCCGGCGCCGCCCGCCTGCTCAACGAGAAAGCGGCCCGGAACGAGCCGCTCGAGCCGGTCTTCGCCGCGCAGCTGCCCGGCCTGCTGCGCCAGCTGGACGCCGACCGCTCTTCCCCGGCGCTGCAGCTCTGGGGCGAAAGCATAAACTTCGACGAGCTGGCCAAGGGCGAGATAGTGCATCCCGGCATATTAACCTTTATTTCTGCCCGCCTGGGCGCCGCCAAGCCGCGCGGCCGCATAATTCACGCCGGGCTCGAACACACCTACGGCTATCTTTTCAGCCTGCTGCAGACCAAGTTCGGTTTCAAGCGCGCCCGCTGGGTACGCCCCGACATAGAGGACGGCCTGGGCCTGCCGCGCGGCAGCGCCGGGCCCGCGCCCGCCGAGGGCACGCTGCTGGCCAATATCACCTGCCTCGCCGGCGGCATAGCGCTCAAGGACGATCCGGCGGCCTCCGCGCTGCTCGCCCGCATGGTGCCCTACTGCTCGGGCCCTGTAAGGGCCTTCGCCGCCCGCCCGCTGAAGCGCGGGCGGCTTACCGAGGAAGTTCTGCTTCCCGGCGGCCGCAAGGTGGTGCTGCGCACCGACTTCGCTCCGTTCAGGGCGGTCAGCGGCGGCAATACCCACCTGCTGGTCTATTCCGTTTATGATTCCGTCCTGGGCCGCGCCTACTTGGTCACGGCTTTCCCGGTCGGCAAGGGTTTCGTCGACAACGCCCTGGCCCCGTCTGGGCTGGGCGCCGGCAAGCCGGTGCAGACGCGCTATAACGCCCACGTGGAAGGGCTGACCGGCGCCGGCAAGTTCAAGGGCAGCAGGGCTCTCGCCGTGATAGAGCAATGAGAAAGCTGCTGCTGCCGCTGGCCCTGCTGCTCTCGGGCTGCGGCAATTATTATTCCGTAAGGGTTCCTTACAATCTGCCGGATATGCCCGGCGCCGCCTCGGCGCGTCCCGCCCTTTCCGCCGTCTACCTTAAAGTTTCCGTGCCAAAGTCCGGCGAAGATACCGGGCTGGGCGCCCTGGCCGGGGCGCTGACGAACCGCCAGGGCCCGGAGTTCAGGCCTTCAGAACTGGCCCGCAGGGCCGCCAGGGCGCTGAACGGTCCCGGCGCCAAAGTGTGCGCCTGGCGCGTGGACAAAACCGGCGGTGACGATCCCTTTCTCGGCCGGCTGGCTCCGTCGGGCCTGCTGGTAATAGAGGCGGCCGCGCCTTCCCTCTCTTCCAAAAAAGAAGAGCGCTCCAAGGTCTACTACAACAAGAAGAAGCAGTCTCAGACGGTGAAGAGCAAAGTCTGGGCCTACTCGGCCTCGCTCTACGCCAAAGTCTCCTTTTATTCCCTGCCGGAGATGCAGGAGCTTGACTCCTGGACGGACACCTTCTCTTTCGCCGAGGACCGCTTCGACAATTCCAAGGACGCCGCCGAGTGGTACGCCGAGAACGAGGGGAAACTCTACGCGGGGCTGGCCGAGCGGCTCAAGGGCCGCTACGCCGGGCGGCCCGTGGAGCGGTTCAGGCCGCTCTTCGCCGTGAAGAAAGACAAGGAATCCGAAGAGGCCCTTAAGCTGGCCAGAGAGAATAAGTGGGATGGGGCCGAAGAGATCTGGGGGCGCCGGGCCGGCGCGGCCGGCGGCTGGCGCGACCAGCTGGGCCTGGCGGTAGCCGCCGAACTGCGCAAGGACTACGCCGGAGCCGGGGCGCTTTACGCCCGCGCGCAGGCGGCCGCCGCCGGCGACAAGGCCGCCGGGGGCGTGCGCTGGGCCGAGATCTTCCGGGACCTGGAGATCTTCTCCTCCACCGCCGCGGCCGGCAGCTGCGGCCGGGACTGGTTCGGCGGGCGTACCGCGCTGCTGCCTTTCACCGACCAGACGACTTTCGTGGACGGGCCGCCGCTGGTGCGCCGCCTGGTCTACGAGCACCTCAAGGCCGCCGGCTACGACCTTTTGACGCTGGATGAAACTGACGAACTGCTGCGCCGCCGCGGCTTCTCGGACGGCGGCCAGCTGGCCGCGGCCAAGCCCGCCGACATCGCCGGCTGGCTGGGCGCGAAGCGCCTGATCTATTGCGATATCAGCGATTTCGGGGAGATCATGGCCGGGGTTTACAACCGGCGCATGGTGAAGGGTTCCGCGGTGGTCTGGGAAGCCGGTTCCGGCTCGGAACTGGCCTTCGAGGAAAGCGTGGTAAAGGTGAAGACCCCCAAGAACTTCGCATCGGGCCTGTTCAGCCAGCTCGCCAAGGGCCTGGCCGAGCGCATCAAGAACGCGCCGCTCGCCTACGAGAGCGGCCTCTTCGCCCGCCAGCTCACCGAAAACCTCCCCAACCAAAGCAAATAAGATCGATCGGCATGTTCCCCCTGCGAGCCGTTACGGCGCAGGGGGATGTCCTTTCATGCAGGCCGAATCATAGGAGCGGGTGGCGAGGGTGTGCCTTCCGAGGGATTTCCCGGAAGCCTGAGCTTGCGTAAGCGCGAAGGCTGAGGGATAAGCGGCGCGCACGGTGTGCGCGACCGCGTGCCCGAGGAAGGCATACCCTCGACAGGACCCGCGAACTTGCAGGCCTGCCTACCCCTAATCCCTTTCGAAGACGAGCAGGGTTTCGGAGTGGGGGGTGTTGGGGTAGAAGTCGAAGGCGGCCGACCGGATTATCTTGTACTTCTCCATGAAGAAGGCGGCGTCGCGGCCCTGCGTGATGGGGTTGCAGGACAGGTAGATGATGCGCTTGGGCAGGATCTCCATGATGCGCTTGATGACCTTGTTATGCAGGCCCGCGCGCGGCGGGTCCAGCACCAGGATGTCGGTCCCGTCGAACAGGTCGTCCTTCATCTTCTCGGAGAGCGAGCAGACCATGGAGAAGTTCTTGGCGCCGAGGTCCTTGGCGTTGAGCGCCGCGTACTTGGCCGAACTGTCCGAGGCCTCCACGGCCAGTACCTTGTCCGCGAGGTCGCGCAGGTGCAGGCCTATCACGCCCACGCCGGAATAGAGGTCCACCAGTTTGCCGCACTTGAATGCGGCGCCGCGGATCTCCTTGAGCGCCTCGGCGAGCAGCTCCATGTTGTTCTGGAAGAAGCAGTCGAAGCCGTAATAGAATTTGTCGCCGAGGATCTCCTCGGTCACGAATTCCCGTCCCCAGGTCTTGAGTATTTCGTCCACCTGGCTGACCGAGCTGACGGGGTTGGAGTAGATGGCGAGGAAGCCGTCCAGCCCGGGCAGCAGCATGTCGGGCAGTTCGATGTCCCGGCGCTTCACGAACAGCGCCGCCACACGCGAGCCGGGTTTCTTGGCGTCGCGGATGATGAGCGTCTTGAGGTCGGCGGTGGAAAGCTTCAGGGAGTTGATGACGCCGAGGATCTTCAGGGCGGCGGCGTTGGCGGCCGGGCTGATGAGGGCGCAGCCTTCGGGCAGCAGGTATTTTTCACGGTAATTGCCGCGCTTGTGGAAGGCGAAGGAGAGGGCGCCCGGCTCGCCGGTGAAACTGTACTCTATCTTGGTGCGGTAGCCGAAGATCTCTTTCGCGCCGTAGAACTTGTCGAGCCTGATGGTCTCCTTGGTGGTCTGGTACAGCAGGTCCTCTATGAGGCCTTTCTTGGTCTCGCACTGGAACTCGTAGTCCATCACCTGCCACGGCGAGCAGCTGAGGTAGTGGTCCTCCTTCGGGGCCACGCGGCGGGGGGAGGGCTTTACGATCTCCAGCAGCTCCGCCTCCGCGAAGTTCTTCTTCTCGAAAGTCACGCGGACCCTGGCGGTTTCCTCCGGCAGGACGCCGTAGCAGAATACCACCTTGCCCTCGCTTCTGCCGAGAGCTTTTCCTTCGCCTACAATTTTCTTGAATTCGAGCGTAATTTCGCGCATAAAATCGCCTATTCCCGGTGCCGTTTGTTTTATATACTACATTTAGAATGACCGGACTGCAACAGAAACTTCCGCCCCACGTCAGGCAGCGGCTGCTTTATTGGGCGACGGTAGTGCTGGCCGCGGCCGCCCTGGCCGCCAATATAACGGCTTCCTGGAAGGTTTACCGCCAGGAGCCGCTGCGTGAGGCCGCCTCCCGCTCGCTCTTCGCCGCCAACTCCTCTTTTTTCTACGACTCCGGCCTGGCCGAGCCGCTGCCGGTATTCACGCTGAAGCTGGCCATGGCGGCGGGCGCGCCCCCGGACGCGGCGCTGCGCGCGCAGGGGCTGGCCGTCCTGGCCCTGCTGGGGTTGGTCACTTTCCTGGTCCTGCGCCGGCGTTTCGGGGAAACCGCGGCCGTCATGGCGGCGCTGTTCCTCGGGGCCAACCCGTATTTCGGCTTTTACGCCATGCAGGGCGGTTCCCACCTCTACTCCCTTCTGTTCCTGCTGCTCTTCTGGCATTATTTCGACCTCCCGGGCGGCGGCCGGCGCGAGGCGCTGCTGGCCGGCCTGGCCGGCGGCCTGGCTTGCCTGAGCCGCCTCGATGCCGGGTGGGCGCTGCTGCTCCTGGCGGCCTGTTCGCTGGCGGCGCGCCGCGAAAAGACGCGGCTATTGCCGGCGGCGCTGGCGCTGGGCCTGGCCCTCCTGCTGACCCTGCCCTACCTGGCCTGGCAGAAGGCCAAGTATTCCAACGCCTTCTACGCGCAGGAACTGTCGCTGCGCCGCTGGGCCAATGTGGACAGTTACGGCTACGCGCCTGGGGCCCCGTACCAGGCCGCCCCGCTGGGACCCGCCGCCTTCGTTTTCCGCAACGGCGCTTCGGGCGCCCTGCAAAGTTTTTTCAGCGGCCTGGGCAGGGCCTTCTCCTACGAACTTCCGCGAACGGTATACTATAAATTCCTTTTCGTCCTGGTCTTCGTCGGGGGCTACGCAGCTTTCACACTTAAGAGGGACTGGCTGCTCTTTTTCCTGGCGGCGGCGCTGCTGCCGGTCCTGCCGCTCGCCACTATCAAGCAGGTGCCGGCCGCCGGAGGTATAGAACTCAGGTATTACCTCTGGGCGGCCTGGGCGCTCTTCGCGCTGGCGGGGCTTGGGTTCCAGGAACTGCTGGCTTTGCTGGAGCGCCGGTTGCAGAAAGCCGCGGTTAAAAAATAGAAAGGACGGGCTTACCCATGAACGGTAACAATAAATACAAATTCATCGCCGCGCTGGCGGGGCTCTTTCTGGTCCCTTTCCTTATCCTGAGCCGCCACTTCATTTACGGAGAGCGCGAACTCGAGCGCAAGGACATGTTGCGCTACCTGGAACTGCGCACGCAGACCGGCGCGGGGATAATTTCCGACGTGCTCAACCTCAATTACAGCCTGTCCAGGCTGACCGCGGGCTCCGGCTCCGGGCAGGCCGGGATAAAGGACGAACTGCGGCGCCGGGTCAAAGAGGCCCCTTTCATCTATTCGGAACTGGCGCTGCTGGGGCCCTCTGGCTCCGAACTGGCCAGGTTCTCCGCGGAGAAGAGCGTGAAGGCGCGGCTTGACTACGGCCAAGTCTTCGCGGAGGCGAAAGAGAGCCGGGCTCCGGCCGGGGCGGTGGAGTACGGCGACTATACCCCGCCAGCGCTGGTACTCTGCGAGCCCCGCGCAGGCGCGGCCGCGAAGCCGGACTATTATCTGGCCGGGCGCCTGAGCCTGGCCTACCTGGGCGAAGTGGTGCGCATGATGGGCAAGAATTCCTCCGGCAATTTCGGCCTGGTGGACGCCGGCGGCCAGATCATCGCGGACTCCATGAGCATGTCCATAGTGAAACCGGGGCTTAAAGCCCCGCCCGAAGTAGTGAAACTGCTCCAGGTCTCCCAGGACCGGGAGGCGGAGAATTTTTCCAGCGAGGTATTCTTCCGGGGCCGGACCTATCTGGCCTCGGTCTCGGCCGTAGGCGGCACCCGGTGGTGGATCTACGAGATCATGGATGCGCCCGCTCTTTCGGCCAGGCAGACCTCCTCCTGGGCGATCCGTGTGGTGCTTTCGGGCGTGCTGCTGATAATCATCTTCTCCGTAATTTCATACCTGCTGGCCGTTCGCTGGCTTAAAGAGGAGCTTTTGTAGGCCTGGGACTTTAGGGCAAAGCTCCGGGGGCCGTTGCGCCCTTGCGGGCCGGCCGCCGGCGAGGTAACCTATCATGATGGGTCTTTCCGTTCAGCTATTCAGGCTGGCTCTGCTGCTGGTCCTGCCGTTGGCGGCCTACGCCGGTCCCGAGGCGGACCGGGCGGCCGCCGGCATCCTTTTCGACGGCTCCCTCCCTTCCGCCCCTCTCCTGCCGGACGCGCCCGGCCAGAAAGCCGGCGCGGAGGCCGAGTTCCTGCGCCAGATGAAAGAGGTGCTCTCTTCCGGCGGCTGGGACGGCCCGTCGCCGCAGCTGCGGCATTTCGTTTTCAAGAACGCCGCCGGCGGCTGGACCGCCCAGGCGCAGAGCGTCGGCCTGGAAGGTTTCCTCTGGACCAAGAAGGAGCTGGAAGGCAAATACGGGGCCGCCGCCTTCGCCGGGCAGACCGCCGATTATTTCAATTACCTGGACGCGCTGCTCAAGCCGGTGCCCTGGACCTCCGACCTGCGCAAGGCGCTCGACGAGCTGGAGGCTTCCGGCCTGAGCGAAGCCCAGAAGAACGCCCGCCTCAACCTCATCCTGGAGAGCTACGTGGCCGGCCTGCAGGCCAACATGGAGCGCTATGACGCGGCCGCCTGGTCGAAGAAAGCGCGGATCTACGAGCTGTTCCCGAGAGCCTATGATCTCGCCGGCAGCCGCGGCGGAAAATTCTTCAGGGAATTCCGGGCTTCGGACTTCGACAGGATAAAAAAGATGGGTTTCGACGCGGTCTGGCCTATGGGCATTCTGCCCATAGGCGTGCGCGGCCAGACCGGCACCGGCGGCGGCTCCCCGTACTCCATCAGCGACCACGCCACGGTCAACCCCGACCTGGGCACGGAGGAAGATTTCCGCCAGTTCGTGCGGACGGCGCACGCGGCAGGGCTGCGGGTCATAGTGGACTTCGTGGTGAACCACACCTCGCTGGATTCCCGGCTGCTGGCCGAGAACCCGGACTATTTCGTCAGCTTCCGCTACGACGGGTCCTGCCCGAAGGACGGCTATTTCGAGAGCTGGCATAACGGCTCGAAGTACTGCGTGCACCACGGCGGGTTCGAGTACGGCGGCGGCGTCTCCAGCTGGATAGACACCGCGCAGATAAATTATTCCAACCGGGGCCTGCGTGACAAGATGACCTCCATAGTGAAGGGCTGGGTGACCAAGTTCGACGTGGACGGCTTCCGCGTGGACATGGCCTACCTGGCGCTCAACAACGTTTTCTCCCGCACCTGGCAGAAAAGCATGCCGAAAGACGAGTTCTACCGCCAGTTGATCTGGACCGTGAAGGCCGCCAAGCCTTCCGCCGCTTTCATGGCCGAAGCCTACGCCTACCAGGAAGACCTGGGTGCCTGCGGTTTCGACACCATCTACAGTAAGCACGAAGAGGCCCGGCCCGAGGGGCAGACCGGCTGGTATAACGCTTCCGAAGCCGGCAACCCTTACGCCATGCAGAGTTCCATAAACCGGCAGGCCTTCCTGGCCTGGCAGGCGGGGGGCGCGGGGTCCGTGATGTTCACCGGCAACCACGACGAGCCGGCTCCTGAGAAAGTTTACGGCCGCCGGCTGCCGGCCGCCCTGGCGCTGACCTTCCTTTACCCGGGCTCCGTCATGATGTATTCCGGGGCGGAAATAGGCTACGACGCCGCCGTCCCGACCGAGCATAAACCGCTGCCTTTCAGCGTGCCCTGCGAGATAGACTGGGACGGCGGGGACGCGCAGGTGAAGAGGACTTACCAGGAGGTGCTGGCCCTGGCCGCGCGGGTGCGCGGCGAGCTGGGCGCCTACGTGATCGAGCCCCTCTGGCCCGCTCCCGGCCAGAACTGGGCCGGCTACATTTTAAGTTCCACCGACAAGCCGGGCCTCAGGAAGGCGGTCATAGGCAACGTGACCTGGGACACTACGCGGGCGGACCTGCCGCAGGCCGGGTTCAGCGGCCCGCTGGCGCCGGGCGAATACCGTGTTTTAGACCTGCGCTAGGCTATTTGCTATAATTTGGGCGGGGTAGTATTCACAATATCTTGATAAGCGTCAACAGAGAGGGTCCGTGCTTCGTTCGAATCCGCACTTGATCGAAATCAACACCCGGCTGTGGCTCAAGCAGCTGAGGGTGAAGTATTCTCTCCCCGAGATGACGCTTTCCGCCGTCCCCGACGAGGAGTGGCTGGAACTGCGCCACCTCGGCTTCGACATCATCTGGCTGCTTGGTGTCTGGGAGGCCAGCCCAGAGTCCGAGCGGATAGCCCGGCAGGACCGCGTCCTGCTGGAGGAGCTCAAGAACCTGCCGCCCGGTTTCGGGCCGGAGGCCGTCGGTTCCTCGCCCTATTCCGTGCACTGGTACCGCCTGAACGCGGCGCTAGGCTTCGAGTGGGAGCTGAAGGCCCTGCGCGAAAAACTGAATTCCATGGGCATGAAGCTGATGGTGGACCTGGTCTCCAACCACACCTCCCGGGACAATCCTTATGTCAAGGAATGCCCGGACTGCTTCATCAACGGCAGCGAAGATGATTTTAAGGCGCACCCCGACTGGTTCTTCGAACTGGCCGACGGCGAGAAGAAGCGCTACATCGCCTACGGCCGCGATCCCAACTTCCCCGCCTGGACCGACAGCGCCCAACTCAACTATTTCAACCCCGACACCAGGGCGCGCATGCTGGACGTGCTGCTGCGCATCGCCGACATGGCCGACGGCGTGCGCTGCGACATGGTTATGCTGACCCTGAACGAGATCCATGAGGGCACCTGGGGCTGGCTGCTGGGCCGCAACGGCTATAAGCGGCCGGAGCAGGAGTTCTGGGAAAGCGCCATCAAAGCCGTCCGGGAAAAACACCCGGAGTTCGTCTTCCTGGCCGAGGTGTACTGGGGCCTGGAGTGGCGCGTGCAGCAGATCGGTTTCGACTATACCTACGACAAAGGCACCTACGACCGCCTGCGCTTCCAGGGGCCGCAGGAAGTGCGCGGCCACCTGCGCGCCGAAAAGCTTTACCAGAAACGGTCCGCCCGGTTCATAGACAACCACGACGAGCAGCCCTCGCTCTCCGCTTTCGGGCGGCAGAAGGCCCTGGCGGCCGGCGTGGTGGTCTCCACCATCAAGGGCCTCCGGTTCTACAACGACAACCAGCTGGACGGCGTTAAGACCCGCGTGCCTCTGCAGCTCACGGAGCTCTACGAGCGGACGCCGGACCTGGAAGTGAAGAAATTCTACGCCAAGCTGCTCAAGATCACCGACCATCCCGCCTTCCACGGCGGCGAATGGGCGCTGCTGGACGTGCGCCAGTGCGACAAGGAGAACCGCAGCAACGTTAATATCCTGGCCTGGAGCTGGGCCCAGCGCCGCACGCTGAAAGTGGTGGTGGTGAACTATTCCGGGGAGACTTCCTGCGGGGTGGTGAACGTTTCCATCAAGAGCGAGGGCGAGACCACGGCCCTCTTTGAGGAGCTCTCGGACCGGTTCTTCTCGTTCAAATCCGAGGACCTGGCCGGCGGCCTGCGCCTGCAGCAGATGGCCCCCTATTCCGCCCACATCTTCGACGTGCAGTTCTAAACTTTCCGTCCAAAAAGAAAGCCGGCCTAACCAGCCGGCTTTTTTATTTATGGATACTAGGCGGGCGAGGGTATGCCTTCTCCGGGTACGCACGGCCACACCGTGGCCGTGCTCTCGCACTCGGGCTCGTCGCTTCGCAAGCCTCGCCCTCGTGAGGCCCCTCCGAAGGCACACCCTCGCCCGCCTAGGGCTCGCGGGCCAGGGTGAAAGCGGCAACCGACTTCGCGCCGGCTTTCTTCAGTTCGGCGGCCAGTGAGGCCAGCGTGGCCAGCGTGGTGGCCACGTCGTCTATCAGCAGCACGTTCCTGGCGCGCACCAGCTCCGGCTTCAGCACTTCGAACGCCCCTTCCATGTTCAACCTGCGCTCCGTCTTGGAGAGCGAGGTCTGGCTCGGCGTGTCGCGCCGGCGCCCCAGCGCCCCCTCGAGGCGGAAGAGGCCCGCCGCCGGGGCCAGCCCCGCGGCCAGCAGTTCGGCCTGGTTGAAGCCGCGCGAGCGCAGCTTGGCCGGGTGCAGCGGTACGGCGGCGCAGAAATTGTAGGTGGCCAGCTCCGGCGCGCGCCGCAGGCCGGCGGCCATGCCCGCCGCCAGCCAGCCGGCCAGATCTTCCCTGCCGCGGTACTTGAACGCGTGCAGCAGCGAGCGCAGCGGCGGGTTGAAGACGTAGGCCGAGCGGGCGAGGGCCAGGGCGCCGGCGGCGCGGCCCCGGCAGTCGGGGCAGTTGGCGCCGCCGCCGGAGAGCGGCAGGCCGCAGACCCGGCAGGAGAGGGCCGGGACCGGCTCCAGGGCCGCGAAGCAGCCGGGACAGAGCGGGCCCTGGTGCAGGTAATGCAGGTCTTCGAGGCAGTGCAGGCAGGCGCGGGGCAACAGCGCGTTTAGCAGCCAGCGCCCGGCTTTTACTAGAGGCTTCATATCCCCCCGGATACTTCCCTGACCGCTAGAACTGGAAGGTCAGCGTGCTGCCGGCCTGGTACGAGAGGTACTCTTCCTGCTTGAGATACTTGTGCCACAGGCGCTGCAGCCCGGCGTTGAAGGTCAGGCGCAGGTTCTTGGCGGCCTCGTAGTCGGCGCTGGAGTTCAGGGTGAAGAGCTTGGTGTTCTCCGCTATGGTTATGGGCGACGACTTGATGGCGTAGCTCAGCGTGGTGGTCCAGACTATGCGGTTCGTGAAAATTATCGTCTGCTTCATGAATGGCAGCTTGAGGCCCTTTGGCAGCTGGAAGTCCGTCTTTATCAGCAGGCTGGGGGTGATGGTGCGGGTGTTCTGCGTCACCACGCCGAGCGCGGCCTTGGCCTTGTCGGAGACGTAGTCCGCCTTGGGGGTGAAGCGGAACTTGCCGTAATCAAAAGTGCCCTGCAGGGTGGCGTCGTCGTGGCGGGTGCTGCCGGTCAGGCGGTTCACGCGCAGGTCCCTCTTGTCGGTCAGGCGCAGGTTGTAGCTGGCGGCGGTGTCCATCCAGTTGAGCAGTTTGAAGCGGAGGTCCATGCCGTACGTGTCCGAGGAGTCCAGGGAGATCTTCTTGGCCTCGTTGGTGTTGCGGGAGTACTTCAGGTTGATGGTGGCGCCCTGGGCCCAGCGTCGGGCCCCGGTGAGCAGTTCCAACTGCGATAGCGACAGGATCATGTCCGGGAAGGTGCGGTTGACGCTCTTGGAGATGGTGCCCGTCACTTCGGAGCGCTGAACCGAGTTGCTGTAATTGTTGGTCACCGACAGCGTCTTGAGCGCCGAGGCCCGGCCCGCGAAGGCGTAGCCCTCGAAGGGCTGCCAGCGCTGGGTGGAGCTCACGGTGTCGCGCATGGTTATGGAATTGCGCTGGGCCAGGCGGTTGGCCGGCTTCAGGGGGTCGCGGATCCAGAGCTTGTTGCGCGTGTTGTAGTCCTTCTCCACGTTCTGCCAGATGTCGCCGTCCTGGATCTGGTAGTTGGAGGACAGCACCAGCGAGCGCAGCAGGCGGTTGGAGGGCATCAGGTCGTTCATGCTGATGGTCAGGGCCACGCCGCCCTGCGCGGTGCGGTTCACGTTCTTGATCTGGCCGGCGGTGTAGACCTGCGAGCTCTGCGCCACGGTGACGGTGGTGGTGTTGAGGTTGTTGCTCTCCATGGTGGTCACGGAGTAGTTCACCGACGGGTTGAGCCAGCGGGCCAGCATGAAGTTGGAGTTGAAGTCCACCGTCTGCTGCATGGACTTGGGGTAGCGTTCCCGCGCGGTGGGGGCGGCCAGCGGCGAGCGCTCCTCCCGGGCGGTCTGCAGGGTATAGCCCGGGTTGAAGGAGGACCCGTTCCAGGGGATGAAGGTGAGCCTGGCGCCGTACACGTCGGTGCGCTCGCTGGTGTCGTAGAGCCCGGAGAGGTTGAGCAGGCGGCTCTCGTCGTAGCGGACCCGGCTTAGTCCCAGGGAATAGTTGAGGTTCAGCGAGCGCGGCAGCACCGGCACCGCGCCCGGCACGGAGTAGGACAGGTTGGCGGCGTAGAGGTCCCGGTCGTCCTTGCGGCTCAGCAGGTTGTAGTCGGTGATGCCCTTGGTGTAGTTCAGACCCAGCTTGGGCAGCGCCCCGACGCTGAGCGTGCCGGCGGCCGTGCCGTCGAATTTCTTCACGCGGCCCTGCTGCAGCGAATTCACCAGGTTGTTGCCGCCGGTCACCAGGGCGTTGGGCGTTACGGTGATCTGGCGCGCCGCGGTGACGTTCACCGGGAAGAAGGCCAGGCGCGTGATGTTGAGGTAGCCCGTATTATGTTCGTTGTCCTGGTTAGCGATGGCGGTGACCGGCGTCTGGAAATTGCGGTCTACTAAACGGTGCTTGCCGCCGAAACTGAACCACCCGGGGATCTCGAAAGCGCCTTCCACCTTGCGGGCGTTGCCCACCCGGGTGAGCGGGTCCGCCACGTGCAGTTCGTTGAAATAGACGGCGCCGCTGTGGGGCTGGTCGTCCTTGGCGGCTATCCCGATGATGAACTGCGGCACCTGCTGCAGGCTGGGCGTGCCGGTGGAGGTCACTACCACGCCCGAAGTGCCGGAGGCCCAGCGGTCGGGTATCCCGTCTTCGGTTATGTCGGTCTGGTCGATGACCACCATCTTCCAGCCGGTGAAGTTAAGAGGGACCTCGGCCTTGAAGTAGCTGGCCTCGTCGCCGGCCTTCAGGTAGAAGCTGGCGTTGGCGTCCGCGGCGCCCTGGTTGTTCAGCAGGAAGCGCAGCTTGCCGTGCTGCGACACGTCTATGGCGCGGGTGAACTTGCGGTAGACGTAGGCGGTGGCCGTGGAAGAGACGTTGTCGTAGGTGACGGAGAGCGTCTGCTCCACCACGGTCGCGCCGTTGCTCTTTTCTTTCTGCTCCGAAACGGAACCGTAAAGGTCGTTATAGACTATGGTAGCCTCGCCGCCGGCGTCGTAGATGGGGGTGTAGCCGGGGTTGTCCAGGTTGTTCACGGCGGTGGCCTGCATGGTGCCGGCCTGCGTGGCCGTGCCGGCGTTGACGGACCAGGTATTGCCCACGGCGGAGATGCGGGCGAACTTTAGGACGCCGGAGGCGGCGCCGCCGGGGGTCTGCTTCAGGGAGATGCGCACCTGTTTCACGGCGTTCCATTTATAGGTGTCCGTGGAAGCTATGGCCAGCGGCATCACCAGGGTGTGCCAGCCGGCGAAGTCCACAGTATTCTTCAGGTTGCCGGAGTCGTTGTTGTCCGTGAATTTGGAGTTCTTCACGTAACCAAAGCTGTTCCCTGTTGAGTCACCGAAGTCCAGGCGTCCGTTCTTGTTGAGGTCTTCGGAGTCCAGGCGTCCGTTGTTCGCCCCGTAGCGGCGCGAGTTGACGGCGTTGGAGGGTGAGTAGAGCCAACCTATGTCCTCGGAACTTCCCACCTGCGCGTCGCAGTTGAGGTCTTCGCTTTTGGGGGCGTTGTGAAGCACTAGTCCCGATGTGCAGACAAAGGTGTCGCCGCTGCGGCCGTCCGCGTCCTCGCTGATCTGTCCCAGGTGGATGTTTATCTGCGGACCCTCGTTCCCGGCGGCGGTGCTGTTCTGTCCGTAGACCACCAGTTCCAGCACGTTCTTCTGCGAGAAGTCCAGGCCGGTGGGGGACAGCGGGTAAACTATGGAGACTTCGGACGAGACGTTGAAGTCGTAGTTAACGCTCAATACCTGCTGGGAACCGTCCGAACTGGAGGCAGGGTTGATGTCGCGGGACTTCACGTTCTCGGTGTTCCAGTCCAGGGCCGTAGGGTCCGCGGGGGCGAGCGTGGGGTTGGCCGCTATGAACCAGTAGTTCCGGTCCATGGCCGCGGAATCCTCCTGTTTGGCGCCTTCCATGTTGTCTATCAGGGCCACGTCGTTGAGGTTGGGGTTCAACCGGCTCTGCGCTACTTCTCCACCGATAGATGCCCGCAGGCCCAGCAGGTTCAGGCCTTTGAGCTGGGAGTCGCCTTCGTAGACCAGCATGCTGTTGGTGAGGTCCGTGATGTTCGGCACTGAATTGGACTTGATTCCTCCCTGGTAGAGCATGGTGGAACCCAGGGAGAAATGATCGCCGAAGTCGTAGGAGATGCGGCCTCCCACCATGGACTGGTTGCCCACCCCGCCGAAGGGCGAAACTTCGTAGGAGATGTCTATCTTGGAATCCTGGCTGACGCGTTCCGGGTAGTAGAACGTGATGAAGCCGGAGTCGTAGTCTATGAAATATTCCTCGTTGCGGCCGAGCTTGCGGCCGTCCACGCGCACCACTTCCGACTGGAGCACTATGTTGGGCTCCAGCATGAAGGTCTTGAAGCGGTAGGAATATTCCACGCGGAAGACGCGTTTGGACACCGGGGCGGCCGAATATACCTGCTGGTCCGGGGTGGCGGGGGCCCCTTCCTCGCCGAAAGGCTCTTTCAGGTTGAAGATGCCCTGTTCGAAATCCACTTCGATATCGTCGGGATAGACCTGGCGTGGGCTCAGGGACGAACCGACGCTGTTGCGGTTGAGGTCCTGCACCTTAAGGGTGAAATTACCGGTGCCGTTGTCGCGCACGATATTGGTCTGGCCTATGGAATAGTAGGTCTTGAGCTCCCGGTTCCAGCAGGTCTCGGCGGCGGCCGTCAGCGTGTCGGAGGAGATCAGCGGGATGTCGCTGGGGCTCTTTATGATCTTGGGCAGCCCGCTGCCGCCGGTATTGAGCAACAGGGGGGCGGTGTTCTGGGCCAGCATGGAGCCGTCGGAGTTCTGGAAGTCTATTATGACCACGTCCTGCGGGTTCAGGGTGCGGCTGAACGTCACCATGCCCTTAATGTAGTCCATCACGTAGTCTATGCCGGGGCTCAGCAGCTGGAAGCGGCCCCGGTAGGTGACCGTGGACAGCGCCAGATCGTCGGCGGTGATGTCGAAGACCGTGACATTGTCCACCTGCGCCAGCGTCTGCTGGTCTATGTAGATGCGTTCGGTCCCGGACTTGATAGGCAGGCGGTTGCAGACCGTGGTATCGCAGCCGAAGGTGAGGTCGTAGTACTTGCGGCGCAGGTAGCTGACGTCCAGGATGTCCGTGCCCTGGAACTGGGTGTTGCCGGTGAACTGCTTGGTCTTGGTCTGGCCCTTGGTGCGCGAGCCCACGAAGGTGAACTTGAGGCGGTTGGTCTTGAGGTCGGCGCGGATACCGAACAGCTGCTTATTGTAGGAAACGAATTCGGTGGCCGGCAGCGAGAGGTCGATGTCGCCGAACGAAACGTTCTGCACCACTTCGTTGGGGTCGCCGGTATAGACCACCGAGATGTCCTGCTTGTCCACCTTGGTGTCGTCGTAGTCCACGTTGACGGTGATCTTCTGGCCCACCTTGCCCTGCATGCGCACCTGCATCTGCTGGGTGATCTCGAAGAGGCTGAGGCTGCGGGGGCGCGTGTTGGTGGTCTGTTCGTAAAGGTACTTCTTGCCGCTGTAGTTGAGGGCTATCACCTTGCGGCCCGTCACGGAGAGCGTGGTGCCGGATTCCTTGAACTCAACCTGCGGTTCCACCATGGTAGGCAGGTCGGTGGAGATCTCTATGGCCCTGGCGGGGGCCAGTTCGTCCTGGCGGAAGCGGCCGGTCTCCACCGCCTCGCGCACCGAGTTCCAGGCGTCCTCGCTGTAGGAGAAAGGCAGGTCGCCGGACATTTCGTCAAGGGTGGAGCCCGCGGGCTCGGCCTGTTCCTGGTCCACGGTCACGCGTGAAGGGTCGGGCCTGTCGAGCAGGAGGAAGCGGCCGCCCTCCGGCTTCGGCACGGCGAAGTCGGCGGCCGCCGCGCCGGGGGCGCAGGCCAGTACCGCTGTGAGGAAAAGTAGTTTCGCCGTCTCTTTCACTTTAAATAAATCAAGAACCACAGGCCTGCCGGTTTTCCCCGGGCAAGCGAGACCGCGGCCGCCGCGAAGTTTCCACGGCACCGTCGATATATAATAGAATAAATAAATGGCCGTGCCTATAGCCCGACTTTACCTGCTCAAGGTCTTCTCCAAATTCCTGGGGCTGTCGCTGTTCGTCTTCGTGGCGCTGCTCGTGATGCTGAATTTCGTGCAGATAGTCAACCAGGGCGTGCTGGCCGGGTTCTCCTTCTATTTCCTGGCCAAGAGCATCCTTTTCCTGCTGCCGAACATAGTGGCCACTTCCCTGCCGCTGGCCTTTCTGCTCGCCATGCTGCTCTCGCTGGGGCAGATGTCGCAGGACGGCGAGATCATAGCGCTGCGCGCGGGCGGCTTCTCCTTCAAGGAGATCCTGTCCTGCGTGTTCTGGGCCTCGGTGGCGGCCTCGCTGCTGCTGCTCGTCATCAACAACTGGGTCGGGCCCGCGGCCCTGCGGCGGTCCACGGACTACACCGTCTCCATGCTCAACCGCGTCACCAAGATAGAGCTCAAGCCCCGCACTTTCCAGAAGATCTCCGACTGGGTGCTCTACGCCGGCGAGGTGGACGCGCTCAGCGGGGACATGCGCGGCGTCAAGCTGACGCGCCGCATCAACAAGGGCGACGCTCCCGCTTTCGTCACCAAGATCAACGCCGCCGACGGGCGCTACCGCGTGGTGCGCGAGAAGGGGCTGGAGATAGAGCTGGCCAGCGGCCAGTTCAGCCAGACCGACTGCGCCGACGCCGAGAAACTGCTCTACGGCCGCTTCTCCTCCTATAAGACGCTGCTGCCTTTCTTCTCCGATAACGGCAAAGGGCGCAAGCTCAACCAGCGCGAGATCTCCACCCCTGGCCTCCTCGCCCGGCTGCGCGCCGGCATCCCGGACCCGCAGATAGCCGCCAAGTTCCGCATAGAGGCCGCTTCCCGCTTCGCGCTGGCCCTGGCGCCGCTGGTCTTCTTCCTGGTGGGCGCGCCGCTGGGCGTGGCCCTGGACAAGCGCGGGCGCTCGGCGGGCTTCGGCCTGACGCTGCTTATAATCTTCTTTTACTACGGCCTGACCATAACCGGGATGGTGCTGGCCCGCAAGTACTCGGCCCTTTTCCCGTGGGCTATCTTCGTGCCGGCCCTGCTTACCGGGGGCGCAGGCGGGTGGCTGTGGCGCCGCCGGCTGCACGCTAAATAAATGAACAGGATCTTCTTCCGCTACATCGCGCGCTCCTTCTGGGCCCCTTTCGGGTTCGGGCTGGGCGTGTTCTGCCTGCTGCTGCTGTTCGGCAGCCTGTTCGACAACCTTAATTTCTTCATGAAGAGCGGGGCCGGGGCCGGCGTCTTTTTAAGCTACGTCTTCTACCAGGCGCCCTACTTCATGGTGAAGATGACCCCCATAGCGACCCTGCTGGCGGTGCTGTTCGCCATGGGCGGGATGATGGCCAGGGGGGAATGGAAGGCGGGGCTCGCGGGCGGCTGGCGGCCCTTCGACATGATAAAGCCGCTGCTGGTCTGCGCCGCGCTCGCCGGCGCCGGGCAGTTCGCGCTGCAGGAGACGGCGGCTCCCGATTTTTACCTGCGCTCGGAGCATCTCTTCGAAGAGAAACTGCGCGGCCGCGAGGATTGGCGGCGCGTGGTGAAGAAGGACGTCTCTTTCTCCGCCGGCGACGATGTGTTCGTGACGGCGCATCTCTTCGACGGGCGGCAGAAGAACATGCAGCGGGTGATAGTGAATATCTACAAGGAAGGGGCGCTTTTCCTGGAGCTCAATTCGTCCTGGGCGCAGTGGCTGCCCGAGACCAAGCAATGGATGTTCCACGACGGCGTCATGATAAAGTACGACGGGGACAATAAGCCGTCCACCAAGCGGTTCGCCGAGTACCGGTCCGCCATCTCCGTGCCCCCGGAGAACCTGGTGCTGGAGAAACTGGTGCCGGAAGGCGTGTCCATGCTGGACGTGCTGCGCCGCCTGCGCCGCCTGAAGGCGGTGGGCGCGCCTGCCGCCGCCGAGCGGACGCTGCTCTGGGTGAAGTTGGCCGCGCCGCTGGCCAACCCCGCCATGGCGCTGATAGGCGCCGCGATGGTGCTGCTGATGCGCAGGAACAATAAATTTTTCAGCTTCGGCCTGGCGCTGGGCTTCGGCTTTTTCTTCTGGGCCGTGATCATCATGTCCCAGGAGGCCGGCAACGCCGAGCTGGTGCACCCGGTGATAGCCGGGTTCGCGCCGGCCGCGGGGTTCGCGCTGGCTTCGCTTTGGGGCCTGCGCCGCGCGCGGGCTATTTAGGGTAGGTTACCTGCAGGACTTCCAGCCGCACCGTCTCGTTCTTCCTGTTCCAATTTACCACGCTGCCCGGTTTGGCGCCTATGAGGGCCGCGGCCAGGGGCGCTGACCAGTTCAGCTTGCCCGCCGCCGGGTCGGCTTCGTCTTCCCCGACTATCGTGTAATCTTTTTCAGCGCCGCCGGCCTCGCGTACCCGCACCGACGCGCCGAAGCGCGCCTCGCTGTCGGCCAGGCCCCTGTTGTCCACTAATATCGCCCGGCCGATCTGGCCTTCGTAGTAGCTCAGGTCCAGCTCGGCCTGCCGCAGGGGCAGACCGGCCGGCTCGCCGGGCTTTTTGGCTTTCAAGAGACTCGCGCGCAGCGTCGAGAGTTCAGAGGCTTTGGCCTGCAGCATGGCCAGGCCCGCCGGGGTCACATAGTTCGGCCGGCCGCTGGGCTGGCGCCGCACCGGTTCTTCCGGCGTATCGGCGTCGTTCTTGATGAAAGCCTGGCTCACGTCCTATTTCACCAGCTTTTTCGCCGCCGCGGCTATCTTTTCCGGGGTTATCCCCAGGGCCGCGTAGGCCTGGCCGGCCGGGGCGGATTTACCGAAAGTTTCCACGCCTATGGTCGAGACGTCGGTGCCCAGCAGCTCGGTCCAGCCTACGGAGCGGCCGGCTTCCACCGCCAGCTTGGGCAGGTTGGGCAGGAACACGGAATCCTTATAGGCCTGGTCCTGTTCGCGGAACAGCTCGAAAGAGGGAACCGAGATGATGCGGGCGGCTATGCCGTCCTTCTCCAGCAGCGCGGCCGCTTCGAATAGCATGGACACTTCCGAGCCGGAGGCGATGAGTTCCACCGACGGCACCGTGGACGGGCCGCGCAGCAGGTAGGCGCCGCGCTTGAGGCCGGCGGCGATCTTTTCCTTGTACTGCGTCATGAGCGGCAGCTTCTGTCGCGAGAGCGCCAGGCACGCCGGGCGTTTGGAGCGCACCGCGGCCTCCCAGGCGTAAAGCGTTTCCCAGGCGTCGGCCGGGCGCAGCACCAGCAGGCCCGGGATCAGCCGCAGGCTCATCAGGTGCTCCACCGGCTGGTGGGTGGGGCCGTCCTCGCCAACGCCGATGCTGTCGTGAGTGAACACGAACACCGCCGGGGTCTGCATGAGCGCGGCCAGGCGCAGCGCCGGGCGCATGTAGTCCGAGAAGACCAGGAACGTGGCGCCGAAGGGGATCAGCCCGCCGTGCAGCGCCAGGCCGTTGAGGATGGCGCCCATGGCGTGCTCGCGGATGCCGAAATGCAGCGTGCGGCCGGGCTCTTTGACGAAGTCGGTCTTCGTGGACGGGCCCAGGTCGGCCGAACCGCCGGTGAGGCCGGGCAGCGCGTCGGCCATGAGGTTGATGACCTTGCCGGAAGCTTCGCGCGTGGCCACCGGCTTGTCGAAGAAGGACGGTTCCTGGTTGAAGAGGCCTTCCGGGATCTCGCGGCCCAGCATGGCCTTGGCGAGGTCCGCTTTCGCCGGGTTGGCCTCGGAGTAGTTCTTCCAGAGCTTCAGCCAGCGCTTGCGGTCGCGCTCGCCGGCGGCGGCCTGCTCGGCGAAGCGGGCGCGGGCTTCCGCGGGCACGCAGAAAGGCTCGTCGGGGGGGCAGCCGAGCACTTTTTTGGTGGCGGCGATCTCTTCTGGCTTGAGCGGTTCGCCGTGCACCGAGTTCTTGTCCTGCTTGGGGCTGCCGAAGCCGATATGGGTCTTGGCGATGATGATGGAGGGCTGCTCGGCCTCCCTTTTGGCTTTGCGGATGGCGGCGTCCAGGGCGTCGAGGTCGTTGCCGTCCTCCACCTCTATGACCTGCCAGCTCTGGGCCTGGAAGCGCTTCTTCACGTCTTCGGTGAAGGCCAGGTCGGTGGAGCCTTCTATGGTGATGCCGTTGGAGTCGTAGATGCAGATCAGTTTGCCCAGCTTCATGGTGCCGGCGAGGGAGGCCGCCTCGTAGGAGACGCCTTCCATCAGGTCGCCGTCGCCGCAGAGCACGTAGGTGCAGTGGTCCACCAGCGGGAATTCGGGGGTGTTGAGCTTCTCGGCCATGAGCTTCTCGGCGAGGGCCATGCCCACCGCGGTGGCGAAACCCTGCCCCAGCGGGCCGGTGGTCATTTCCACGCCCTTGGTGTGGCGGTATTCCGGGTGGCCGGGGGTGAGGCTGTCGAGCTGGCGGAATTTCTTCAGGTCGTCCAGCTCCAGGCCGAAGCCGTAAAGGTGCAGCAGCGAGTAGAGCATGGACGAGCCGTGCCCGGCGGAGAGCACGAAGCGGTCCCGGTCGAACCACTCGGGGTCGGAGGCGGAGAATTTGAGCGAGCCGGCCCAGAGGGCGTAGGCCAGGGGCGCGGCGCCGAGGGGGAGTCCGGGGTGGCCTGAATCGGCCTTGCCTACCATGTCTATGGAAAGGCCGCGGATGGTGTTCACGCACAGGTTGTCGGTCGTGTCGAATTTCATTTTCGCTCCAGTAGTTTAATTTTCCACGCCTGCAAAGCTATGATGGTCTTGGCGTCCCGGATAAGTCCGGCCTTGAACAGCCGCCACGCCTTTTCGAAAGTAAGGACCTCGGTGCGCACGAACTCGTCCTCGTCGGGTGAGGCGGGCCCCGGGCGTAGCCCGGAAGCGGTGAAGATGTGCAGCACCTCGTTGGAGAAGGCGGTGGTGGGCCAGAAGGCGACCAGCGGTTTTACGCTCTTCGCCGTGTAGCCGGTCTCTTCCTGCAACTCGGCCTTCGCCCGCGCCAGCGGCCGGTCCGCGGCGGAATGCAGTTTGCCGGCCGGGATCTCCAGGGTGGCTTCGCCTACGGGGTAGCGGTATTGCCGCACGAAAATTATCCGGCCGTCGGGCAGCACCGGCAGCACGGCCACCGCGCCCGGGTGCGCCATGAAGGCCCGCGTGGCCTTCTTGCCGTTGGGCAGCACCACCGTATCGGCGCGGAAATCCACCGTGCCCGAGAACACCAGGCGCTTCTTGTGGAACCGCTCCGTCAATCCCGCGTGCTTCTTCATCCCCCCATTATATAATTTCCGTATCAATATACAGTCCAGGTCGGCGGGGCGGAGGCACGCGGGCCCTCTTCCGCCGCGCCCGCTTAGGCGAACGAGGGGAACATGCCGGCGACACTACGGTGTCGGGGTGGTCTGCTAGGCTATTGGGGGAGGCCGGAGGGCCCTTGACCGGAGGCTGCCGCTGATGTATACTCAATGTAGATACAGGAGGCGGTTATGACGACAGTGGTACAGAAATGGGGCAATAGCCTGGCTCTGCGCATCCCCAGCGCCTTCGCCAAGGACATACACCTGCACCAGGGGTCAACGGTGGAGGTGGCCATAGTGGAGGGGAATATGGTGATAAAACCAAGGAAGAAGCGGAAACCGTCGCTGGCGCGCCTACTTAAGGGCGTAACCGCCCGGAACCTGCACGCCGAACAGGACTATGGCGAACAGGCTGGCCGGGAGACCTGGTAATATGCCCTACGTCCCGGAGCGCGGAGACGTGGTCTGGCTCAGCTTCGCGCCCCAGGCCGGCCATGAACAGGCCGGGCACAGGCCGGCCCTGGTGCTGTCGCCCTCCGCCTACAATAAAAAAGTAGGCCTCGCGCTCTTCTGCCCCCTGACCACCCAGGTGAAAGGGTACCCCTTTGAAGTTTTGGTCCCTCCGGGTCTTAAAGCCGGCGGCGTAGTCCTCTCCGACCAGGTCCGCACCATGGACTGGCGCGCGAGAGGGGCCAAGCTCTGCTGCCGGATCCCGCAGGGCACCGTGTCCGAAGTCCTGGAAAAGCTCGGCGCCCTGATCGGGGAGTAAGTTCGGGCCCGGCGCCCGAAATTCCTTAAGGGCTATATTTATTTATATAATTAAGGGACGCGGGTTATTTGGGCCGCGGGCGGTTTCGCTTTATTCCGGGTAGAGATGCAAACAAAGTTCGTCCATCTTCATAACCACTCCGAGTACTCGCTGCTCGACGGCATGCTGCGCCTTTCCGACGGGCACGGCGGCCCTTCCGATTTCCTCAAGGGCCTGGGCGCCCACCCCGGCAACGCCCTGGCCATCACCGACCACGGCAATATGTACGGCGCCATGGAGTTCTACTTCATGGCCAAGGCCGTGAACCTCAAGCCCATAATCGGCTGCGAATGCTACGTCACCCGCGGCTCGCGCAAGGACCGCGACAAGAGCACCGGCCGCCGCGACAACGGCCACATGACCGTGCTCGCCAAGAACGACGTCGGTTACCGCAACCTCATGAAGCTGGTTTCCGCCTCGTTCATAGAGGGCTTCTACCACGATCCCCGCATAGACGCGGAGCTCCTGGCCAAGCACGCCGAGGGCCTGGTCTGCCTGTCCGGCTGCCTCAAGTCGCATATCGCGCGCAACTGCGCCGAGAACAAGCTGGACGAAGCCGCCAAGATAGCCATGGAGTACCAGGATATCCTGGGCAAGGGCAATTTCTACCTGGAGCTGATGGACCACAATATCCCCGAGGAGACCGCCGCCATGGCCGGCCTCATAGAAGTGGCCAAGCGCACCGGCATCCCGCTCGTGGCCACGAACGACTGCCATTACCAGAAGAAGGACGACTGGGAAGCGCACGACGCGCACATCTGCATTTCCACCGGCTCGCTCATGGACGACCCGGACCGCATGCGGATGACCACCCACGAGCTCTACTACAAATCCCCCGACGAGATGATAAAGCTCTTCTCGCACACCCCGGAGGCCATCAAGAACACGCTGGCCATCGCCGAGATGTGCGACGTCAAGATAGACACCAGCAAACTGCACCTGCCCGCTTTCGATATCCCGAAGGACTACAAGGACAAGCACCCGGAGGGCGACGGCGACTTCTACTACCTCAGGGACCTCTGCGAGGCCGGCCTGAAGAAGAAAGTGCCCGGCGCCGGGGCCGAGTACCATAAGCGCCTGGAGTTCGAACTCGACACCATAAAGAAGATGGGCTTTTCCAGCTACTTCCTGATAGTCATGGATTTCATCAACCACGGCCGCTCCATAGGCGTGCCCGTGGGGCCCGGCCGCGGTTCCGGCGCCGGCGCGCTGGTGGCCTATACGCTGGACATTACCCGCGTGGACCCGCTGCCCAATTCCCTGCTGTTCGAGCGCTTCCTGAACCCGGGCCGCAAGAGCATGCCGGACCTCGACATCGACTTTTCCGACGACGGCCGCGAGAAGGTGGTGCAGTACGTGCGCGAGAAGTACGGCTCTTCGCGCGTGGCCAACATCATCACCTACGGCACCATCAAGGCCAAGAGCGCCATCCGGGACGTGGGCCGCGTGATGAACATACCGCTTACCGAGGTCAACGCCATCGCCAAGCTCATCCCCGGCGACCCCAAGGCCACCCTGTTCAAGGCCATGAACGAAGTGGGTGAGCTCAAAGAGTTCATGCGGGACCCCAAGCTTAAGAAGATGTTCGACATCGCCCTTAAGGTGGAAGGCCTGCGCCGCCACACCGGCGTGCACGCCGCCGGCGTGGTGATCTCCAAGGACGAAGTCACGGATTACGTGCCGCTGTCCAACCGCAACACCAAGGAAATAGTCACCACCCAGTACGACGGCAACATGCTAGGCAGCCTCGGCATGCTCAAGGTGGACTTCCTGGGCCTGCGCACGCTCACCATCATAGAGACCGCCAGCGAATTCATCCGCAAACTGCCGGACAAGAAAGATTTCGACATCTATTCCGTCCCGATGGACGACAAGAAGACCTTCGACCTGCTCTGCGAAGGCAGGACCACCGGCGTGTTCCAGCTGGAAAGCGAAGGCATGAAGAAGCTGGTGAAGGGCCTGAAACCCTCAGCGTTCAGCGACATCGCGGCCCTGGTCGCTCTCTACCGCCCCGGCCCCATAGAGAGCGGCATGCTCGAGATGTTCGTGGAGCGCAAGCACGGCCGCAAGAAGATCGTGTACGACCACCCGCTGCTCGAGCCTATCCTGAAGGACACCTACGGCACCATGGTGTACCAGGAGCAGGTCATGGAAATTTCCAAGAAGCTGGCCGACTTCACGCCCAGCGAGGCCGACGACTTCCGCAAAGCCATGGGCAAGAAGAAGCTGGACGTCATGGAGAAGCTGCGCGTGAAGTTCGTGGAGCAGTCCAAGAAATTCCACGACGTGTCCAATAAGCTTTCCAGCAAGATCTTCGACGACATGGCGAAGTTCGCCGGCTACGGCTTTAATAAGTCCCACTCGGTGGCTTACGCCCTGGTGGCCTATCATACGGCCTGGCTCAAGGCCAATTACCCGGTGGAGTTCATGGCCGCCCTGCTGACGAGCGAGATAGGCAAGAGCGCCGTCAATTCCGAAGAGAAAGAGAATAAGCTGGTCACCTACATAGGCGAATCCCAGGACATGGAGATAGAGATAGCCGGGCCCAGCGTGAACCGCTCCTTCACTAAATTTTCCATCGAGGACCACAACGGCCGGCCGGCCATCCGCTTCGCGCTCACCGCGGTGAAGAACGTGGGCGAGGGCGTGGTGGAGGCCATAGTGGCCGAGCGCGCCAAGAACGGGCCCTTCCGCTCTTTCGAGGAATTCACCCTGCGCGCCGATTCCAAGCAACTCAATAAGCGCGTCATCGAGTCCCTGGCCAAAGGCGGCTGTTTCGACTGCTTCTACCCCGCCGAGAAGCCGGAGCAGTCCCGTACCAAGGCTATGGAAGCCGTGGAGCTGTTCTGCGGCGGCAAGGGGAAGGACTGCAACCAGGCCATGCTCTTCGGCGAGGAGAAGAAGGCCGCGCCGGTGATGAGCGAGCACGCCCTGCTCAAGAACGAGCACGAGGTGCTGGGTTTCTATTTCTCGGGCCACCCGCTCAACAGCTACCGGCGCCACCTGGCCATGGTCTCCAACGCGCAGGCCGACAAGGTGCTGGCCGGCGGTTTCGAGGAAGGCGCCATAGTGCGCGTGGCCGGCATAGTGACGCAGTTCAAGAACATGCAGACCAAGAAGACCGGCGAGGCCATGGCCAAGTTCGAGGTGGAAGACCTGACCGGCAACATAGGCGTCTGCCTGTTCCCCAAGAAGTACAAGATCTACGGTTCCCAGCTGGGCCCCAACAAAGTGGTGGTGGTCACCGGCAAGGTGCAGAAATCCGATTTCGGCGAGCAGAATTTCGAGCTGATAGCCGAAGAGGCGTACCCGCTCTTCGACGCCATGAACAAGTGGGCCCGCGGCCTGGTGGTGAACCTGCCGGAGGGCATCCTTTTCGACGAGAAGCAGCTGCACGACCTGAGGAGCGTCCTGGGCAAGAGCCACGGGCTGTGCCCCGTCTATTTCCAGGTGAACACCAAGGGGCACAGCACCTACATGATAGAGACCACCGAACGGGTAGGCCTGACGGAGCACCTGCTGCACGATATAGAGAAGCTGCTGGGGGATAAAACATGGAAAGTGGAAAGCGGATCCTGATAGCTGACGACGACCCGGATATAATCGACCTGCTGGAGGCCTACTTCCGGAAGGCGGGGTACCACGTCACCGCCAAGGTGAACGGCAAAGACGCGCTGCAGGCCGCCGAGACCGAGAAGTTCGATCTGGTGCTGCTGGACGTGATGATGCCCTACATAGACGGCTACCATGTGGCCAGCGAGATCTCCTCGCGGCTTGGGTCGGAGGCGCCCAAGATCATCATCATGACCTCTCGCGACGTGGCGGCTGAAAAAGGCATCGCCCTGCTCAGCGGGGCCACCGACGCCGTGCAGAAGCCGTTCTCGCTGGAAGAACTGGAAGCGAAGGTGAAGGCCGCGCTGGCCTGAAGATTTGGCAAGTCATTACTCTCAAGGAAGGTAAACGATGAAAAAGTTCAAAGTCGCCGTAACGCTGCTGCTGCTGGCCGCCGCTCCCGCGCTGGCCGCCAAGGATAAGGACAAGGGCGAATCCGTGGTGCTGCCGGACGTGGAAATGATAGACGTCCCCACCGCCGGTATCCTCGACTACTACGGTTTCATGGTAAAGACCCGCGCCTATTCCGGCGGCGGCGTGCTGACCGGGCTCAATTTCGGCGTGCTCGAGCGCCTGAACCTGGGCGCGGCGATGACGGTGGATAAGTTCATCGGTTCGGATTCCGGCATAAAGATGCGCAAACCGGAGATCCAGGTGAAGTTCCGCTTTTACGACGGCGGCTACTACATCCCGGCCGCGGCCCTCGGTTACGACGGCCAGGGCTACTTCTATAACCCGGACAGCAAGAAATACCTGGAGAAGGGCAAGGGCCTTTACCTGGTGGGGTCCAAGGAGATCGGCATCCCCGGCCTGGCGCTGCACGGCGGCTTCAACGTGCCGGACTTCGACAATAATTACCTGTTCGGCTTCCTGGGCATGAACTACACCCTGGAGGACAAGATAGCGTTCATGCTGGAATCCGACAGCATGTTCCACTCCGACGACCCGTCCCGCTTCAACGCCGGCACGCGCATCTACATCACGCCTTACTTCCAGCTGGACTTCGCGCTGCGCGAGATAGGCCGCAACGGCACTTTCTCCAACGGCGCGCCGCGCAAATCCGAGCGCATAGTACAGATGCGCTACAACACCAGTTTCTGACCCTACACCAAGGAGACCATACCACTATGAAAAAAAAGATAGGCATACTGACCGGCGGCGGCGACTGTCCCGGGCTTAACCCGGCCATCCGCGGCTGCGTTTACGCGGCGGAGAAGTTCGGCTACCAGTGCGTGGGCCTGCAGGACGGCTGGAAGGGCCTGGTAAACGGCGTCACGATGCCGCTGGACCGCGAAGCCGTGGAATACGCCATCATGAAGGGCGGCACCATGCTCGGCACCTCCCGCACCAATCCTTTCAAGGACGAGGCCAACGTGAAGAAGTGCCTGGCCAATTTCAAGAAGCTGGGCCTGCACGCGCTGGTGGCGATGGGCGGCGAGGACACCCTCGGCGTGGCCACGCGCCTTTACGGCGAGCACAAGCTTAACGTCGTGGGCGTGCCCAAGACCATGGACAACGACCTGAGCGCCACCGATTATACCTTCGGCTTCGACACCTCCGTCACGAAGGCCATGGAGGCCGCCGAGGCCCTCATGGACACCGGGCGCAGCCACCGCCGCGTGATGGTTATGGAAGTGATGGGCCGCCACGCGGGCTGGGTGGCGCTGTTTACCGGCATCGCCTCGGCCGCCGACTACGTCTGCCTGCCCGAGCGCAAGATCAACACGATAGAGATGATAGAGAAGATCAAGGCCGCCTACTCCCGCAAGCGCTTCGCGCTGGTGGTCACGAGCGAAGCCGCCGTGCTGCCCGCCGAGAAGGCTGACGAGAGCAAGCACGAACTGGACCAGTTCGGCCACCACATCCTCAAGGACCGCGGCATGGGCGAGCACATAGCGCACTTCATAGAGAAGCAGACCGGCTTCGAGACCCGTTCGGCCGTGATAGGCCACATGCAGCGCGGCGGCGCGCCGACGCTGTTCGACCGGATCCTAGGCACCCGCGTGGGCATCAAGGCCGCGGAGCTGGTGCGCGACGGCGACTTCGGCAAAATGAGCGCCCTCGTGGGCAACAACGTGGTGGGCGTGCCGCTGGAAAAAGCCACCGGCGAGCTCAAGACCGTCTCCAAAGAGTGGTTCGACCTGATGGAAGTGCTGTTCTAAAGGGAGCTTATGGAAAACACCCAAAACAAGCCGGCGCCGCAGTTCCAGCGCAAGACGATACTCATAAAGAAGCACCTGCAATACCGCTACATGGCGCTCATCTTCGCGAGCGTGCTGCTCGCCTTCATAGTGGTGGGGCTGGATATCCTGTGGACCGTCTCCAAGGTGGTCAACGAGCATCCCATGATGCAGCCGCTGCTCGAGGAGATGTCCGCCATGATGCCGTTGTTCGGCATCAAGATCGTGATGTACATGATCATGGTGCTGATAGTGTCGGCCGTGGTCTCGCACCGCATGGCCGGCCCCATCTTCAAGTTCGAGAAGAGCTGCGCCACCGTGGCCGAGGGCGACCTTACGCACCGCGTCTACCTGCGCCAGGGCGACCAGCTCACCGAGCTGCAGGACCACTTCAATAACATGACCGGCGCCGTCAACGAGGCGGTGAAGGAATACGAGGCGTTCCGCCAGGCGGCCGCCGCGGCCGGCATGCAGGACAAGGCCGAAGAACTCCGCAAGAAAGTCGCGGAGATAATGCCTAAGTTCAAGGTGTAAGATGCGATCCGAAAGGCTGGCCGCCGCGCTGGTGGCGCTGTTCATAGGCGCCGCCGCGGCGCAGGGCGGCGGGGAAACCCTTACCATAGACGGCGCCGTGGCGCTGGCGGTGAAGAACAGCCCGGCGGCGCTCGCCGCCGAGCAGGACATCATTATAGCCAGGCAGCGCGTGCGCGAAGCGCGTTTCATGGCCCTGCCCCAGTTCGCGCTCTCCGGCATAGCCAGCCGCGCCAGCCTGGAGCATCCAGCCGTGCTGGGGCCGGAACTGGGTGAAAGCTACCTCTCCCCAGACATAGACAATTCCTTCTACACGCTGCGCGCGCAGGCGCTGCAGCCCCTCTACACCGGCGGCAAGAACACCAACACCCTCAAGCTCGCCAAGACCGCGCATAACCAGGCCAAGGTGAATTACGAGACCGCCAAGGCGGACGCCGCCCTGGGCGCGAAAAAAGCTTTTTATACGCTGCTCTACCAGCGCCGGCTGAGCGAGACCGCCGCCGGCTGGATGCGCAAAGCCCGGGCGCTGGACGCCGGCCTGCGCAAGGACGCTTTCGAGGAGTTGGAGGCGGCCATGCTGCTGGCGGGGTTGGCCGACAAGGCACGGCAGGCCGCCGCGGACGAAGAGGCGGCGGAGTCGGACTTGCTCCGGGCCCTGAACCTGGAGCCCGGCTACAAGGCGCGCCTGGAAGGCGACTTCCAGCCGAGGCCGGTGGAGGAGGACGCCACCCGCAGCCTGGTGACGGCCATGGAACTGCGGTCCGAGCTCAAGAGCGAGCTGTACAAGGCGCAGATGGACGACATCGCCGTGAACATGGCCATGGTGCGCCGCTACCCTACTATTTATCTCGGGGCCAGTTACGACGTGAACGCCTACCGCCTGCAGGACCTGTCCGATAACGCGCGGCGCTCCAGCAACTGGCTGGCCTCGCTGGCCGTTAAATTCCCGCTTTCCTACGACGTCTGGACCCAGGTGCAGCAGCGCAAGGCGCAGCAGCGCCAGGGCGAGCTGAAACGCGCCGAGCTGCAGGATAAGGTGCGTTTCGAGATCATTTCCGCCCACAAGGAGGCCGCGGCCTGGCAGGCCGAAGCCGTCCGCCTGACCGAAGAGGCGGCCCGGATGAAATCCGGCTACGAGGCCGCCGTGCGCGCGGCCCGCCCGTCCATGGCCGCCCTGCGCGCCCTTTGCGCCCTCTGCGATCTGGAGCGCAAAGCGCTGGACGCGGTGCGCCGCCAGCTGATGGCCCGCATCCGCCTGGAATGGGCGCGCGGCAGGGACCTGGCCCGCTGACCCGGGCCGCCCGGCACTTTTTCAAAAGATGAAAACCTTTCTCGCCATCCTGCTGCTATGCCTGACCGCGCTGCCCGCGGCCGCCCAGCTTTCCGACGACGAGATCCTGCGGGAGGCCCTTTGGACCAGGGCCGCCACCGCCAAGCGGCCCGCCCGCCCTTCGGTGGGTCTGGCCTTGTCCGGAGGCGGGGCCCGCGGTTTCGCCCATACCGGCGTGCTGGAAGCCCTGGAATACGCGGGGTTCCCTGTGGATTACGTGGCCGGGACTTCCATGGGCGCGCTGATAGGGGCCATATATTCTTCCGGCCAGCCCATAGAGGAACTCTGGGGTTTCGGGCGCGACGCGGCCCGCCTCAAGGTCGGCAGGGATTTCGGCGGCATCAAGATGCTGCCGCTGCTGATAGCCGACAAGCTCATAACTCCCAAATACATCACCCAGTTCATACAGGGCCGCCTCGCCGGCCTCACCTTCGAAAAATTGCGCAAGCCCTTCGCCTGTACCGCCATGGATATCCGCACCGGCGAGAAGATCATTTTTACCGAAGGCCCCCTGGACATCGCGGTGCGGGCCAGCGTCAACATCCCCGGCGTTTTCGCGCCGGTGCAGTACCGGCACCGGTACCTGGTGGACGGCGGCGTGGTGGATAACGTGCCGGTGGACGCGGCGCGCGGGCTCGGCGCCGACTGGGTGCTGGCCAGCGTCATGGAGAACTCGGTGAACAAGAACCCGGAGAGCGTGCTGACCACGCTGCTGCAGGTGATAGATATCCGCGGTTCGCTGCTTTCCAAGGAAGCTGAAAAGACCTCCAATTTCGTCATGCGGTCCCAGGTGGGGGACATGAGCGTGGCCGACTTCGAACGCTGCACCGAAGCCGGAGAGGCCGGCCTTACCGCGGCGTCGGCGGCCATGGACGCCGCCCGGGAGAATTTCCTGGTCTATGCCGCCCCGCGCCTGGTGGAGGGCCTATGAGGTTCCCGGCGGCGCTGCTCCTGCTGCTGGCCGCCGCCCCGGCGCACGCGTTCATTTTCGGAAAGAGCCCCTCCGGCAGGGCCGAGGCCATCCTCACCGAGATGCGCGCCGCGCGCGACCGGGGAGACTGCGGCGCTGTCTCCCGTCAGGCCGACGCTTTCCTGGCCGAAAAACCGCCGCCCGCCATGCGGGAAGCCGCCTATGCCTGCATAGGCGCCTGTCATGAGAGCAGCGGCCTCACCGACAAGGCCATAAGCCTCTATAAGCTCGCTATAGAGCTTTATCCCGAAAACGCCGGTTTCAAGTCCCGCCTGGCCGCCATTTACAACAGTTCCGGGTTCCATTCCAACGCCGCCCCGCTGTTCCTGAAAGTGCTGGATAAGCGCCCCGACGATATCCCCGCCAACCTGGGGCTGGCCCGGGCCTATTCGGCCCTGGGGTTCTACTCAAGGGCCAAGACCTATTTCTCCCGCGCCGTGGTGCTGCAGGATTTTTACGACCCCGCCGCGCTGCGGGATTACTCCGTCTGCCTGCTCAAGAAGCGGGACTGGGAGGAGGCGCTGTTCATAGCCGGCAAAGGCGCCGCCGCCCAGCCGGGTTCCGCCTACTGGCACCTGGTCAGGGCCAGGGCCCAGGCCGGGCGCGGGGATTACTATAAAGCCCTGCCCGAGATGGAGGGCGCCATATTGTTGGAACCTTCACGGCAGCTTCGCCTTGAGCGCGCGCTTTACCTGCTGCTGGGCGGCCTTCCCCGCCGGGCTATAACCGCCGCGGAGGCGGAACTGGCCGCGCGGCCCGGTGACCCGCTGGCCTCCGTGGTGAAAGGCATGGCGCTGTACCGGCTCGGCGACAAGGCCGCGGCGCGGCCTTATTTCGAAGCCGCGCGCTCCGGGGGGGAATTCACCGCCAGGGTCGCGGCTTCCTTCCTTGGCGTGAGCGCGGCGGCGGGGCCTCAAACATGCGAAAAATAAAATTCTGGAAAATGTCGGGGGCGGGCAACGATTTCGCGCTGATCACCGGCGCGGCCCGGACTTCCGCCCTGAAATCCCTGGCTGTCAGGCTGTGTGCCAGGAAAGAGGGCGTGGGAGCCGACGGGTTGCTGTTCGTCCGCCGGGCGGGCCGCGGCGCCGTGGAGGTCCGTTATTTCAATTCCGACGGCTCGGAGGCTTTCTGCGGCAACGGGTCGCGCTGCGCGGCCTGGTGGGCGCACCTGAAAGGGCTGGCGGGCCGCAAGTTCCTCCTGAAGACCCTGGCCGGAACGCTGGAGGCGGAAATAGCCGGCCCCGAAAGCGTGCGCATGCGCATGCCCGACGTGAAAGGCGCGTCCCTGGCGCACAAGGGGAAGTACCCGCGCGGCGTGGGCCTGGTGCATTTTCTCAATACCGGGGTGCCGCACGCGGTGGCGCCGGTGCGCGGGCTGGAAAAGCTGGATGTGGCAACCCTTGGGCGCCTGTTGCGGTTCAATAAGGCTTTCGGGCGGGCGGGCGCCAACGCGGATTTCGTGGAGGTGCGGGGCGGCCGGGTGCAGGTCCGCACTTACGAACGTGGAGTGGAAGGTGAGACACTGGCCTGCGGCACCGGCATTACCGCGGCCGCCGTGGCGCTTTCGCTGGCCGGCTCGCTGACGCCTCCGGTGACGCTGCTCTCGCGCAGCGGCGAGAAATTCAAGGTGTGGCTGAAGCCGGCCGGGAAGAAGGCTTCGAAAATAGTCCTCCAGGGCCCGGCGCGGTTGATCTTCGAAGGAGAATTCAAATGCTGAAACTCAAAGGCGTTTTCACGGCTATCGTTACCCCTTTCAAGAGCGGCAAGCCGGACCTCGAGGCGCTCAAAAAAATAGTGAAGTTCCAGATAGAAGGCGGCGTGAGCGGCCTGGTGCCCTGCGGTTCCACCGGTGAGGCGGCTACGCTGTCGCCGGAAGAATACCTGGCCGTGATAAAGACCGTGGTGGCCGCGGCCAAGGGCAAAGTGCCCGTGGTCCCCGGGGTAGGCACGAATTCCACCGAAAAGTCGGTGGAGATGGTGAAGAAGGTCTCCGCTCTCGGCGTGGACGGCCTGCTGGCCATAGTGCCCTACTACAACAAGCCCACGCAGGAAGGCATGACCGTTCATTTCTCCGAGCTGGCCAAGGCCACGCGCCTGCCGGTGATCCTCTACAATATCCCCGGCCGCACCGGTGTGAACATGCTGCCGGCCACGGCGCTGGGGCTGCGCGCTAAATTCTCCAACATAGTCGGCATCAAGGAAGCCTCTGGCAGCCTCGACCAGGTGAGCGAGATCATAAACGGGGCCGATAAGGATTTTATCGTCATGAGCGGCGACGATTCGCTGACGCTGCCGATGATGTCGGTAGGCGCGAAGGGCGTAATCTCGGTGGCGGCCAACGTGGCGCCCGCCGAGACGGCCCGGATGTGCGAGTTGTTCCTGGACGGGGACATCTCCGGCGCGGCGGAGCTGCACCACCGGCTGTTCCCGCTGGTGAAGGCCCTGTTCTGCGAGACCAACCCTATACCTGTGAAGTACGCGGCGTCGCTCCTGGGCCTGTGCTCTTGCGAGCCGCGCCTGCCGCTCACGCCGCTCTCCCAGGCCCGCCGGGCCGGGCTGAAAGCGGAACTGATAAAAGCCGGCATCCTTAACTAGCCTGTTGCCGAATAATAGGAGCGGGTGGCGACGGGTATGCCTTCGGAGGGGCGTCGCGGAGGCCGAGGCTTACGTAAGCGACGAGGCCGAGCGACGAGCGGCGAGCACGGTGTGCGAGACCGCGTACCCGTAGAAGGCATACCCGTCGACACTCGCGAACCTGCAGGCAACAGGCCTGACTATTCCTGGGGTGGTTCGCCCGCGGCTGCGGGCGTGCTTACTATTACTTCGGTGGAATTGATGACCTCGAAAGAGTCCTGCAGGACCGCGTCCTCGGCTTCATCGGGGAGGTAGCCTGAGGCGCGCATGCGGCCTATGATGCGGCTCTTCTGGCGCTCCATGAAGCGCGTGCCGCCCACCGGGTTGTAGCGCCGGGGGGAGGGCAGGGCGGCCGCCAGGGCGGCGGCTTCCTCCGGCGTGAGGTCCGCGGCGCTCTTGCCGAAGTAGGCCTGCGCCGCCGCTTCCGCGCCGTAAATGCCTTTGCCCCACTCCGCCACGTTCAGGTAGAGCTCGAAAATGCGGCGCTTGCCCAGGTGGCGCTCCAGCCGGCGGGCGATGAGAATCTCTTTCACCTTGCGCAGCGGGTTCTTGGAGGGGGAGAGGTAGAGATTGCGCGCGAGCTGCTGGGTGATGGTGCTGCCGCCCTTGGCGAAGCGGCGCTTCTTCAGGTCTTCGGCTATGGCCCGCTGGGTGCTCTCCCAGTCCACGCCCTTGTGGGCGTAGAACCCGTCGTCCTCGGCCACCAGCACCGCGTGTTTCAGGTTCTCCGAAATGGCCGTCCAGGGCGTCCAGACCATGCGGCGCGGCAGTTTTTTGCCCTGCGCCCGGGCCTGGCGCTCCTTGAGGCGCATGAAAGAGGTTTCTGACGGGTTCGTCTTTTTGAGCGGGGTAACGTCGGGCAGCCACAGCACGTAGCCGGCGCTGACCAGGAGGAACAGGCCCAGCAGCGCTGCCAGGACGCGCAATTCTCGGCCGGCGAAGGGATAGCCGCCGCGCGCGGCCGGAGAAGTTCTGGGCATGGGTTTAATGCCGGCCCAGCAGGCGGTCGGCGGCTTCCAGGCCTTCCTTCACGCTCTCTTCCATGAAGGAGTATTTCCACCCGCCGTAGCGGCCTATGCTCTGGGCTTTGCGGGCTTTGAGCCAGTCGCCGATTACGGGCAGGGCGGCGGTCCGCTCCTTGTTGTAGACCACGTAGGCGCAGGGGATCTTGAGCCAAAGCTTTTCCACTACGCGCGCGCCGGGGCCGAGCAGGCCGCAGGCCTTCAGGCCTTTCAGGGCGGCGGCTTCGGCGGAGGCCAGGTCCAGCGCTTCGCCGGCGGTGGAGAACTCCACGTAGAAAGAGGCGCAGCCCCGGGGGGACAGCTCGGCCGAGAAATTGCTGGCCAGCCCGGCCCGGTAGAAGGGGAACTTGTCACCGGGGAAATAGCCCCAGTGCATGTCCGACTTCACGCCTTTCACGCCCAGGTTCAGCACATAGACCGTGTTGTGGCGCAGCGACGCCGCGGCCCGCCGCACGGCGGCCGGCGCGTCCTCGGCCATGAGGACGAAGTCCTTGAGCGGCGAGGTGTTGATGAGGCGCTTGAAATATACGGGCCCGAAGTGCCGGACCATGGCCAGGCCTTTCTTCAGGTTCACGCTCTCCACTTCCAGCCCCAGGCGCAGGCCGGAGGAGCCCATGGCCAGCGCGTTGGCGAGGGCCCCTATGCCGCCGCGCTTGGGATAGTGGAAGAAAGTGTTGTAGCCCAGGCCTTCGGCTTTGCGGCCGTAGGCGCCTTCTATCACTTCCTCCGGGCGCGGCAGGGGGACGAAAGGGGCGCACCATTCGGTGGTGAGGCGCTCGAGCGGGTAGCGCCAGAGCTTGGCGTTATAGGGCAGCATGAAGTGGCGCGAAATGCCGTCGCCGAAGACACGCCGCGTCCAGCGGCTGAACACCTCGGAGCCGTCACCTGTGCCGCCGCCGGCGTTGTAGGCCTTCAGGAAGCCGCTGACGCATTCGGCCTTGACCTTGTCGGGCATGCCGGAAAGATTGGCCTGGAAAGGGTACGGGGTCCAGCGGTTGTGCGCGAAAATGCGCGCGTCGCGTTTGAGGCGGCGGCAATTGGAGCCCAGCGCGCCGAGGATGAGCCGGGAGGTGCGGGGCCAGCGCAGGTGCAGCAGGTGGCCGGAATAGTCGAAGTGAAAGCCGCCTTTCTTCACCGTGGCGGCCAGGCCGCCGGGGCGGTTCTCGCGTTCGGCCACCAGGCAGCTCTTTTTACCTTCCAGGGCTTTGGCGGCCGAGAGGCCGGCGAGGCCCCCGCCTATTATCAGCACGTCGGTCTTAAGCATGGCTGTCCTGTTCTTTCATGGCTTTCTGCGCCGCGGCTTTGAGGCGCGGCAGGTCTATGGCGCGCAGGCACTCGCGGCCGCCGCATTTTATGCGCGGGCGGGTGCTGGCGTAGGGGTAATCGTAGCAGGGCGCGCAGGGCAGGGCCGGGGCCACTACCAGGGCCCGCGCGCCGTAGGGGGCCGTCATGGCCGGGTTTGCCGGGCCGAAAACCGTCACCGACGCGACGCCGGCCGCGGCGGCCAGGTGGCCCAGGCCGGAATCCGTGTTGACGAAGAGCGCGCAGCGCTTTATGAGGGCGGCGGCCTGGTTCACCGAGGCGCCGCCGCAGACCTGGTGCGCGGCCCGGGCGTTGGCCAGCAGGGCGGCCGCGGCGTCTTTCTCGTCGGGGCCGCAGAAGACCAGGACTTTCGCCCGAAACTCGCCCGCGGCCCAGTCCGCGAATTCCGCCAGGGTTTTCAGGGTTTCCGGCGCCCAGGCTTTGTAGAGCTGCTGCGGGTTCACGGCCGGGTGCAGGGCTATCACCCTGGCGCCGGCCAAGCCGTTCTCTTTCAGGAAGTTATCGGCGAAAAGCTCGTCCTCAGGCGACGGCCACAGCGAGAGGTCTTTGGGGGCCGCGGGGTCCAGGCCCAGCCCGGCGAGCAGGTCCATGTTGTGTTCCAGCTCGTGTTTCGGCGGCGCCGCGGGCACGCGGCGGTTCTGCAGGAAGGCGAGCGTGGCCAGTGGCGCGTGGGCGTAGGCGTGGGTGACGCGCAGCGGCGTCCCGGTCCAGCGGGCGAGCAGGTTGTACCAGGGCCTGTTGGAGGGGAAAGTTGTTACAGCCGCGTCGAACTTCTCGCGCCGCAGCAGCCAGAGCAGTTTAAGTGTCTGCGGGATGAGCCCGGGGCCTGGCCGCCGGAAGCCTACCCTGATGGTCCGCACGAAAGGGCAGTTCTTCAGGAGTTCCTCGCAGGTCCGGTCCGGCACCAGTACGGTCAGTTGTGCTTCCGGCCACGCCCGGTTGATGGCGCGCAGCAGCGGCACCGCCATCAGCGTGTCGCCCAGACCTTTGAGGGATATTACCAGTATCTTCATCTTTTAGCGGGGAGGGTCAGCGGCCGCCGTCTGCCGGCTTGCTGGCCAGCACGGCGATGCGGCGCCTGGCCAGCGGCAGGTAGGGGATGAGCAGCCGCTCGAAGAACGAGAAGACCGGGATATGGGATTCGGCGTAATAGGCCTTCTGGGTTTCGAAGCCCAGCCTGGCCAGGCTGGCTTTCATGCCTTCGAGGGTCTTGTAATCCACGTGGGAATGGTCCTTGGCCAGCAGGAAATCGTGTTCGCGCAGGATGGTGAGCAGGCCGTCGCGGCAGTCGGTCCAGATCACCAGGCGGCCGCCGGGCTTGAGCAGGCGGCGGCACTCTTCCAGCGTCTTCTCGAAGACCTCCGGGTAGAGGTGCTCCACCAGGTCGGCGCAGATGATGGTGTCGTAGGCCCCGGCCTCCAGGCCGGTGGCGCTGGCGTCGGCGCGCAGGAAAGAAACGTTCTTGTACTCCGAGCCCTGGAAGGCCCGCTGGCAGACTTCCACGCTCTTGGCGCTGTAATCCACGCCGGTGATTTCCTTTACGCGCGGGGCCAGGGCCTTTTCCAAAGTGCCCCAGCCGCAACCCAGGTCCAGCACTTTCTCGTCCTTGCCGGGGGCGTAGATCTCGAGGATCTTGGAAAGGCGGTAGCGCTGGAAGAAGGTGTTGATGTCGGCCAGCTGCTTCACCGAGGCCTCGCTGGTGTAGTAGTCGCTCTCGTCGTAATACTTGCGCATCTCCTCCTGGCGCGAGAAGTCCTGCCCGGCCGCGGCCGCGCCGGGGGCGGACTTGCGGAACAGGTCCAGCAGGGAGGCCAGCGCGAAGGCGGCGAACATTATGATGTACGGGTCGGCGGGCACCCGGTAGCGCAGGGTCACCACGAAGAACATGTGCACCAGCGTGTAGAGCACCAGCAGCCCGGCGAGCAGGGAGGTCTTTTTGAACGAGCGCAGGCCCAGCAGCATGCCGGCGAAGCACAGCGGGATATAGAGCCCGGAGGTGGCCATGGCCGCGTATTTCTGCCAGCGGTAGGCCATCATGGGGTACAGCCGCCAGAAATGTTTCACCCGCAGGTAGAGCAGGTAGGTGAACTGGTAGGGGTTATCGTTTATCCACTCCAGGGACTTCTCCTTGCAGTACTTGTCGCGCTCCGCGAGGGGTAGTTTGGAAACGTAGTCCCAGTTCTCGGGGGCTATTTGCGCCACCTGCGGCGAGTCCTGTTCGCCCATCATCTCCACCCTTATGGCGGCGTCGGAGCAGGAGCCGTAGAAGCTGTACCAGGGCGTGGAGACCGGCATTACGTAGCCGCCCTCGGAGAAGTAGTTCCTCATGCTCCACGGCAATATGGCCAGCAGCGTGAAAACGCCGGCGAAGAAGCCGGCCCTGAACTTGCCGGTGCGCCACCACAGCCAGGCGCAGGCCAGCAGGAGAAAGGGCAGCACGGTGGATTTGGTGAGGGCGGTATAACCCATGACCAGGCCCGCGGCGGCGAGATTGGGCCAGGAAGGTTTTTCCGAAGCGCGGGCTATGAGGTACACCGCGGCCGCCAGGATGAAAGCCATGAAGGTCTCGCTCAGGCCGTCTCCGGCGTAGGCGATGAGGTAGGGGTAGAAGCTCAGCAGGGCCGCGGTTATGCGGGCGGTGCGCAGGTTGAAGATTATTTTGGCGGTCAGGTAGGCCAGCAGCACGGTGGCCGTGCCCAGGAGCACGTTGGCGAACTTTACCGCCATTATGGACTTGCCGAAAGCCAGGGAGATCCCGGCCAGGTAGAAGATATAGCCGGGCGGCCGCCAGGAGCCGCCGAAACCTTCGCCGGCCGCCACGCGCCACCCGGTGGTCATCCAGTCCCAGGCGTCGGGGGAAAGGCCGCCGGTGCCGGTCTTGAGGACGAAAGCCAGGCGCAGCAGGGCGGAGAGGCCCAGCCAGAACAGCAGGAAGTTGCGCTCCCCGTCCAACCAGGCCAGGAACTTCTTTATCATTTGCGGCCCTGCTCCATGTCGAACATCATGGCGAACAGCAGGAACTGCGTACCGGAGATCAGCATGAGCGCCACCAAAATGGAGCGCGGCGCCGTCACGGCCCAGCCGCCCAGGAAGAGCTTGTCATAGACCAGGTAGCCGCCGTAAACAAGCCCGGCGGGCAGCAGCAGGACGGCCAGGTAGTAGAAGAACACGAGCGGGTGGAAGTCCCGGTACATGTACTTGAAGTTGATGCGCCAGAAGAAGTCGCGCACCAGCATGGGCGAGACCTTCATGGCGTAGTTGAAGCCCTTGATCTGGCTCTGGCGTTCGCCGGGCAGGTAGACGGCGGTGCGGGGGATGTCTATGAGGCGCTGGCCGTAAGCGTTGAGGCGCACCAGGAAGTCCATGGGGTAGCCGTAGCCTTTCCAGGCGCGGCTCCAGTTGATGGTCTCAATGGCTTTCTTGGTGATGGCGGTGTAGCCGTCCACCACGTCCATGGTCTTGTAGTAGCCCGAGGAGATCTTGGTGAGCGCGGTAATAAGCCAGTTGCCGAACAGGCGGATCTTGGGCATCTTGGCGAGGGTGTCTTCCAGCTTGGCGTCCAGGAAACGGTTGCCCTTGGCGTAGTCGGCCTTGCCGTCTATGAGCGGGTCCAGGAAGTGGGCGGCTTCCGTGAGCTGCATCTGGTTGTCGCCGCCTACCACCATGGCTATGTCATAGCCGTCGGCGGCGCTCTGCAGGTAGCCGGTGATGATGCCGCCGCCGGGGCCCTGGTTCTCTTTGTGGCGCAGCAGCGTCACGCGCGGGTCTTTCTTGGCGAATTCCAGCACCACTTCGGCCTGCTTGTCCGGGCTGCAGTCGTCCACCACATAGACCTTGTCTATCAGCGGCGGCACGCCCTGCAGGGTGTGCAGGATGAGCTTCTCTTCATTATAGGCCGGTATTACGAGCGAAATCTTTTTTTCTCGGTACATGTTCTCCCCTATTGATGTCTATATGATATCCTCTTTTGCCCCCGTTAGGCAAATTGCGGGGTCAGGTCTTGATTTTTAGCACAAGGCCGGTTGTTGACACTCCGGCCGGCCTATTCTAAACTATCGCTACGGGGGAACGGACCAAGCCGTACGCTAAAATTCAAGACCTGACCCCGTTCGGCCCTGACATTATGAGAACAACTGTTTATGGTCCAATGCTCCTTCTGTGCTGTGCTTCTATCTGTTTGGCAAAAGTGGAAAGCTCTCAATGGAATCGTCTTATGCCTAATGGTATAGGTGATGTGTACCCTGGGATGCCTGTTCAGGAGTTGCTTTCAAAACGTCCCCGATTGGAGTCGGGTACAAGATGTTGGGATTGTTTTGATTACCCAGGGTTCTTCTTGCTGTGTAAGTGGGTTAATGATCCCAATAACCCCAAAAAAATTGATATGAGCAAAAATGCTCGGGCAATCCCTGTGCATCATCTGAAGGAAAAAATTGGGATTCCTCTGTTTGAAACGATTCACTACTATTTTTCATCCCCGCTGATTTCATGGATCGAAATCGAAGGTTTCGTGGATACGCGTAAGGAGATTGAGGAGTACCCGCAAAAAAGAGACGAGTTAATTGTTGACTTGTTGCGGAAATGGGGCGTTCCTGATGCGGCGCATGCGGGTGTATATTCTTACGACCGGTATCTCACTATTGAGATGGTGTGGCATATGCAAGGTGCCATGGTTGAATTGAAGCTGCCTTTGGAGGTGGAGGGGTATTTTAAAGCAAAATCGATGTCGGATAAATTGGCGGCAAGACTTTTTGGCGTGTATGGGGCCCCGGTGCTGTTGCGTATTACAGATGTGGAACAAACAAAAGCAGCGCAGCGCAAGCGGAAGCCGACTTCGGGCGACTATCGGATAGCGGATGCTAAAGAGATTGAGAGTTTGCTTGGACGCACGACTTACTATCGGACTTTGAGACAATCCATGGAGAAATCTGATTAGCAGGCTGTTGTGCGCTAGAGAGTCATGGCGGCCGGTGGCTTGGCGTGGAGAGGGGCGGAAGGATAATGATAGAATAAGAGCTGTAATATATGGCCGACGATAAACGGGAACTTAAGGTAGCGCTGGTGGGGTGCGGGCGCATTGCGCAGCGGCATGCCGAGCTGCTGGGGCGCGGGCAGATAGCGGGGGCCGGGCTCGCCGCGGTCTGCGACATTGTGCCGGCCAAGGCGAAAGCGCTGGGCGAGAAATACGGCGTGCCGCACTATACGGACATGCTGGAGATGATGGCGAAGACCCCGGCCGACGCCGTCTCCGTGCTGACCGAAAGCGGCAACCACGCCAGGCACGTGGTGGCCCTCTCCAAATTCAAGAAACACATCATAGTTGAAAAGCCCATGGCGCTCACGCTCGACGACGCGGACGCTATGATAAAGGCCTGTGCCGACGCGGGCGTGAAACTTTTTGTGGTGAAGCAGAACCGTTTCAATGTGCCGGTAGTAAAACTGCGCCGGGCCCTGGAGGCCGGGCGTTTCGGCAAGTTGGTGCTGGGCACCGTGCGGGTGCGCTGGTGCCGCGAACAGAACTATTACGACCAGGACAAGTGGCGCGGCACCTGGGCGCTGGATGGCGGCGTGCTCGCCAACCAGGCCAGCCACCACGTGGACCTGCTGGAATGGATGATGGGCGACGTGGAAGGCGTTTACGCCATGAGCGCCACCGCCCTGGTGAAAATTGAGACCGAAGATACCGCCGTGGTGAGCCTGCGCTTTCAGAACGGGGCGCTGGGCGTGATAGAGGCCACTACAGCCGCCCGCCCGAAGGACCTTGAAGGGTCCATCTCCATACTCGGCGAGAAAGGCGCGGTAGAGATAGGCGGCTTCGCCGTGAACCAGATGAAGACCTGGAATTTCAAGCAGCCCGAGCCCGGCGACGCCGAGGTGATGGCGAAATTCTCCGTGAACCCGCCCGACGTGTACGGCTTCGGCCATAAGGCCTATTACGAGCACGTGGTGGACTGCGTGAACAACGACGCCAAGCAGCTGGTGGACGGGGCCGAAGGCCGCCGCAGCCTGGAGCTGATAGCCGGCATTTACGAATCCATTGAAACCAAGCGCGAGGTGAGCCTGCGCTCGCGCCCTAAGAAGACCCGCCTGGGGGGGAACTGATGGGAAAGCCCGAAATAAAACTGGCCGGTATAGCCGACGTGAAGTTCGGAGAGGGCGTGAAGGTGGTGGGCCCCTCCAACCTTTACGGCTGCGAGATCGGAGACAACACTTTTATAGGCCCTTTCGTGGAGATACAGAAGGGCGTCAGGATAGGTAAACGCTGCAAAGTGCAGTCGCACGCTTTCATCTGCGAAATGGTGACGGTAGGCGACGATTGCTTCATCAGCCACGGCGTCATGTTCGTGAACGACAAGTTCGCCAAAGGCCGGCCGGCCGGAGGGGACAAGAACCTCTGGGCCGCCACCAAGATCGGGAATAACGTTTCCATAGGCTCCAACGCCACCATCCTGCCCGTCTCCATAGCCGACGGCACTGTTATAGGCGCCGGCGCCGTGGTCACGAAGGATATCAAGGAACCCGGAGTTTACGCCGGGAATCCCGCCCGCCGCTTAAAGGACCTGCCGAAATGAGCAAACAGGTAAAAGTTCCCTTCGCCGACCTGCACGCCCAGTACCTCAATATAAAGAAAGAAATGGACGCCGCCATAGCCGGGGTCATAGGCTCCTCCGCTTTCATCCGCGGGCCCTATGTGGACGCTTTTGAAAAAGAATTCGCCGCGCTGATAGGCGCGCCGCATTGCGTGTCCGCCGCCAACGGCACCGACTCGCTCTATATAGCCATGCGGGCGCTGGGCGTGAAGCCGGGCGACGAAGTTATAGTGCCGGCGCATTCCTGGATAGCCACCAGCGAGACCGTGACGCAGGCCGGCGGCACCGTGGTGTTCTGCGATACCGACGAGGATACTTTTACCATAGACCCCGCGCTGATAGAGGCCAAAATAACCCCGCGCACGGTCGGCATAATACCGGTGCATCTTTACGGGCAGGCCGCCGACATGGGGCCCATAATGGAGACTGCGGCCCGGCACCGCCTCTGGGTGCTGGAAGACTGCGCGCAGGCGCACCTGGCGGCCTGGAACGGCCGCACCGTGGGCACCTTCGGCGCGGCCGCCTCCTTCTCTTTTTACCCGGGCAAGAACCTGGGCGCCATGGGCGACGCCGGGGCGCTGGTAACGGCCGACGGCGTGCTGGCCGAGCGCATGGCCATGCTGGCCCGCCACGGCGGGCTGGTGAAGAACGAGCACCGCATCGAGGGCGTGAACAGCCGCCTGGACGGCCTGCAGGCCGCGGTGCTGTCGGTAAAAATGAAACATCTCAGGAAATGGACCGCCGAGCGCAGGAAACTCGCCGGCGTTTATGACCGGGAGCTGTCCGGTATAGAAGGTCTGGAGATACCGATAGTGGCCGGCGGCCGCGAGCACGTTTACCATATTTACGCCTTGCGCCATCAGCGCCGCGACGAGCTGAAGAAATTCCTGGCCGAGCGTGGCATAGAGACGGTGATAAATTATCCGGTGGCCCTGCCTTTCCTGCCGGCCTACGCCCGCCTGGGCGCGCGGCCCGAGGATTTTCCTAATGCCTACAGGCACCAGTCCACGGTGCTGTCGCTGCCGCTGTTCCCGGAGATGACCCCTGAACAGCAGGCCGCGGTGATAGACGCGGTAAAGACCTTCTGCCGCGGCTGACTCCGGGCGGCAGGATAAAGAAGAAGGGCCGGTCCGTACCGGCCCTTCTTCTTTTACTTGTCAGGAGCGCTAATACGCGGGGGCGTGCTCATGCCAGGCGTAGATGAGAGAGCCGCCCTTGAGCTGGTTGATTAGGCGCGTGCGCACGCCCATCTCCACAGCCGGGCAGCCCCAGCTGCGGCCGAGGGGAACGTTGGCGGGCGAAACATAAGGCGCGCCGTGCACCACTATGAACCTGGCGAAGGCGTTGCTGTTGGAATCGCTCAGGCCGTAGAGGACCAGGGAATAGCCGTTCTCCCCGGTATAGGTCTTGCCGGTGAGGAACAGGCCTAAAGAGGTGGCGTGGGAGCCTTGGTCGTTGGAAAAGAGCCCGGCGTAACCGGTGTGCAGCGGGTCGGACCCGCGGCCGTGGGCCACCAGGAACGCTTCCACCTGCCCGGTCTTCATGTCGGCCACGAAAAATCTTTTTTCATTGGCGTGGCGGGTATAGTCTATCACCGACAGGTAGCGCGTATTGCCGAGGTCCCCCAGGTTGGCGCGGTAATAATTAAGCGCGGCCGCCAGCGGGCGCGGCGGGATCAGGCCCTGCGGGTCCACGTAGGAATAGTCGGTATTGTAGTAGGACAGTTTTGGCGCTGGCGGGGCGGGCAGTTCGGCGGAGGGGAGGCGGAGCCACGCCAGGAGATCGTCCAGGGCCCCGGCGGCCGGGAGGCGGGCGCAAAGGCAGAGCAGCAGGCCCGAGGTTGCGAAGGCCGTTCTGAAGATGCGTAACATGGTGTTGCGGCTTGCCGGCATAACTTAGGGATATGATACAAAAAAGGCGTTCAGGTTTTACCCGGGCCGGGATAAAGGGCCCAGCTCCGGGGGGGCCAAAAAGAACCGGACCTTAGGTACTTTCGGCTCATACGCGGGCAACCGGATATTTGTTTGAATTGTTATATGGTTTTCAAGGAAAATTAAATGAATATCCTTCGCGCTGTTTTCACTATCGTGCTGCTGTTTTCCGGAGGCGCTTTCGCTTTCGACCTGCCCGGCCTGGAAAAGGGCGCCGCTCCGGCCCGCCTGCCGGAAGCCGGCCTGCCAGCCGCCGCTAACCCCGGCGACGCGCGCCTGGCCGCCCTGCGCGCCGAAGCCCTGGCGGACCCCGTGAAGTTTTTTGACGAACATACCCCGGCCGAGATAGGGCTGGCCTACGGGCTTCCCCCTGCCGCCCGCTACCGCATAGATAACGCCGCGGCCGCGAAGGCTTCTGTGCGGCTTATAGTGAACCTGACGGACCAGCGCCTGCTGGTGGTTTCTCCCGAGCTCAACGGTGTCTTCAAGCTCTCCAGCGGCCTGGGTCCCGACCATCTTACTCCCGGCAGCGGCCGCTGCTACGCCCCTGATTTCATCGAGGAAATGCACTATTCCAGCCTTTACAACAAAGCCCCCATGCCCAATTCCATCTTCTTCAACGGCAATATCGCCATGCACGGCACCAACGCCGAGCAACTGCTGGGCCAGCCCGCCTCCCACGGCTGTATCCGCCTGTCCAAGGCGGACGCCAAGGCCGTCTACGGCGTAGTGAAAGCCCACGGCAAGGCCAATGCCAGCATCTGCGTAGTAGGGAAAACTCCGGTAAAGTAAGTTTTTCCCCGCCAGCAATGAAAGAGGGCCGGTTTTGCCGGCCCTCTTCTTTTTGTCCGCCTGCGCTTACAGGTATTCTGCCTGCCAGAGGAACAGCGAGACCAGGCAGGTGAGCTTGCGCGAGTTGTCGCGCCGCCCTTCCAAATGCTCCTTCATCAGCTTTTCCGCGTAGGCGTAGTTGCAGAAGTCCGGGTTCTTGGCCTTCGCGGCCGCTATGGCGTCCAGCGCGAACTCGCGCAGGTCGCCTTTCAACCATTCCGCCGTGGGCATGTTGAAGCCTTTCTTCGGCATCTTCAGGATCTCCTCCGGCAGATACTGCCGCAGGGCCTTGCGGATGATGTGCTTGGTGGTGAACCCCTTTATCTTCAGGCTCAGCGGGATCTCCTCGGAGAGCGCTATCATCTCGTTGTCGAGGAAAGGCACGCGCGCCTCCTGGGAATTGAACATGGTCACCAGGTCGGTGGAATGCAGCGAGCAGTAGGGCAGGAAGACGTTCAGGTCCAGGTAGAGCAGGCGGTCCAGCAGGCGGTTGGCAGCCACGTCGGGCAAATGCTGGGCGAACACCTCGAACGGGTCGGCGTGGCGGGACCCCGGCAGCAGGGCCTTTATGTCTTCGGGGGTGAGGATCTCCTTGTACTTCATGTGCGCCACTTCCGGCTTGAACGCGGCGCCGCGGGTGAAGGACTTCACCTTGAAATCCAGGCTGAGCCTGCGGGTAGAGACGGGCAGGCGGTCGGCCGCGGCCTTGATGGCCGCCTTGACCGGGCCCGGCAGGTACTGGTAGAAGCGCCCGACCTTGGCCGCGGTCAGGGTGGGGTAGCCCGCGAACAGTTCGTCGCCGCCGGCGCCGGTCAGGGCCACCGTGATGTCCCGGCGGGACTGCGCCGAAACGTGCCCCATGGCGAGATAGGTCCAGTCTCCGTGCGGCTCGGCGAAGCCGTGCACCGCTTTCGGCAGCTGTTCTTTTATGTCGGCCGGGCCGAGCAGGCAGTCGTGGTGGTCCGTGCCGTATTTCCTGGCCACCAGGCGCGCTTCGGCCAGCTCATTGTAGGTGCCGCCGTCCTCGTAGCCCACGGTATAGGTTTTGGGCTTTACGCCCAGCTTGGACATCATGGCCACTATGGCGGTGGAGTCCAGGCCGCTGGAGAGGAAAACGCCCAGCGGCACGTCGCTGACCAGCTGGCGCTTTACCGACGAGAGCAGCGCCATCTCTATGCGGGCGGCGGCTTCGTCCTCGGTCATCTTGCGGGAACGGAAGCGGTAATGCCAGTATTGGCGCAGCTGGGCCTTCTTGCCGGCCACTTTGATGCAGTGCCCCTGCGGCAGGCGCCGGATATGTTTGAAGATGGAGCGGGGCGAGGAGACGTAATAGAAGGAGAGGTAGTTGGCCAGCGCCTGCTGGTCCAGATCGCGCGGCATGCCGTTGAAGGCCAGCAGCGACTTGATCTCCGAGGCGAAATACAGCGAACCGCCCAGGTCGGCGTAGAAGAGCGGTTTCACGCCGGCGCGGTCCCTGGCTATAAAGAGCTCGCCGCGGCGCGCGTCCCAGATGGCGAAGGCGAACATGCCGTTGAGCTTGTCCAGGCAGCGCTCGCCGTATTCCTCGTAGAGGTGCGCCAGGACCTCGGTGTCGGAGTTGGTGGAGAACTTGTGGGAGCCTTCGAGCTCCTTGCGCAGTTCGCGGTAATTGTAGATCTCGCCGTTGAGGACCACGGCCACGCTGCGGTCCTCGTTGAAGACCGGCTGGCGGCCGCCTTCCAGGTCTATGATCTTGAGGCGGCGCATGGCCAGCCCGCAGTTGCGGTCGGTCAGCACGCCTTCGTCGTCGGGGCCGCGGTGCAGCATCTCGAAGAGCGGGCGCTTGAGCTCCGCCTCGCTCACCGGCTTGCCGGACGCGTAGTTGATCTTGCCTAGGATTCCGCACATATCAGTTCTTTCCTTTTGCGGCGTAAATGTTTATCCGGGCCGGCTTGAAGAAGAGCTCCGGCATTTTTTCGCGCAGTGCCAGCCCGAAGAGCGAGAAGTTTTCCCTGAACTCCGCGGCCGGCGCGTAGCCGGCCTTGTCCAGAGCGGCCAGCAGGCCGGGTTCGTCGGTGAAAGCCGTCTCTATATCGGTGGTCACTACCAGGTCGGGGCGCGCCTGGCCGAGCAGGTCGTAGCCCACGGCGTTGCGCCAGTCACCGGAGCCCAGCGGAACCAGCCTGACGTTTCGCAGGCCCTCGTAGGATGGATGCCGGTATTTGCGCTCCAGCACCCCGGGGCCGAACCAGGAGGGCTCGCGCAGCAGGCCTATGACCGCGCCGGGGCGGGCGTTGGCCAGGAGCCAGCCGGAGGCGGAGTCGCGGCTGTCCTCTTTGAGGGCGAGCCGCGCCGCGGCGGCCTGCAGTACCAGCAGGTTGACCAGTACCAGCAGGGGCAGCGCTTTAGCCGCCCTGAATTTTTCCCCGGCTTCGGCGAGAAGGCGCGCGCCCAGCAGGGCCAGGAACGGCAGTACCGGCAGCATGCGGCCCGAAGAGGCGGCCTGCCCGGCTTTTACGAAGATGACCAGCAGCGGCAGCGTCCAGGCGGCCAGCAGCAGGTCGTTCTTGGTGCGCCTGAAGGCGGACAGGCCCAGGCCGGCCAGCGAGGCGGCCGCCACGCCCACGCCCAGACCTTCGCGCAGCGAAGCCCAGACCTTTAGCAGGCCGCTGAATATTCCCGCCGAGGAACCGTTGGAAACTGTATTCGCCAGCGCCCCGGTGCCCTTTATAAAACCGGGATAATCCAGCAGGGCGTAGGGGGTGCCTATGAAAAACGCGGAGGCGGCGGCCGGAACGGCGAGCAGCAGCGGCTTCATTTCGCGGCGGCGGGGGCCCAGCAGGTGGGCGGCGAGGAAAGGCAGCAGCAGCGGGGCCGCGGAATAGCGTGTGGAGACGGCCAGCCCCGTTGTGACGGCGGCGAGCAGGTAGAACCTGGTCTCGCCGGAATCCATGAGCCGCTTGAGCAGCAGCAGGGTGAGGACTATCCAGAAAAGGCCCGGCACGTTCATTACCAGGTAGCGGGAAAAGATGGAATGCGCCGGGGCCAGCGCCAGGAACAGCCCGGCCAGAAAGCCGGCAGCGGGGCCGAACATGGCGGTTCCGAGCAGGCAGAGCGCCGCGGCGGCGAGGGCGCCGTACAGGGCGGACAAGGCACGGCCGGCCAGGTAGAACTTGCCCCATTCGCCGGGGTTGGCGTAATAGAAGTCCTTGTCCGGGGTGAGGGTGAGCAGGCCGGCCACAGAAAGAGCCTTGAGCGAGGCCGCGAAAGTGTACAGGTGGAAGGTGCCTTCGCCCAGCGCGTAAGGGGTTTTCTCCCCGACGGGGTTGAAGTCCAGCTTGCCCGGGTCCATGGACTGCAGGTGGGCTATGGGCGTATTCTCGTCGCAGTTGTAGGTGTTGACGTGGTGTTGGTTGGGCAGGCCCCAGCGCAAGCCGGCCAGCGAGGCCAGCAGCGCGGCCAGGACTATGACGGCCAGCCTGGTTCTCGTGGATTTGGGCATAAGCGTGGGGGCTGTTGCGAGCGCCATTTAAATATACAATAATTAACATAGCGTAACAACCGGCCGCTCTCCGGAGAGCCGGCTTAAAACTATGAAAGTCCTGCTTATCAACTTGCCGAGGGTCGGCGGCTTCCCGGTAGTAAGGGAAGAGCGCTTCGAGCATAAGGATTTCGAGATGGTCCAGCCGCCGCTGGGCCTGCTGTACTGCGCCTCCATGCTGCGCCAGGCCGGGCACGAGACCGCGCTGATAGACGCCAACGCCCTGGACCTGCCCGCCGCCGAAGTCGGCGCCCGCGCGGCGGCTTTCAGGCCCGACATTATTTTCGCGCGGGCGGCCTTCGACGCGCAGGACGCCGACGCCGCCGTGCTGGCCGGACTGAAGGCGGCGGTCCCCGGCGTCAAGGTGCTCACCCGCAACAAGATACTTTCCGACGTGCCCGCCCTGCGCGACGCCTTCCTGGCGCGCCATTCCCATATAGATTATTTCCTGCTGATGGAGCCGGAGTCGGTGATAGCGGCCGTCTGCGAGGCCCTAGCGGGCGGGCGCCGGCCGCCGGCCGCGGCCTGGCTGGAGGGGGGCAAGGTAGTAGAAGGCGCCCCGGCCGAAGCGCCCGGCCAGCTCGACGATTTCCCTTTCCCGGCCTACGACCTGCTGGAGACCATGGCCCCCTACAAGACCAGCCTGTTCGGCCCGGTCTATACGCTGGTGCTCTCCAGCCGCGGCTGCCCTTTCCAGTGCAGTTTCTGCGCCTATTGCCGCACCAAGTACCGCGAGCGCTCGGCCGAGAACGTGGTGGCGGAACTGAAGTGGCTGAAAGAGACCATAGGTCTCAAGAATTTCGTTTTCTTCGACGACACTATTTCCCTCAGGCGCGACCGCACGCTGAAGATCTTCGAGCTGATGCGGCAGAGCGGCCTGGGCCTGAAGTTCGGCATCTGCACCCGGGTGGACCTGATAGACGAGGAGATGGTCCTGGCCGCCAAGGCCGCCGGCTGCGAGGAACTCGGCTTCGGCGTGGAGTCCGGTTCCCAGAAGATCCTGGACATAGCCAAAAAGGGCATAAAGCTGGACCAGGTGCGCGAGGCTTTCCGCCTCTGCAAAAAACACAAGATCAAATCCATAGCGTCGGTGATCCTCGGCCTGCCCGGCGAGACCGAAGAGACGGTGCGCGAGACTTTCCGGTTCATCAAGGAAATAGACCCGTACTACTGCCAGTACGCCATAGCCGTGCCTTTCCCCAACACCGAGGTTTACCGCTACTACGACGAGCGCGGCCTGATCCTCACGCGCGACTGGACCAAGTACAACCCGCTGGAGGTCACGCCGGTGTTCCGCACCGAAGCCCTGAGCGCGGAGCGCCTCGCCGAGCTGAAGCGCCAGGGCTACATCAAGTTCCTGCTCAGGCCTTCCTTCATCCTGTCCAAGATAGAGCCGCTCAACCTGCTGTGGAACATAAAGGGCTTCCTCATGTACGCCCACCGGCTGGCCGGGCTGCTCCTGGGCGGCAGGAAATACGTCCGCTGATGAAATTCTGCGTCCTCTCTTCCCTTACCGCCCGCAGCGGCAGCTCCATCCGCAACCGCGGCGTCTGCCGCGCCCTCGCCGGGCTGGGGCACAGCGTGACTTACCTGGAGCCGCTGGCCCCCGGTGAGGAAGCCGCGCTGGCCGAGGGTTTCTCCCACGAACCGGTGCCGGTGAGGTCCGCCCGCCCGCTATTCTGGATGCTGCCGGCCGCGCTGGCCAACCTGGCCCGCCTTCGCGAGCTGAAGCCGGCCGCGGTCCTGGTGATGAAACCTTTTCCGCACACGGCCGTGCCGGCCCTGCTGGCCCGCCGGAACTGCGGCGCCAAAGTGGTGGTGGATTTCGACGACCTGGACTCGGGCTACGCCGCCGGGGCCCTCGCCCGCCGGCTGCTGGAATGGATGCAGCTGTTCTTTATCCGCCGGGCGGACCTGGTCTGCGTGCATAACGGCGCCCTGCGCGAGTATCTTTCCTCCCGCGGCGTGGCGCCCGAAAAGATCTCCTGGCTCGGCCAGGGCATAGAGCCGGAAAAGTACGCCGCCCGGCCCGGCGCCGGGCCCGCGCTGCCGCCAGGCTGGGAAAGTGCCACCGTACTGGTCTACGCCGCCCACCTGGGGCCGGCGGCCGCCCTCGAACCCTTGTTCGAGATCGTGGCCGGACTGGCCGGGAATTTCCGCCTCCTCGTGATAGGCGGCGGGGCGCAGTTGGAGGAATTCAAGGCGCTGGCGCGGCGGCTGGGGGCCGAAGGGCGCACCCACTTCACCGGCTACCTGTCCCATCCCGAGACCATAGCGTGGCTGCGGCTGGGGCAGATAGCGCTGAATTACCTTTACGAAGAGCAGCCGCGGGACCGGTTCCGTTCGCAGATAAAGATCCGGGAATACCTGGCGCTCGGCCTGCCGGTGGTGTCCTCGCGGGGCGGCGACATAGAACTGTTCAGGGAATTCGTGGAGATAGCTGGAGATAAAACGGATTTCGCCGGCAGGATCATGAAGCTCGCCGCGGACCTGCCTTCGGCCGCGGCCAGGGCGGCGCGGGGCCGCGTCTGGGTGACTGAAAAATATTCATGGCCGGGCCTCGTCAGGGAATGGCTGGCCGGGTCGGGGCTGGACAAGTTATGACCAAAGTTTCAGTGGTAGTGCCGGTTTACAACGGGGCCAGGACCATAGGCCTGGCCCTGGACGCCCTGCTGGCGCAGACGCACAAGGGCCTGGAGATCATAGTGGCAGACGACGGGTCCACCGACGCCACGCCGGAGCTGGTGAAAGGGCGGCCGGTGAAATACCTGCGGCAGGAGAACGCCGGGCCGGCCAAGGCGCGCAACCTGGGCTGGCGCGCGGCCGCCGGCGAAATAATTTTCTTCACCGACGCGGACTGCGTTCCGGAACCGGCGTGGGTGGAAAAACTCCTGCGCCTGTTCGAAGAGCCGGGCGTGGCCGCCGCCGGCGGAACCTACGGCCTCCGCAACCCGGAAAGCCTGGTGGCGCAGTGCATCCATTACGATATCCAGTACCGGCATTCCCGGCTGGGGCGCGAAGTCTCCTATATCGGCTCCTTCAGCCTGGCCGTGCGCAGGACCGCCCTGGAGCAGGTAGGCGGTTTCGACGAGACCTTCCGCATAGCCTGCGGCGAGGACGCGGACCTGTCGTACCGGCTGTTCAAGGCCGGCCATAAGTTCCGCTTCGATAAAGAATGCTGGGTGGCCCATCACTTCCCCACGGGCGCGGTGCATTTCGTGCGCCAGCAGTTCTGGCGCGGCTACTGGATCATGAAGCTGCTGGCCAAGCACGGCAGCACCGGCTCTCCGGGCTACAGCAACTTCCTCGACGCGCTGCAGCCGCCGCTGTTCGGCCTGGCGCTGGGCGCTCTCGCCGCCGTGCCTTTCGCGCCTGGTCTGCTGCCCGCGGCGCTGACGCTCAACCTGCTGGCCTTCTTCGCTAATTTCCCGTCGGTGCTGTTCGGCGTGCGCGCTTCCGGTTCTCCCAGGCTGTTCTTTTCGGCCGTGCTGTTCTATTTCCGCGGCTTCGCCTGGGTGCTGGGCCTGGCTTACGGCGCCGGTTTCCTGTTCAAAGGCGGCAATAAATGAAGATCCTGCTTTTAAACCCTCCAGCCAGCACCAGCCTGTCCTCCACGCTGCCCGATAAATACACGTCGGTGGATATCGGCTATTATCCGCCGCTCGGCCTCATGTACCTGGCCGGTTACCTCAGGGAGCGGACAAAACATACCGCGGCCATCGCCGACATGGTGGCCGAGCGCCTGACGCTCGCGGACCTGGCGGCCCTGCTGGCCAGGCACGCTCCTGACGCCGTGGGCGTCTACTGCGCCAGCGCCACCGCCAATAGCGTGCGCAAGATCTGCGCCCGGCTGAAAGAGCTGGCGCCCGCCCTGCCGGTGGTGGTAGGCGGGCCGCACGCCGATATTTATCCGGAAGAGACCCTGGAATGGTCTTCCGTGGACTACGTCATCCCCGGAGAAGGCGAGATGACGCTCGCCGAACTGCTGGAGTGCCTCGCCGCCGGCGGAAACACCTCCGCTGTCCCCGGCGTCTGGTCCAGCAGGGAAGGCAAGGCCGTCTCGGGCGGCAAAAGACCCGCCGTCACCGACCTGGACTCGCTGCCCTTTCCCGCGCGCGACCTGACGGACTATAAGCGCTACCACTCGGCCATAGGCAAGGACAAGGTGGCCACCACGCTGATGACCAGCCGCGGCTGCCCCTACCGCTGCAATTTCTGCTACGTGCAGTACGACGTCCGCTACCGGGCCCGCAGCGCCGCCAACGTGCTGGCCGAAATAGAGGACTGCCTGAAGCTCGGCATCCGGGAGTTCTTCTTCTTCGACGAGATCTTTACGGTGGATAAGAAGCGCGTGCTGGCTATCTGCGGGGAGATAGTGAAACGCGGGCTGTACATCACTTTCGAGGTGCGCTCACGCATCAATACCATGGACTCCGAAATGCTGGCCGCCCTGAAGAAGGCCGGCTGCGTGCGGATCTCCTACGGCGTGGAATCGGCCTGCGACGAAGTGCTCAAGGCGATGAACAAGGGCATAACGGCCGCCCAGGCGCGAGAAGTGACCCGCCTTACGCAGCAGGCGGGGATAGAGGTGTTCCTGGATTTCATGCTGGGCTATCCCGGCGAGACCGAGGAGCAGATGCGCCGCACCATAGCTTTCGCCCGCGAGCTGGACCCGGATTACGTGCAGTTCGCCATCACGGTGCTCATTCCGGCCACGCAGATCTACCGCGACGCGCTCGCGTCGGGGCAGCTGAGAACCGATTTCTGGAAAGAAGTGGCCAAGAACCCGCCGGACCTGATAGTGCCGCCGCTCGCGTCGGATAAGTACGGCCGCGAGTTCCTGGAGAAGATGTTCAGCCAGGCCTACCGGAGCTTCTATTTCCGGCCCGGCTACATCTTCAAGCGGCTCAGGAGGATCTCCTCGCTGACCGAGCTGCTGCGCCACGCCAGGGGCGCGGTGCAGCTGTTCTCCGGCAGCAGGGAAGGTTAACGGCGGCGGCCCAGCAGGTAGGCGAAGAAACTGCGCGCGCCGTAGAGTTTGCGGACCAGGTCCGCCGGCGAGGCAAAGAGCATGCGCAGCAGCTGCGAGGGTCTCAGGTAGAATTCCTTGAGTCCCCTGTCTATAAAATAATCGATCTCGGCCTTGGAGAGCTGCGGGTAACTGAGCAGCGTCACCTGCTCTCGCTCCGGGCTCACCCAGTCCTTCCATTCCTTCGGCACCAGGTAGCCCTTCTCTTTAGCCCAATCGTAAAGTTCCGTGCCCGGGTAAACGCAGATCCCGGAGAACTGCACCGTGTCCAGCGGCAGGCTCTTGGCGAACTCCACCGTGGCCGTGGCCGACTCGCGCGTCTCGCCGGGGGCGCCTATCATGAAGCAGCCGTGGATGGTGAACCCCAGCCGGGCGGCTTCGGCGGCGAATTTTTTGGACTGCTCCAGGGTAATGCCTTTCTTCACGGCGTCCAGCGCCGCCTGCGTGCCGAACTCGAACCCCACCATGAGCATGCGGCAGCCGGCCTCGCGCATCAGCGGCAGGAGCGCCAGGTCCAGGTCCACGCGGGTATTGCAGCTCCAGGTGGCTTTCAGCCCGCGCCGGTGGATCTCTTCGCAGAGGGCGCGCATCTGCACGGCCGAGGCGGTAAGCGTGTCGGTCTCGAACATGATCTCGCGGAGCTGCGGGAAAAGCTTCAGGTCGTATTCCATCTCGTCCACGATGGCGGCGGCGGAGCGCGCGCGCATATGGCGGCCGGCCATGGACTCGGTGGTGTCGCGGCAGAAGGTGCAGCGGCCCAGGCAGCCGCGCCCGGAGATGAGCGTGAGGAAAGGGAAACGCTTGCCGGCGTCGCGGTACCACTCGGGTTTGATGTGGCGCCAGGCGGGGAAAGGCAGGGTGTTCACGTCCACGGGGGCGCCGTAGGGATTGTTGACCGGCGCGCCGGCGGAAAGCCAGCTCAGGCCGGGGATCTCCGCCGGGGGCTTGCCGTCGGCCAGGTCCTGCAGGATATAGTCGTATTCTCCCCTGGCGATGAAATCCACCGCGCCGGCGGCCCGGGCGAAGGTGTCGTCGGGCAGGGCGGTGACGTGCGGCCCTACCAGGACCGTGCGGCAGCCGGAGAGTTCCCTGGCCAGCCGGGCGTGGGCGATGTCGGAATCTATGGACGGGGTGGTGGTGTGCACCACGGCCAGTTCCGGCCTGGCCTGGCGGATAACGTCCTTGACCTGGTCCAGGCCCAGGTTCAGGGCCGCGGCGTCGGAGAAGACCACGTCGTGGCCGGCGCGTTCCAGCACGGCTACGGCGGTAAGCAGCCAGTCGGGATGGCGCTGCACCCGCCCGCGGGATTTGGCCGCCCAGCGGGCGGACCTGCAGAAATCGTCCCCGTAGGGAGGGTTGAGCACCAGTATTTTCATCGGGTAAATCTGTACTTCACTATGTTCCAGGCCACTATGAAGCCGTCCAGCCACTTTATCTTCTTGCCCTGCGCGTAGGAGCGCGGGTGGTAGTCCACGTCCACCTCGGTGATGGGGTAGCGGCCGGTCTTGAGCACCTTGGCGGTGATCTCGGCGCAGAATTCGAAGCCCTTGGACTTTATGCCCAGTTCGTTGAACAGCCGCACCGGCATCACCTTGTAGCCGCAGGCCTGGTCGGTCAGGCGCGAACCGTAGAGCAGGTTGGTGAGGAAGGTGACTATCCTGTTCGCCAGCAGGGAGAGCAGGCGGATCTTGCCGAAGCCCTTGCGGCTCCTGGACCCGAACACGACTTCGGCCTTCTTCTCCAGGATGGGGGCCAGCAGCGGCAGGTAGTCGCCCGGGTCCAGTTCCAGGTCGGCGTCCTGCACTATCAGGTAGTCGCCCGTGGCGGCGGCGGCGCCCGTACGGACCGCCGCCCCCTTGCCCAGGTTGTGCTCGTGGTAGAGCACCCTTATTTTTTCAGTATCGCAAGGGAACCGCTCTTTGAGCAGTTCCCGGGTCCCGTCGGTGGAGCCGTCGCATACGATCAGAAGTTCCGTCTTTACCGGCAGCGGCAGGGCCGCTACCTTGTCTATTACCTGGAGGACGGTGTTCTTCTCGTTGTAGCAGGGTATTATTACCGAGAGCTTAAGCAACGGCCCTGCCTGGGTCATTACCTCACGGCCTCTTTGAGCGAATTCTTGACCGCGTCGGTCACGGCCTTGATCTGCTCGTCCGAGAGCTCGGGGTACATGGGCAGCGAGAACACGGTGTCCTGCACCGCGTCGCAGACCGGCAGGTCGCCGCGCTTGTAGCCGAGGTGCTTGTAGGCCTCCTGCAGGTGCAGCGTGATCGGGTAGTAGATCTGGTTGGCTATCCCCTGCTCGGTCAGGTGCTTCTGCGCGTTGTCGCGCTTGGCCTTGCTGTCGAAGCGGATGGTGTAGTAGTTGAACGAGTGGCGCGCGTTGGCGGGCACGAAGGGGGTCACGCAGACGCCCTGGAGGGCGGCGGCGTACTTTTCGGCCACTTTGTTGCGCATCTCGGTCCACTTCTCCACGTGCTTGAGGCGGATGGAGAGGATGGCGGCCTGCACGGTGTCGAGGCGGCTGTTGAAGCCTTCCATCTCGTGGTGGTAGCGCACCTTGCTGCCGTGGTTGCGCAGCTGGATGAGCGTGTCGTAGATCTTCTGGTCGCTGGTGACTATCGCGCCGCCGTCGCCGAAGGCGCCGAGGTTCTTGGCCGGGAAGAAGCTGTAGGTGCCGCAGTGGCCTATGGAGCCTAGCATCTTCCAGTCCGTGCCGCCCATTTTGTACTTGCCGGTGAAGGCCTGCGCGGTGTCCTCGATGACTATGAGGTTATGCTTCTTGGCGAGCGCCATGAGGGCGTCCATGTCGCAGGGGTGGCCGTAGAGGTGCACCGGGGCGATGGCGCGGGTCTTGGAGGTGATCTTCTTCTCGACGGATTTGGGGTCGAGGCAGAAAGTGACGGGGTCGATGTCGGCGAACACCGGCACCGCGCCCACCTGGCTGATGGTCTCGGTGGTGGCGATGAAGGTGAAGGGGGAGGTGATGACCTCGTCGCCGGGCTTCACGCCGCTGGCGAGGTAGGCCATGCGCAGCGCGTCGGTGCCGTTGGCCACGCCCACGCAGAACTTGGCGCCGTTATGGGCGGCGAATTCGGCTTCGAACTTCTTTACTTCCTCGCCGAGGATGAAATTGGCTTTATTGAAAACGTTCTTTACGGCCGCTTCTATCTCGTCCTTGATGGGGGGATAGCCGGCGAGCATGTCTACCATGGGTACTTTCATTAGGGTGTCCTCCAGATCTGCCTGTTGCGGATATGACTTTATTATATTAAATGGCCGCCCCGGAAAGCCACGGCGGCCGGCTTTTGGGGGGGCGGCCCTCTTTTGTTATAATTTAGGCCGATGAAAACCACCATAGTCATCCCGTCCTATAATGAGATGCGCACCCTGCCGGCGGTGCTGAAGGTCCTGGCCGGCGTAGCGCTGGACAAGGAAGTGATAGTGGTGGACGACGGCTCCAAGGACGGCACCCGGGAATGGCTGGACAAGGCCATAGCCGCCAAAGAGTTCCCCTACGACCTGAAGGTCATAAAACACGAGGTCAACAAGGGCAAGGGCGGCGCCCTCATCACCGGGTTCAACGCCGCGGCCGGTGACATAACCATAGTGCAGGACGCGGACCTGGAGTACGACCCCAACCAGATCCCGGGCCTGGTCCGCCCGATAGAAGAAGGCCGGGCGGACGCGGTTTTCGGCTCGCGCATGCTCTCCGGCAAGGCCGAAACTTACAGCCAGCTATACCTGGCCGGCAACAAGTTCCTCTCTTTCCTGGTGTCCCTGCTGTTCGGCCTGCGGATGACCGACTCCTACACCTGCTACAAGGCTTTCCGGACGCCGCTGCTGCGCCGGCTGCGCCTGACCTCCAACGGCTTCGAAATAGAGGCGGAACTTTCCTGCAAGACGGCTTTCCTGGGCCTGCGCTTCGCCGAACTGCCCATCGTTTACACCTCCCGCTCCAGGCAGGAAGGCAAGAAGATCAATTACAGGGACGCCGTGAAAGGCGTGCTGAAAATACTCTGGCTGCGGCTCTCGCTGCGCCGGGCGGATCTTAAAGAATGAGAGCACTTATAATAGGCGCGGACGGACAGGTGGGGGGCGTGCTCTCTTCGCTGTGCGTGCGGCGCCGCATAGAAGTTTATGGCACCGGGCTCGGAGGCCAGGGCTACCTGCATCTGAACCTCACCTCGCCCGCCACCATCGCTCCCGCTTTCGAAAAGGCCAAACCCGACCTGGTGCTGCTCTGTTCGGCCATGACCGCCGTGGACGGCTGTGAAAAGAACCCTGAGCTGGCCCGCCGGGTAAACGCCGAGGGCCCGGCTTTAGTGGCCGAGGAATGCCGCAAGGGCGGGGCCAAGCTGGTTTATTTCTCCACCGAGTACGTATTCGACGGCAAGAACGGGCCCTACGGCGAGGAAGACCCGGTGAACCCCATCAGCGTTTACGGTCGCACCAAGCTGGAAGGCGAGCGGGTCTGCCTGGCCGTGAAGGGCGCCCTCTCGGTGCGCACCACGGTGGTGTACTCCCATTCCCCGGAGTCCAAGAATTTCATCATGCAGTTGATCAGCAATTACCGCGCCGGCGCCAAAATGCGCGTACCTTCGGACCAGTATTCCAACCCCACTTACGCGCCCGAGCTGGCGGCCGCCGTGCTGGACCTGGCGGCGGCCGACGCCTCCGGAATTTACAACGTGACGGGCCCGGACTGGCTCAACCGCCATGAGTTCGCGCTGAAGGCCTGTGCCGCCTTCGGGTTCGACCCGGCTTTCATCGAGCCCCGGCTCACTTCGGAGCTGGGCCAGGCCGCGGCGCGGCCGCTCACCGCCGGGCTGAAGACGGACAAGCTGGCCGCCGCGCTGGGCCGCCGGCTGCCGCCCGTGGACGCCAGCCTGGCCAAGATCGCCGCAATCCTTAAACAGTATGAATGACCTGCTGAGAAATTCCTGGCTTTACGCCCTGGCCTTCGTGCTGCCGCTGGTCCTTTCGCTGGCGCTGACGCCGGTGCTGCGGGCGCTGGCGCTGCGCTTCGGCCACCTGGACAGCCCCACCGACATCAAGACGCACAAGGCGCCTACTCCGCTCCTGGGCGGGGCGGCCATCTTCATAGCTTTCACGCTTTCGCTCCTGGCCATGCGCTTCTACACGTCCTTCCCCACCGGCACGCTGCGCGACCTGCGCGTTATCCTGCTGGGCGGCGGCGTGATGTTCACGCTGGGCTTCATAGACGACCTGTACAAACCGCACGGGCTGGGGGTAAAGACCAAGTTCGCCGTGCAGTTCGCGGTGGCGGCGTTCACCGCCCTGTACGGCATCCGCATAAATTTCATCCAGCCGGACTACCTGGCCTTCGCCCTGACGGTGCTCTGGATAGTGGGCGTCTCCAACGCTTTCAACATCATCGACATCATGGACGGCCTTTCGGCGGGGCAGGCGGCCCTGGCGGCCTTCGGCTTCCTGCTCATCGCCTTCCCGTCGGAGTCCATCTACGTGAACTTCGCCTCGGCCTCGCTGGCAGGCGCCGCGGCCGGCTTCCTGCCGTACAACTTCTCCAAGCGCCTCAAGATCTTCATGGGCGACTCGGGCAGCCTGCTCTGCGGCTTCGTGCTGGCCCTGGTGGCGCTCGGCACGCGCTACAGCGACGTGAACCCGCTCGGCGTGTACGCGCCGCTGTTCATCCTGGCGGTGCCCATCTACGACACCATCTTCGTTTCCGTGCTGCGCCTGCGCCGCGGGCATTCCCCGTTCATCGGCAGCAAGGACCACTTCGCGCTGCGGCTCGAGAAGATCGGCTTCTCCCGGCGGCAGGTGGTGCGGCTGGCCTCCCTGGCCACGCTGGCGCTGGTCCTGTTCGCCTGGCTGATGACGCAGGTGCCGCTCGCCTGGGGCATAGTCATAGCCGGCATCCTCGGCCTCGAATCCGTCCTCATCGGCATCGCCATCGCCAAGATCAAAATATAGGGAGTCGGCATGTTCTCCTCCTTCGCTGAGCGGGCGCGGCAGAAGAGGGCCTGCGTGTTCGCGGGCGTCAACGGGTATGCCTTCTTCGGGTACGCGGTCTCGAACACCGTTCTCGCCGCTCGTCGCTCGGCCTCGTCGCTTGCGTAAGCCTCGGCCTCCGCGACGCCCCTCCGAAGGCACACCCGTCGCCGTCCGCTTCTTTTACTCGGCCTGCTTAGAAGGCGGTGAGTCGGAGGGACGGACGGGGCATTGGTCCGAGCGCCATTTGGGGAGGGGGGGGCTCCGCCGCCGAAGGCGGTGGAGGGGAACCGCGCAACGGTTCCCTGCAGTCATGGCGAGCGGACCAATGCCCCGTCCGGACCGACTTAATGCCCGCGAACTTGCAGGCCTGCCGTCTTCAGTTGGTGTAGTCGGTGCGGAGGAGGAGTTTGAGGCAGTTGGAGGTTTCGCGCAGGGCGGCGAGTTTGGAGACGCCGGCGGCGCGGGCGCGCATGGTGACCGGGACTTCGGTTACCTTCCAGCCGCGCCGCAGGACCTTGATGAGCAGTTCGGCGTCCAGGGCGAAGCCCTCCGTTTCAAAACGGAGGGCTTTCAGCTTGTCGGCCCGGTAGAGCTTGAAGATCTGGGTGTAGGAGGTGACGTTGCGGCCGAAGCGCAGGCGCAGCAGGGCGTTGGCGCCCCAGGTGAGCAGCCGGCGCGGCAGCGGCAGGCCGCGAAAGCCCCCCAGGAACGGCGAGCCGCAGACGCAGTCGGCTCCGGTGCTCTTGGCCGCCTCCAGCAGGCGGCGGGCGTCGGCCGGGTCGAAGGAGAGGTCGGCCTCCATGAAAAGGATATACCGGCCGCGGGCCGCGGCCACGGCCCGTTCCAGCGAGGCCCTGAAGGAGTAGCGGCCGCCCGCCAGCGCGGTGACGCCGGGGCGGCTGCCGGCCAGCCGCCAGAGCAGGTCCAGCGTGCCGTCGGCGCTGCCGCCGTCCGAGAAAATGACCTCGTGGGAAGGCAGCGCCGCGGCCAGCGGGGCCAGCAGGGCGTCGCCGTAGGAGGCGGCGCAGGCCGCCTCGTCCAGGCAGGGGATTATGACGGAAACTTCGGGGGCGTTCTCCACCCCGATATTCTAGTAAATAAGACTTACTCCGTGGTTATCGCGAATTCCGGAGGATTGTGCATGGTACGCTTTACCAGGCACTGCTCCGCGGCCTTTATCACCGCGCCCTTGTACTTTTCGGGGAAATCCTTGGGGAGCACGATCCTGAAAGAGATCTTCTTCATCAGGTGCGCCTCCGGGTCCCAGTCCATTTCCTGCACAATTTCCAGCCCTTCGGTACTGAGGCCGCGGCTCTGGATGAAACCCAGCACGAAGATGCCCGCGCAGGTGCCAAGCGAAGCCAGGAACAGGTCGAAAGGCGCGGGCGCGGAACCTTCTCCGCCTCCGCCCGCGGGCTGGTCGGTCATGATCTCGAAACCGTGCCACAGGGCGGCCACTTTCTTGCCGCCGGGAAAAGTTATTTTCATTTCGCTCATGGTAGTCTCCTTGTTCTGCCCTCAATAGTTAGATGTGAAAAGAGCCTGAAAGTTTCAGGCTCTTTCTCCTCCGGGGCCCTGGCGCGTCAGAAGTTGTGGCGGTGCAGCTCTTTGGTGATGCCGGGGATGATGGTGGTCTTCCCGTCTCCGACGGCGTGCATCTTCACTATCTCGCCGTACATCTTGTCGAAAGCGTCCACTATGGCCGGGTCGAAGGCCTTGCCGCTCTCCTCCAGGATGTACTGGCGGGCCTTCTCGGTGTCCCACTTGGGCTTGTACACGCGCGGCATGCAGAGGGCGTCGAACACGTCGGCCACCGAGACTATGCGGGCGTAAAGCGGGATCTGGTCGCCCTTCAGGCGGGCCGGGTAGCCGGAGCCGTCGAACTTCTCGTGGTGGGAACCGGCCACCTTGCAGGCGATCTGCAGCAGGGAGCTCTCGGCGTTGCAGAGGATCTTGGCGCCGTAGACGGTGTGCTTCTTCATTTCCTCGAATTCTTCCGGGGTCAGCTTGCCCGGCTTGAGGAGGATGGCGTCCGCTATGCCTACCTTGCCTATGTCGTGCAGGGGACTGGCGTAGCGCAGGTTCTCCACCTCGCGCTCGGGCATGCCCAGACCCTGGGCGATGATGGCGGAATATTCGCTGATATGGCGCAGGTGGATGGCGGTGTCCTGCTGGTCGCGGTATTCGGCCGTGACGGCCAGGCGGTAAATGGTCTCGAGCTGGGATTTGGACAGGCTCTCGTAGAGCTGGGCGTTCTCGATGCCCGAGGCCGCCAGCGAGCTGATGAGCTGCAGGATGCCTTCCTCTTCCACCGCGAAAGGCGTGCCGTTCTTGTTCATCGCCTCGAAAACGCCGATGATGCTGCCGCCCACGTTCTTGAGGGGGACGGCCAGCACGCTGCGCGTGCGGTAGCCGGTCAGGCGGTCCAGGTCGTGGTTGAAGCGCTGGTCCTGGTAGGCGTCCTTGATATTGATGATCTGTCCGGAGGAGGCCACGTGCCCGACGATGCCCTTGCCGAAGGGCACGCGGATCTCGGTGTGCTGCATGCCCAGCGCCACCTTGCTCCAGAGCTCGTTGGTCTGGCGGTCCAGGATGAAGACGCTGCAGCGGTCGCAGTTAAGGATGGTCTTGACCTGCTCGGCTATCAGCTCGAGCAGCTTGTTCAGGTTTGTCTCTTTGGAAACGACCCCGCCGAAGTTGACGAGCAGGCGCAGGCGGTTTTCCAGTTCTTCGGTCCTGGTCATAATATTATTCTAGCATTATCCCCGCGAAAAACGGCGGCGGCTACCGGTCCCTGCCGGCCGGGGCCTCGCCCGCCATTTCATCCAGGAAAGCGCTGTAATGCACGGCCCTGGCCGAGGGGAAAGCGGCCTTCAGGCCGGAATTGATCTGGATGAGGCAGGACGTCGCGCCCACCACCACGGTGTCCGCCTGTACCGAGGCTATGTTGCGCAGTTTGCGGTCCAGCACTTTCGCGGACAGCTCCGGCTGCGTGAAGGCGAAAGCGCCGGCCCCGCCGCAGCACCAGTCGCTTTCCGGCAGCTCCACGTAGGCGCGGCCGGCCAGTTTGTGCAGCGCGGTCCGCGGTTCCTTGCGGATGCCCTGGCCGTGGCAGGCCCGGCAGGAATCGTGGTAGGTGACCTTGCCGGCCTTCTTGAGCGCTTCCGGGGCGGGATGGGGGAGTTTGTCCGCGGGAACGAATTCCAGGATGTCCTTCACCGCCGCGGCGAAGGCGGCCGCCCGCGGGCGCCACAAGTCGTCGCCGGTGAAGAGCTGCTCGTAGGACTTCATGAAGGCGCAGCAGGAGGAGCAGTCGGCTATCACGGGGAAATCCCCCAGCGCGGCCTTGAGCTCTTCGTAGCGCAGGATGTTGCGGCGCGCGAATTCCCTGGCGTCCTCGAGGCGGCCGTAATTGTGGGCCAGCAGGCCGCAGCACTGGTTCTCTATGAAGACGCCCTCGCCGGCGTGCCGGCGCAGCACCCGCACGGTGGCCAGCGCCACGTCGGTAAAGAGGTAGTTGGGGCCGCAGGCCGCGAAGTAGGCCCAGTTCACAGCCGTCCTGCCGTCGGTCTTCAGGGCGGGGTCCTTGCGCAGCAGGTCCGCGGCGAAGCGCAGCGGTACCCGGTCCAGGGCGCCCTCGGCGTCGGCCAGGCCCGGCATGCCGAGGAGATCGTAAAGGCCCAGCCGGGCGGCCAGGCGCGGCAGGCCGGTGAGCTTGGCCAGGTAGGCGAGCTTGAGCCAGAAGGAGAAAAGCCCCGGGGCGTCAAGCAGCGTCTTCACCGCGGCGCGGGCGAAGAAATTGTCGCCGTAGCCATCCAGCGCGCGGCGGCCTTCCAGCACTATATCCGGCGTGGGAACCTTGGCGTAGCAGGCGCTGGAACAGGCGCCGCAGAGCAGGCAGGTGGAAAGGGCCTCAGCCGCGTCGGCCGGGTCCTTGGCTTTGCCTTCCACCAGCAGGCGCATGAACTGATTGCGGCCCCTGGCGGAAATGGTCTCGCGCCCGGTCAGCATGTAGGTGGGGCAGGCGGTCTCGCAGTAGCCGCAGCGGTTGCACTGCGCGGCCGCGTCGTAAATTGTGCGCTCGCCCAGGTCCGTCAGCAGGGAGTTGAGGTGCCGCCCGGAGCTTTCGTGGACGTACAGTTCGTTGACGTCGCTGGGAAAATGCGAGGTAACGGAGTTGAGCAGGGAGGGGTCGGCGTCCCGGCGCTCTTTCTCCTCCGGTTCTTCGGCGTAGCGCGTATGTTTTATCATAAGTCCTTACCGCCCGCCGCCGGCTCCCGGTAGAGCCACGGATTCAGCAGGTTGCCCGGGTCCAGCGCCCGCTTCAGGCGGCGATGGTACTCGTCGGGCTCGAAAGCGTCCCAGCCGGCCGGCTCCTCGAAGGCCGCGTGCTGGCGCCTGGCGCCGGCGGTCAGCGCGAAGGTGGCGGCGATGATGACGCCGTAGGCGCCCATGGAGCCGCAGAAAAGTTTTACCGCGTCGTAGCCGGCCACGTTCTTGACGGTGCGGCCGCCCAGTTCCAGGAGCTCCCCGTCGGCGGTGACGATCTCCAGGCCCAGCAGCACGTCGCGGATGCCGGGGAAGACCTTGGAGGCTATAAGGCCGCCCACGCTGCCCTTCAGGTCGGGCAGCTCCAGGTTGAGCCCCGCGTCCTTGAGCTGCGCGCGGAACTCCTCCAGCGGCAGGCCCGCCTCCGCGCGGGCGGTGAGATTCTCCCGGTCTATGACCGCGCGGCCCCGCAGGGACTTCAGGTCCAGCGGTTTGGTGCCTTCCATGAGCTTGTCCGCTTTGAGGCGCGTGCCGAGGCCGGTCACGGCCGTGCGGGCACCGCTGCGGGCGCGCAGGCGCAGTTCGTCCACCACGGTCCTGGCTTCCGGGCTCAGGGAGGCGCGCTCCGCCAGGCCTTCCGGCGGGCCCTCGGCCCTGGCGTCGGAGGCCACCGGCAGGATCTTGTCGGGGTTGGCCAGGCCGGCCGGGTCGAAGGCGTCCTTTATCTTGCGGAAAAAATCCAGTTCGGCGCGGCCGTAAAGCCAGTTCATGGCCACGCGTTTTTCCACGCCTATGCCGTGCTCACCGGAGATGGTGCCGCCGAGGCCTATGCAGGATTTCAGGATCTCGTAGCCGGCTTTCTTCACCCTTTTCACTTCCTGGATGTCCCGGCGGTCGAAAACGATGTTGGGGTGCAGGTTGCCGTCGCCGGCGTGGAAAAGCAGCCCGGCGGTCAGCTTGTATTTGGAGAGGATCTCCCGGGTCTGGCGCAGGGCCTCGGGCAGGCGGGGGCGCGGCACCACGCCGTCCTCCACCAGCACGTCCGGGGCCAGGCGGGCCATGGCGGGGTAGGCGCCCTTGCGGGCGCTCCAGAGCAGGTCGCGCTCGGCCTCGTCCGCGGCCACCCTGAAGGCGGCGCACTTGGAATGCTCGCAGATCTTTTTTACGTCCTCGAACTCGCGTTTGACCTTTACCGCGTCCGCGCCGTCGAGCTCGATGATGAGCACCGCCTCGGTGCCGGACGGGAACGGGCTTTCCTTGCCGTTCAGGGCCGCGTCCAGCGAGACCGCGTCCATGGCTTCCAGCGCCCGGGGCACTATGCCGTCGCCGATGATCCTGGTGACGGCGCTCATGGCGTCGTCCATGGACTTGAAGGCTGCGGAAGAGGTTTTGATGTGCCGGGGAATGGGGAGGATCTTAAGCCAGGCGTGGGTGACTATGCACAAAGTGCCTTCGGAGCCCACCATGAGGCTCATCAGGTCCGGGCCGGGATCGCGGTAGGACCAGGTCTTTACCTCGCCTTCGGGCGTGACCAGTTCCAGTTTCTCGACGTTGTCGGAGGTGACGCCGTATTTAAGGCAGAGCGGGCCGCCGGCGTTCTCGCCTATGTTGCCGCCTATGGTGCAGACTTTCTGGCTGGCCGGGTCCGGGGCGTAGAAGTAGCCGTACGGCTCCAGGGCCTTCTGCAGCTCGAGGTTGACCACGCCGGGCTCCACTAGGGCCAGCCGCGCGGCGGTGTCTATCTGGCGGATCTTCTTGAGGCGCGAGAGGTTGAGCACCGCCCCGCCCTTGAGCGGGATGGTGCCGCCGGAAAGATTGGTGCCGGCGAGGCGCGGGAGGAAAGGCACGCCGGCCCGGTGTAAAACCTTCACCACCGGGGCCACCTGGTCGGCCGCGGTGAAGTTGATGACGACTTCCGGCCTGGCCCGGGCCATGCCGGCGTCGTAGGAGTACATCAGGATCTCCGCCTCTTCGGTGCGGACGTTCCCGGTGCCCACTATGGCTTCCAGTTCGGGCTTCAGGGCGGAGATTCTTTCGGTTTTGAACATATTTTTCGCGACGGCGGCCTGGGGCGGGAACCTCCCGCCCGGCCGTTTCCTTATCCGACGTCAGCCGCTTATTTAGCGGGCTTGAGCTTGGCGGTGAAATGCGGCAGGATCGCCGGGGCTTCCACCACTTCCAGGCCCTTTATGGACTTCTTGTTCTTCGCCAGCCAGCCGAAGACCTCTATCACGTAATCTATGTGGCTCTGCGTGTACACGCGCCGCGGCATGGCCAGGCGCACCAGTTCCATGGGCGCGGCCAGATACTTGCCGTCCTTGTCGCGCTTGCCGAACATCAGCGTGCCTATTTCCACGCCGCGGATGCCGCCTTCCAGGTACAGCGCGCAGGCCAGGGCCTGGGCGGGGAAGTTCTGCGGCTTGATATGCGGCAGGAACTCCTTGGCGTTCACGTAGACGCCGTGGCCGCCGGGCGGGTTGATGATCGGCACGCCGTGTTTGAGGAGCCCCTCGCCGAGGTAGGCGGAGGAGCGGATGCGGTACTGCAGGTAATTCTCGTCGAGCACTTCGCGCAGGCCTATGGCGATGGCTTCCAGGTCGCGGCCGGCCAGGCCGCCGTAGGTGTTGAAGCCCTCGGTCAGGATGAGCATCTGCCGGGCCTTGGCGCTCCAGTCGCGGTTGTTCATGGCCAGGAAGCCGCCGATGTTCACCAGCGCGTCCTTCTTGGAGCTCATCCAGGCGCCGTCGGCCAGCTCGAACATCTCCTCGGCGATCTCCTTCACCGGGCACTGCGCGTAGCCTTTCTCGCGCAGCTTGATAAAATAGGCGTTCTCGGCGAAGCGCGCGCAGTCCAGGAACATGGGGATGCCGTACTTGGCGGTGAGGTTGCGCACCGCCTTGAGGTTCTCCATGGAGACCGGCTGGCCGCCCAGCGAGTTGTTGGTGACGGTCATGACGCAGAGGGGGATGTTCCTGGCGCCTTTCGCTTTTATGAACTTCTCCATGGCGGCCACGTCGGCGTTGCCCTTGAACGGGGCCGGTTTGCCGAAGTCGAGCGCGCCCTTGGCCGGGAAGTCCATGGCTTCGGAGCCGGAGAATTCCACGTTGGCCCGGGTGGTGTCGAAATGGGAGTTGGAGATGATGGTCTTGCCCTTGCCGCCTATCACGCCGAACAGGATCTTCTCGGCCGCGCGGCCCTGGTGCACGGGGATCACCTCGTCGAAGCCGGTGAGGCCTTTTATCTCGGCCTCGAAGTTGTAGTAGCTGCGCGCGCCGGCGTAGCTCTCGTCGCCCACCATGATGCCGCCCCACTGCGCCGCGCTCATGGCGCCGGTGCCGGAGTCGGTCAGCATGTCTATCAGGACCTTCTCGGCCTTGATGTTAAAAAGGTTGTAGTGAGCCTGCTCGAGGGCGGTCATGCGCTCCTCGCGGGTGGTGATGCCGAGCGGCTCCACGCTCTTTATCTTGAACGGCTCTATGATGGTCTTCCATTTCCATTCCATGGTGTTCTCCTTTTACTTTACCAGCAAAGTCATCAGAACGAAGTAGCCCAGCATCAGCAGGGCGCCGGGCAGCAGGGCGACCTTGGCCCATTCGCGCGACTTGATGCCCAGTTTGGCCGAGCTGATGATGTTGGGGATATTCCCGGGGATCAGCATGCCACCGGAGATCAAAAGCCCCATAAGTATGAAAGTTATCTGCCTGTCGGTCATGGCCGGGGTTATTTCGGCGGCGGCCAGGGTTGCGTTGTCGAGCACGGCGGAAATGGAGTTGGCCCAGTACAGCGCCCAGGTGGGCATCTTCAGCATGTAGCGCTCCGCCAGCGGCGTCAGGCCGGCCCCGAGGAAGACCAGCGCCATCACAAAAAGATAAACCTTGCCTGCCCGCTTGAGGATGTCCGTGTTGCTGTCGGGGGAGTCCTCTTCGAGCCCTGCGGATTGACTTACGGCCGCCTTGGCGCCGCGCGCCGCCAGGGCGGCGCAGAGCAGTACTCCGGGGACCACCCAGGCGCCTACCTGCTGGAACAGATAGAAGAAATCGGCGTCATGGGGCGGGCCCTTCAGCTTGGCCACCACTATGGTGGAGAGCGGCTCGCCCAGCGGCGTAAGCGCGGCGCCCAGCCCTATGGCGTAACAGGCGTAGACCGTAAGCCGTATTTCGAAGGCGCGGTTGAATTTAAGGAGCGTAACCACTTCCGCCAGGATTATCGCCGAAACTATGGCCGTAAGGAAGCTTGAGCCCAGGCCCAGCAGCGCTACCACTATGAAGACGGCGCCCGGCAGGCCTGCCCGTTGGACAAGGGCGTTGAGCCAGCCTTTCAGGCGGGAACGCACGCCGCGGAAGAGAAAGCCTACCACGCCCACGGCTACCGTTATAGGCAGGGGCTCTTTCAGCGCCTCGTGCACCAGGTGCAGGCTCCAGAGTCCGGAGATGCTTACGGCGGCCATGCCCATTACGAACAGGAAGGCCTCCAGGTCCTCCTCCACCCGTTTTACGGAAAAAGGGAGTACCAACGTCAGGGCCATGACCACTGCCAGGCCCGCCACTATCAGATAGTCAGTCATAGTTTCCTTGCCATTGCGCTATGATTAATATTTTAATATTTTAAATAGGCGGTACAAAAGCGCTATGTTCAAATTCAGACGCCCTGTGGGGCTTTTTCTTTGCGGCGGCGGCGCGCTGGGGTCCTGGCAGTCCGGGGTCCTGGCCGAGCTCGTGCGCCAGGGCCTGCATTTCGACGCCGTGGCCGGCTTCAGCATAGGTTCCCTGAACGGGGCCGCGTACTGCTACAACAAGACGCATGAACTGCGCCAGATCTGGAGCGGCCTGGAGCCCTCCAGGATACTGCGCTTCAGCCCCCGTTACTACCGCATCCCGCTGGAACTTTACCAGCAGGCCGGCGGCAGCCCGGTCACCCGCATGAACTTCTTCGTGCAGAACCAGCTCTCCAAGCTTACCCTGTTCTCCAGCCAGCCGGTGCGCGAGTTGCTCAATAACTGGCTGGCCCGCAGCGGCCCAAAGTTCAGCCGCAACATCAAGTTCTACGTGATCAGCCACGCCGTGGAGATGAAGCTGCCGTATATCTCGGCTTTCGACGGGTCCACCAGGGGGCCCAACCTCTCCTTCATTGACGCGCTGATGGCCAGCTGTTCCATCCCCATGATCTTCCCGCCGGTGCCGGTGAACGAGCACGGCCGCCAGTACCACCTGGTGGACGGCGGCGTGATCGGCATAGCCAACATAAACCTCAACATCTTCGAGGGCTGCCGCACGGTCATCATGATCGGCAATTCGCGCGAAGAGGACCTGAATTTCCCGGCGCAGGGCCCCTTCGGCCAGTTCGAGCGGAAAGCCAGGCGCATGCTGGCCATCCATACCCAGAAGATCTACGAATCCCGCGTTTTCATCAAGTCCGAGCCCGACGTTTACCTCATAAAGCCGCCGACGGACCTGGGCGTGGGCCTGCTGGAGTTCGACGGCAAGAAATGCGACAGGGCCTTCGGCATAGGCGAGTCCGAGGCCAACAACTTCCTGCGCGGCATGGAACGGGGAGACCGTTGAGATGACCGAATTCACCCTGCCGCTCTTCCTCGGTCTGCTGGGTTTCGGCGGCTTTATCGGCCTGCTGGGCTCGGCGCTGGGCGTGGGCGGCGGCATCTTCATGGTTCCTTTCCTGGTGCTGGTCCTGAAGCTGCCCATGCATCAGGCGGTGGCGGCGTCGCTGGTGGCCATAGTGGCCACCTCCAGCGCGGTGGCCGCCGTGAACGTGGAGCGCGGCCTGGCCAACATCCGCCTTGGGATAACGCTGGAACTGACCACCGCGATAGGTTCTATCGTAGGCGCCCTGGCGGCCAGCCGCCTGCCCGCCGGCGCGCTGCAGCTCCTGTTCGCCCTGATGCTTTTCCCTGTTTCCGTGCTGATGTTCCTGAAGGGCCGGCGGCCCGCCGCCGCGCCGGCCGTTCCCGCCGGGCCCGGCACCGCCTTCGACGGGGCCTTTTTCGACCCGGCCGCCGCCGGCCACACGCCCTACCGGGTGCGCAACATGACGCCGGCCTCTTTCGTCTCCTTTTTCGCCGGCTCCCTGTCGGGCCTGCTGGGCATAGGCGGCGGCATAGTGCAGGTGCCGGTGATGAACCTGCTCTGCGGAGTGCCCATGAAAGCGGCCGCGGCCACCAGCAACTTCATCATAGGCGTGTCGGCGGCGGCCAGCGCCTACGTTTACTTCAGGCGGGGCCTGGTGCCGCTCGAGATCACCGCGGTGATGGTGGCCGGCGTGCTGGCCGGTTCCTTCCTGGGGATCTACGCCCTTTATAAGGCGCGCTCCGAGAAGCTGCAACTGGTCTTCTCGGTGCTGACGCTGCTGGTGGGGATCAAAATGCTCATGAAGGTGCTGGGATGATAACCGAGAAAGATTTCGGCCGCCTGATACAGCGCACCCTGCTCGCGGGGGTATTCCTGAGCTCCCTGCTGATGCTGGCCGGTTTCGGCTTCCTCGCGGCCGGCCTGCCGCCGGGCCGGGCCCTGCTCAAGGCGGGGGTACTGGTGCTGCTCGTTACGCCGGCCGCCCGCGTGGCCATGCTGGTTTACGGCTACCTGCGCGGGGGCGAGCATTATTTCGCGCTGGCTTCTTTCATGGTGCTGGCGCTGCTGCTGATTTCCGCGCTGGTCTAGGTGAATTTATGAAAACACTGCTTCTGCTCCTCGCGTTCTGCTGCGTTCCCGCCGCCGCCCAGCCGCTGGCCCAGCCGGCCACGGCCACGGCTCCCGCCGACGACGAGGGGCTCGGCCCCGCGCTGGTGGACCTCAACGCCTCTACCAGGCCTTTCACGCTCAGCCCCGGCGCCGACGAGCGCTACGACCGCGGCATAGCCCGTATGTACCGCCTGGAATTCGACCAGGCCGAGGCGGAATTCCGCGAGATAGTGCGGCTTTCCCCCGAAAGTCCGTCCGGCTATTTCGCGCTGGCCGCCCTTTCCTGGTGGCGCTATTCCCAGAATTTCGACATGCAGGGCAGCTTCAAGGCCGTGGAGAACGAGTTCATCTCCAATTCGGACAAGGTCATAGAACTCTCAAAACGCATGGTGCGGGAAGGGCGCGACCTGGACCAGGCCTACTTTTTCATGGGCAGCGCCTACGGCCTGCAGGGCCGCTGGTACGCCGTGCAGCGCAGCTGGTGGAGCGCCTACACGCGCGGCAAGAAGGGGCGCAAGTTCCTCAAGAAATGCGTGGAGGTGAACCCCGCCGTCTACGACGCCTTCCTGGGCCTCGGCATCTTCGACTATTACGCCGCCACGCTGCCCGGGGCGCTGGGCCTGGGGGCCAAGCTGTTCGTGGGCGGGGACAGGGCGCACGGCATGCAGTACGTGAAGCTCGCCAAGGAGAAGGGCCGCTTCTTCAAGGTGGAAGCGCGGTTCTTCCTCATAGAGATCTACTCCATGCACGAGAAGGATTTCAAGGCGGCCTACGCCGAGACCGAAGGCCTGCGCCTGCTGGACCCCACCAACATGCTGTTCCGCGTGGGCGAGATCATGACCCATATCCAGGCCAGGGATTGGCCGGCCGTGCTGGCCGAGAGCGAGGCCTTCCTGGGCGCCTGGCAATTGAAGCAGCAGAAAGGGCTGGAGACGCAGCTGGCCATGATCTACCTGTCGGCCGGCGACGCGCTCATAGCCATGAACCGCTACGAGGAAGCCGTGCAGTGGCTGACCACGGGCATAGAGAAGACCGGGTTCCCGGAGAAAGGCTGGGTGACCTACTGCTACCTGCGCCGCGCCCAGGCCCTGGACCTGCTCGGCCGCCGGGCGGATGCCCTGCCCGATTACAGGACCGCGGCCTCCCGCCCGAATTTCTGGGACTCGAAAAAATACGCCAAGGCCGGGCTGAGGAAGGCCCCGGACTACAAGGAAGTCTACCGCCAGATGACGGTGGACTAGGCGCGGCGGGGTTAAAGCTTTTCTATAATATCCGCAGGGAGAAAATGAGATCATGACAAAAACAGAATTTACCGCGGTAGTGCCGGTGGCAGGGGCGGGGACGCGCCTGCGCCCGCATACGCATACCTACCCCAAGGTGCTGCTGACCGTGGGCGACAAGCCTATCATCGGCCATATCCTCGACGACCTCAGGGCCGCGGGCATAAAGAAGGTCTGCATGGTGGTGGGCTACCTGGGCGACAAGATCAAGGACTACGTCTCGAAGAATTATAAGGGGCTGGACGTTTCCTACGTGGAGCAGGCCGAACAGAAAGGCCTGGGGCACGCCATCTGGCTGACCCGCCGCAACGTCACCGGCCCGGTGCTGGTGATGTTGGGCGACACCATCCTGGACGCGGACCTGGCCAAGTTCATGACCTCCAAGGACGACTGCATAGCCGTGAAGGAAGTGGCCGACCCGCGCCGCTTCGGCGTGGTGGAGACGAAAGGCGGCTATATTTCCGCTATGGTGGAGAAGCCCGAGCACCCGAAGACCAACCTGGCCATAGTGGGCATCTATTCTTTCCGCAATTCCTCGGCGCTCTACAACAGCCTGGAAAAACTGGTGGATTCCGGCCAGACCACCAAAGGCGAGATCCAGTTCACCGACGCCATGGCCGCCATGGTGAAGGCCGGCCACAAGATAAAGCCGGTGGCGATAGAAGGCTGGTACGATTGCGGCAAGCCCGAGACGCTGCTGGAGACCAATCGCCATATCCTGGACAAGAAGAAGTTCTCGCCGAAGGCCAAGAACTCGCTGATCATCCCGCCGGTCTATATCGCGCCTACCGCGCAGGTGACCAATTCCATAGTGGGCCCTTACGTGTCCCTCGGCGACGGGGTGCGGGTGGATTCTTCCATAATCTCCGACGCCATAGTCAACGAGAACGCGTCCATCCAGAACATAAACCTGACCGGCTCGCTGGTGGGGCCGAGCGCCACGGTGGTGGGCCGCAAGGACCAGCTGAACGTGGGCGAGAACTCCGAGATCCGCTTCGATAAAACTTCCTGCGATTAGGGTCGGGAACGCCACCGGGACCGGAACGCAAAAACAGCGTCGCGCACACCGTGCGCGCGCTTCCGGCTCTCGGCCTCGGCGCTTGCGTAAGCCTCGGGCAAGTTGTGTCGGCCTTACGGCCTCCACCCCGAGGCGGTTTTGCTTATCCGGTCCCGGCGTCGTTCCCTTCCGGGCGACATAATTATTAACTTATTGCCAGTTTAGGGCTTTGATGCGGCGGGCGGCCTCGGCCAGTTTGGCGTCGGGCTCGGTGAGCGAGAAGCGCACGTAGCCTTCGCCGCAGCGGCCGAAACCTGAGCCGGGCGCGGCCAGGATGGAGGCCTTTTCCAGCATGAACATGATGGCGTCCAGCGAATCGCGCTTTGCCGGCGGGCGGGCCCAGACGAAGCAGCTGCCCTTGGGGTCGGGGAACTTCCAGCCGCTCTCGTGCAGGGCGGCGCAGAAAGAGTCGGCCCGGCGCTTGAAATGCGCGCGGATCGGGGGGACTATCTTCTCGTGGTTCTTGAGCGCGTAGGCCACGGCGTTCTGGATGGCGTTGAACGGCCCGGAGTCTATGTTCTCCTTAAGCTGGTTGAGCGCGCAGACCAGTTTGGAATTGCCCACCACCCAGCCCACGCGCCAGCCGGCCATGCAGTAGGTCTTGGAAGAGGAATAGAACTCCACCGCCACGTCGCGCGCGCCGGGGACTTCCAGCAGGCTCGGCGCGGGCTTGCCGAAATAGATCTCGCAGTAGGCCGCGTCCTGCGCTATGATCACGCTGTTCTTCCGGGCCCATTTCACCAGGTCCCTGTAGAAGTCCAGCGTGGCGCCGGCGCCGGTTGGATTATTGGGATAGTTCAGGAAGAAAAGTTTGGTGCGGGCCACCACCTTCCGCGGGATCTTGCCCAGGTCGGGCAGGAAACCGTTCTTTTCTTCCAGCGCCACGTCGTGGATGCGGCCGCCGGACAGCACCACGCCGGTGCGGTAGGTGGGGTAGGTGGGGTCCGGGACCAGGCAGTAGTCGCCGGGGTTCATCACGGTGAAAGGCAGGTGGGCTATGCCCTCCTTGGACCCGATCAGCACCGAAACCTCGTCGTTGGGGTGGAAAGCCAGGCCGTGGCGGCGCTTGTGCCAGGCGGAGATCTCCTTCCTTAAATTCTCGTTGCCCTTGGTATTGGGGTAGCGGTGATTGCGGCCGTTCTTCAGTTCTTTGGCCGCGTCGCTCACTATGCGCCGGTCGGTGGGGATGTCCGGGTCGCCCACGGCCAGGCTGATAATGTCCTTGCCTTTGGCCCGCTCGGCGCGTTCCTTGCGGTAGAGTTCCTCGAACAAAAAAGGTTTGAACGACTTGAGCTTATCGCTGAGTTCTATTTTCATAAATCTTGGCGCGGGCCGCCGGGGTTATTGCGCGAGGGTGAGCAGGCTCAGGCTTGGCAGGTAGGTGACCAGGGCCAGCATGGCGAGCAAGATGAGCAGGAAGGGCCCGACGGCGCGGTAGAGTTCCGGCAGCTTCTTGTGAAAGCGCGAGCTCGACAGGAAGAGGTTGAGCCCCAGCGGCGGCAGCATGTAGCCTATCTCCAGGTTCAAGAGGAAGATGATGCCCAGGTGCACGGGGTCTATGCCGTACTGGGCCGCCACCGGCACTATGATGGGCACCACTATGATGATGGCCGAGAAGATCTCTATCATGTTGATGACGAGCAGGAAGGCGTTGAGCAGCACCAGGAACAGGACCTTGCTGGCCACGTAGGTGTGCAGCCAGGCGAAGACCTGGTCCGGGATCTGCGCGTCTATGAGGTAGTTGGTGAAACCGAGCGCCGTGCCCAGCACCATGAAGATGGCGCCTACCAGCAGCATGCTCTTCACGGCCACGCGGGGCAGGTCCTTGGAGAAGGAGAGGTCCTTGTAGATGAAGACCTCGGTGACGATTACGTAGAAGGCCATGACCGAGGCGGCCTCGCTGGCCGTGAACAGGCCTTTGTAGATGCCGCCTATTATAAGGAAGGGCAGCGGCAGTTCCCAGGCTATGTTCCGGGCGGCCTTTTTGAGCGCGGCCGCGGAGAAGGGGATATGCTTCACGCCGGCTTTGCGGGCGGTGAAGAAGGCGTAAACCGACAGGGCCACGAGCAGCAGCGCGCCCGGCAGCAGGCCGGCCCGGAAGAGACGGTCTATGTCTATCTTGGCCACTATGCCGTAGAGGATGATGGGCAGGCTGGGCGGGAACAGCAGGCCGAGGCTGCCGGTGGTGGTGAGCAGGCCCAGGGTGAACTTCTCGGGGTAGCCCTGCTTGTGCAGCATGGGGTAGAGCAGGCCGCCCAGGGCTATGATGGTGACGCCGGAGGCGCCGGTGAAAGCCGTGAACAGGGCGGTGGTGAACAGGGCCACTATGGCGAGGCCGCCGGGGAGCGTGCCGAACAGGGCCTCGGCCAGGGCCAGCATGCGCTGAGGGGCTTTGCTTTCCGCGAGGATATAGCCGGAGAACGTGAACAGCGGGATGGCGATGAGCGCCGGCAGCGAGGCCAGGCGCAGCATTTCCACTATAACGGCGGAGGAATCTATGCCGGCCGCGGCGAACAGGAAGATGGCGCCGCCGCCTATGAGCGTGAAGACCGGCGAGCCCAGGAAGGCCAGTACCAGGATGAGCAGCCCTATGAGCAGGCCCATCAGAAAGGCCCCTCGAAAGAATCCTCGGGCCGGAAAATGCCGATGAGTGTGTGTACTCCGATCAAGGCGAAGGAAAGGGGAATGATGATCTCGGCCCAGCCGCCCTGCACGCCGAAGTGGCCGATGTAGAAGGCGATGGAGCCGGAGGCGAACTCGTCACGGATAAATTTCCACGAGGCGTGGAACAGCAGCGCGGCCGCCACTATCATGAAGCAGTCCGCGACCACCTCCAGCGGGCGCTGCAGTTTCTTGGGAGCGAACTTTACAAAAGCTTCCAGAGCGAAGTGGTGGGAGTAGCGGGCGGCGAGAGCCGCGCCGGTGAGGCCGGCCCAGAGCACCATGTGGCGCAGCAGCGGGTCCAGCCAGACTATGCCGGAATGGAACAGCAGGCGCAGCAGCACCTGCGTGAAGGACAGGGCCACCATGGCGAAAATGAGGCCCACTACCACGGCCTTTTCCGTCTTTACCACGTATTCTTCAGCCCTGAAAATGAAGCGCATATTTTTATTATCCTAAATGCCGGCGCGGTTAAGCAAGGGAGGGGGAAAAAGTCCGGCTATTTTTGTATCATAGCGGTAGAGAACCATGAATATAAATTGTCCCCATTGCGGTAAGACCGTTCCCTCGGCGGATATCAATATCCAGTCCGCCATGGCCAAGTGCTCCTCCTGCAGCGCCGTGTTCGGCTTCGCCGACAAGGTGCCCGGCGCGCTGGTCCCGGACAAGCGCGCCGTGGAAATGCCGCGCGGCTATACGCTGGGTACCGACGGGGCGGACCTGGTGATAATCCGGCGCTGGATGTCGGCCAAGTTCGTCTTCCTGTTTTTCTTCTGCGTTTTTTGGGACGGCTTTTTGTTCTTCTGGTATTCCGTGGCCGTCTCCAAAGGCGCCCCGCTGATGGCCATCCTGTTCCCGCTTATCCACGTGGCGGTGGGCGTGGGCCTGACCTATTTCACCATAGCCGGCTTCGTGAACCGGACCAGGATAAACGTGAACCCGGCCGAGGTCCGCATAAAGCATTACCCGCTGCCCTGGGCCGGCAACAGGACCGTGCAGCGCGCCGAGATAGAGCAGCTTTTCTGCGAAGAGAAGGTCTCCCGCAACAAGAACGGCGCCAGTTTCAGCTACATCCTGAGCGCGGTGACCCGGTCGGGCGGCCGGCTCAAACTGGTCTCGGGCCTGGACAAGCCGGAAGACGCCCTGTTCCTGGAGCAGAAGATAGAAGGTTACCTGGGGATTTCCGACCGCCCTGTGGCTGGAGAAATGCGACAGGTATAAAAGAGGACGTTATGCCTACCGACATAGAGATAGCCCGTACCATAAAGCTCAAGCACATTAACGACATCGCCGCCGGCCTCGGCGTGCCGCAGGACGACCTGGTGCATTACGGCAAGTACAAGGCCAAGCTGCCGCATAAACTCATAGACCTGGAAAAGGTCAAGAAAAGCAAGCTGGTGCTGGTGTCCGCCATTTCACCTACGCCAGCCGGAGAGGGCAAGACCACCGTTTCCATAGGCCTCACGCTCGGGCTCAACAAGATAGACAAGAAGACCACCGTGGTGCTGCGCGAGCCCTCGCTTGGTCCGGTATTCGGCATCAAGGGCGGCGCCACCGGCGGCGGCTGGTCCCAGGTGCTGCCCATGGAGGACATCAACCTCCACTTCACCAACGATTTCGCGGCCATCGAGAAAGCGCACAACCTGCTGGCGGCGCTCATCGACAACAATGTTCAGAACAAGAAGAACAACCTGGGCATAGATCCCCGTACCGTCACGTGGAAGCGCGTGATGGACATGAACGACCGCTCCCTGCGCAAGATCATAGTGGGCCTGGGCGGCACCATGAGCGGCGTGCCGCGCGAGACCGGCTTCGACATAGTGGCCGCTTCGGAAGTTATGGCCATCTTCTGCCTCTCCAACGACCTGGCGCACCTCAAGGAGAAGCTCGGCAACATTTTCGTGGGCTACACCTACGACCGCAAACCGGTGTACGCCCGCGACCTCAAGGCCAACGGCGCCATGGCCGCCCTGCTCAAGGACGCCATCATGCCGAACCTGGTGCAGACCAGCGAAGGCACCCCCGCCATCATCCACGGCGGGCCTTTCGCCAATATCGCCCACGGCTGTAATTCCATCATAGCCACGCGCATGGGCATGAGCCTGTCCGAGTACGTGGTGACCGAGGCCGGTTTCGCTTTCGAACTGGGCGCGGAGAAGTTCCTGGACATCAAATGCCGCTACGCCGGGCTGTGTCCGAGCGCCGCGGTGCTGGTGGCCACGGTGCGCGCTCTGAAATATCACGGCGGCGTGGGGCTGAAAGAACTCGGCAAGCCCGACCCTGCCGCGGTGAAGAAGGGCCTGGAAAATTTGGAAAAGCACGTGGAGAACATGAAGCAGTTCGAGCTGTCCCCCGTGGTGGCCCTGAACCTTTTCGCCTCCGACACGCCGGAGGAGATCGCCGTGGTGAAGGCCAAGTGCGCCGAGCTGGGCGTGCCGGTGGCCGTGGCCGACGTCTGGGGCAAGGGCGGCGCCGGTGCCGTGGAGCTGGCCGAGATAGTGGCCCGCACCGTGGACGCCAAGAAGAGCTGCGGCTTCAAGCCGGTTTACGAGTGGGAATGGCCGGTGGAGAAGAAGATAGAGGCCATAGCTTCCAAGATGTACGGCGCGAAACACATAGACTACACCGCCAAGGCCAGGAAGGACCTGGAGAAGATAAACGGCCTGGGCCTGGACAAACTGCCGGTCTGTATAGCCAAGACGCAGAAGTCGCTGTCCGACAACCCCGACCTGATAGGCCGCCCGAAGGACTTCGTGGTGACGGTGCGCGAGATAGAGATAGCCTCGGGCGCCGGCTTCATCATCCCCATCACCGGCGACATCATGCGCATGCCCGGTTTGCCGGAGCATCCCGCTTCTGAACACATAGACATCGACGCCGACGGGAATATCACGGGACTTTTCTGAGCGGCCGCTTTCACCGAGGAGACAACATGAATAAGCATCATCACAATACATCATCCCCCTGCCCGCATTGCGGCCGCCGCGGCGGATTCCCGGCGCACCTGGCGCTCTCCGCGCTTTTCCTCGCCGCCGCCGTATTTTTCTGGTGGTCCGGCCGCCGAGGCGCGGCTGTCGCCGCCGCCCCGGACGCTGCCGCCAAGCCGGCCTCCATAGGCGCGCTCTCGGAGGAGAGGGTGGCCTACATGCTTTCTCCGGCCGGCGCCGACGCATGCGGTTCCTGCCTGACCGCGGCCGATAAATTCCTGCTTGGAAAAGTTGGGGTCGCCGCCGCGGCCAGGACCAGGGGCATGGTCCTGGTGAGGGCCGGGGAGTATCAGGTGGGGTCTCCGCCCGGAGTCGGCGATCCCGACGAACAGCCGAGGCACGCCGTGGCGCTTGACGCCTACTACCTGGACGCCCACGAAGTGACGGTGTCCGACTATATGAAATTCGCCGAGGCCGTGCAGGCAAATTACCCGGAATGGGCGAAGCCGGCCGCTAAAGGCGGCACCTCCGCGGTCCGGGCCGACGCGGCCGCGGTCATAGCCAGCTGTCCCTCCTGCCCGGTGATGGGGGTTTCCCCCAAGGACGCGGACGCCTATTGTTCTTGGGCCGGTAAGCGCCTCCCCACCGAAGCGGAGTGGGAAGCCGCCGCCCGCGGCGGCACTGAAACGGCTTTCAGTTTCGGCGATTCTCCGGATGGGATAGGCGAATACGCCTGGTACGAGGTGAATTCCGGGGGCATGCCGCGCCCGGTGGGCACCAAAAAACCCAATCCTTTAGGCTTCTACGACATGCACGGGAATGTGTGGGAGTGGACGGCGGACTTTTACGACAAAGGATACTACGCGGCGAGCCCCAAACGGTCTCCCGCGGGTCCGGAGAAAGGCAGGGACCATGTCCTGCGCGGCGGTTCCTGGGCTTTCGACCCGGGATCCCTGCGGTCCGGCAACAGGGCCAGCAGCGCCAAGGCCAATGACGACATAGGTTTCCGGTGCGCGGCGGGAAAGGCTGAAATAGACCGCCTCGCCGAGGCGGACGCCGCCGCGGCCATCTAGAGCAGATCTTCTTCTTCTTTCGGCAGGAACCAGCGCTGGGCGGCGAAGGCCGGCAGTACCGCGCTGGCTATCAGCACGCCCGTCAGCACCGAATACTGCGTCCCGTCCAGGATCCCTTCCTTCGAGCCGTAGACCGCCGCCATCAGGCCGAAGGTGAGCCCGGTTGACATCAGCAGGGTGAAGCTCCAGCGGTCTTCCGGGAAATAGCGGGCGGCCAGAAAATAAACGCCGGAGAACTTCGCCAGCTGCTTTACCAGGAACAAAGCGATGAAAAGCCCCGCCGCGCCCAGCAGCGCCGGCGGGTACACCTGCATGCCGGCCGTTATGAAGAAGAAAGGCGTGACGAAGGCGTACGCCACGGTGCGCAGGCGGCTCTTTACCGCGGCTTGGGCGCCGGCCAGCTGCGGCGCCAGCGCGAGGCCGAAGAGGAAGGCCGGCAGCATGGCCTGTCCGGCGCCCAGCTCGGCGAGGTAGATGAAGAAGAGCAGGACCAGGAAGACGTACTTTATCTCCGGCTCTATTACCTTGCCGGCCAGCGCGCGGCGGCTCATGAGCCAGCCGGAAAAGCGCCCGGCGAAGAGCAGGAAGGCGCCGGCCGCGGCCAGCAGCAGCAGGGCGGCGGCGGTGACTTTGAGGAAGGCCGCGCTGAGCGCCAGCGCCGTCAGGGTATTGGTAAGGAAGGTGCAGGCCATCAGCAGTTTACCTGTCTTCTTCCTCCCCAGGCCGGTTTCGGTGACCACGGAATAGACCACGGCCAGCGAGGTCTCGGAGAGGGCTATGCCGGCCAGCAGCGACGCCTGCAGGCTCCAGCCGGCGGCGTAGCGGCAGAAAAGCGCGCCGGCCGCGAAAGGCGCCAGGAAGGAGAGCAGGCCTATGGCCGCGGCCTGCCGGAAATTGTCCTTGAGGAGCTTCGCGTCCACTTCCGCCCCGGCGAGGAAGGTGAGCAGGATCCCGCCGAAGGCGGCCAGGTAGTTCATCCAGCCGGCCGGTTCCAGGCCCAGGCCGCCGGCGGTCAGGCCCAGCAGGATCTCAAAGACGGCCACGGACAGGCCGAACTTCAGGCTCAGCGCGCTGGCCGCGAAGACCAGCAGGCCTGCCAGCAGGGGGGTAGCGTCGGGTAGCGTCATAACAGCTCCTTGAAAATAAAAACCTCTACCTTTGAGGGGTAGAGGTCATCAGCGCCTTCGCGCGGTTCCCCCGGGGGGCCGGGGCGGCGGACATCATCGCCGTGGTTCAATTGTATTATTTTTTCTTCCCGTTGCGGAAGGCCTTCAGGGCCGCGTCTACTTTCTCCAGCAACTCCCTGGAGTAGAGCTTGCCCACGAGGGCGAGCCGCGCCGTCTGGCCGGCGGCCTCCAGGTCCTTCACTACGGCGGCGCTGGCCGGTTCGGTGAACTGCAGCCCTTTCTTCTTGAGGATAACCACCGATTCCTCGTTCTCCTTGCGGCTCTGCAGGGTCAGCGCCCTGAAATACTTTTCGCCGAGGGCCAGCATGGTCTTCTGATCCTCCTTCGACAGCAGGTCGAAGGTCTTCTTGGAGATGAGCACCGCGCCGCTGGCGTTGGTGAGCGGCAGGGAGAAAACGTATTTCATGCGGGCGAACCACTGCAGGGCTATCACGGAGAGCGGGGAGCCGTAAACGCCGTTGATCATGCCGGTCTGCAGCGAGGTCTGCACGTCGGTGATGGAGAGCGGAATTGGCTTTATGTTGAGCGCGGAGAAGGTGGCCTCGGCGATGGGGTCGCCTTCCCAGATCCACATCTTCACGTTCCTGAGGTCCTCGGGCTTGGTCACCGGGGCGTTGGAGAAGATGTTGACGTTGCCCACCTCGGCCCAGCCCAGCAGTACGTAGCCGCGGCCTTCGAAGATCTTGCGGAAGTCCGCGTCCATGGTCTTGTAGACGTGGTCTATCTCTTTGGCGTTCTTGAAGAGGAAAGGGGTGTCCAGCAGGCGCGCCTCGGGGGCCACCTCGCCTATGCCCACGCCGGTAAAGCCGCCGGCGTGCAGCTGGCCCAGGCGGATCTTGCGCACCACGTCCTTTTCGTCGCCGGCTACCCCGCCGGCGTAGATCTTGAACTTCACGCGGCCGGCGGTCTTGGCGGTGGTCTCTTCGGTGAACTGGCGCATGGCCTTCATCCAGGTGGAGCCGTCGGGCGCCAGGGTGGCGAACTTCACCATGGTCTGCGCTTTCAGCGGCAGGGCCAGGGCGGTAAGCAGGGCGAACGCGGGCAGGGTCCTAGAAAAGTTCATCTTTTTTCTCCAGCAGTCTCTTGGCTTTCTGTTTGGCCACTTCGTTGGCCAGGCGGGTGTCGCCGTCCTTGAGTTCGGCGGAAAGTATCTCGTTGAGGAGCCGTTCGAACAGGTCGGCGTCCTGCGCGGCCACGGCCGCCATCTTGGCGTAAAGGTAGCGGCTCAGGTGGAAGTCGGCGCCGTGCCCTTTAAGGGCGAGCTCGAAATGTTCGGCCGCCTTTTCCGGGTTGCCGCCGAGCATGCGGGGGCGGATGGCGTAGTACGCGCCCATGATGTCGTGGGCCGCGTTGTAATAATAGCCCGGCTCCAGTTCCAGCAGCTTCAGCGCGGCCGGTTCCAGCGTGGGGATCTCGGCGATGGCTTCCGGCTTGTCGCGGTTGATGTTCATGTACAGCGCTTTGCAGAAAGTGTGCCAGAAAAGCGGGTGGGCGTCCTTCGCCTTCGCGGTGTCCGCGGAGGCGCCCTTCAGCGCGCGCCCGGCGTAAGCCTGGCCCTTCAGGTAGAAGAAGGAGGCGCGTTCGGGCTGGTCCTCCTCCAGGAACATGAAGGCGTAGCCGCAGAAGCCCTGCGCGGCGTTCACCAGCATGTCCTTATTGTCCGGGTCGCTCTTGAGCAGGATCTCCATGAGCTGGAGGTTGGCCGGCAGCGCTTCTTTGACGTACTGGGGGTCGGACTGGCTGAAAACGGCGGGCAGGCCGCGGTCTATCACGCCCGAGGTCACCCGGGCCGCGGTGCGGTTGAGCGAACAGGCGCCGAGCAGGAGAGGCAGGAGCAGCAGAAGTTTCTTCATTTTCTCTTTTCCTTTACCAGCGCGGAGAAAGACTCCGCCGTGTCGGCGTGCTTCTTGAGGAAATCCTCGGCGGGCGTGGGGAAGCGGTAGGTCCAGTTATGGTCGCCGAGCGTGCCGGGGGTGTTCACCCGTTCCCTGGAGCCGAAGATGTCCTGGATGGGCAGGATGACTATGCGGGAATTAGCGGCCAGCAGCGCGCCCAGGGCCTTTTCCCTGGCCTTGGTGAAAGTGGGCGGCTTGCCGGTCTCGCCGGAGACCAGCTTCCAGAAGAGCTTTTTCTCGGCGTGGTCCACCGTGTCCCACCAGTCGGCCAGCGGCTCGTTGTCGTGGGTGGAGGAGGTGGCCAGCGAAACGGGGTGGTAGGCGCCGGGGTCGGTGTAGTCGCCGTCCTGGTCCTTCTCCCAGCGCATCACCTTGTAGCCGGGAACGTTGAGGTCCCGCAGCACTTCCCCGACATAAGGGGGGATCAGGCCCAGGTCCTCGGCCACGGGCAGCATGTGGCTGGCTCCGGAGATGGCCTGCAGGAAGCGGCGGCCGCGTTCCTTCTGGCCGTGCGGGTCCTTGATGTCGAAATCGGGCTTGAGCGCCACGTCGCGCGGTATGACCCAGGTGCGGAAGAAGCCCACCATGTGGTCGATGCGGAACAGGTCGTAGAATTCCGAGGCCTTCTTCACCTTCGAGCGCCACCAGTCGAAATTGTTGGCTTCCACGGCCGTCCAGTTGTAGGCGGGCAGGCCCCAGCGCTGGCCGGTCTCGCTGAAGGCGTCCGGCGGGGCGCCGATCTCGCTGTTCAGGTCGAACTCGCCCTGGCGGCTCCAGACGTCGGAGCTTTCCTGGTTCACCATGAACGGCAGGTCGCCGAGCAGGCTGATGCCTAGGGCGCCGGCGCGGCGCTTGGCGGCGGTCCACTGGCGGTGGATGGTCCACTGCAGGTACTTGAAGAAAAGGATCTGCAGTTCCTCGCGGCCGTGCAGCTCCCGGAGGGCCTGCGGGTCGCGGGCCCGCAGCGGCGCTTCCCAGTGCGTCCAGGAGGTCCAGTCGTGGGTGTCCTTCAGGCGGCGGAAGGCGGCGTAATCCTCCAGCCAGCCGCCGTTGGCGCGGCAGAAGGCGCGGAACTCGCCGGCGAGCGCCGTGTCCTTGAGGATGTGGCGCTGGTGGAAAGCGGTGTAGATCTTCCAGAGGGTGCTGAACTTCAGGTGGCGCACCTCGTCGTACATCACGGCTTTGGCTATGCGCAGGTGCTTGAGCCCGGCCTGGAAGCGGCGGGACGCTATCTCTTCCAGCACTTCCGGGAACTCCTTCAGTTCCGGGATGTCCTCCACGGCGATGTAGAGCGGGTCCAGCGCGAAGGCGGAAAGCGCCGTGTAGGGGCAGGAGACGCCGGGCGGCATCTCGTTGATGGGCAGCACCTGCAGCAGGTCCAGGTTCATGGCCTTCATGGCGTCGAACCAGAGCGCCATGGCGCTGGTGTCGCCTATGCCCCAGTCTTTCCTGGAGCGCATGGCGAACAGCGGGAAAAGGGTGCCGGTGTGTTTTCTTTCGAGTAACGGGTGCATGTGGTTAGCGCGCGGCCACGGCCTCAATTTCAACCAGCGCCGCCTTGGGGAGGGCTTTCACCTCGATGGTGGCGCGGGCGGGGGGATTGGCCGGGAAGAAGCTGCCGTAAACCTCGTTCATCTGGCCGAACTGGCCGAGGTCGGTCATGAAGACGGTAGTTTTCAGGACGTTGGCGAGGGTGAGGCCTTCCGAGACCAGGATGGCTTGCAGGTTCTTGAGCACCGCCTCGGTCTGGGCCCGGATGTCCGCCGGGGCCATGGCGGCGGTGGCGGGGTCCACGGGCAGTTGCCCGGAGATGAAGATAAGGCCGTTAGCTTCCGTCGCCTGAGAATAAGGGCCTATGGCCGCGGGGGCGTTCTTGGTGGAGATGATCTTTTTCATGTTCAGTTCCTTTTGGAGGTGCGTATGAAATTTTCTATGGACCTGTCGTAGGTGCGCTCCGCTTCGGGTGTAAAATAGCAGCCCGGCAGTTCGCCGTTCTCCCTGTGGTAGGCCACGCAGTCGCAGCAGACGCCCTTGCGGGAGCAGGGTTCGTAGGTGCAGGCGCAACTCGCCTTGTTCGAATTCTTTTTACAATCCATGGGAGCGGCTTCTTTCTTCCCATATTTTACTATATTGAGCTTCCCCCGCGGTCCCGTTCGGGGCTTAACATCCGGCGGCCTATCTTGCTATTATCGTCTTTACCGTATGAAGACACTTTTCCCGGTGCTTTTATCCGCGTTCGCAGCCGCGTACTACCTGCTTGGTCCTGGGCGTTCTACCGGCCGTATGCCCGGGGCCGGGGTCCTCACGGCCTTTCCCAGTCCGTTGGGGGGCAATGTCTGCGCCGCTTATTCCATTTTTAAGGACGAGGCAGGAGGCCTGCTGGTGGCCGGAGTGGCTTCGGACAAGCGCGAAACTTTTCATTCCTGTGTCTGGCGCCTCGGGGCTTCGGGGGCTCCTGATCCCGGTTTCGGGGCCGGGGGCCAGGTTTGTTCCTCCGGCGAGGAGTGGGCCTGGGCCGCGGTTCCAGGCGCGGATGGGCGATTTTATTCTGCTGGGATAAACGGCCGCGACTGGAAGCGGTCCAGGAGCGCCTTCTTAAGATGCTATACCCGTGAGGGCCTGCCTTGCCCCGGTTTCGGAGAGGAGGGACTGGTTTTACTGCACCCGCCGCGCCGTGGCTACGCCGCGGTTTTCGCCGCGGCCTTTACGGGTTCCTCTGTCTTCGCGGCCGGAGCGGTAACCGACTCCGGCGGAGTTACCCGCCCCGGGATCTGGGAGGTGGACCTTTCCGGCAAGCCTTCCTCGAAATTCCTTAAAGGCGGTTTTTTCTCTCCGGAGACTCCGCCCGGGTCCAGGGATTCCCGTATAAACGCGCTGGCCGCGGGCCCCGGCTTCCTGCTGGCCGGCGGCAACCTTGACTGGCGCGAGGCGGCGCATTGGAAGTTCCTGCCCGGGGGGCCGGGAGGGGAACTCGTACGCGGTCCGGCGGGAACCATACGAACCCTTTATGTAAGGGGAAAAGATATTTTCGCGGGGGGCTTCAGGTACGGGGACCCGGCGAAAGGGCACGCCGAGACGGGCATCATTTTCAGATTGCCGGGGCACGAAGTGACCGAGCTGGATTCGCTGGAGAACCAGGAGCTCTTCTCCGTTACCGGCGCGGCCGGCGGCCTCTTTGCCGCTGGGTACGCGGACGAAGGGGGGGCGGTCAAGGCGGCGGTCTGGGGGATATCCGCCGGAGGAAAGCTCCGTTCCGGCTTCGGCCGGGGAGGAGTAAAGGTTTTCCCGGACGAACTTGGCGGCAGGGAGAGCCGGATATACTCGCTGACGCCTTACGGCGGCGGATTGGCGGCGGCCGGTTTCTCGCGGCGCGCGGACGGCGTAATGACGCTGGCCGTGTGGAAGCTGCAGGCCCTCTCCGGACGTTAATACCCGGTCCAGGGCCGACCGTCGGTTCCGCAGAGCCTCTCGCGGACCACGTCTCCGCCTCCCAAAAAGGCGGCAGACCCTGCCGAGCCGGGTTTGCGGGCGGTCCTATTTCCGGTTTGCAACTGTCCGCGGAAGGACGCCGAAAATATCGGCCCGGACATAATAGATCTCCGATCCCTGCCTGTCGGCGCCCGGCTCCTCGTATACGCAGGCCAGTTCCACGGCTTTTTCCAAATGCTGGACGTACAGTTTCAGACCGCTCTTCGTCAGGCGGATGGGCAGCGCTTTAGTCTCGATGGGCCTGGCGCCGGCCAGCAAGGCGTCCCATAACTGCCGGAGCTTGCCGGCCACCTGGGCCCCTTCCGGGGTTCCCGGAGCAACCTTTATCACCTTGTCCGTGAACAGGCTGCGCGCTTTGTCGCCGGAAAACTCTATCAAGCCCGCCGAGGCCAGCGCGGCCAGCGATTTTTTTATCTCTCCGGGTTTAAGCCGGGTCGCCTGAGCGAGTTCCCGTACCGGCACCCAGCCCTCGGTGTTGGTCAGATAGACCTGGCAGATATGCGTGGCGGCGTCACGGACGCGTGTTTTCCATTGGGCCAGCGTCAGGTTGACGGTGCGCCGGGAGAGCGCCTGTTGCGTGGCCGCTTCGGCCAGCTCCCGGCTGGTGAGGTCCGCGCGGACCGGGTCAGGAGCTGCCAGCAGGCTGACCAGTTCATCGGAACCGGAGAGCGCCCTGAAATATGCCTTTACCAGTTCCCTGGCCTCGGGCGAGTCCGGCTTGACGCCCAGAGCCGCCAGAATGGCCTTCAGGCGCCAGCTCTTAGGCAGCTTCTTGCCGCGTTCCATATCCCAGTAGCTCATGAAGGCCAGCCCCAGGGTCTTGCTGCCGCCTACGCTCTTGAAGAACCTGTGCGCGCTGGGGTAGCCTTGCTCCAGCCGGAGCCGGGCCAGTACGCCGCCGAATGTTTTAGCCGTTGTCATAGTGCCAGTATACAATATTAATTAAGCCGCCGGCTTAACCCAGGTCCTTTTTGCTCAGCCGTCCCTCCTGGGTCAAAATACAACCGCCCGGTGAGTACAAGGCCTCTTGGGGAAAACCGCCGCTCAGGCTAAACTATAGTATCGCAATAAACTTCGCGGCAGACGCGCGGGGCGCGGCAGAAGTCAAAGCCCGCGAACTGCTGAGATGAGGAGAGCAGGAAGTGTGTTGGTACGGCCCCCGGCCATATGAGCCGATGCGGCCGATCTAAAAATAAAGAGGTTCAAGAATATGAATAGAATTATCGGTTTGTTTTTCATTCTGGCTCTGGTTTGTCCGGCCGCAGCCGGCGCCGCGGCCCCGGAGCTTAACATGCACCGTGCCGCCGACATCAAGGGATGGGACCTCAAAACGCCGGTGGTCCCGGCGCCGATACCCGCTTTCAAGGGTTATGAGCTTGCCTGCGCCGGGGGGAAGCTGCAGGTCCTGCCGAAGGACGCTTCCCGGTTCAACGTGCTGGTGAACGACGCCGCCATGACCTCCGCGCTGCGCGCGGCCGCGGCCAAGCTGTTCCAGGGAGAGCAGTATCTTAAGAATACTAGGATATTAACATCCTCCTCTTTCATGGTGACGGACCTGCTTAAGCAGGGCGGCCTTTACGACGGCGGGCAGTTCGCCCCCAAGCTGCAGCTCCTGGGCGGCGGCCGGGCGCGTCTGACCCTTACCTACTTCCGCATGGCCAACAGCCAGTCTTACGAATTCCGGGAGGTCATCTCTTTCGACTTTTCCGGCTGCAGTAAGTGAGCATGCGTCGCGCTTCTTGCAAGGACGGGGTACTTCTCTGGACTGACAGCCTGGGCGGCGAGCATCTTAAATAGGTGAGAGACTATGAGGAAAATGTTAATACTGGGAGTTCTCCTTATTGCGCTGCCCGCGGCGGTGCTCCAGGCCAGGGCGGAAGTCGGAGCGGATACGGAGGCGGTGGGGGCTTCCCTCGCCGCGGTCAATCGCGCTGAGCTGCTGGATGAACTTGCCGCGATGGCCGGATCATTCGAAGGGTCCGCGGAGGGTGATGCCGTAGGCGCGGAAACCCGTATGGCGGAACTGTACTCCGGCTCCGGGGCCGCCGGGAGCGCAGTGCCCGGAGTTGCGGCGCGAGCTCTGTCGCCGCTGCCGGAGAGCCGGGCCGCTGGAACGATGCGGGACAGCAAATCTGAGCGGGCCGCTCTCGCGGATCTCCCGAATAATGAGTCCGGCGGGGGAATAGCGACGGGTGAAGCCCTTGAGACCCCGGATTCCGTGGATCCCGGCGCAGGTGATGACGGGCAGGCGTCGCCGCAGGTGGGGGATGCTCAGGGAGGGCATGTGATCTTGTTGGTGCTGTTCTTGGTGCTTTTAGTCTTGCTCTAACCGTAATAGCGGTGCGTGTCTGGTAGGCAGTTAGTGCGGAGGTTGATAATCGGAGGTTTAAATAAAATTATGAACAAAACGTTAACGGCGATCGTACTGGCCCTTGTTCCCGCAGTGCTCGCGGCCGGGCCGGCTAGCGGCGGGGCTGCGGCCGAGCAATTGGGGGTCTCGCAAAACGCCCACGGCGCGGAGGCCGTTGGGCCTAAGGGAATGATAGTTTCTTACGGTTATTCCAGCGACTGCAAGATGGTCTACTTCGGCAGCGAGGGTTCCGGTTCCGGTCAGTCCTCTGGGGTATTGAGACTCGAAAGCGTCTATAAGGAAAAGGACTGTCCCAGCGGCGGGGACCTGCTTAATTGCCAGGAGCTTGAGGGGCAGCGGTTGCGTGCGGATGTGGAGGTGCGTATGGCGCCTCGCGAGCTTTACCCTTGGGAAAGTGAAAGCGTGGACGTCTGTCTGCAGGGTAAAGAGCTTATGGTGAAGCCCTGGAACGTATCCTATGAATATACCGTTTCCAAGACCAACGAGAACTGGCTGGCGGTCTACACTTTCTCCCCGACGGCTCGCAAGGCCTCGCATCCTGACCCTAAGGGGCTCACGTCCGAAGGGTACCATAAGACCGGAGCCGGCTATTCCGCGGTCTTTAAGGATAAGTGGGGCAGAGAGTATTCGGGTGAGAAAGTAGAAGTGCAGGTGCAGCTGTGGAGAAAGGGTTCCCTTCTGCGGCCGGCCAAAATGGTGGGGCGTGTGGGGGCGAAATTCGAAGCCGCCGGGGAATACCAGCTGGATTTTACTTCGGCGGATATCTCGGGCGCCCCTGACGCTAAGGGGTACTATCTCTCCTGGGGCTTCCGCCGCCTGGGGGGCATATCCCTGCCCGTTCTCGTTCAGGCGCGGGATGCTCTGAGCCCGCTGAATTGACCTGTATCTCCGGTATTTGCCCATTGCGGATCGGGCGGGTTATTTAGTGTTCAGGTGGGTGTTTAATCTGGAAAGATATCAGGGAGGTCTTGATGACATCTCGAAGTTGGAGAACATACTCGGTCATGCTGTTCATGTTGCTTGCTGCGGCGCCCTCGGGCGCATTTGCGGCTGAAAACGAGAAGGTCCGCGAAATGCCGCTGAAGTTCGACCGTTATGAACTGTCGGTGCTCTACGATGCCACTGGGTATTTCACGCTCAGCGTGTTTGAAAAGTCCGCTGACGGCGCCGAAAAAGAGACCGTCTACGGACTACGCCGGGCTGCTATGTACCTGCCGCCTGGCTATAAGTCCGGGGAATGGATGCTCTTCTGGGGTGAGCAGCCTCCTGTTTACGAGGGGGGAGGTTTCAGCGCGGTTTCCAAGGATCCCTGGCTTGTCAGCTCCGCCGGCGGAGCCTGGCGCGTGGCCCGAGTCCCGCACACTTCGGGCAAGAACGGAATCTACACTCTGCTTCGGGTGCAGCCCGGCAGGGACGGCTCACCCGAATTAGTCTATCTGAACGGGGACGGCGAGGAGGACGTTAATTCTCCCGACGGCTGGGCCGCGGACTCCAAACTTGTCCTGAACCCTGAGAAACCGGTACGTGTAAGACGGGTGAAATTTGTGGTCCGCTGAATCGTGCAGGCGGGGGTTCCGGGGGTACTTGCCCGCTTCCCCGCATATTATCAATAATCTAGTTGTGAAAAACACCATACATTTCTCAGGCATCGGCGGGGTGGGGATGAGCGCGCTGGCGCAGGTGGCGGCCATGGAAGGCCGGCCGGTCAGCGGCTCGGACAGGGACTTCGACCGCGGCCGCAACCTGGAAGTGCGCGCGGCCCTGGAGAAACTGGGGATAAAGATCTTCCCGCAGGACGGTTCCGGCGTGAACGACGCGACTTCAGAACTGGCTCTTTCCACCGCCATAGAGGACACCAACCCCGAAGTTGTGCAGGCCAAAGCGCGCGGGGTGAAGATAAGCCACCGCTCCGAGATCCTGGCCGCCTATGTGAACGCTTTCGACGCCATCGCCGTGGCCGGGACCAGCGGCAAATCTACCGCGGCGGCCATGACCTTCGCCGTGCTGGAGGCCGGCGGCCTGGAACCTTCCATCATAACCGGCGGCGCGCTGGGCGCGCTTAAAGAGCGCGGCCTCATAGGCAACGCCTACCGGGGCAAGGGCCGGGTGCTGGTGGTGGAGGCCGACGAATCCGACGGGACCATAGTCCGCTACAAGGCCAGGACCGGCGTGCTGCTAAATATCAGCAAGGACCACAAGGAAGTGCCCGAGCTCAACAAGATCTTCGGCGCGTTCGCCGGGAACTGCGCGCGCGTCATTGTGAACGCCGACGACCCTGCCGCCGCCGGCCTGCTGCCCGCGGCCGAGCGCTTTGGCCTGAACGCCGGCAACTGGAAAGTCACCGACATAAAGGCCGGCCCCTTCTCTTCGGAATTCAAGGTGAACGGCGTGCCTTTCCGGCTGCCCGCGCCCGGGCTCTATAATATCGAGAACGCCCTGGCGGCCTGCGCCGCCGGCGCCGCCTACGGAGTGAAACTGGAAGCGGCGGCCGCCGGCCTGGCGGGTTTCCGCGGTGTGGAGCGGCGCTTCGTGCTGGTGGGGGAAAAGAACGGGATCACGGTCATAGACGATTACGCCCACAACCCGGCCAAGATCGCCGCGGTGCTCAAGGCCCTGCACCAGGCGCCCGGGCGCCGGGTGCTGGCGGTGTACCAGCCGCACGGCTTCGCTCCTACCCGCCTGCTGAAGGCTGAGTTGATAGAGAGCTTCGCCGCCGGCCTCGCCCCGGCGGACCGGCTGCTGATGCCGGAGATCTATTACGCCGGCGGCACCGTGAACAAGAACATCTCTTCCAAGGATATTTCCGACGCGGTGGCCGCGCGCGGCAAGAGCGCCGAATTCTTCCCCGACAGGGCCGCCATTCCGGCGGCGGTGGCAAGCATGGCCAGGCCGGGCGACATAGTGGCCGTGCTGGGCGCCCGGGACGCCACGCTGGCCGACTTCGCCAGGCAGATCTTTTCCGCCCTGCCCTGACGGCGCTGTTTTGATAAAATATACCTGCTAGACAAAATGTGCGTTTTTCGCCCGTACCGGGCGGTCAGGAGCACGGAGGCAACATGAAACCCGCGAAAATAACCGAAGGCGTCTATTCCCTGCGCGTCAACCATTTCAACCGGCACCTTTTCGACTCGCTCATCCCCCTGCCGGAAGGCACCAGCTACAATGCCTACCTGGTCAAGGGCTCCGAGAAGACCGCCCTGCTGGATTCCGCCGACCCGGAGAAGGCGGAGGTGCTGTTCGACTTCCTGCGCGAAGAGAAAAAAATAGACTACGTCGTCTCCCACCACGCCGAGCAGGACCATTCCGGCTCCATCCCCCTGGTGCTGCAGAAGTACCCCATGGCCAAGGTCGTCACGAACCCCAAGTGCAAGGAGTTCCTGATGACCCACCTGCATATCCCGGCCGACAAGTTCATAGAGGTCAAGGACGGCGAGACCCTCTCGCTCGGCGACAAGACGCTGGAGTTCGTCTACCTGCCCTGGGTGCACTGGCCCGAGACCATGGGCACCTACCTGCGCGAGCAGAAAGTGCTGTTCTCCTGCGATTTCTTCGGCTCCCACCTCGCCACCGGCGAGCTGTTCTCCGAGGAGCACATAGTTTACGAGCCCATGAAGCGCTACTACGCCGAGATCATGATGCCCTTCCGTTCCAACATCAAGGCGCATCTGGAGAAACTGGCGAAGTACAGCATGGAGTTCATAGCGCCCAGCCACGGTCCCGTGCACCCCAACCCCAAGTTCATCATGGACATCTACAAGGACTGGGCGGTAGGCGAACCCAAGAACCGCGTGCTGGTGGCTTACGTGTCCATGCACGGCAGCACCTACATGCTGGTGAACCGCCTCATCAGCCGCCTGCAGGAAAGCGGCGTCTGCGTGGAAAAGATAAACCTGGACCAGTTCGACGAGGGCCGCGTGGCCATGGCGCTGGTGGACGCCGCCACCATAGTCATAGGCACGCCTACCGTACTGACGGGCCCGCATCCCAAAGCGGTTTACGCCGCCTGCCTGGCCAACCTCCTGCGCCCTAAGGCCAAGTTCGTGTCCGTCATAGGCTCTTACGGCTGGGGCGGCAAGGCCGTGGAAGGCATAGCCGGGCTCATTCCCAACCTCAAGGCGGAAGTGCTCAAGACGCTGCTGGTGAAGGGTATGCCCACCGAGGCCGATCTCAAGCAGATAGACGAGCTGGCCGCGCAGATAGTGGAGAAGCAGAAGGGCCTGCCGCCCTGCGGCGGCAGGGGCTGCATAGCCTGAAACATTTGCGGAAGATAGACAGGGGAGGAACGTTATGAAGAGAACATTATTCGCGCTGATCCTGTGCGCGGGTTTCGCCGGCGCGGTTTGCGCCGAGGACGCGGCTCCGGCCGTGAACCCGGCCGGCGAGCAGGTGCAGGCCAAAGAGCAGGTCCAGACCAGGGAGCAGGCGGGGGAGAAGGGCCAGGGAGAGATGAAGAAGAACCGCAAGGAACACCGCAAGGAAATGCGGGAAAAGCGCGGCGAAAAGCTCGAACAGAAAGGCGAGCGGCGCGAGAAGCGCGGCGAGGCCATGGAGAAGAAGGGCGAAAAGATGCAGGAGAACGCCGAAAAAATGCGCGAGCAGGCGGCCAAGCTGGAGGAGAAAGGGAACGAAAAGGCCGCAGCCAAACTGGAGCGCAACGCCAAGAGAAAAGAGAACCGCGGCGAAAAGCTGGAGAACAAAGGCGAACGCATGCAGAAGCCGGGAGAGCGCGAACAGCGCCGCGGCGAGCGCAAGCAGCGCGGGGGCAAAGGGAAATAACGAGCTTTGGTCATGAAAAGAGCCCCGGCCTTAAAAGCGGGGCTCTTTTTTTTGGGCCTTGAAATTTCGGGTTTCGTCTGCTACACTCTACTAACGGATAACCTGTTTTTTCAGTTTCCCGCGCGGGAAAGGTGGAAAGCAGGCGCGCTTATTTGTTGAGGACAGGGGGCTGCTATGGCCGACAACTCTAACAACAGGAAGAAGACGCTGGTCATCGGCGTGCTGGCGTTCCTGCTGACCGGCGGCGGGGTCTTCCTCTTTTTCGTCATACAGGGCTCCAACGACCTTACCGGGGCCAATAAAAAGAACACGTTCACTTACGGCGGCGCCGCGCGCGAGGCTACCGCGTCCTTCTTCAAATTCATCGGCTTCGACGACGTGGAATCTATAGCCAAAGAGGGGCCCAAGGAAAGGCTGCGCATGAAGGAATACGCGGCTGCCGGGATACTTGAGGACGGCGGGATACGGTCGGGAGCGGATTCTGATATTCCTTGGGCGCCCCCGGCAGCATCGGGACGCTCCGCGGCCTCCTCCAACATTCCAAGGATGGGCGGCAGGGGGACTTCCGGGATCGGCGGCATAGGCGGCGGGGGGAGCAAATCTTCCGGAGGAGTTTCGCGCTTCGGGGGCGGCAGCGGCGCGGGCAATACAAAAATATCGGCCGCGGTGCAGGAGGGGGGGGGCGGGGTCAAGGGCAAGGACTCGTTGGCCTCCCTGGCAAAGGCCAGGGCTATGTTGGGAGACGGGCTGCGCAGCGGTTCCGCGTCCACGGCCAAGGGCAAGTGGGATTCCAGCTTTGGTGTGGGCCGTTCCGCAGGGGGCGGCGGCAATAGCCTGGCCTACGGCAAGACCGGCCTGGTTAACCTGGATAAGATCAAGAAAGGGGAGGTGGACAATCTGAAAACCACGGATCCCAAGTCCCTTAAAGTGCCGGAAGTGGGAGCCCCTGTTGCGGATGAGAAAGCCGCCGCCGAGAAGGCCGCGGCGGATAAAGAAGCGGCCGAGGATGCCATTAAGAAAAGCATGGCGTCGTCCATGCTGGGGGCTATGGGCCAGGGGTTATCCAACTCCATAGGGGGAAAAGGCGACACCGGGGATCCTGACTCCAGGTCCGGTGCTCCCGAAAGCCGGGATTCCGGGGACTGCTCAAGCGGGGCCACCGCGGGGGTTTGCTCGGCCGCTGTTGGCGCGCAGATCCCATCGGACACGAGGGTTTCCTACAACAAGGTGGGAAGTAACGCCAACGGAGACGTTTATGAAGTGATTTATGAGGGGACCGGGAAAGGGATAACCCCTGATTTGAAGGGGACCCCGGTGTCTTACAAGGATACGGCCATAGTTCAGGTCACGCCGGATGGACCCCAGATACTGTCTATGGGTGCTATAAACGAAACCCCTGCGGCGGTTTCGACCAGCCCTTGACAAGTCAAGGTTTGTCTGCTATAACATTATCGTAAAAATTAGCTTTGCCTTGAACGCCCCGGGTGGCTGTGTTAAGGAAAGTTCGAATTTATTTTTGCGGGGATACGGCGGGGAAAACTGGCGGGATTATGATAAAACTCCAGACTAAAAAATCCAAGACTACGCAGTACATCATAGGCGGCGTAGTGGCGGTGATCATCCTCGGCCTCTGGGTGTCGCTGCCGCTCATGAACAATTCCTCCCTGGACGCCTCCATGGCGGCGGGCAACCCCTTCCGCTCCAAGGTCGCTGACATCTCCACTCTGGGCAGCGACATCCCCTCGGAAGGCGGCGCACCCGGCTCGCCTCTGAGCGGCGAGATGATAAATAATCCCGCCACTTCCGGCGAGGACATCGCTTCCTCCCTCTTTCAGTCCGGTCTGATGGAAGAAGCCCCTTTGACCGAATCCGTCTCCGCGGACGCCTCCGCCGCGCCTTCTTCCGTACCTTCCGCCAGTTCCGGCGCGCCCATGCCTGCCGCCCCGATGGGGAAGCTGAACACGGTAGCCTCCATAAGCGGCGGCAACTCCAATTCCATGACGGCCGGCGGCCTGCACAATAAGTTTTTCGGCGGCGGCGGCGCGAAAGCGGAATTCGCCCCTGCCACCGGTCCCGATCTTAAGAAACTCGCCTCTTCTGACGACAAGAGGTCCGCCCTTGTGTCCATGCTCAACAACACGGCCGAGAAGAGCCAGCTGGCGGCCAAGACCGGCAGTATGGACGCGGCCAAGGGCGGTGCTACCGCCGCTTTCACCAACAGCGCCAAGCTCGGCGGCTCCGATCTGGACGACAAACTGGAGAACCAGTCCGCTTCCTCCGGATTACAATTGGGACAGACAGCGGCTGACCTTAAGAAGAACGACCCTAATATCAACAAGAACAAGGTTAACGTGCCCGAACCTAAGCCGGTAAAAGACGACAAGGCAGATGAAGAGTTCAAGAAAATGATCATACAGATGATATTCCAGAGCGTGATAGGGCCCATGTTTGGTGCTATGGCCAACAGTATGTTCCCGGCCGCTAAATAATTTCAGGAAACTTCGGAGGATTTTATGAACGACTACAATGAAAAGAGAGAGAAGAAAGGCGGTTTCTGGTCCGCCCTTGCCGGTCTCGTTCGCGGCGGCTCTTCCGCGGCCGGTTCGGGTTTTGGGTCCGCAGGGAGCGCGGCGGGCGGCCTTGGCGGTCTTTTCGCCACAAAGGCCGGCGTTGTGGGAATGATCCTGGGCGGGGCTACCATAGCCGCAGGAGTCGGCGTGGTCTATAATTTCATCGGGCCCTCCTCCAAACCGGCCTATTCGCCCGAACTCTTTCAGAACAGTTATTACGAGGAAGAGGCCACCAAGGCCGGCAGGGAGCGTGCGCAAGCCCGCGACGCTTCTGCCGCCGCGTCCTCCACGCTCGACATGTTCAAGGAACAGGCCAGGAAGGACGGCATAGGACTGGATGGAGAATCAGCTTCCGGCCAGCCGCCGGATGCCGTTTCCCAGCTCCCCGGAGACGCCCCTTCAGCGGATGCCGCGGCCCCCGAGGCCCCGGCCGGGCAGGGCGCCGGCGCGCCCAAGCTCCAGGCCGCTTCCGGTTTCGGTTCTAAAGGCGGCGGCGGCGGCTCCTCCATGCCGCGCATGCAGGGCGGCGGCGGCCTGTCCGGCGGCATAGGCAGCCAGTTCTCTTCCGTGTACCGGCCTCCGGCCCAGGCCGTGGGCGGCAAAATGTCAGGTATGACCGCTTCCGCGGCTCGCGTCAAGAATTCTCCTAAATACGCGGTGCCGAACTTCAATAAGAGAGGAGCCTTTGGCCAGGCCAAGTTCGCCAATAAAATGGCGAACGCGGGCCGGTCCATGAGCGACACCGGCGCCAAAAGCACCACCGCCATTCCTTTTGACAGCGCGAAGCAGACCGGCACTGGCGAGGTCGGCACCCCCGAGGCCGGCACCGGCCTGGGCGGGGCCGGCTTGTCCAACGGTTCCAAACTGAAAGGTAACGATCCCAGCCTTAACAACAGCGAGGTCACTCCTCCCAAAGTGCCGGAGCCGGAGAACGTTTCCCCGTGGAAAGCGTGGACCGACCGGGCCATGTACGCCATGCTGGCGGCTACGGTACTTATCCTCATCACCAACATGCTGGCTAAGTTTGCCAAGACCACGCCGTGGATGTACACGGCGGCCCTGATTACCGGCTATGCCGCCATGGCTGCTGCCGCTCTGGTTATGGTCTCCGGCCTTATGCTCATGACAAAATACGGCCAGAAATGGCAGGGCGCCATGTACCTTGTGGCAGGCGCCATGCTGATGTGGCAGGCTTACCAGGCCTTGGCCGGTGTTGGCGAGGCCGCCACTAAGAACGGTGTGGACATGGGCAGTATGGGCAAGGCTTGTCCGGGCTATAACCAGCCGCAGGCCTTCGGCAACGGTCTGGCCGCGAACGGCGGCGATGTGAGCAAGATGAGCTCCGCCGGCTGGGAGACTACCGGGACAGGGGCGGACGCCAAACTTGTGGCCCCTGAGGGTGTGACTACCGTTGACGGCAACTATTCCATCCCGAACGCTTCCGGCGGCGGGTCCAATCTGGTAAGCCCCACCGGCGAAGCCGCCGGAAAGGTTACACCGGGCAACAATGTCATGGATGCCAGCAGCAACAAGATCGGCACCCTGAACTCGAAGGGGGAGTTTGTGCCGGATACCCCGAAAACCACGGTGCAGCCGCAGACTTCGGTGCAACCTTCGACGCAGGTCACGACTGAGCAGGTCATCGGCGGCCAGAACCTGCAGCCTACGGACGTCAGCCCTGAGCAGGCTGCGATGGATTAAGTTCAACGGCACCAGTGAGATCAAGGCCAGTTGATGCCGCGGTCGTTGGGACATTTTAGGGAGGCGTTATGAACGACAATCTGCCTGACATAAACTTTAAGGAAAAGAAAGAAAAGAAGGGGGGCGCTATCGGCTGGCTCAGGGGCCGCCTGGGCATGGGCTCGCGCGGAGCCATGGGCGAAGCCGGCATAAGCCCTTCCGCTATGAACGTCGGCAGGACCGCCTTCGGCGCCGGCAAGTTCGGCGCTTCTTCCGGAATAGCGGGACTTCTGGCCGGCAAGGCCGGGGTCCTCGCTACCATAGCCGCGGTGGCGGTGGCCAGCGGCGTCTACCTGGCTAATAACGCGCCGGCGCCTTCAAGCAACAGCGCCTTCAATTCCGGCGGCAAGGTGGCGGATAACTACGTGCCCGCCATTCTGCGCAGTCAGGCGGCCAACCAGGGTTCCTCTCTCGACATGTTCAAGGACACCAACAGGGGCGCCGGCCTGGCCATGGAGGAAGACCCTTCCAAGAAGGCCGCCAAACCGGCCGGGGACACGCCTGCTTCAGCCGAGGAGGAGGCCGCCCAGGAGCAGCCCGCTCCCGACCAGGGCAACATGGCCCAGGAGATGATGGGCAAGCTGCAGGGAGGGAACATAGGGGAACTGAGCACCTCCATGGGCGGCGGCTCCAATAAGTTCTCGTCAATGGGCGGGTTTGGTAACAAGTTCAACCAGGGGCAGATGGGCGCCAAGACCGGCTTCACTTCGGGGATCGGTTCAGGTTTCCAGGGCATGCCCAAGTTCGACGCGCGCAAAGCCAAGATGACGGCCATGAAACCCTCCGCCAAGCCGGTCTTTTCCAAGGCCGGGGCCGGCAAGAAAGGCAAGTTCGGCACCGGAGCCTTCGGCCAGGCCAAGGGGCTGAGGGCCACCCAGAAATCCTACACTGGTAACCAGACCGATAAATTATCCGGCACGCAGGACGCGGCCTGGACCGGGGCCACGCCCGACGGCAGCGTGGACGGCGGCGGCGGCCTCAGCGACGGCGGGGCGGGCATCATGAGCTCTCCTTCGCTCGATAACGCCGGCGGCAGCGGCGGCGGCGGGGGTGCTGGAAATCCCGACGACGCGGCCGTGCCGGAGACTCCGTCCCCCACGGATGTCAGCCCGTGGAGCAATCTGCTCGCCAACATCATGATGCTGGTGATCATCTCCTGTCTTCTCTCCTACATTGCCGCTAATATCCAGCTGTGGTGGGTGCGCTGGATAGTTGCCGCCATAGCGCTCGTCCTCGCCTTGGCCGCCATAGCCATGGCCGCGAAGATCATGGGTGAATATGGCCAGAAGCTCATGGGTTCGCTTTACATCATAGGCGGTATGATGGCCGCCTATGCCGCCATCATGGCGTTCGGAGGGAAGGCCGATAAGGCTCCCGGTACCGAAAAGATAATGTGGGCGCTGCTTGGCGCTGGCGTAATTTCAATGGTGGGCAGCATGCTGGGCGGTAAGTAGTTTCTGGCGTGGCAGTGGCCGTTGCCGCCGGGTTTTAACCCCGGCGGCAACGGGCGTAACAGGGAAAATGTTTTCAGGGCATTATTAGGGTTTAGTCCGGGTTCTTATCCGCGGCGCGGTCGCCGGGAGGATATATGGGCAACAAATTTATAGAAAAACACAGGCGCAAGTCCATCCTTGCGACCTTGCTGTTCATCTTCCGGGGCCGCACCAAGTTCATTGCGATCCTGCTGATGGTCACCATCCTCTCCGTGCCTTTCGTGATCTCCGGAGAAATGCTCGGCCGCATCATAGAACTGCGCCCCGTGGCCGCCTTCCTGCGTTCGGTGGGCATGGCCAGCGTGGTCTCCTCGCTGAACCCCAAGTATTCCAACGACCTGTTGAAGGCCGCCCTGGACAAAGCCACGGAGGACAGCGCGAATAACTCTTTCTGGAACAAATTCCTGAAGAACATAAACGCCACGCTGCCGCCGGCCGGCAGCCAATCCTCCATAGCCCTCATCCGCGGGGGCGGCGACATTTTCGGCCTGCCCGAGGTAAAGGACCCCAAGGGCGGCAAGACCGGTCCCGGTGACGTTAAGGGCGTGGTCAACGAGGAAGAGCGGGCCCGCGGCGAGACCGGGGACGGCGTTAACCTGGAATCGCTCCTGGCGGGCGGCGCCGACGGCGAAGGCGGACTGTACGGGGACGTGATGGGGGATAACCTGGCCGACCGGTTCGGCGGGGCCGGCAACGCACCTTACGTGGGCAGCAGCATGATGGGCGGCGGCCCGTCGGTAGGCGGCCGCGCCAACGGCATGTATAACAAGGTTTATACCCAGTCCGGCGCCAAGGTGCCCATGCCTGGGAAGCCCTCCAAGGTAAACACTAAATCCAAGATGGGCCGTGTTTCCGGGTTCACATGGAAGAACGTGGGCTACGGGAAGAAGAACGCCAAAATGGACGTGAAGCTTGGCAACCAGCGGCCCATGTTCCAACTGGCCCAGACCTTTGCGCTCACTGCCACGGCCTACAAGTCCAAAAAATCGGCCTCCGAGTACCAGGCCGCCTATACCGGCGCCACTTACGACGGTAACGTCGTGAACCAGGACGTGATGGAGACCGACGCGGCCGGCACTGAGGTGCCAGACACCGCCATGACCGGCGACCTTATAGACGGTGCAGGCGGCATGCAGGACGCGGCCAAGGCCTGTTCCGAGGCGCAGGGAACCCATGGCGCCAAAATGTCCGAAGACGGAAAGATGATGGACGAGACCATCAAGAACCTTGGTAAGCCGCCAAAGTGTTGCGGTAACGTGGGCGCCTGGAACGCCAAAATAGACAAGATCATTTCCTATTGTCAGGACTTCAACCTGAACGAGGCTCAGCTCGCCGCTAAGTGCCAGAACAAGAGCAGCCCCATGAACTGTTCCAGTTATAACAGCATGAAGATCAAAAAGTGTTCCAAGTTGAAGTGCTTCCTGACGCTGATACTGGCCGTATTGATGATCATTGTGGGGATAATGACCGGCCAGTTCTGGCTGGCTGCCATTGGCGTGGGCATGCTGGTGGCTACCATGTTCCCTGGCCTGATGGGCTCTATTCTAGGCACTCTCATCACCCTCGGGATGGCGGTATTCTTTGGGCCGATGTCGAAGCTGGTCATGAGCGTTATGGAGACCGCTGGAGAGATACTGGGCGGAGCGATGTCAGGGGATAAGAACTAATAGTGTCCCTGAGCTGGTTTTTCTTAAGCCCGCGGTTGAAGCTGGGAGGAAGCAGGTGTTGCACCACATCAGTGAGGCGTTGGCGTGAAGGCTTTCAGGCCTGCGGAGTTTTCCTCCGGGAGCGCCCGGTAGGCGTTCCGGCTTTGCCGGCGGGCTTTCTTATGGCCCCGACGTGGGCGGCAGGCGGTGGGCCATAGGGCCCATAGGTTTAAGGGCCCAATGACACTTGGCTGGGGCCCGGATATTAGGTAAATTATAGTTGGAAAGGTGTAACGCCGTTTTTCGGACGTATTATAATAGTTGAGACAGGGTAATTAAACTGAGGACCCGGAGGCAGTTATGAACTTCTACAACGAAGATGAAAAAAAGGACGGCGCCGCGGCGCCCGGGGCGTTCAAGAAAACGTCCTCCTTCGGAAAAGCCCCGCTTTTCTCCAGGACCGCCGGCGGCCTGATGGACCGCCTTAAGAACCTGTCCCGCAAGGACATGGCCTTCGTGGGTATCGGCCTCAGCGTACTGGTGATGGCTCCCGTCGCCGAGTACATGATGTCCAAACCCTCCACCGACAACATCCTCACCCCGGGCTTCGGCTCCAGGGACGGCGGAGCCCCTACCGGCCTCTATGAGCCCGGCCTCAACGCCCTCAGCCAGGGCTCGCCCGACGGTTCCGGCGAGGTGATAACCCCGCTGAGCTCGCGTGATCCCGCCTCGCTCATCCTCGGCTCGCAGTCGTCCGCGCCGGCCATGCCGCCGCCCTCCGCGCCTCCTACCACTTTCCGCGACTCCATGAAGGACGTGGGCCGGGCGGCGTTCAGCGAGGCCTCCAAGGCCGCGCCCACGCCCACGCCTATTCCCCGCATGCAGGCGGCCCTGCGCGGCATGAGCTCCTTTTTCGGCGGCGGCGACAGCACCCGCACGTCCGGCACCCTTGGCGGCGGCAAGATCATAGACGACGCCAAGTCCGCTTCCAGCAAGGCGGCCAAGCGCTCCATGGTGGGCCCAGTGGCCATGCCCGGCTATAAGGGCGTGGCTTCCAATACTCCCAACAGCTCCTCCAAGGGCGCCTTCGAGAAACTGCGCTCCGCGGCGGACAAGTCGGCCGGCAACTTCACCGGCGGCTCTGCCATCAGCTCCCTGGACAAGGCGGCTGCCGACGCGCCTACCGTGGGCGCCGGCGGCGGCGGCATGGGCTACGGCGGCGACTCCGAAAAGACCGGCAAGACCTCTCCTTACAATAATAAGTACGAGCACAGCCGCTCGGGCGAGTCCCTGGCCGAAATGGCCGCCAAGCAGCGCATGCAGAAAGCGCTGGACTGGGAATTCTACAAGCAGTACGAGATCCCCAAGCAGCTCATCAACGCCATCCTCACCGGCATCACCGGCCCGCTCACCAAGTTCGTGGACGGCACCTTCACCCACATCCTGGGCATGGACCCGCCTCCGCCTTCGAAATGCTGGGTGCCCATGGGTAAGCAGACCGGCACGCTGACGGATGATTGGAAAATGGCGCGGGAAAAGTGCAAGGGCAGCGCCGATCCCAAGTGCGTGCTGGAGTGGGTCTGCACCGTGGATGGCGGGCCTACGCAGGTCTCGTACCAGGCCGGTAAGGAATCGGCTTCCTCCTACGAGAAGAATTGTATGTGTAACGACTATGCCGGTAAGACCGGGTCTAATCCTAATCCCGGTAACCCGGACCCTAAGCCCGATCCCAAGCCGGACCCTAAGCCCGATCCTACGCAGGATAACCCTTCGGCTACGGTTCCCGAGGCGGAAAGTTTCGACCTGGCAATAAAGGCGATCGTGAGACTTACCATAGAGGCCCAGGCGGAGGCCGGAAAGGCCGAGGGCAATATGACCGGAATCGTCGCCAACTTCAGGGTGCTGGACCAACAGGTCAAGGAATCGTTCTCAAAAGTGTTGGAGGAAAAGATCTCCGGCGCAGGCTCCGCACGTGACGCGTATGCGAGAAAAGTCGGTGAGGCTGCGAAGGAACTTCAGAATGTGACCGGGGCGTATCAGAAATTCTCCTCCGCCATCGAGAAACTCAAGGCTGATATGCCGAACAATGTGAAGCCCGCGGCTGGGGCTAAGCCTTGCGCTCAGCCTCCGTGCCCTGTCGCCGCCAAAATACCTCCCGAAACCATCGCGAAGATAGAGACCTATATACAGCAGTGGGAGGCGCAGGAAGGCGGTGATGCCTCTTATCTGTTTGCCAAAGGCCTTGTGGCGCAGCAGCAGGAGTGGGTGCCGTGGTACACTGGTCAGCTTGGCCTTGTTTCCGAAGGCTTCAAGACCTTTAAGGGAAAGCAGGCCCAGGTTTATGAAGTGCTGCAGAAAGTGGACTCCATGCAACTGGCCGTGAAATATAAGACCCTGACCGGCAAGGACGTCGGTACCCCGGCAGTTGCCGAAGAGGTCACGGCGGCTTCTGGCGATATGAAGGATGCTCCTGGCCCCGTGGCAGCGGATACTGCCGGTACCGGCGGCGCTTCCCAGCTTCAGACGGAAGCCGGCCTGCGCGGAGCCGGCTGGGAGCCGCTGTGGAAGAGCGAGATCAATATTGAGGATGCCAAAAAGAAAGAATCCTCGGACTGGTCGGCCATGACCGCGGTGGCGCCTGCCACCAAAGGTGACAAGCAGCCAGATAACCTGATCTCGATAAAAAACCGCTGTCAGAGCATAGTGGACAGCATAAGAACGGAGCGTGTGCCCGGGCTGGTGGCTGTTTCGAGCAAATTGGAATTCACGAAGACAGAAATGGCCCGCATAAAAAAACTGATACTCGACAGCGGCGTTTCAGGGGCCTATTTCGGAGATGTTGTGGCGGCTCCCAAGCCGATACTTACCGGGCCTTCCGAGGCCGCTATCCTCGGCGCGCAGACCATGGTGGATAATGCACGCGGCGGTTTCTCCGCCAGGAAGGTGGCCTACGACGGTCTCTCTCCGGAGAAGCAGCGCGAGATGGCCGTATCCCAGCAGAGCCTGCAGGCGGCGCTTGGCGAAGTGGAGGCGAAGAAAGAGGCTTACGACAAACTGCCTCCTACCGCTACCAGGGAAGCGAGGTCTAAGGCCGCCAGGGAGCTTGCCCAGGCTTCCGACCAGTACCATAAGTTCCAAGGCAGTTACGACGCCACAGCCGACCTGGCCAAGAAGCGTCTGACCGCCAATCAGCAGGCGGCGCTGGCAAACTATCAGACCATAATGGCTTGCGATTCGGCCGTAACCGGGTTCCGCCCGAACGCGGCAGGGGAGTGCAGCAAGAGCCGCGCCACGCGCGTGGCGACCATCTTCAATAGCGCGGATATCAACTACCGCAATATTATGGAAGAGAACGCCGCCTCCAAGAGCGCGCTGGCCAATATCGTCAATCAGCGTGTTACGGCCTGCCAGTGGGCCGCCACCTGTCTTAAGACACTGCCGGACGGCTGCCGGTAAGCGCTAGCCGACCAAGAGAAGCCCCGCGGCCGCAAGCCGCGGGGTTTTTCTTTTATGGGGGGGCGGCAAAATCGTATAATGTATATAGATTTCCGCGGTCGAGGGGGACTTATGCCCGGCATGAAGAAGTCCGATTATCTCAAGGATACCGTAAAGCACATAGAGATCGCCAAGCACAACGTGGTGCCGCTGGTGGACGCCATGGGGGACATGGCTTTTTCCGCCAGGGACCTGGCGCGGGCCGCTAAAATTTACGACGCCATGCTGCAGGACCGCAACTGCTCGGTCATCCTGACGCTGTCCGGTTCGCTGTTCTCTGCCGGCCTGAAAAAAGTGGTGACGGACCTGGTCCGCAGCAACATGGTGGACGCCATAGTTTCCACCGGGGCCATAATAGTGGACCAGGATTTCTTCGAGGCGCTGGGCTTCAAACACTATAAAGGCAGCGCGCACGGCGTGGACGACAACGAGCTGCGCCAGCTGCACATAGACCGCATTTACGACACCTTCATAGACGAGGACGAACTGCGCGTCTGCGACGACGCCACCCGCCGGATAGCCGATTCCCTGGAGCCCCGCCCTTATTCCTCCCGCGAGTTCATAGAGGAAATGGGCAAATATCTCTCCAAGCGCGGCAAGACCAAGGATTCCGTGGTGCTGGCCGCCTGGGAGAAGCGCGTGCCCATCTTCGTGCCGGCCTTCTCGGACTGCTCCGCCGGCTTCGGCATGATAGAACACCAGTGGAAGAACCCGGGCAAGCATATGACCCTGGATTCGGCCAAGGATTTTCTGGAGCTCACCAAGCTCAAGATAGAGGCGCGCGACACCGGCCTGCTCATGATAGGCGGCGGCGTGCCCAAGAACTTCACGCAGGACACCGTGGTGGCGGCCGACATCCTGGGCGAAGAGGCCCCCATGCACAAGTACGCCGTGCAGGTGACCGTGGCCGACGTGCGCGACGGCGCCCTTTCCTCCTCCACACTGAAGGAAGCCTGCTCCTGGGGCAAGGTGGAGACCGCGCAGGAGCAGATGGTGTTCGCCGAGGCCACCCTGGCCATGCCGCTGATAGCCGGCTACGCCTGGCATAAGAAGTCCTGGAAGAAGCGCAAGCCGCGCAACTACTCGGACTTCCTGAACAAAGAAGCGGCCAAGGCCGCCTGACGTTTTGGGAAAATAAACCAGAAGGGGAACATAAAGATGAAAAAACTGATAGTTTCACTGACTCTGCTCGCCGGCCTCGGCGTCAACGCCTCCGCGTTGTACTTCGACGGCGGGCTTACCGGTACCACCGGCCCGGACTACAGCGGCTACAAGCTGAACCTCCGCGTCGGCGAGGGCGATTTCGCCCTGGAGCCGTCCATCACCTCCTACAAGTACGACACCGCGGCCTACGACAACAAGACCTTCCGCACCTACGGCCTGCGCGGCGCCTGGGAGAAGGAAGCTTACACCGTGGGCGCCGAAGCCGGCACCACCCCCGAAGTGAACGGCTATAAGAACGTTTACGCGGGCGGCGACGTCACCTTCTCGCTCACCCCGACCTCAGGCGGCAAGTCCCGCCTGGCCGGCCCCGGCGCGCGCTCGGTTTCCGGCGGTGGCGAAGGCATTACCCGCGTGGACGTGGGCGCCTCCCTCAAACAGACCCAGCATACCCAGAAAGTGCTGACCGTTGAGCGCGAGACCTCGCAGACCGAGGCCAGCCTGTTCGCGGGCGCCAAGGTGCTGATGCTCAACCTCTCCGCCTCCTACACCGGCTACTCCTACGGCGACGAGGACGCGACGCCCCAGGGCTTCGTGCCCGGCATGAACTTCGCCCTGGCGGCCAAGCCCAAGTCCAGCGTGAACGCCCGCGTGGACATCCCGGCCACCATCCCCATGGTGACGCCTTTCGCCGGGTACACCACCACCAAGTACAAGGGCGGCGTGAAGGACAGCTCCGCCATCACCCTTGGCGGCTACGTGGACCTTAACATGGTCATCGCCAACGTGACCTACCAGATCTTCGACAACGGCACCGATACCGACAGCTTCGTCTCCATCGGCGCCGGCGTGAAGTTCTAACTTAACCCCTCGGCGGGGAAGCCGCCCGGCTTCCCCGCTTTCAGTTCACTACAGGTCTCCAAAACTATGGCTTACGAAAATCTGGCTACTAAATACCGCCCCGCCCACCTCGGCGAAGTGATGGGACAGGAGACCATAAAGACCACCCTGCACAACGCGGTGAAACTGGGGCGCATAGCCCACTCCTACGTTTTCTACGGCCCGCGCGGCTGCGGCAAGACCACCATAGCCCGCATCCTGGCCAAGACGCTCAACTGCCACCACCCCAAGGACGGCGCGCCCTGCGACAAGTGCCCCTCCTGCCTGGAGATAGCCGAAAGCAAATCGCTCGACGTCATAGAGATAGACGCGGCCTCCAACACCGGCGTGGACAAAGTGCGCAGTGTCATCATAGAACAGGTCAGCTTCGCGCCCTCGCGCGACAAATACAAGATCTACATCCTCGACGAAGTGCACATGCTCTCCACCGGCGCCTTCAACGCGCTGCTCAAGACCGTGGAGGAGCCGCCGGCGCACGTGGTGTTCGTCATGGCCACCACCGAGCAGAACAAGGTGCCGGCCACCATCCTTTCCCGCTCGCAGTGCTTCCGCTTTCGCCCCATTTCCGAGGCCGACATCATAGCCCGCCTCAAGGAAGTGACCGCGGCCGAGAAGATAAAGACCGAGCCCGAGGCCCTGCGCCTCATCGCCCGCTCCGCCGGCGGGGCCATGCGCGACGCTATCACCATGCTGGACCGCGCCGCCTCTTTCGGCCGCGGCGAGGTGAAGGCCGACGTGGTGAACGAACTGCTGGGCCATCCCGGTTTCGAGGTGGTGAATTCGCTGGCGCTGGCGCTGGTCAACCGGGACGCGGCCGCCCTGCACGGCGCTTTCGATAAACTTAATTCCGAGGGCTACGACGCCCTCGCCACCCTGCGCGAGCTGCGCAATAACCTGGCCGCGGCCTTCCTGGCCGCCCAGGGGTTCGGCGAGGGGGAACCCGTGAAGGGCCTGCCCAAGGACCTGGCGCCCGCGGCGCTGGCCCGGCTCTCGCGCAAGGTCAACCTGATAGTGGACGAGGTAAAGTTCTCAGATTCTCCCGCCCTCGCCGCCGAGGTGGCCCTGTTCACGCTCATAGAGGTGCCGCAGGACCTGGACGGCCTGGTGCGCCGCCTGGAAGGCATGGCCGACCGCCTTAATTCCGGCGCGGTTTCCGACCTTCAGCCGGCCGCCGGTCAAAAAAAAAATGAGGCCGTAGCCGCTTACTCCGCGCCCGCCCAGGCGCCTGCCGCCGCCCGCCCCGCCGCCCCGGCGCCGGTTCCCGCGCCGGCCCCGGCCGCCCCCGCTTCCACCGCCTCCGTAGTGCCCGCCGACGCCTGGAAGAAACTGCTCGGGCAGGTGGCCTCTAAACGGCCCTCGCTCTACAACGCCCTCCTCGCGGTTAAGATCGTTTTCGACCAGCCGGCGCGGTGGCGCCTGGTCTCCGGAGTAAAATTCGAGACCGGCATGATAGAGACCGCCCGGGCGGAGTTGGAAGACATGCTGGCCCGCTTCGCGGGCGCCAAGATCACTCTGGTCCCCGAGTTCTCGGCGGCCCCCGTGGCCGGGGCCGAGGCCATGCCCGAGCCCGGCGAAGGCGACGAGGCCGCGGTGGTGGATGATATAGAGGCCGAAGCCGCCCATGAGGCGCCAGCCCCGCATAAGCCCGGAGCCGCAAAACAGGTTTCCAGCGACACCGAGCCGGAGCTTAAGCACCTGGCCAAGGTCTTTCACGGCCGGATAACCCGCATAAACAAGGTGAAGTGACGTTTTAATGAAAGCACTCGAACGTATTATAGGCGTTTTCCGCAAATTCCCCGGCGTCGGCCCCAAGCAGGCCGAGCGTTTCGCCATGTACGTGGTGCGGGCCTCCGACCCGGAGGTGGAAGAGCTGGTGGAAGCTCTGCGCGCCGTCAAAGCCTCGGTCAATTACTGCCGCGAGTGCTTCAATTACGCCGAGGGCGACCTGTGCCCCGTCTGCGCCGACTCCCACCGCGACAGGTCCCTGATCTGCGTGGTGGAACGCCCCCAGGACCTGGCCGCCATTGAGAAGGCTAAAAGTTTTTCCGGTGTCTATCACGTGCTGCACGGCGCTGTTTCCCCCGTGGCCGGGGTGAGCCCCGAGCACATTAAGCTCAAGGAGCTCGTGGACCGGGTGCGCGCCTCCGACGGCGCCGTCAAGGAGATCATCCTGGCCACCAATCCCGACGCCGACGGCGAAGCCACCGCCATGTACCTCATCCGCCTGCTCAAGCCCTACGTGCAGAAGATCACCCGCATCGCTTACGGCGTGCCGCTCGGCGGCGACATCGACTACATGGACGAGGTCACGCTGGGCTACGCCCTCAAGGGCCGCATAAATATTTAGTTCTGGGTCAGGGTCCCGCAAGTGAAACTTCTCAGCTTACGCCGGGCGGGCGCGCGTTATGCTGCTTTCCTATTACCGCAGGCCGCTTTTTCTGCTGCTCCTGGCTTACGCCGGGGCGATACTCCTTTTCCCCGGCTTCTTCGCGGCTCCGCCCGAGCCTGTGCCTTTCCCGCTACCCCGCTCCGGGGTTCTTGTGGAAGGGCGCATAGCCGCCTACCCGGCCGCCGCCCGCGGCGGGGTGCGCTTTCCCCTGCAGACCACGAGCCTCTACGGCCGGCAGCATAAGACCGGGCTCATGATCTACGCCGAGAACGCCGGCGGGGCTTCTTACGGAGACAGGGTGGCCTTCCTGGCGGACCTGCAGTCGCCGCCGGGGGCGGCGGCGCCCGGGGCGCTCGACTGGGCGGATTACCTGGCCCGCAGGGGCATAATAGCCCAGGGCCGGACCAGGGGGGTGGAACTTGCGGGCAAGGCCAATCCTTTTATCCGGCTGGCCCGCGGTTTCAGGGCGGCCACCCTCCGTGCTTTCGAGGCCGGCCTGCCTCCCGAGAGCGCGGCGGTGCTGGCTGGCGTGGTGCTGGGCGAGAAGCGCAGCGTGCCGGCGGAACTCAAAGCCGCTTTCCAGGATTCCGGCGCCATGCACCTGCTGGTGGCCTCCGGCTCCAACGTGGGGTTCGTGGTCGCGGTGGTCTATTTCCTCTGTTCCCGCTTCGGCCTGAAGCGCCGCTACGCCGGGCTGGCCGCGCTGCTGCTGGCCGGTTTTTACGTGACGGCGGCCGGCCTGGACGCGCCGCTGGTGCGCGCTTACCTGATGTTCTCGGCTGGGCTGCTGGCCTGGCTGCTGCGCAGGGAGGCCGGGGCCTTTCACGCGCTCACCGCCGCCGCCCTGCTTATCCTGCTGGCGTCGCCCGCGTCGCTTTTCGATGCCGGCTTCCAGATGTCCTTCCTGGCAGCTTACGGCCTTACCGTCGGCGGGGCCCTCTGGGGGCGTTACCTGCCCCGCGGCCTCGCCGGCAAGGCCGCCGGCCTGCTGCTGGTGAGTTTCCTGGCGCAGTTGGGGCTGTACCCGCTGCTGGCCGTCTATTTCCACAAGGTCTCGCTCGTTTCGCTGCTGTCCAACATGCTGCTGGTCCCCGCCGCCGGGGTGGCCATGGCGCTGGGCTTCCTGCTGGCGGTTTTCCATAAGGCCGGCTTCGTCTTCGCGCTGCTGGCGCCGGTTACGGCCGCGTTCACCAAGTTCTTTATAGGCGCCGTGAAATTCTTCGCCGCCCTGCCTTACGCTTCGGTCACGGTGCCTGAGCCTTCCGGCTGGTTCGTGGCCGGGTTCTTCGCGGTTGCGTTCGCGCTGCTCCACGCCCCGCTGCTGGGCTTCGGCAGCTTCAGGCTTTACGCGGCGGCGGCCGCCGGCCTGCTCGTAATGACCGCGGGCTGGCTGCGGCCGGCGAAGGCGCCGGCTTGCGACGCGGAGGGGGAACTCTTCGGGGACGCCAATACCAGCAGCGCGCTGGTCAGGACCTCGTCCGGCGGGCTCTACCTGCTTAACCCCGGCATAAGCGGGCGCCGCCTGGCCGACGCCGTGCTGGACCGCGGCTCCGGTGCGCTGGAGGGCGTGCTGCTCACCTCCCTGGAGGAGAAGAATTACAGCGGCCTGGCGGAACTGGCCGGGCTGGTGAAGATAAAAGGCGTGCTGCTGCCTTACGGCCCTGTCCCGGGCGGCCTGCGGGCCGCGCTGGCGCGGCTGGAGGCCGAAGGGACGGCGGTGAAGCGGCTCTGGCCGGGCGAGGCGGAAGGCCCGGTCCGGTGCGGCTGGGACGGCTACGCCCCCGGCTATTCGGGGGCGGGGGACAGGTTCTCCTGGGAAATAGGCGGCTTGACCCTGGACCGGGGCGGAGGCAGGGCGCTTCGCCGGGGAAAACCGGCGGCGGAGGGTGTGAAAGGGGCCGTGGTACCCATAGACGGGGGCTGACGGCCTCCTCCCTCCCATAATTGTTATAATTTTATTATGGAAACACAGCCCAAGAGCAACTTCATCCGCGAGATCATAGACAAGGACATGGAGACCGGCAAATTCGAAGGCCGCGTGCATACGCGCTTTCCCCCGGAACCCAACGGTTACCTGCATATCGGCCACGCAACCTCCATCATCCTCAACTCCGGCATAGCCGCCGCCTACAAGGGCAAGTTCAACCTGCGCTTCGACGACACCAACCCCGCCAAGGAAGAGCAGGAATACGTGGATTCCATCGTGGAGGACGTGCGGTGGCTGGGCGGCGATTTCGAGGACCGCCTCTTCTTCGCCTCGGATTATTTCCCGCAGATGTACGACTGGGCCATGCAGCTGGTGAAGTCCGGCAAGGCCTTCGTCTGCGACCTCAGCGCGGACCAGGTGCGCGAGCACCGCGGCGCGCCCGGCACGCCCGGCAAGGAGAGTCCTTTCCGCAACCGCTCCATAGAGGAGAATGCCGACCTGTTCGAGCGCATGAAGAACGGCGAATTCCCCGACGGCAGCCGCACGCTGCGCGCCAAGATAGACATGGCGCACCCCAACATCAACATGCGCGATCCGGTGATGTACCGCATCCTGCACGCCGAGCACCACCGCCAGGGCAATAAGTGGTGCATCTACCCCATGTACGACTGGGCCCACGGCCTGGAAGATTCCATAGAGAAGATCACCCATTCCATCTGCACGCTGGAGTTCGAGGACCACCGCCCGCTTTACGACTGGTACCTGGACCAGCTGGGCATCTACCACCCGCAGCAGATAGAGTTCGCCCGCCGCACGCTGGGCAACACCATCACCAGCAAGCGCAAGCTGCTGGAACTGGTTAAGGAAAAGCACGTGGAAGGCTGGGACGACCCGCGCATGCCCACGGTCTCGGGCTTCCGCCGCCGCGGCTACACCGCCAGCGCCCTGCGCGCCTTCTGCGACGAGATCGGCATCACCAAGGTGCCCGGCATTTCCGATATCTGGGTGCTGGAGAACGCCCTGCGCAACGAGCTCAATAAGACGGCGCCCCGCGCCATGGCCGTGCTGAAGCCGCTGAAGGTGGTGCTCACGAATTACCCCGAGGCGCAGACCGAAGAGATGTGCGTGGCCAATAACCCCGAGGACGAGGCGGCCGGCACGCGCAAGGTGCCGTTCTCGCGCGAGCTCTACATAGAGCAGGACGATTTCAAGGAAATCCCGCCCAAGAAGTTCTTCCGCATGACGCCCGGCCAGGAAGTGCGCCTGCGAGCGGCCTACATAGTGAAGTGCGAGAGCGTGGTGAAAGACGCCGCCGGTAATATAACCGAGGTGCGCTGCACCTACGATCCCGCCACCAAAGGCGGCGACACGCCCGACGGGCGCAAGATAAAGGGCACCATTCACTGGGTTTCGGCCAGGCACGCCCTGCCGGCCAAGGTGCGCCTGTACGACGCGCTGTTCACCAAGCGAAACCCCGAGGACGTGGAGGAAGGGCACGACTACAAGGAAGGCCTGAACCCCGGCTCGCTGGAGGTCATAGAGAAAGCCATGCTGGAGCCCTCGTTGAAGGCGGCCGCGCCGGGAGCGCGCTACCAGTTCGAGCGGCTCGGCTATTTCTTCGCCGACCCCGTGGATTCCAAGCCGGGCGCGCCGGTGTTCAACCGCACCGTGACGCTGAAGGACGCCTGGGCCAAGATAGAGCAGAAAGCCCCTGAGGCCAAGTAGGCCGGACCTTATGAAACGCATAAAAAGCGTCGTGCTGTTCTACAACTCCAAGAGGCGCAAGGCCCTGGCCTATGCGGCCGCCATAGAGCGCCGCCTGAAGGCCGCCGGGGCCAAGGTCTCCAGGGTCTGCGTTAACGATACCGCCTGTGAATTCAAACCGGCCGACGCGGCGGTAGCCGTGGGCGGCGACGGCACCGTGCTGTACGCAGCCCGCCACGTGATATCGCGGGGCATACCTGTACTCGGAATAAACGCGGGGGGGCTTGGTTTCCTCAGCGGCGTGGAGCGCCGGGATTTCCTCCGCGGGGTAAAACCCTTTCTGAACGGCGACTACAAAACCTTCAACCGCTCCCTGCTGGCCGTGAGCGTGCGGCGCAAGGGCCGCCTGGTGTTCGGCCCGCTGCCGGCCCTGAATGACTGCGTGATCCGCAGCCAGGAGGCCCGTGCCTTCACCCTGCGCGCCACCTTCGGGCGCGAGTTCCTGTCCGAGTATTTCGGCGACGGTCTTATAATTTCCACGCCCAGCGGCTCCACCGCCTACAGCCTGGCGGCCTCCGGCCCCATAGTCATGCCGGACCTGGAGGTTTTCCTGCTGTCGCCCATCTGTCCGCATACCCTCACCCACCGCCCCATAGTGCTGTCCGCGGCGGAGGAACTGAAGGTGGAGGTGGAGGGCGGCCGGTCCGGCCCGCAGGTCATGACCCTGTCGCTGGACGGCCAGGAGAATTTCCGGCTGGAGCACGGCGACACCGTGGTGATAGGCAAGCATCCCCGCAGCTTCAAGATGCTCGCCCCCAGCGGCTTCTCCTATTTCGATATCCTCCGCCGGAAATTAAGTTGGGGAGAAAGGTAGGCCTGTAGTGACGGGCGGGGCGGCGAGGTGTTCCCCTCAAGCCCCACTTGGGGAGGGGGCCCCGGCCCGAAGGGACGGGGGAACCGCGCAACGGTTCCCCGGGTGTGGGGCGGAGGGGAATACCTCGGCGACCCGACCAGGACAACGTGCCGACTTATGCTTAAGAAACTTTCGATAAAAAATTTCGCGGTCATAGACTCGCTGGAGCTGGAGCCGGGCGAGGGGCTGAATATTTTTACCGGTGAGACCGGCGCCGGCAAGTCCATCATCATTTCCGCCCTCGGCTTCCTGCTGGGTGAACGCTCGGGGTCCGATATCCTGCGCCCGGGCGCCGCTTCCGCCGAAGTGGAGGGGGAGTTCGCGGCCGACAATTTGCCGCCAGCCGCGGTGGAACGCTGGGGCGTGAAGGAGAAAACCCTCAGGATCCGCAGGCAGGCCGACCCGAAAGGCCGCACCAAGGCCGCCATAAACGGCGCTTCCGCCACGCTCGCCCAGCTTTCCGAAGTAGGCGGCTACCTGGTGGATTTCCACGGGCAGAACGAGCACCAGAGCCTGCTCAAGCCCGAGGTGCAGCGCGACCTGCTGGACCGCTACGGCCGGCTCGAAAAAGAGGCAGCCGCCGTAGCCGGGGCCTGGGGCGCCGCGAGGGCGCTCGAGGAGGCGCTTAACGCCGTTTCCATGTCGGAAGACGAGCGCGCCCGCCTGCTGGACCTCTACCGCTTCCAGCTGGCCGAAATAGAGGCCGCCAACCTTAAACCGGGCGAAGAAGAAGAACTCGAAACCCTCTGGCCCCGCCTGAAGAATTCAGAGAAACTTTTCTCGCTCTCCGGCGACGCGCACGGCCTGCTCGACGACGCCTCCGGCGCCGCGGAGAAGGCGCTGGAGAAGCTCAAGGCGCTGGCCGCCGTGGACCAGTCGGCCGAGCCCCTGGTGGGCCGCCTCAATTCCGCCGCCATAGAGCTGCGCGACCTGGCCGGCGAAATGCGCGCCTACGGCAAGGCCGTGCACTCAGACCCCGGCGAGGTGGACCGCGTCCTGTCCCGCCTGGAGAAATTCAAGACCTTGAAGAAGAAGTACGGCGCCGACATCCCGGCCGTGCTCGCCAAGGCCGAAGAGCTGCGCGTCAAGGCGGGCAGCCTCGATGACATGACGCTGGACCGTTCCGAGATAGAGAAGAAGCTGGCTGCGGCCAGGGAGAAGCTGGAAAAGCTGGCCTTCGCCCTGCATGAAAAGCGCGTGGCGGCGGCCAAGAAACTTTCCGCGGAGATAATCAAGGAAGCCGAAGGCCTCGGCTTCAAAGAGGTGCGCTTCTCCGTGGACGCGGCTTACGACGAGGCCGCCCTTACCTCCTCCGGCGGCGATTCGGTGGAATACCTTTTTACCGCCAATCCCGGCTATCCCCTGCGGCCGCTGCGCTACACCGCCTCCGGCGGCGAAATGGCCCGCCTCATGCTGGCCCTCAAGACCGTGCTCTCCCGCGCGGACCGCATAGGCGCGCAGGTCTTTGACGAGGTTGACGCCGGCGTGGGCGCCGTGACCGGCCGCCTGGTGGGCGAGAAACTGGCCAAGCTCGCCGCCTCCAAACAGATCTTCTGCATCACCCACCTGCCGCAGGTGGCGGCCTTCGGCGACGAACACTTCTTCGTGGAGAAGGACGTGCGGGCCGGCGTGGCCGCCGCCTCCGTGCGGCTCCTCGACGAGGCCGCCCGTGAGCGCGAGATCGCCCGCATGCTGGGCGGCAAGAAGCAGTCCACCGACCTGGGCCTCAAGCACGCCCGCGAACTCCTCGCGGAATCTAAGAACTGACCAGCGATGCCGAGTCTGGCTACCTGGTGGTCGCCGCCCCGGCGTCCTAGCCCGTAGTGACCTGTCCCTGACCATTCATGGTAAATCGTATGCCCTCCTGTGAAATACTAATTCGAAATGCGGCTCTGATTGATGGCTTGCGACGCGGCTCTCATAATATATATATTGATAAGTACTTTGATTTTTAGGAGCCGATTCTTGCTGTATGTGAAATTTGCACATGAATACGACCGTAGGTTGAAAATCGGTGTCATTGGCTGCGGTAAACATGCCTTTCGGTTTATCTATCCGGCGTTGAGATACTTGCCGGTCGAGCTTAAGTCCGTTTGCTCCCGTTCGAAGGAGAAGGCTGAGGCGTGTGCGAAGTCTTTTGGCGCGGAACACTCTTACAGTGATTATCATGAAATGCTTTCCAGGGAACAACTGGACGCGGTTCTTGTTATCACTGACTACGACCCGTCGGGGTGTCCCAAATATCCCGCTATTGCAATCGATTGTATGCGTGCCGGAGTGCATGTGTGGATAGAGAAGCCTCCTGCCGCATCAGTGGCGCAGATATTGGAGATGAGGGCTGTAAGCGTGGAAACCGGGAAGATCGTCTTGGTCGGCTTTAAAAAAATGTTCTATCCGGCCGTCGAAAGAGCCAGAGAAATAGTCAGCGGGAAGGATTTCGGGAAGTTGACCTCCATCAGTATACGATACGGCACTTCGTTGCCTTTTTCTACGGCAAACCGCAATGAGTCGATAAAAATGAAGCGGTTCCTGGATGATTTTATGCATCCGGCCTCGCTGTTGCAGTTGTTCGGCGGCCCGGCAAGGAGCGTATATTTTCAAATAAATGAATTGACGGGAGCTTCCTCGAGTGTGCTGATGTTCGAGAACGGCGTTATCGGGAACCTCTATCTTGCAGGCGGCCAGGCGGAAACATCTCCTCGCGAGCGGCTGGAACTCGTTGGAGAGGGAGCTAACTTAGTTATCGAGAACGGTGTTGAGCTCACTTATTACAGGAAAGGGCCGCTTCTCACAAAGGCTTTATTGGAGCAGGGTGTTACGAACGGGTATGGGAGAATATCATCCTATATTGGCGATGATAGTGTCGCGCCGATTGTCTGGAAACCGGAATTTTCGCTGGGCCAATTGAATAGCAATAGCATATTCCTGATGGGTTATTATCAGGAACTTCTGTGTTTCACAGAGGCCGTGTTGAACAATATCCGTCCCGACAGGGCTACCCTTGATGACGCTCTCGGCATACTGAAGTTGTTTGAGGCGTATAAACGAGAGCCAGGCATAGAAATTGCCCTGTAGGTGCTTGGCGGAACAACAGCAGCGAGTACTTGAAAATTTATGGTTCTTGATTCTAGCGCGCATCGTCTTGCTTATAACCGGTTTCGTGCCTATCTAGACGCCTCATACGTGATGGGCGGGGGGAAGAGTATTCTCGGGCTTTCTGTTGGATACCCGCAGCCTGGCGAATTTCCTCTTCCGAAGGTTATTCTAAAGCATCTGGCGGTAGAGGTGGACGGGAAAGAGAGACCTCGGGCCGGCTATGGCTGGGAGATGGGGGCCCAGCCTTTGAGGGAAGCTCTTGTCGACTTTGAGAACCTGCTGCACGGAACCAGATACGGATATAAAAATATCTGCATCGTGGCGGGGGCTTCTTATGGATTTAACAGGGTTGTCGAGGCACTGTTTGAGCGCCCGGGGACGGGAAATAAGCAGATAATACTCGTCGGCCCCACGTTCTTCCGGATGACTGCCAGGGTTGGACGCTATGCAGAACTCCTTACGGTCACCGGGGAGGAGTCAAATGACTTTCAGGTAACCACTGAACAACTGTTGTGTTCCGTTACGGAGCGCACGCGGGCTATTTTCCTTGTCAATCCCTCCAACCCGACTTACAAATATTATCCGCCTTCCTTCTTTGAGCAGGTGGTTCCCGAATTGGAAAAGCGCGGTATCTACCTGGTAATTGACGAATCCGGCGACGCTTTTCATTTCGGCAAATCCGGGGCCCGCTTGATGTGTTACCCGCCGGTTATCCACTCGCCTAATGTGATAAGGATCGTGACCGCTTCCAAGAAATATCTGCTGGCCGAGTACCGCATCGGATATGTTCTCGCTGATGAAGCCTTTTTGACGGACAAAGTGTACGGGTTGAACAAACTAGTAGGGGACGATATCGGTAATGCTCCTTTGGCCGCTAACGAGGCGTGGACTCAAATGGCGAGGCACGAAATTACCCTGCTCAGTTCCGAGAGGTGCAACTGCTCCCCGGATTGCGACTTCGAGTCAGTGATGCGCGCTAATACGGAGAAAATGAAGCAGCTTTATTCCTATTCCGTTTCCCGGCTTAAAGCGATGGGGCAGGTGGTAAATATTATTGAGCCGGATTGCAATTTCAATATCACGTTCAATATCAGGGATACCGTGTTCGCATCTGACTTCGAGTTGTTCTCCGCGCTGCTGAATGAACACAAGGTGAGCCTTTTGCCTTGTTCGGGCCTTGGGGTGCCGGAGGAGAAGATGTATTTTAGACTGACATACGGGATAAACAGGCAGGTGCTGACAACAGGGCTGGATATGCTTTCCCGGTTCATGCATAAATATCGCGCGGCTGGCGGAGCAGAGGTGAAGAATGCCGAGGAGTAAGTGGCCGCGGCGAATCATCTGCGATCTTTCTGACGTCCTTATTAAGGGGCTCCGAGGGGTAGAGGTTTCTCTTTCCGGCCTGCTGGGCTTGCCGGAAAAAGAAATATCGGATTCCCTATACGTGTATGACTTCTCCCCGCTCTGGCTGGGTAAAAAGTCGGAAGACGATTTCCTGGCAGAACTTATTTCCAGGACCGGCTGGCAGCTTGATACGCCCACGCTTAAAAGGCATATCCGGGATAATTTTACTGAGATAGATGGCACGAGGGACGTCTATTCCCGCCTCGCGCGGAAGCGCGAGCTTGCGCTGCTGTCAGTCAACGCGAGGGAATGGGCGGAGTTCATGGAGTCCAGGTTCAGGTATCAGCATCTTTTCTCTGCCGGGGTCTTTTATTCTTATCAGATCGGGTTTACGAAACGCGAGGCTGGAAGTTTCGCGCATGTTGTGCGAGCCCTCGGTGTTCCCCCAAGAGAACTGCTTTTTATTGATGATTCGAAGCGTTTTGTGGATATGGCCGCGACTGTCGGTATCAGAGGAATTCTGTTCGAGAATTCTCAGAAGTTGCAGTCAGATCTAGATGAAATTGGTGTATAGAGGAGAGTAAATGCCTATTGTGAGTTCAACAGTGCTGGATACTAAGTTTGGGAAATTCCATGTAGCATATTTCCAGTTGGGCGCGGAATCGTGTGTTGTGTTGTGGAGAGGGGATGTTAAAAACAAGTCTCCTCTGGTTAGGGTGCACTCCTCGTGCCTGTTCAGTGAGTCTTTTTCCTCGACCGATTGCGATTGTAAACTGCAACTGGCCGGAGCGATGAGGAAGATCGCCCAAGACGGGGTCGGGCTAATCGTATATCAATACATGGAAGGCCGGGGGCATGGGTTGGCTAAAAAGATAAAAGCTATGGAGACGGAGCGGCTTTTGGGTTACGATACCGTCCAGGCTTTCAAGCACTTGAAGTTGGATTTGGACCCACGGAATTACAGGGTCGCTGTAGCTGCCATGCACGCTCTGGGGATCAATAGGAATATCCGGCTGATGTGCAATAACTACCGTAAAAAGGCTCAGATCTCCGCTGGCGGGTTTACGGTGACGGAGCATGTGACTCTTAAGTATCCGCTGAATCTGAAGGTAAGAAAATACCTCGAAGTAAAAAAACGTAAGTTGGGTCATAAGATTATGACATTGGACGACGATACGGCTGCCGTTGCCAAAAAGAATCGCTAGTGCGGTTGGAGGCGGATTGATATGGGTATGAATGAGAGACTTGCTGATCTGCTTTTCCCGGACGTGTCCGAGCTTCCGGACTCGATAGAGAAGAAATATCCCGCCAGGGATTTGCCGCCAGACGCCGCGGTCACCCGGTTTGCTCCCAGCCCTACTGGCTTTTTGCACATCGGAGGCGTTTTTGCGGCGCTGATCTCCGAGCGGCTCGCTCACCAGACCGGTGGGATCTTTTACCTGCGGATAGAAGATACCGATAAAAAAAGGGAGATGGCAGGGGGCGTCGCTGGCATAGTTGAGGCTTTCCAAAGGCTTGCGTTTAAGATAGACGAGGGGCCTTTGCCTGCGGAGGGGGAGGCGGGCTCATACGGCCCGTATAAGCAGAGCGAACGGGGCGGGATCTATAAGGTCTTCGTGAAGGAGCTTCTCCGCCGCGGAGATGCATATCCTTGTTTCTGCAGCGAGGAGGACGGCGCCAGGACTAAAGAAATGCAGGAAAAGGCAAAAGTCAGGACCGGGTATTACGGGAGCTGGGCGACTCACCGGAACTTCACTTTTGAAGAAATAAAGTCCGAGCTGGAGCGCGGCAAACCGTTCGTGATACGCCTGCGGTCCCGTGGTGACATTGAGCGAAAGGTCCGTTTCCGGGACCTGATTAAGGGAGATGTTGATCTCCCCGAGAATGACCATGACATCGTCATCTTAAAATCAGATGGCTTGCCAACCTACCATTTCGCCCACATTGTGGACGACCACCTGATGAAGACTACCCACGTGATACGAGGCGATGAGTGGCTTTCCTCTATCCCACTTCACCTCGAGATGTTTGCCCTTATGGGGTGGAAGCCGCCTTCCTACGCTCATGTCTCGCCTATATTAAAACAAGAGGGGGCGTCTAAGCGGAAGCTCAGCAAGCGCAAGGATCCGGAAGCCGCCGTGAGCTTTTATCACGAACAGGGATTTCCGTCTGCGGCAGTTGTTGAGTACCTGCTTAACCTGGCCAATTCCAGTTTTGAGGATTGGCGGCGTGCGAATCCAGGGGCCGCCATTGATGAATTCAAGTTCGAACTCTCCCGCCTCAGTCCGAGTGGAGCGCTGTTTGATATAGTAAAACTGGCGGATGTGAGCAAAGAAGTCATTTCTAAAATGGACGCCGCTACCGTGCTGCGCATGGCCGCAGAATGGGCGAGCCAGTACGATCAGCAGCTTCATAATCTGATTTCCTCCGATAAGGGATACGCAGCCGCGATTCTGGGAATAGAACGCGGGACCAACAAGCAGCGGAAAGACATAGAGAAATGGAGCGACGTCAGGAATTACATAGAATATTTCTTTGACGACATCTTCTCTGCAAAGTATTTTGGTGAATTCTATTTCCCGGAGCAAGTTTCCAGGTCCGACGTCAAACTTATCCTGGAGCGGTTTAAGGATGGATATCTCCACGGTGACGACGCCGTCGCCTGGATGGATAAGATCCGGAGGCTTTCGGTGGATATTGGGTTTGCCCCGGATACGAAGACCTACAAGAAACAGAAGGATAAATTCAAGGGGCAGGTCGGGGATGTCTGCATGGTTTTGCGCGTGGCGATCACCGGCAGGCAGAAGACCCCGGATCTTTACGAGTGCATGCGGGTCCTGGGCCCTGGCCGCGTCGCTGAGCGTATAGACGACTGCCTCTCCTTCCTGGATGGCGGTCGGACGGGCAAACGTTACGACATATCTCCGGAATTGCTGTCGCTAGCCCCGCGTTTTTCGTGTCGTTTCCTGGACTTCTTTACGAGTACTAAGCAGAACGTTAGGCAGTTGGCCGAAGATCTGCGCAGTTTTACGCTGCAGAACGGCTTCGTGATCTCAACGTGTCTTCGTTATGAAGTTTATTCTGTCCTTCCTTCCGGCGTGCCGCTTGAAGGGATGTTTCACTCTTCGGGACTCGATACTATTAGGCGTCTGCTGCTGGTTATGTGCGGCCTTCGTTCCGAGATCGTCGGGGAAACGGAAATCCTGGCGCAAATCGAAAAGGGGATAGCTGCCGCTCATGAGCGGGCGGCCTTGTCGATAGCCGACTACAAAGCCCTTAACAACCTACTGGAGATCGCCAAGTGCATCCGGCGCGATTATGGGGTGGAGACACAGGAGAATTACTCTACGGCCGCGTGGAGGCTCATGCAGGAATCCCTCTCGGATCCCGGGGGTTCTGTTGTTCTTATTGTAGGCGGCGGGTATATGGCGGACGCCTTCTTCCGGCAGGTAGCCGGGAGGGTTAAGAAGGTGATTTGGGCAAACAGGAGCGTTGATAAGCTGCGGAAGGCGGTAGAAAGCCGCGGTTATGCGCAGAATGGGAAGTTGCATTTTTCTCCCCTCGAGGATATCAGCCAATTCCTGCCTCAGGTCGATGGGGTCTTTCTTGCGGTAGGCGGAGATCGTGAATTGCTGAAGAAGCAGGATTTGCTCACGATGCACAGGAACTCCGTCCTCATCGATATATCTTTCCCTCCCGCCGCAGAGCTTTGCGGGGATCTAAAACAGTTCCAGATAGCGACTTTCGATTTTACCCGGTACATCGAAAAACAGCTGAGCGGCCCGGCCTTGTTCGAGGCGACACGAGCCGTGAATCAGGTAGTGGAGCGTATCGCCGACATCAATGCCCGTATCAGCTAAAACTCTGCTGCGCCGGGTCGGGAGATTCGTCCCGAGGGAGGATATCCTCTTCCTGCTCTGCGGCCGCCGCTGGGAGAGTGCCGATATCGATGTCTATTGCGTAACAAGGCGCGGTCGTTCGCAGGTTCACATGTTCTTTGACCGGGATCGTGTCTGGAACGAGCTGTTCATCGATAACATTACCGATGTGCGGCTCAAGTTAAGCGCCTGCGATGAGATCTGCGTTAATTTCCTTGCGGAGATGAAATTTGTTCATGGCGAGGCTGCGGTATGGGGCAGATTGCGGAAGGAATGCCTGGACCTTAAGACGCACTACGTTATGTCACCAAGGAAGAGGTTCCTGCTGGAATACCGCGTCAAGTGCCTGCTCTCCAAGTTGTCCCGCGGCGGAGGGCCGCAACAGGACAGGTTTATCGTGTCTGCGCTGACATATCCTCTGTTACAACTCGTTTTTGCTTCGCACGGCATCTTCCCGGATTCGCCGAAAAGATGGGTCTGTCAGCTAAAGGAAAAACTTTCCTCTAAGGAGTTCTCAAGGATCTCATGTCTTTTCAGCGGGCTGCCGGTGGATTATCGCAAAATTACCTCGTTGGTCGGTGCATATTGCCGGGTGCTTGGAGACTTCCACCATGTTATGAAATCCCCGAACAATAAGACCAGCCTGGATGCGCTGTGACTATTCTTCGCTCCGGGACGGGGAATTTGCTGGGCTGCGCGGATCCCGTTGCCGGATGCCGCTGGGCGAAAGTAGCGTTGCAAAGAGAGGTCAAATGGAAGCAGATCTGAAAGAAAAGGTCTATAAAGTCATTACCGGGGTCGCCGGCCAGCCGATCAATGCCGGAAATGAGACTTTTCCTCTGAACCAACTGGGGATAGACTCTCTGTCCACCCTATCCCTGCTGATGTCGCTTCAAGAAGAATTCGGGTGTGAGTTCGATTTTGATAAGATCGAGTTCTCCTCGATCAATTCCGCGTCTGGCCTGGCTGCATACATCGAAAAAGTATGCCTCAAATGAGCCCTGCTCCTCGTATGGACCCAGCCGGAAATCCGGCCTGGAAGTCATGACGCAAGATAGCGCGCCGTATCCATATCCTGAGGGGACGTCAGTGGAGCGTCTTCGCGCGGGGGTGTATCCGCTCTTGGAGATGCAGCGTGCCTCCTTGCTTAAGGAGATAAGCGCCGGCAAGGCCTTGTCGCGATATCCCGTGGGGGGGATTATAGAATGGTACCTGGAAAATCCGACGCCCAGCACTCTGGAAGTAGTGGTCGACGTGGCTCAGTACGGGGCCACCAAGGACCAGCTTAAGCGCTGTATCAGGGACCTGCTCGATATCCAGCCGCTGCTTCGTTCTACCATCCAGATGGACGGGGCGGAGCCGGTTTTTGAAGAGCCCGCCGCGATAGCGGATTTTTTTGTCCCGGAGGTTTCGGTAGACGGCGACCCCGCTTCCGTTCCCTGGCTGATCTCGGAACTCTCATGTGCGGTCGCCGGCTGGCTGCGCGCTACGGTTAAGCCATCCAATCCGCAATTCTGCTGCCTGCTGATTCTGAGCAAGGGTGCATATTCTAAAGTGCTGTTCAGCTTTACGCATAAAATAGCGGACGCTGAAATATCCAGAATTATGGACGGGTATTTCCGGCTGTATTTGGGGAAAAAGATGTCTCCCGGAAAAATCTCCCGACTAATGCGTGCCTACAGAGAATTTGCTTTGGAGACTTTCTCCAGTTTGCGGCCTGCAGTGCTGGCGCGGTACAAAGGTTCCGGGGAATATGCCGAATTTTCCTCCGCTGTTTCCGCCGTTAAATCCGCGGTGGAAGCGACTGACCATTCGGGTTGGGCGAGGTGCGCGAGAGTGATTGTAGACCTGGATTCCCAGGCTTCAAAGATGGATTCACGGTATCCTTTCGGGTTTGTCCTGCTGGCCTCCGCCAAGATTATGTCGCGCATATTCGGGCAGCGGAAAATTCCCATGAGAGTCCTGTGGAACAATAGGCAATTTTCGAATCTCAAGTACTCCAACACTATAGGCGACTTGCATGACAAAATCCCCGTACTGGTGGATGCTGAGACGGACGATTGCCTTTCGGTCGCCAAGGACTTCTATGCCGCGGCGGAGCACAAACTAAAGGAAGGCTTTCATTACATTTATATGCTCAGGAGGGATATGGAGGCCCGTGCGTCCGTATTCCCCTGTCCATGCTCCCTGAACTACCTTGGAGAAGTTACTGGCCCTACCTTTTTCTGGTATACCGGGGATATTACGAAAATACGTTTAGCAGCTTCCACCCCGTCACAATATAACATCACCGCTCTCAAGCATGGCCGGAAATTGGTCCTTATCCTGCTGGGAGGATTGCCTGCAGAAGAGCGGCTTATCGGTCTGTTGCCAGTGGGTTCCCCCGCCATAGAAGTGGAGCGGTTCGGATCATGGGAAACTTGTGGCGTCCGGAAGGGTGGAGCCTAGCGTGAAAAGACTTAAGTCAGTGTTGCGGAACTATTCTTTGCATCCTGCCATAGACTCGTCCGGAGCCAAGGCGGAGTATGGTAGTCTTAGGGCAGAGAACTACATTTCAGCCTTGGACGGCTATCGGCAAGACCGGCGGCGGTCTGTCTGCGCTATTCCTGAAATAGTCGCTTCATTGCTCCGCGAAATTGATGAAGTGGTGGTATTTGCGCTGGACGCGCTCTCTTTCAGTTATTTCATGGAAGCCGTTCATCCGTTCCTCCATCGTGAAGATAAGATGTTTTTGGGTTCTTTGACCTCGGTTTTCCCAGCTACGACCTCTACTGCCTGGACTTCGATGCTGACTGGTAAGCCACCATGGGAGCATGGCGTTTACGGAACCTCCTTCCTGTTGGAGGGCTCCGGCGGGAATTATGTATGGTTAAACGATTCCCTGAGCCTTGGGAAAGAACGTGTAGTGTTAAAATATCCTTCGGACCGGATAAGGCTGAACCTGTCCGACGCCTCTACCTTGTTCCAGATATTATCCAGGGATGGCGTCAATGTGTCCTATTTGGGATCTCATGGTCTGACCGCTCCCAACCGCCTGAACGATGAACTTACTGCTGGCGCTGTTCAGGTCCGGGTTTGCCCGGATCCCGAGGTTAAGCTACGGCTCCACGAGTATTTGGACTTTTTCCTGAAAAAAAGCGGCGAGCTGCTTGCGGCTGGGGGAGGGAAGAGGCTTGTCTGGAACTATGTGGACACGGACGAGTATATTCACCGCTACGGATACAAAATGCTGACACGGGCTTTCCCGTGGGAAAAACTTTTTGGGTTCTGGCGCAGAGAAAAGCGACCCGGCAGGGCGTTCATTCTTGTTTCCGACCATGGCCAAGTGCCTCAGCGGCCGGGAACATTCAATTTTTTAAGGGAGACTGAAACGAATCCGCTTTTCAGGTATAACACCGGTGGTGCCGGCAGGGTGCTTTACTTTTATCCTGCTCCGGATAAAGCTGAAGAGGCCGCATCCTGGCTACGCAGCAGCATAGGTGATACCGGCATTCTTTTAAAGAAGCACCAGCTGGTGGAATATGGACTCTTTTCACACTCCCCGATAGCCTTTGACCGCGTTGGAGAACTGGTGGCTATAGGCAAAACAGACCGCTTTCCTTCTGCTGGCCCTGCATTTATTTCAGAGCACGGTTCGATCACGGAGGGAGAGATGTTTGTTCCATTGCTGTTGTTCCCCTGAACTCTCCCGACCCATCCGGAGGAGCGCGGAGTCGTGAATTCGGTAACGCTAATGATGATGCAAGAAAGCAAACTGCCAAGCCTGATCCTGTTGGACCAAGGGGTCCACGCAGGATTTATCGATGATGATATACGAGCTATAGGCCTGCTCCCTCTGCGCCTTGCATCGGAAGAAATCCCGGAAAAGCTGGCCTGGCTCCGCTCCAGGAACATCCGGGGCATATACTGTCTTAGCGAGGCGTCAAAATTCCGGGAGCGCGAACTTGCAGTGGCTTTGGACCTGCCTCCACTCCCTGAGGCGGTGCTTGAAACCGGAAGGAATAAGCGACTGCTTCATGAACGGCTGGTGGAAGCGGATTTCCGTTACTATTCAATATCTGCAAGCAGCTCTTTGCCGGAGCCTCCGCTGGCGTTTCCCTTCATTGTTAAGCCTAGTTCCGGTTATGCCAGTGCGGGCGTGCGTTTGGTTAAAAACCGTGCCGAGTATCTTAAGGCGGTCTCCAAAATAAAGCTTATGAATCGGATGCTCTTTGACCGGTACGCTAACGAGGTCTCGGGGGTGCTGTGCGAGGAGTATTTAGACGGTCCGGAGGTCTCGATTGATGCGATAGTAGTCAATGGGAATGTCAGGGTCTTCGGCGTCTGTACCAGAGAATATGCGGGGGAAGATAATTTTCAGGACTATGCGTATTTCATGAACGTACAAAACCTCGAACGTTACAGCGCGGAACTGCAGCCAATCATCACGAAAGCCTTGGACGTACTGGGATATGTGTCCGGCCCCGTACATGTTGAGCTTCGAAAATCTGGGAGAACTGGGCGGTGGCACATATTGGACCTTGCTTTCCGGGTAGGTGGGATGGGTTATATTGGAGAACTTATCCGGGGTGTTACAGGGGTTGAGTATAATCGACTTGCGATACGGGCATGGCTCGGTGATTTGTCGGAACCAGAACTGCGTGGAATAAGAGCCTCACGGAATAATTATGGTTTGGTTTTCGTCCCGGCCGCGGGTAAGGGCGGTATAGTAAAATCATATCTAGGCCGGGAATATCTGCAGTCCGAAAAAGCGGTAAAATATTTCTGCTTTCCCAAGGCGGAGGGTGAAAGGTATGTCGTCTATCCGGACGGGACAGAGTACCTGGCCGTCATCATCGGAATAGCTGAGACGGAGCCGGAAGTGATGCGGCTATATAACGAATTAAGCAAGAAAGTTGGTGTCATCTATGCGTAAATCAATCCCAATTCCAGTCAAAAACAAGGGGGTCGCCGAGTCCTTGTTATATAGCCTGCAGATCAAATTCCATGACGCAAGATTTTCGTTGGCGGCGGACATGAGCGAGTTGTCGGTCGACTGTTCCGACGAGGAGGTCATGGCCGATATCGGGCGCAGTATAGGGGAGTTCCTCGGCGGTATTTCGGAGATGGTGGGGAAGGTCTCCACAAAGGATATTCGCTCCTTTGAAGGGAAACGTCGCTTGCGTGGTGTTCTCCCCGCCAGTTCCTTAGTTCCCTCCGCGCTCTCCGGAGTATATGTGGCAACCGCTGAGATGTCCGAGACAATAACTGCTCTTGACGCTGTTTTTCTGCGCTATGCTGCCCGCTACCGTGCTCTGCCGGTTGATTTACCCTCGCTGATCGGGGCGGGCGAACTGGAAACCGCCGGTTATCTGCCTAAAGATGCCCACCAAGTAGGGCGGATTTCAACCTTTGACAGCGCAGATCATGCCGCCTGTCTTTCTCCGGCTGGCTGTCTTCCTCTGTATCCGATGTTGGCGAGAGCCAAGTCCCCACTGCCTCCTTCGGCATTTACCGCAATGTGCCGCGTTTTTCGATATGAGGGTGGTCGATTTGATCAGGAAGATCCTTGTGCCCGTTTATGGGAGTTCCGTGTCCGGGAGATTATTTTCCTGGATGGCGAGGTCAATTGTCGCACTAGGCGGGCCGAATTCATTGACTTTATGTCGTTGATCCTGAAACATCTGGATATAAGTTTCGAGATTTGTACGGCCGCGGATATGTTTATTAGTCCGGAGTATGCCAAGCAGACGTTTTTTCAGCTGCTTAAAGGGACAAAGATAGAATGCCGTATCGTTTCTGAAGGTGGGTCCATTTCGGTGGCGTCTTTTAATGACCACGCGGGTCATTTTGTTTCCAAATTCAATATCCCCACGAAGTCTGACGGCCTCGGGACGTTTTGTGTCGGCTTCGGGATGGAACGTTTAGCCGGAATCGTAATCCGCGCATACCCGGATCGTGCCGAGCGTGAGATAGCGATTGGCGGGCTCTTTTCCCTGGTGGCGTAATAGCGCGCCTCAGGCACTGTTGCCGCATGCTGCCCACGGATGTATTTGGGCACGGAGAACATGGGCTCAAAGCGAACTTTATGTCTGAATCCAAGCGGAAGAGTGAATCTGGAAAGCTGTTTTTTCTGCTGGTCCAGCTTGTTTCCCTGCTCGGGAGCAAAGTGACCCATGTGGCGATTGGTTTCTGGATATACAGCCATTCTCGCTCTGTAATGGATTTTTCGTTGGTTTTGTTGTGTTCTTTTCTGCCGAACATATTGAGTTCTTTTATTTCAGGAACCATCGTCGATCGGTTGCATTTTTATAAGACTTTTGCCGTGGGGGATGTTGTTTCCGCTGTTGTCATGTCGCTCTCTGCTCTTCTGGTATTCTCGCATCCACAGACCTCTATATTCCTATACGCCACCATATTCATCGTTTCTGCTGTCTCTGCGCTGCAGTGGGTCGCCCTTCAGGCCTATCTTCCTGGTGCTTTCAGCGGTCCTAATCTCATCAGGGCGACAGGATGGCTTTCAACCTCCACGGCTCTGGCTACGTTGGGTGCTGCCTCTATGGCGAGTTTTCTTATGGCAACTATCGGGCTTGGCGCCATTTTTTTGATAGATGCGGCCACCTATCTCTTCTCGGCTTACGTGGTATGGGGCGTTCTGCCGCGCGATAACAAGACGATCCCGCATGATACAGGGGAGGGAATCCTTTCCCAGTTCAGGGATGGGTTGGCTTACTTGAGCGGGCAGCGGGACCTTTTCAATCTAATCCTTCTTTTTGTTGTGTTGAATTTCTTCGCTGGAATTAATACTAATCTGATGACCCCGCTGTTCCTAGAGAGGTATTCGGCGAAGTATGCGGGGTATCTGCTCGGATTTTTTGGGCTGGGAGCAATGTTTGCCGGTATGCTTCAGACCGGTATTTTGAGTATTGCCAGACTCCGGCACAATATCCCGTTGCTTATGATGATCGTCTTCATCGAAGACATGCTAATAGGATTTTTTAATGCTCCACCCCTGGTCGCGACGCTTATGTTCCTGCTGGGAAGTACCATAGCCCTTATAAACACCTGTACGACGCTGGTAATGCAGGAAAATATCGCCTCGAATTATCGCGGCCGGATCTTCGCTGTGTCGAGGACCATCGGATGGATTGCGCTTCCGCTTGCTCAGTTGCTTTGCGGATTTGTTACGGATAAAATCTCGTTACGTTTTTTTAGTGGAGATCCGAGCGGATTCCTTGGGAATCTGTTTGTTGGCGTTAATCTGTTCGCCGTGTTGCTATTCCTGGCGCATCTGATATGGGGACGCAAATTGGCCTTTCGGAGTCCCGAGGGCGTTGCAGAACAGCCAGCATAGGTCCATGGTATGCGGCGTGGCCAAGTTGGTGGCGACGTGGATATAAACGAGCGCATTATGTTGGAGCGATTATGAGATGGAACCGATTTTTATCTATGCCAGGGGATGTGTATGCCAAGGACCGGCGGTTTTTGGCTGACCATTTTTCTGAACAAGGCGTAATGTACGAAGGCAAGCCAGAGCCATTTGAAATCCTGCCGTACCTGGTTCCCTCCGCGCAGAATGAGGCGATTAAAACGCTCTTTAAAAGTTTTCATTCATTGCTGGAGAAGACGATAGATCTGTATCGCGAGCGACCGGAAATACGCCAATATTTCAACTTTAACAAGGCGATCGAGAGCATGGTACTTCTTTCCTGCCGATATTCCCCGCGTATCCATATATGCAGGTTCGATTACACGGTCAGGGATAACGGGTTCCCTGCAATCTATGAGACCAATTCCGCCTGTCCTGGAGGGTTACTTAAGATGTCCAGGATCTTCGGGGCGTATAAGCGAACGCAACTGTATCGTGATCTTTGTGCCTCTCCTGGGGCGAATGTCTCTGCTTTTGAGTATTATAAGGCTCCGGTCTTTACGACTGAACTCCACCGGCTTTATACGCGTGCAACCGGCAAAACGCAGCCCCCCGTGGTAGGGATACTTAATAGCCGCCATAGGACGTTGACAAATGAAATAGGATTAATGATCGACGAACTTCAAAGCTGCGGGCTGCGTGCGGTAAATGCCTATGTAGAAGATCTGGATTATAAAAACGGCAGACTCGTCGGGGGCGGTATCCCCTTGGATTTGTGTTATCAGAAATTTGACGACGACCTTTCCTGCGACTATCCGTTTACTCCGGATACTCGATCCGCTGTGAAGTATATAAATGCGCTGCGTGATGGCAGTGTTGTCGGGGTAAATTCGTTCGCCAGTACCTACCTTGTGGAAAGCAAGGCCGTGTTGGGACTGTACTGGGACCCGCGGTTCGAGGGGTATTTTACCGGAGAGGAAATAGATCTTGCCCGCAGGATAACAGCGCGAACGGAGTTGTTGCCGCTGCCGCATGACGCGAAACTGGGTGAGTACATGGCTAAGAAGGATTCCTTGGTCCTGAAGTGCTCGCTGGATACTCGCGGGAGGAGTGTTGTGATTGGAAGGGAGACGCCACAAGATGTATGGGAAAAGTTTCTCAAACAGGATAGGACGAACGCTGCCGCGCCGTATGTGGTCCAGGAATTCCATCCTCACGAACAGTATGAGGGCTCGGAATTGAAGGCCCGCTATGTCTCCCATGCATATTTCGTGGTTGCTGGGAACCCGGTTGGGATGTTCACGCGCATATCTGAGTCTTCTGTTACCAACGTGGGGAAATGCGGGAAGACCGGTATTTCATTCATTGTGTAGGCTCAACTTCCGCAGAAGCGATAATAAGTCGAACTATGCCATTATTCGATCATAAGACCGCAGAAAATATAACCAGCAGGTTTGGAAATGAGATCAGAAGGTCGGTAGGCATTTTCCGTCGGGTCTCGAACAAGCCGGTATTCTTCCCTATGGGGGTCCTTCCTATTGATGCCCGGCTGGTCAATTCGTGGGCGCAAGATATTTTGCGCCTCAAAAAACTCATATGCGGGCTCAGGCACCGAATGTCTTTGACAGTCGATGAATACTGTGACCTGTTCAGTATCCCAACTAATCTTCGTCCTATCGCTTGCTCCCGGGAACTGGCGTTCCCCTCTGAGTATTTCAGGCCGGATTGTATATTGACTACGTCCGGGCCTAAAGTCCTTGAGTTCAATATCGATCCCGGAAGCATGGTCTTTATTGCAGGTATGGCGCCGAAGAATTTCTACCGCAGTATCCCCGGCATGGATAGCTTTTTGAAGAAGCTTTCCGCTTCCGGGCTTGACGGTTCTTTTTGGGCCGAACGGAGTTTCCTTTCCCATCTCCTCCGGCTGGATTCCATCGGCCGAAGAATATGCATCTGGGATGTTCCCGGGCGAGAGAAGGAGCAGGCCAAGGAGCGTGAAATAGAACTGGATTACTTCAGAAGAACTGGCCTTGAGGTGGAGTTGATTGAAGGTGGGGATATTGTTGACAAAATTTCCCGGGAAATGTATGTTTTTCGATATTTTTCATATAACCACTTTCTGCTTTCTCGGAAGTATTTTGATAGTTCGTATATCAGGGTCTTTGATGACTTTTCCGAAACAAACGACATTTCGGGCTCCTCTGTTGTCTTCGATAACAAGCAGAATCTCGCCCTGTTATGGACGACTAAGGTCCAACATTACTTGGATTCAAAAGAACTGGAGCTGGTTAAACGCTACATCCCGAGAACTTATCAAAGTTCTACCCAAGATGAGGTGCTGTTGCATAGAGTCCGCAACAACCGGGAGAGTTGGATAATAAAAGGTGGCAATGGCTTCCAGGGGCGCAATACTTCTGCTGGTCAGGATTGCTCTGAAGCAGAGTGGGGGTCTTTTTTTTGTGAAGCCCAAAAAAATGGGGACGCCGTATTTCAAGAGGTGGTGGCCCCCATATCGATTCCGGTATTCTTGACAGACGGGACGAACCAGTATCCCCAGGCCGGCGGCCATATCGCTAATTTTTACTACGTGAACGATAGATTCTCCGGACTAGTTTTTCGTTTAAAACGAGACGGAAAAGGCTTAAAAATTGGCGCAATAAATGCAGGGGATGTAGTGGCGGCGTTGCCGCTTTTGGTCTGATGTGAATCCTGTTTAATCCTCCTTCGGAGGAAGTCCGGAAACTGAGCGTGCGCCCCAAGCTCACTTGTGTGGATTTTGGGGATTCTGTAAATCGGTGCCCCGTACATGTTCCTGTACGCGTGCAAACGCGGGGGGACTTGCATCCTCTGTGTAATAGGACACGGACTATGCCCGGCTGATGTAGGACAGCGTGACGCCGGCTCTCACCTCCCGCGTTGTAACAATTTAGCCACATCTTTGAATCAAATTCTAAATAGGGGATTGCTAAACTTTTCATAGCGAGACCTATGAAATACTGGTTCTACTCTGAAGGCAATATCCTCGGCCCCTACGAGCCGGCAGAAATGCTGGCTCTTCCCGCTTTCGCCGAGGACGCCCTGGTCTGCCCCGAGACCGCCACCGGCGACAACGCCGGCGACTGGCGCCCCGCCAGCCAGGTCGCGGAGATAGCCTCCGCCCTCAGCGTGGGCGTGGGACATTCCATAGGCGCCGGCGTGGTAAGCGGTGCCTACGAATACGAGACCGGCTTCAGCTCCACGGTGCGCTATTTCGAGGACAAGGACCCCGGGACCGGGTCCTACGGAGAGCTGCTCGATACCATCGACAATATCCTGGGCGCCTACAAGGAGGGGAAAGAGAACCCCGCCAAGGGTCTGCCCGAGACCGATTACGACCTGGCCGAAAAATTCGACATCCGCCTGTCGCGCATCCAGGAAGAGCTGGAAGCCGCCCGCTGGGAAAAGAACCTGCTCCTGGAAAAGATCCGCATGAAGGACCAGGAGGAAAAGAAGAACCGCGAGCGCATCCTGGACCTGGAGGCCCGCCTCAAGAACGAGCTCGGTAAAACTCAGGAGAACGTGCGCGAACTGGAGCAGGTGCGCCACCTGGCCGACCTTCAGGAAAAAGCCGAGACCATCCGCAAGATAGAGGAGATAAAGCGGGAAGAGATAGGTCTTAAAGAAGATATCATACCCGCGGCCCGCCCGCCCCGGGCCGCCGCGCCGGCTCCCGAAGCCGCCGCGCCGGAGGCCGCCGCCCCGGTCCAGGAAAAGGCCGCCCCTCAGTTCGAGACCAGGAGCCTCAAGAGCATTCCCGCTTCCAGCGAGATAAAGTTGGAAACTTCCCTCGGTGCCCAGGTCAAGGAACCTTCCGACGACGCGGGGCTCACCAGCCGCAAGCTCAAGAGCCTTGGCCAGACCCAGGCGCCCGCCTACGTTTACGGTTCCCATTACGATAAGCCCCTGCCCGGTCCCGAGGCCGCCCCGGCCGGCGCCTTCAAACCGGAGAACCTCGAGCCGCTGCCCCAGCAGGCCGGCGGCGTGGTCTACGATTTTACGGTGGTAACCGCCAAGCCCGAAACCTCGCAGCAGTTCAAGATAGAGACCAAGGCCGAGTCCACCCGCGCGCCCGCCGTGCCCCCGGCCGCCCAGTCCACCAGGACCCTGCCGTCGCAGGCGCAGCCCGTGAAGCCGCCCACCTTCGATTTCGGCGTGAGCCAGCAGGCCAAGCCCGCCGGCGCGCCCCAGCCCCAGGGGCTGGCCCAGCACGGGTTCCAGTTCGGCGCGCAGCCCGCCGCCGCGCAGGGTCCGTCGGTGATGCGGCCCGCGGATTCCACCGCCCAGGCCCACGCGCAGGACCAGGCTCAGGCCCAGGCGCAGCTTTCCGCGGCCGAGGCCAAGGCCCCGGCTACGGCCCCTGCGCCCGCGGATTCCCCGGATAAGACCCTGCGCATCCCGACTCCCACCGTAAAGGACAAACCGGAACCCAAGCCGCAGGACAAACCCAAGCGCAAGGGGGGCAAACTGGCCTTTATCGGTATCCTCGTGGTTTTCGCCTCCATAGCGGCCGGCGGCCTCGGCTACTTCTTTCTCGGCGAAGGCGGGAATTTTTCCGACGTGTTCATGCTCAATATAGGCAGCAAGAAGAAGAGCCAGGCCATGACCAGCCAGCTCGAAGATAAGGCTCCCGCTCCCCAGGACGGGGCGGCCCAGGGCGCCCAGGACCAGGCCGTCGCCCCGGCTCCCGAGCCCGCCCCCGCGCCCCAGGCGCAGCCTGCTGCCGAGGCCACGCCGGCCACCGAGAACATTCGCAAGGCGCTCGAGATAGTGAAGGGTTATAAACTTTCCGGCGGCCGCGGCAACATAGCCACCTGGTTCGCCAATTCGTTCCTCTCCGGCGCCGCCGGCGGGGCCAACGAGGAGTGGACCGCGACGCCCCTGCACGGGGACATCCTGGTGGTGCAGTACCGCCTGCTGCGGCCCAGGCAGGACCCCCTGATCTACCAGTTCGAAGTGGACGCCGCCAAGCAGGACATCGTGCGCGGCATCAACAACAACGCTATAGAACTGCTCGACGCCGGTTCCGATAAGAGCGCGAACGCGGCGCCTGCGCCCAAGAAGAAGCCCGTTAAGGCCGTCCGCAAGCCGTCCAAGCCCAGGGAAGTGCCGCTGCTGGACCTGCCCGACGCGCCCGCGCCCGGGACTGGCGGGGAGGCCGAACCCACCGGTTTCGAGAACGCCCAGGCTGAAGGGACCGACGAGGTGAAATACCTTAAAGCGCAGGAGTCGGATGAAGAGTTGTTCTGAAGGCTATTATTGTAAGATATAGGGGTGCGGAAATTCCGGTCCTGGCCGGTCCGCGCTCTCGCCGTTCGTTGAAGGCCGCTCCGCCGGCCGTATTGTATGGCTGAAAAAAGTCTGTCTATAAACATTTCAAAGCGCCTCGGGGAGATGCTCGTCTCCGCGGGCCTCATCACGGCCGCCCAGCTCAACGAGGCGCTGGAGATGCAGCGTTCCACCGGCAGCAAGCTGGGGCACCTGCTCGTGCACAAGAAGTTCATTGAGGAGCGCCGGCTGCTGGAGTTCCTCAGCAAGCAGTTCGGCATAGAATTCGTGGACCTGCGCGGCAAGGAAATCCACCCGGACCTGCTCAAGATCATCCCCGAGAACATCGCCCGCCGCTACGGCCTGATAGCGGTGGAAAAGGCGGAAAATAAGCTCAAGGTCGCCATGGAGGACCCGCTCAATATCGTGGTCCTCGATGACCTGAAGATGATGACCGGCTTCGACATCAAGCCGGTGTTCGGCTCCGAGTCCGACATCTCCGCGGCGATAGACAAGAATTACGGCTCCAAGACCTCCAAGGAGGCCCTGGACGAGATCCTTAAACGGACGGTAGGCGGCACCACCGAAGTTTCCCTCGTTAACGAAGACGCGAATAAAGGCGGCGGCGACGACATTATCTCGATGGACGAGAAGGGCGAGGCCGCCCCGATAGTGCAGATGGTGAACCTCATCATCTCCAGCGCCATCAAGGCCCACGCTTCGGACATCCACATCGAACCCACCTACAAGGACACCAAGGTGCGCTTCCGCATAGACGGCGTGCTGCACGCCCAGCCCTCGCCGCCCAAAAAATTCCACAACGCCATCATCAGCCGCCTGAAGATCATGGCCACGCTCGACATCTCGGAGCGCCGCCTGCCGCAGGACGGCCGCACCAAGCTCAAGATCGAGGACCACGAGATCGATCTGCGCGTCTCCATCCTGCCCTGCGGGCCCGGCGAGAAGGTGGTCATGCGCATCCTGGACTCCTCCGGCCTCAAGCTGCGGCTCGAGGACCTGGGCATGGAGCCCGAGAACCTGGCCATTTTCGCCAAGTGCCTGAAGGCCCCGCACGGCATCAACCTGATCACCGGGCCTACGGGTTCCGGCAAATCCACCACGCTTTACTCGGCGCTCGCCACCCTCAACGAGCCGGACGTCAACATCGTCACCATCGAGGACCCGATAGAATACAACCTGGAGGGCATCAACCAGGTGATGGTCAACGCCGACGTGGGCCTCACCTTCGCCTCCGGCCTGCGCTCTTTCCTGCGCCAGGACCCGGACATCATCATGGTGGGCGAGATCCGCGATTTTGAGACCATGTCCACGGCCATCAACGCCGCCATGACCGGCCACCTGGTTTTCAGCACGCTGCACACCAACGACGCCCCCGGCGCCATCACCCGCATAGGCATGATGGGGGTGGAACCGTTCCTGACCTCCTCCACGCTGCTCATGGTAGTGGCCCAGCGCCTGGTGCGCGGCATCTGCAAGAACTGCAAGGAAACCTACGAGGTAAAACCCGAACTTTTGGTCAGTTTAGGGGTGTCAAAGGCCGTCCTTGATAATAATATTAAAAATGGTAAAATAATCCTGTCGAGGGGCCGCGGCTGCGACATCTGCGCCAAGACCGGGTATAAGGGGCGCATGGGCATCCACGAGATACTCGAGGTTAACGACGTTATCCGCGGGCTTATCATAGAGAAAGCGCACGTTTCCAAGATAAAGGAGGCGGCGCGCAAGAACGGCATGATAACCCTCAGGGAATCCGCGCTGCGCAAACTCTTCACCGGAGCGACGACGGTGGAGGAAGTCATAAGGGTGACCGGGTCGGACGTGGACTAGACCGATTTTAGGAGCTTAAACACATGGTAACAATGAGCGAGCTGTTCATAATGATGCACGAGAAGAACGCCTCGGACATCCACATCACCGCCGGCGCCACCCCGATGCTCCGCATAGACGGCGACCTGATCCAGACCCCCTTCGACAAACTGACCCCCGAGATGTGCCAGACGCTCATCTTCTCGCTGATGACCGACGCGCAGCGCCAGCGCTTCGAGGCCACCAACGAACTCGACTTCGCCTTCGGCATCAAGGGCATGGGCCGCCTGCGCATGAACGCCTACCGCCAGCGCGGCGTGGTGGGCGCGGCCATCCGCTCCATCCCCAGCAAGTACAAGACTTTCGAAGAGCTGAACCTGCCCCCGGTCGTCTATGAACTGATGAAGATGACCAAGGGGCTGCTGCTCATCACCGGCCCCACCGGTTCCGGTAAATCCACCACGCTCGCTTCGATGATCGACTACTTGAACGAGCACCGCAACTACCATATCATCACCGTGGAAGACCCTATAGAGTACGTGCACACGCACAAGAAGAGCATCGTGAACCAGCGCGAAGTGGGCGCCGACACCGAGACCTTCGGCGCGGCCCTGCGCCACGTGCTGCGCCAGGACCCCGACGTCATCCTCATCGGCGAGTTGCGCGACCTGGAGACCATCGGCGCCGCCCTGAATATAGCCGAAACCGGCCACCTGGTGTTCGCCACGCTGCACACCTCGGACGCTTCCCAGACCATCAACCGCATCATCGACGTGTTCCCGCCGCACCAGCAGGAACAGATCCGCGTGCAGCTGTCGTTCGTGCTGCAGGGCGTGTTCGCCCAGCAGCTGCTGCCCATGGCCAGCGGCACCGGCCGCACCCTCGCCTGCGAAGTGCTCATCGCCAACTCGGCCGTGCGCAATCTCATCCGCGAGCAGAAGATCGAGCAGATCCCCACCATCATCCAGACCGGCGGCAAGTACGGCATGGTCACCATGAACCAGTCTCTCGTGGAACTTTACAAGAAGCAGAAGATCAGCTACCAGGAAGCCGTGAACCGCTCGGCGGACCCGGAAGACCTGAAGAAGCTGCTGCAGAAATCCCTGTCGGTCACGGGCTGATAAACGATGCAATTCGCCTACAAAGCCAAAGAAGGCGGCAAGACGGTAGAGGGCGTAGTAGAGGCCTCCGACCAGAAGGCCGCCATCGCGCGCCTGCGCGAGCAGAAGCTGGCCGTGGTGGAGATAAAGCCCGCCCCTACCAGGACTAAATTCTTCAAGCCCAAGGTCGACAACAAGGACGTGGTCATTTTCTCCCGCCAGCTGTCCACGCTGGTCTCTTCCGGCGTGCCGATAGTGCAGGGCCTCACCATCCTGGAGCAGCAGGCCGAAAATCCCGCTTTCAAGACGGTGGTGGGCGCGCTGCGCACCGACATCGAAGCCGGCCTCTCCATCGCCGACGCGATGAAGAAGCACCCGCAGGCCTTTACCGAGCTTTACGTGGCCATGATCCGGGCCGGCGAAGTGGGCGGTATCCTGGACACCATCCTGGAACGCCTTTCGGCCTACCTGGAATCGGCCGAGGCCCTGAAGGCCAAGGTGAAGAGCGCCCTGATGTACCCCATCGTGGTGTTCAGCGCCGCCGGCCTCATCACCATCTTCCTCATCGTCTTCGTCATCCCGATCTTCAAGGACATCTTCGCCAGTTTCGGCGCCGAACTGCCCTTCCTGACGCAGATCATCATCACCATTTCCGACTTCCTGCGCGCCAAGCTCCTCTACCTGATCCCGCCGATAGGCGCCGCGGTCTGGCTGTTCAAGCGCTGGGCCAAGACCGAGAAAGGCGCCTACAAGGTGGACGAGATCTCCCTGAAGCTGCCCGTCTTCGGCATCCTGCTCAAGAAGGTGGCCATCGCCAAGTTCAGCCGCACGCTGGGTACGCTGATCAAGTCGGGCGTGCCGATCCTGCAGGGCCTGGAGACCGTGGCCAAGACCGCCGGCAACAAGGTAATCGAGGCGGCCATAGACGGCAGCCGCAACTCCATCAAGGAAGGCGGCCGCATCTCGGACCCGCTCAAGAAAGCCAATATCTTCCCGCCCATGGTCATCCAGATGATCAGCGTGGGCGAGGAGACCGGCGGTCTGGACAACATGCTGACCAAGATCGCCGACTTCTACGACCAGGAAGTGGACACGGCCGTGAAAGGCCTCACCTCCATGCTCGAGCCGCTCATCATGATCTTCCTGGGTATCGTCATCGGCACCATCGTCATCGCCATGTTCATGCCCATGTTCAGCCTGGGCGAAATGGTCGGCTGAAAATTACTCCGTCCCGGGGAATATTTCAAGCGGCTTAACCCGGGCCTTGACATTCGCGATATTTCTGTTAGAATATCCGTGAGCCTGCGGCCCTTATGAACGGGATTTCGCGGGCTCTTTCTTTACGGCGCTTATGTGAAAACCGGAGCGGGGGGGCAGGTGCGGGTGTTGCCCCGGAGGGCGGGACTTTATGGGGAAACTGGTGCTGATCATCGACGATTCCGAGGAAATGATAATCCTCATGCGTAAATTCCTGGAAGCCAGGGGACTCTCCGTGGAATCCGCCCTGGACGGCGCCTCAGGGGTCCGGAAAGCCCTGGAGTCGGCGCCGGACCTGATCCTGCTGGATTTCAACATGCCCGGAGAGAACGGGGTGGAAATTTACTCCCGCCTGCGCGGGGTCCCTGCTACGGCGGTGATCCCGGTGGTTTTTGTTTCGGCTACGGTGACGGGCCTGCTGCAGCGTATGGTAGTGGAAAACCCCCGGGTCCGTTTCCTGAAAAAACCCTGCAAGCGCGAAGAACTGGCGGTATGCGTCGAGGAAATGCTGGCCTTGCCTCGGTTGCAGCCGCCTCCGTCCCCGCCTCCGCCTAAAAAGGGGGAATTCAGCGAGTATGAATGAGGGTGGCTACGAATAGGTTATTTCCAGATTTTCCAGGTAATCCTTAAGCGCGGCCAGGCAGTCTTCGAGTCCCTGGCGGTCCTCCGCCAGCGCCAGCTCCTCCAGCCGCCTGCCCAGCTCGGAGAGGCGGTCGAACCCGTAGCCGCCGCCCGAGCCCGCCAGTTTGTGGCCGGCCTTGCTCAACTGGTCAAAGTTCCCTGCGCCGGCCAGGGCAAAGAATTCAGGCAGCTCTTTCCTGCGGTTTTCCAGATATGCCGGAACGAGGTCTTCCAGGTCGCGGTCTATTGAGATCTTATAGGCCGGCATAGCGTCCAATCCCTTATTTCCCGCGCCCCAGCAGCCCGGCCAGCGTTTTAAGGAGGGCGGCTTTTTTCGCCGGTTTCGTCAGGTAGGAGTCGCAGCCGGCGGCGAGGGCCCTGTCTATATCCTCTTTCATGGCCGACGCCGTGAAGGCGATGATATGCGTCCTGGCGCGGCCGTTCTCTTTTTCCCAGTCCCGGATCTTCCTTGCGGCCTCCAGGCCGTCCATAACCGGCATCTGCATGTCCAGCAGGACCAGGTCAAAGGCGCCGGCCGTAAATTTCTCCACGGCCTCGGCGCCGTTCACGGCGGTCTCTATGGCCAGCGGCGAGGCTTTCAGGAAGGCCTTCACCAGGGTCCTGTTGTCTTCCGCGTCGTCCGCGAGCAGCAGGCGCGCCTTTGGCAGCATCTCCGCCGTGAGCGCCGCGCCCTCGGCGGGTTCCGCCCGCGGCGCCGGCCGGCTTTTGCCTATCGCCAGCAGAATCGCGTCCTTTAACTCCCGTTTCTTTACCGGTTTCACCAGGTATTCCGAGATGCCCATCTGCTTGGCGCGGGTAACGTCGCTGCCGCGGCTGTCGGAAGTAAGCATGAGGATGATGCCGGCGAAGACCCCCGGGTTCTCCTTCAGCTGCCGGGCCATCTCTATGCCGTCCATCCCCGGCATGAAATAATCCAGGAGCAGCAGTTGGAAGGGCGCGCCGGCGGCCCGCGCCTTCCCGGCCTCTTCCAGGCCGGCCTGCCCGCTTTCCGCTTCCGCCACGGTCATGCCCCATTTGAGCAGCAGTTCCTTCAGTATCAGCCTGTTGGTGGCGTTATCGTCCACAATAAGGGCGTTAAGGCCCTTCAGTTCTTCCGGAGCCGCCGCGGGGGCGCAGGCCCGTCTTTCCGCGGATTCTTTCAGGTTGACCGTGAAATAAAAAGTGCTGCCGCGGCCGGGCGCGCTCTCTACCAGGATGTCGCCGCCCATCAGGCGGGCCAGTTTCTTGGAAATGCTCAGGCCCAGCCCGGTTCCGCCGTATTTCCTGGTGGTGGAGGAGTCGGCCTGCGTGAAGCTGTCGAAGATGGAGGCCAGCTTATCTGCCGGAATGCCTATGCCCGTATCCTTCACCGCGAAAACCAGTCCCGGGCCGCCGGCGGCCTCCCTGCGGCTTACATGCAGGAAGATCTCGCCCTTCTCAACGAATTTGATGGCGTTGCCGAGCAGGTTTACCAGCACCTGGCGCACCCTTACCGGGTCGCCCTTCACCGCGCAGGGCACATCCTCGTGCAGTTCGTAGTTGAGTTCTATCCCCTTCTTGTGCGCGCGCAGCGCCAGGAATTCGCAGGTCTTGCCCACCAGGTCTTCCAGGTCGAAATCCGTTTCTTCCAGGTCGATGCGCCCGGACTCTATCTTGGAGAAATCGAGGACGTCGTTTATAAGGTCCAGCAGGCTTTCCCCTGCCGACTTGAAGACCCGCACGTACTGTTCCTGTTCCCTGTCGAGTTTCGTTTCCTCCAGGAGTTCGCCCATGCCGATTATGGCGTTCATCGGAGTGCGGATTTCATGGCTCATGGTCGCCAGGAACTCGCTTTTGGCCCTGTTGGCCGCTTCCGCGGCGACCCGGGCGGACTCCAGTTCTTTCGCCGCGCGCAGGCGCTCGGTGATGTCGGAGAAGGCCACCACCGCTCCCGCCAGTTTGCCGTCCTTCACAATGGGGGTGGCGATGTATTCCACCGGCACCGGCGTGCCGCCCTTTTTCCAGAACACCTCGTCGGCCACGCGCCGTACGCGGCCGTCGCGGGAGGTGGCGTAGATCCTGCAGTCGGTGGAAACGTATTTCGAGCCGTCGGGTTTGGCGTAGTGGAAGACTTCATGGGAGTGTTTGCCGTCCAGGTCGGCCAGGGTGTAGCCGAGCATCTTTTCCGCTTCCCGATTCATGAAGATTATGTTGCCGTCCAGCCCCACCCCGTAGATGCCTTCTCCCAGGGACTCGAGGATAAGGCTGTTGGTCTTCCCCAGATTTTCCAGTGATTCCCGCTCCACTATGACGGATTGTATCTGCCTCGTCACCAGGGTATAAAGGAGCGGGGCGAAGACCGCGGTAAGCAGCAGGCTGTCGAACAGCGCGTTGAGCAGCCGGGAGCCTGTGTCGAATTCTCCCGTGAGGAGCATAATGGCGGTTTCCGCCGCGAAGATCACCGCCGTCAGTACCAGGAACGTTCTCAGGCTCTTTTTCATTTCGATCTCCCCGCCGCCGCTTTCACAAGGGTTTCCGCCAGCAATTCCGCTCCGAAGGGCTTCTGCAGGAACAAGATCCCCGGCCGCTCAAGCCGTCCCTTGAAAATGTCCGGGTCGGTGTAACCGGACATGTAAACTACGGCCGCGCCGGGGTATTTGACGGCCAGCCGCTCCGCCAGCGCGAAGCCGTCCATTCCCGGCATGACTATGTCCGTTATCAGGAGATCCACGCGGCCCTGGTAGTCCGCGGCGAACTCCACCAGCTTCGCGGGGTCGGGGAAGGCTTTTACTTCGACGCAAAGTTCGCGCAGCATCCGCGCTACGGACGCCATCACCGAGGGGTCGTCTTCCGCCAGGAACGCCGTGAGGCCGGGCGGGACGGCGGCCGCCGGCCCGGAGACGGCCGCGTCCGTCTTTTCCTCCGGACAGGCCAGGACCGGGAAATAGGCGGTGAAGGCGGCTCCTCTCCCGGGCTGGCTCGCCACGGTGAGGTAGGCCCCGTGATGCTTGATTATCCCGTACACTATGGACAGGCCCAGGCCGGTGCCTTTCCCTTTGGCCTTGGTGGTAAAGAACGGGTCAAAGATCTTCTTTATGGTGGCTCCATCCATGCCGTGGCCGGTGTCGCGCACGGAGAGAACGGCGTAGACGCCGCCCGGCATCACGCCGAACAGGGTGGGGACGGGCAGCGCCAGTTCATGCCTGAGCGCCTTTATCTCCAGGCCGCCGCCATCAGGCATGGCGTCCCTGGCGTTGACCAGCAGATTCATCAGGATCTGATCCAGCTGGCCCGGGTCGGCCTTGATAACGCCGGTCTCCCCGGCGGAGATCCCCAACGTGATATTTTCGCTTATAAGCCTGCGCAACATTTTCTCGCTTTCCAGGAGATGCCGCCGCAGGTCCAGCTGTTGGAAAGCTGCCCGCTGTTTACGGCTGAAGGCCAGCAGCTGGCGCGTAAGCGCCGTGGCCCTCTCCACGGATTTCCGGATCTCTCCGAGGTCGGTCTGCGCCTGCGCGTCGCCGCCCAGGGCCGGCGTCAGGAACCTGGCGTGGCCGTCTATGGCCATAAGGATGTTGTTGAAGTCGTGCGCCACCCCGCCGGCCAGCCTCCCCACGGCCTCCATTTTCTGGGATTGCCGCAGTTGTTCCTCCATGTCGGAAAGGGCCGAAACGTCCTCCTGGATGGCCACGTACGCCGTGACCCCGCCGGCCGCGTCCTTAAGGGGGAAGATATTGGCCTGTACCGTGTAGAAGGAGCCGTCCTTGCGTTTGTTGACTATCCGCCCGGTCCAGGGCACGCCTTTCTGCATGCTCGTCCACATCTCCGCGTAATATTCCGCGGGGTGTTCCCCGCTTTTGAGCAGGTTGGGCTTCTGGCCTATGGCTTCCCGCGCGGAAAACCCCGTGGTCTTTTCGAAAGCGTCGTTGACGTAGGTTATTCTGCCGTCGGTCCCGGTTATGAAGACGGCCTCCGAGGCCTGGCGTATTATTTCCGTCATCTTCAGGCTCTCGCCCTGGGCGCGCTTTTTCTCTATGATCTCGGCCAGCAGGCCGCCGATGTTCTCCAGCTGCGCGCTTTCTTCGGGGCTGTAGGTGTGCCCGGCCTCCAGGTAGAGCGTCATGACGCCCACCAGGCTGCCGCCGGTCCGGAGCGGCACGCAGTAGTGGCCGTGCGGGGCTATGTCCGTGTACGCGTTCTCGTGGCGGTCGTCCAGGTTTTCCGCGAAGACGATCTCGCCGCTTTCCGCCGCCCTGCCGCAGAGGCAATGGCCGAAAGGCACCTCCGCACAGGTCTTTTTCAGCGAGTCGTGCAGGCCGCGCTGTGTTTTCATCGCCAGGGCCTTCGAATAATTGTCGGCCAGGAAGATGGCGCCTTTAGGTTTTACGGTAAGCCAGGGCACCGCCAGCACCGTGTCCAGCGCTTTCTCCATGAAAACCTCCGGCGCGTCGTTGCGGACGGACAGGGCCAGCAGGTCGGAGGTGATCTTCTGCGCGTTGCGGTCCTTGGTTATGGCGGAGTACATTTCCCCGAAAGAGCGCCACAGCGCGCCCAACTCGTCGTTGCGGTCGCAGACCGGCGGCGCGCGGAAGCCGTCTTTTTTAAAATTGTCCGCGGCCGCGGCCAGCTCCTCCAGCGGGGCCACCAGGTCCCGGCGTATGGCGCGGAACGCCAGCAGGAATACGGCGGCGCAAGCCGCCGCCAGCGCGAGCAGCAGCAGAGCGGCGGCGTTCAGGCGTTTCCTGGACTGCAGGCGCAGGGCGGCCACCGTATCCTGCGCCGCGGCCAGCAGCAGTTCCGACTCCGCCGCCAGTTCCCCGAGCCGTTCCCGGAATACGGGAGAGGCGCTTTTTTGCGTGTTTCCCAGCAGCCAGCGGAGGTCCCGGCGGAACGGGAGCCAGCGGGCCTCAAGCGCGTCAAGCTGCGGACGGAGCCCCGGGGGGGAGGGGGAAAGCCGCACCCCGCCGGCCGTGCCGCCCTTCCGGAGCGCGGCCAGCGCTTCCTCGAATTCCCAGAGGCTTTGGAGGCCCTCCGGCACGGCGTGCGCCGGGTCGTAGGCCGCCAGGCAGGCCCTGGAGAGCATTCTCTGCGTCAGCATGCGCTGCCTGCCCGCGGCGTCCACGGCGGGTGAAATGTCCCTTACGCTCATCGCCGCCTGGACGCCGACCAGCAGGCCGACCAGGGAAACGGAGAAGAACAGCGACAACAGGAGAGAGGCCTTGTCGGAAAGTTTGTGCACGTTCAATATGGAGAATAAGGATGTTCCCGCTGTTTTCATGGTTTGCCGTCCTCAGGCCGATGTGGTATGCAGGCGCCGCAGGGTGCTCCCTGCCTCCCGGGCTGGCGGCCTACTTATATTTTGAATAATACTTTTCCATGCAATCCGGGCAGATGCCGTGGGAGAAGCGGAAAGAAGAGTTCCTGGAAATATAGAGTTCCAGGCTTTCATACGCCTTGTCGTCGCGGCGCACCCTCCTGCAATGGGAGCAGACCGGCACCAGCCCTTCGAGGGTGTCCACTTCGGTGCCTAGTCTGAGGATCCTCTCCGCCACCCGCAGGCGGACCCGTAAAAGGTCTTTGTTGACGGGTTTTTCCATGTAATCGTCGGCTCCGGCGTCCATGGCTTCCATGAAATTGAGGTTGCCCAGCCTTGTCCCGGTCAGGACCATGAAGTACACATAGGGCCGCTTGACGGGGGCGGCGCGCAAAGCCCGCACCAGGTCCAGCCCGCTGAGTCCCGGCATTACCCAGTCGCTGATTACCACCTGGATCTGTTCGTCGTTTATGGCTTTGAGCGCCCCGGCGCTGTCCATAAGGGCGACCGGTTCGTGGCCGCAATACGTCACCATCCTTGTGGTGAGCTGGAGCATATCTTTGTCGTCGTCGACCACGAGTATCTTCATGCCCGTTCCTCCGCCGGTTCAGAAATCCCGGATCTTTACCACCCGGCATTCCACCCCGAAAAGGGCGGAATCCTTGCGCTTTTCGTAAATGGAATAGACCTGCGCGGTGGAAACGTTGAGCCCCAGCAGCGGGATGACGTTGGCCAGCTGCTGCAGCGAGGCCCGCAATATGCCGCGGCGGATGTAGATCTGCTGCCCGGAGGCCATGAGGTCGCCGCGCAGTTCGCTTAACTTCTTGTACGCCCCAGGGGAAGTGTTGCCGTGCGGGTATTCTATCATCTTGCCGGCCATGGGGCATTTGTAAAGGCCGCCCTTGCGCCGGAGAACGCCGGCTTTGGTCAGGGCGGCCAGGGCTTTTCGGAGGTCTGCGGGGGCAAGGCCGGTATTCCTGGCCAGCTCCTCCTGGGACTGGCCGCCGGTGTCGTTTGAAAGCAGCATCCAGCACAGGTAGGTCCCGCCGTCCGCGGAGATGGCCTGCATCTGGCGCGGCGTAAGGTGGTGCTTGGTTCCCGTCAGCGACGTCTGCACAGCTTTGTGCAGCGCCCCCGGCACGGGCGGCGGCTGGCAGAGGAACAGGGGTTTTAGAAAATGCGCGAAAGCGTGCTCCCCCAGGGAGGTCCTGAGCCAGGCCGTGGTCAGTTCGACCGCCGGCGCGCTCATATGGGTAAGGCGCAGCGCGAAAATGTAATAGCCTATGTTCTCAAACGCCGGCAGCCTCCGGCCATGCTCGAAGAGCAGGTAGTGCCGGTAGGAAACCTTGAACAGGTCCCTGCCGCCGTTGTTGTGGAAGAAAGCGTACGCGGTCTTAAACCCGGCCTCGGTCCTTAACCGCGCAAGCGTGTCCGAAAAAGGTGTCCCCACAGTTCAGCCTCCTCAACCGCTCCCGCACGATACCATTATAAGCAATAGCGCGGCCCCTGGCTAGCGAACGCGGCGTTCCCTATACGGTACAGGTTAGTCCACCGAATGTTCGCCCCGGCGTCCAGGCAGGAGCCCCGGACGCTTGTCTCGCCGCCCCGCGGCCCGCCCTTCATGGAACGGCCGCGCCAATATGTTTTGCCAGCCGTGCTGTTCTTATCAATAATGCCAAGGACCAGCCGGCCTCCGGGCTTAAGCGCGCGCCGGGCTTCTCTTAACTCTTTCTGAAGGGCCGCAACAACAAAGCGCGGTAACCATCAAAACAAAACCAAAGGCATTATCCGCGTGAGGAAGGTCTTCCGCTTTAGCCTCGTAAATTTCTATGCCGCGCCTGCGGGCGATCTCGGCCATCGGTGCGGAGGGTTCGATCCTTTCGGGATCGCCTCGCGCAACGCCTGCACTTCCGACATGTAAGCGAAATGGTTCTCGTCATACCAGCGGTCGTATTCTATAGCGTGGCGATCAAAGTTTCCCATATAAACAATTAAAGCCCTCAGCAGGCGGCCAGCTCCCGGTTATGGCAGCACACTCAGGCCATGTCTCATCTTCCATAAGAAATATTTCTCGAACCCGAGTTTAAGCCATTTCGCCCAGACCGCCTTTTTCATATACGAACTCTGCCTCGGAGGAAGCAAGGGATATGCCCGCATAAAAGCAGCCGTATTTCCCATATCCATGAGACAGACAACGCCTAGTTCGTCAACAACGGGGGGAGTAACACCGGTGATGTCAGCACTGATCATCGACGCGGCGATCTTTGCCATCTTTAGTGTCATAAACCCGGTCTTCGGTACGCCCGTAGGCACCGGGGTGACCTCCGGTGGAGCGATTACAATAGCAACGCCTATCGCGAAGATATTTTTATATTTAATGTGCCGGTAATTTTTATCTACCGGGATGAACCCGCGCGGATTTCCAAGCGGTGCCACCGCGGGAACGCCCTTGAACGGAGGGGCGATCATCGCAAGTTTGAAAGGCACTTTAGTGCCGTCTTTCAGCTTTATCTCTCCCGGGGTTACCTCTTCTATCGCCTGGCTTACTATCGGCTTAATGTCCCGCTCTGCGAATTCATCCTCGATGAACCGTTTCGATAAGCCCAGTCCGCCAACGCCCATATGTCCCAGATAAGGTTCTGATGTAAGGTAGATGATGGGCACTTTGTGCCGCATCTTCAGCCGGCGCAGTTCCGCATCCATCTCGAACGCAAGTTCATAGGACGGGCCGAAACAACTGACCATCTGCGAGGAACCGAGTACCAAAGGCCCCGGATTTTCGAGGATCTTGCGCCAAGTCTGCCCGGTCCTTACTGCATGTTCAAGCGTGAATGTGCAATCCGTATGGCCTTTTTCAGGCCCAAGCCCGGGAATTTCAGCGAACGAGAGTTGCGGCCCCGTCGAGATAACGAGAAAGTCGTAGGACAGTTCTTTATTCCCTGCGGTGATCACCTTCGCTGCTTCGGGATCCACCTCCCGCGCCGCTTCATGGATGAAATTTATCCCTTTAGGTTTTAGTATGTCGCTGATAGGGAGGGTTATGTCTTCAGGCTTTCGCCACCCCATGATCAGCCAAGGCAGGGACGGCATGAAAACAAAACGGTCGTCGTCGCTTACCACTGTAACGTCCGCTTTGCTCCCGAGCAGCCGCTTAAGTTCCAAGGCCGCGGTCAGTCCGCCGAACGATCCGCCCAGCACAACTATTCTTGTCGGCATAACCCCTCCCTGTCCCCCGGTTCCTCTTAAAACACCAGCACCTTGTCGGCCCAGGTGGTCCATTCTGTCAGAATGGCCATTGTGCCGCGCTTTGCGCCCTCGGCCAGCAGCTCGTCGGTTATGCCGCGGGCGTCCATGCAGGAACCGCAAACGCTTATCTCGCCGCCCTGCTTATTCACAAGTTTCAGCATGTGCTCGATATTGTAATAACCCTGGGGCGTTTTCTGGTTCTTGATGCCGCAGGGAGCGCCGTCGCCCATCAGGAACACGCGTATCTGCTCGCTCTGGCTTTTCCCGAGAGACACGGCCAGCCTCAGACCGTTATAGCTCTTTTCGCCGCCGTAGGGCTGCTCGTTGAGTATAAACAGGTTTTTCATATTATCAGCTCCTTAAGTTCTGCCCGTTCAGAATTCGTAACGCATGGATACATATAGATTGTCGTTCTTATCCAGTTGTCCGAGGAAGGTGTTGTTGTTTGCGCCTCCGAATACATTTACGCCTACGGTGGCCGTGAGTTCATCCGTGACGTGACAGGCCGCCTCGGGTATCAGGTAAAAATCCTGGTCCGTCGGGCTCCAGAAGGAGAACAGGGAAAGCTTCCAGGTCTGGTATTTCAGGAACTGTGTGAGCCGGAGCGTCAGCAGAGAGCGCAGCCGGTCCTGCTTTGGTAAGCCGGCGGGAAGGCTGGCCTCGTAGCGGCTGTAGTTTTGCATGTACTCGCCGTAATACTGTAGGCCGGCCGTGAAATCCGTCCAGGGTGAGCGTTGATAGCCAGCGAGGAAACGGGTCTGCGAATTGGGGATTACCGGATCGGTCCCGGCTATATCCTGCCTGGAATCATAATAACCTGCCTCAAAACTTAATACGCCGCCGGCGGCGTTGCCCTGAAGGCTGGCGCCGTAGACGGCGAGCCTCGGGTAAATTATCGTCAGTTTGGTCGGGGCGGTCAGAGAGTCCGGTTCCATAGAGGGGGTACGGAAGAAACCGCGGTAGGCATAGAGCGCCGCATCGAAGCCCAGGACAGGGCGGGAAAGCCTCGCGGCCAGCTCCGCGTTGCCCAGGTCATGGCGCGGTTTGGCTTCAACCCGGTTAGTCACCTGGCTGAAAGGGTCGAAAAGAAAGAAGCTCTGGCTGGTGGGGAAATGGTCCGGCTCGAAGGCCGGGGTGGCGACGATATCCAGGGATGCCTTCTCGGAATAGACGCTCGCTTTAAAGCTGCCCGCGCCCGTCTTAAGATATTCCAGTGGTTGGCCGGAGAAAAGCGCGGCGTAGTTCTTGGGGAAAAGATCGTTGATGAAAAGAAGATCGCCCACGCCCCAGGTGTGGATCTGCCGGCCGGCCCTGAAATCGAATGGGCCTTTGGCGTAGGTCAGGTAAGCCTCGCGCACGTCCACCGAACTGTCGGCGTTCGCCTCGTCGCGCAGGAAGTCCGTCTTGGCGAAGTAGCCCGCCCCGCCGCCGGGA
>MGTV01000030.1:0-15980 GCA_001799635.1 Elusimicrobia bacterium GWA2_62_23
GCCGGGGGCACCCGGCGCTGCCCGCCGAGCCGCTTATATATCCGTTCCCGTTTTTGTAGAATTTCCCCGGTACTTATATGGCATCAAACGATTACTACCGAACCCTCGGCGTGGCGCGCAACGCCGGCCCCGACGAGATAAAATCCGCTTACCGGAAGCTGGCCCTCAAACACCATCCCGACCGCAACCAGGGCAACAGCGAATCCGAATCCGTTTTTAAAGAGATCAACGAAGCCTACGAGGTGCTCTCCAGCCCGGAGAAGCGCCAGCTCTACGACCAGTACGGCGCGGAAGGCCTGAAGGCCGGCGCCGGCGGGCGAGGAGGTTTCGGCGGCTTCCAGGGCGCGGACCTGGGCGACATGTTCGGCGACCTGTTCGAGAACCTTTTTACCCAGGGCCAGGGCGGCGGCCGCGGCCGGCCGCGCTCCAGGCGCGGCGCGGACCTCAAGGAAGAGGCCGAGATCACCCTGGAAGAGGCTTTTACCGGCGTGAAAGTGCCGCTCTCCGTGGAGCGTACCGAGCTCTGCCAGGAGTGCGACGGCACCGGGGCCAGGGGCAAGAGCGGCATCAAAAAATGCCCCACCTGCCACGGCGCCGGGCGCGTGCAGTACTCGCAGGGCTTCTTCGCCTTCAGCCAGGCCTGCCCCGAATGCGGCGGCCAGGGCGAGGTCATCTCTTCCCCGTGCAAAGCCTGCAACGGCGCCGGGCGCCAGAAAAAGCGGGCGACCATAAACATCAAACTGCCGGCCGGCGTGGAGGAAGGGGCCGTGCTCAGGGTTTCCGGCGGCGGGGACGCGGGCATGCGCGGGGGGGATTCCGGGGACCTCTACATCCAGGTCCGCCTGAAGCACCACTCGCATTTCGAGCGGCACGGCCGCGACCTGGTCTACGAGTGCCCGGTGCAGGTCTGGCAGGCCGCCCTGGGCGGCGAGACCGAAGTGCCGGTCATAGAAGGCGGGCGCGTTAAGATCCGCATTCCCGAAGCCACGCAGCACGGCAAGGTTTTCCGCGTGCACGGCCGGGGCATGCCTTCCACCGCCGGCAAGGAGCGCGGCGACCTGCTGGTGCGGGTGAAGCTGGAGGTGCCTCACGACCTCAACCCGCGGCAGCGTGAGCTGTTCGAGGAACTTTCAAGGCTGGCCGGCCACGAGCCGCCTACGGCCGAACAGAAGGAAAAAGGCTTCTTCAAGAAGATCCTGGGCTGATGCCTCAATATTATATCCCAGCGGAGCAGATCCGGGCCGGCGAATTCACCGCCGGGCCGGACGAGGCCAACCATATCTCCAAGGCGGCCAGGGCGCGCCCCGGCGACGAGATAGAGATCTTCGACGGGAAGGGGAATCGTTATAAAGCCCTGATCAAGGCGGTAGGCCGCGACTCCGTGAGCGGGTCCGTAGGGGAAAAACTGCCGAGCCCGGAGTACAGGACGCGGCTGACGCTCTGTTTCTCCGTGGTGGCGCGCCCCGCTCTGGAGGATATCCTGGAGCACTGCACGGAGGCCGGGGTGGACGTGTTCCAGCCTGTTATGGCCTCGCGAGTGCAGTTCGACCTGTTCAGCGACTGGGACCGCCGGGCCGGCCGGCTGAACCAGGTGGTGCTGGCGGCGGCCAAGCAGTGCGGCCGCGGCCTGCTGCCCGAGGTGCGCAAGCCGGAGAAGTTCGACGACCTGCTCGCGGCCGGGGGCTTTCCCGTTTTCGCTTCCGCCGACGGGGCCAATCCGGACGAGACCGCGAAAGGGCTGGCCGGGCGGACGGAGATAAAGGTCTTCGTCGGGCCGGAGGGCGGTTTTACCAAAGGGGAAATGGAATTCGCGCGCTCGAAAGGCGCCGCGTTCATGAATTTGGGATTGTACACGCTGAGGGCGGAATCGGCCTGCCTGGCCGCCGCCTCGGCGCTGCTGACCCGCCTGGGTTAGCCTGGTCAGTTGGCCGGGGGAGCGTTCTTTTTCCCCGGTACCGCGAACCTGCTGAAAGAGGCCCGCAGCAGCAGTTTTTCCTTATCGGAGTTATCCAGGAGCTTGGCGACCGCGCTGCGCAGGTCGGCTATCTGTATGGGCTTGTTGAGGAAAAGCTCGGCGCGAGCGCCTATGTTGCTCTCTATCCTGGCTTCGTTGGAGGTGTTGCCGGTGAGGATGATCACCTTGGTGTGGCGGGTGCGGGGATTGTCCTTGATGGCCTTGCAGATCTCCAGGCCGTTCATGTCCGGCAGGCCGAGGTCTATTATGGCCAGGTCCAGCGGCACTTCTTTCACCCAATTTATGCCCGTTTCGCCCTTGTCGGCGGCTATGACCATGTAGCCCTGCACCTCGAGCGCGTGCTTGAGCAGGCTGAGGAACGCGGTCTCGTCCTCTACTATCAGTATCTTGCGCATATGACTCTCCCCTGTAACCTAAACAGACTATACCATAAAACCGGCGCCGCCTCATTTGACTTTGGTCACAGGACCCTTTTGTCAGGTTTCGCTTGCCCGGGTGGCCGCCATAATGGTAGAAGATAGGTATAGCGGGCGTTCCGGAAGGCATTTATGATAGATCTTAAACCTGTTTACCTGAAGAAAGTGAAGAAGATCCTGTCCGGCAACGTGCCGGAGTGCGAAGTGCTGGTCTACGGCTCAAGGGCCTCCGGCACCGCCAAGACCTATTCCTACCTGGACCTGGCCGTAATGAGCGACAAGCCCCTGGCCGCGCCGCGTCTCGAAAAAATGACCGCCGACTTCAAGGCCGCCGGCTTTCCTTTCCGCGTAGAGACCATCTGCTGGGCCTCCACCGGCCCGAGCTTCCGCAAAGAGATCAAAAAGACCGGCGTTCCCATACAGACTTCCGCCAAAAAATAGCGGCCGGCCGTCCGGGCCGCGCCTTCCGCCGCCGGGGAGACCCGGCGGTTTTATTTTGGCCGCGGCAGGAGTGTAAATTGTAAAATATACCTGTGAAGATCTATTTCAAGACCGTCGGGTGCCGGGTGAACCAGGTGGAGACCGAGAGCCTGCGCGAGAAATTCGCGGCGCTCGGCCACTCCGAGGCCGCCGGGCCCGAGGCCGCCGACCTGGTGGTGGTGAACACCTGCTCGGTCACCGCCAAGGCCGACCGGGACTGCCTGACCTTCCTGCGCAAGACCGCCGCCGCCAACCCCAGAGCTTCCATCGCCGTGACCGGCTGCCTCGCCACCCTCGAGCCGAAGAAAATACTCGCCGCGGTACCCGGTGCCGCCCTCTTCTCCAACAAGGACAAGGAGAGCATCCCGGCCGTACTGTGCGGCACTCCGGCCGCAGGGGATTTCTTCGCGGTGACCAGATCCCACGGCAAGGCGCGGGCTTTCATAAAAGTGCAGGACGGCTGCGACCTCAAGTGCGCTTACTGCCTGGTGAATATCGCCCGCAGCGAACTCAAGTCCAAGCCGCTGGACGCGGCCGTAGAGGAAATAAGAAGGCTGTCCGCCGACGGTTTCGCGGAGATAGTGCTCTGCGGCACGCGCCTGGGCATTTATAAATGCCCGGAGACCGGGGCGAGCCTGGCGGACCTCATGGCCCGCGTCTTCGCGCTGCCGGGGGAGTTCCGCGTGCGGTTCTCGTCGGTGGAATCCGAAGAGCTCACGCCTGAACTTTTGAAGGTCCTGAAAGCCGCCGGCCCCAGGTTCTGCGACTACTTCCACCTGCCGCTGCAGGCCGGCGCCGACCCGGTGCTCAAGGCCATGGGCCGTCTCTACGATACGCGCCGCTATAAGGCCAAGGTGGAGGAGCTCAGGGCCCTGTTCCCCGGCGCCGGGATCTACGCCGACATCATCGCCGGCTACCCCACGGAAACGGAAGAGGATTTCGCCGCCGCGCTGGCCTACGTGCGGGAACTCGGGCTTTCCGGGCTGCACGTTTTCAGCTTCTCCGCCAGGCCCGGCACCCGGGCCGCCGCGCTCAAAGCCCTTCCGCCCGGGACCGTCGCCGCCCGCTCCGCCGCGCTCCGGGCGCTGGACAGGGAACTGCGCGCGGCTTTCGCGGCCTCCATGCTGGGCGGCGAGACCGTGGCCCTGGTCCTCAGGAACAAAGAGGGCCGCGCCCTGGGCCTCGCGTCCAACTTCCTCAACCTGGAGCTCCCGGGCCCGCTTAAGCGCGGTTCGCTGGTGCGCTGCCGGATCGCGGCCGCCAGGGAAGGCTTTTGCCTGGCGGAAAAGCCGTGAAAAAATGCCCCGCCTGCGGCTACGCCAATTCCGGCGGCGCCAATTGCGGCGTCTGCGGGCGAGACATTTCCTCCGTAGCGCCCTTGCCCGAAACCCCGAAGAAAGCCGACCGCGCCATGCCCCTGTTGGCCGCGGTGCTCCTGCTCTGCTGCCTGGCCGCCTTCTTCGTGACCGGCGGCCGGAAGGGAGGGGCCGCCGCGCCGGAGGGGGAAAGCTTCTCCGACGAGGCCTCTTTCGGCAGCGAGGGCGTGGTTTACTCGCTGGACAGGATGGGGGAACTCAGGTTCCTGCCCCGGGAAGACCGCCTGAAGGCGCTGCCGCTCATGAACAGCAGCGACGAGAGGGTGGCCTGCGCCGCGGTGCGGGCGGCCGGAAAATGGGCGCGTTCCGGGGCCCCGGACTCGGAGGTTTTTGCCGAAGCCCTGCGGGCCGCGGCGGAGAGCGGGCCCGAGGCCTGCCGCGCGCTGGCGGCCGCCGCCGGAATTCCTGAAGCGGCGGCCGGGAAAAAAACGCGTTAAAATTCCCCGGACAACTTGGTATAATTAAAAAGTAAAGCGCGTATATATATTTATAGCGGGGGCGGCTATATGGACAATAAAGACGGCAAGAAGAAAGAATCTATCGACGAGATACTCTCGGACCTGAACGGCCTCCTTAACAAGATGCCGTCCATCCTGGACGGCATAAAGATGCCCGAGATGAAGCCGGTGGAATTCCCGCAGGCTGCCGAAGAGAAAAAGCCCTCCCCGGCCCCCAGGCAGGAACCCCCGGCCCCCGCCGCGGCAGACGCGGACAAGACCGTGGTGCTGCCGGCTTTCTCCGGCCTGCCCGAAGGTTCCCCTGAACCCGAAGCCGCGCCCGACGCCGGCGATAAGACGATGATAATAGAGAATTTCTCCTCCGTCCCGGAAGGCGGGGACGCGCCCAAAACCGGAGAACTGGTGCCCCAGAGCCTGGGAGATTTCATGTTCGGCGAGAACGCGCAGGACTCCCACGCCGCGCCCGAAGCCGCGCCAATGCCGGAACCCGCCCCCGAAGAGGCCTTCCCTGATTTCCAGGTCATAGAGCCCGCCGTGGAAGCCGCCCCGGCCCCCAAGAAGGCCGATCCCGTTTCTTTCGAGACCACGCGCGACTTCGGCGGCATCCCCGACATAGACGCGCTCATGCAGCTCTCCGATTCCGACCTGCAGGGCCTCGGCGGGGAGCAGGCCGCCGCGCCGGCCCCCGCGCCGGCGCCGGAACCGGTTTTCGCGCCCGAATCTGAAAAGGCCCCGGAACCGGAGCCTTCCGCGGACGAACTGGCGGACTTCGAAAAACAGCTTAAAGCGGCAGTGCCGCAGGGGGAAGCCATGGAGAACAAGCCCGAAGAGGAGCAGCCCGCCGCGGCTCCTGAAGTCCCCGCCGCCGAAAAGACCGCCGGGCCGGAAATAGATTTCGGGAGTCTTACGCTGGAGCCTGAGGTGAAGGCGGAGCCGGCCGCCGAGCCCGTCCTCGAATCCGCCGCGGCGCAGGAAGCCCCGGCTGTGGAAAAGACCGCCGGCCCTGAAATAGATTTCGGCAGTCTTACGCTGGAGCCTGAGGCTAAGGCCGAGCCCGCCGCGGGGGAAACCCTGCAGTTGGAGACAGCCGCCCAAGCGGCCGCAGGGCCCCAGGAAGGTGCGCTGCAGCTGGAACCCCAGGTTCAGCAGCCTGAGGCGGCCCCCGCCGCCGGAGGCCTGGAACTTTCCCTGGGCAGCCCCGTTTCCGAAAGCGCGCAGCCCGCCGACAAAGCCGAGGAGACCCTTTCCGTGGGCCGGCCGGAGCCCGGCCTGGTGCTGGAATCCGCCAGCGCCGCCATTTCCGGCGCGGCCCCCTCCGGGGACGAAACCCTGGTGGTTCCGCCGCCTTCGGGCTCGGGCGACGAGGAAAAGACCGTGATCTTCGAGGCCGGCTCCGCTCCCGGCATAACTTCCCGTTCCCAGGCCGGCGACCTGGCCGGCCTTGCCGGCCGCACCGTGCCGGAAGGCATTCCCGCCGAGCGCGTGCGGGCCCTCTGCTTCCTTTACGCCCCGGAGGAGAAGGCCCTGTGCGCCACCGTTCTCTCGGAACTGGACGCCATCTGCCTCAAGTCGGCCGAAAAGCCCATGTTCGTCAAGCGCGCCTCCGTGCAGGAATGCGCCCCGGAATTGAACGCCAATTTCATCATGCAGAGCGTGACCGACGCCGGCGGGCAGGGCCTTATCTGCGTGGGCGCCATCCCGCAAGAGAAGATCTATGAGGTGGAGAACACCTTCACTTCTTCGGGCGGCTTTTTCCGCCATTACGACTCGGCCAGCTTCACGCATTCCGCCGCGCTGGACCTGGTCATGGACCTGATACTCCGGTAAGGATTTATGATAAAAAAGTGGGACGTGGCGCCGGCGCCTAACGAGAAGAACAGCAGCCGGCATAAACTGGCGATCAAGGGGGAGATGAAGGACATCTTCCTGATCGTCAAGAACCTGGGCAGCATCTGTTCCCGTCCGGAAAAGACTTCCGGCGACTTCGATTTCATCATTTATCTCTCCAAGCTGGAGATGGAAACGATGAAGAAACTGAAGACCGTCATGGCGGAACTGAGCTCCCCGGCCGCGGCCGAAACCGATTCCTTCGGGGACGAACCCGCCCCCTTCGCCGCCCCGAAGCCCAAGCTTAAAACGGAGCCGCAGGCGCCGCCCGCCGCCAAGCCGGCCGAGCAGCCCAAGCCCGCCGCCGCTCCCGCGCCGGCTCCGGCGCCCGCTCCTGCCCCCGCTCCCCAGGCCGCACCCAAGCCCGCAGAACAGCCCCGGCCCGCGCCGGAGCAGAAGCCCGCTCCAGCCCCGGTTCAGCAGCCGCCGCTCACGCCTTCGGGCAAGCCGCCCAGCATGGGCCTGCCTTCCCAGGCCGGGCGCGCCAGGAAGGACGAAGCCGCCGCCGCGGCCGCCGCCGCCCCGGCAGGGATCCCGGCCGCCGCCTCGCCGTCCGCCTCTCCCTCGGCCTCCTCGCGCCTGCGGGCCAGGTGGTCAATGGAGCTGCCGCTCATCCCGACCTACAGTTTCCAGACGCTGATAGCCGGTTCCCATAACCGCTTCGCGCACGCGGCCGCCATGGCCGTGGTCGAGAACCCCGGCGTCATCTATAACCCGCTGCTGCTGTTCGGCACGCCGGGCACCGGCAAGACGCATTTCATCAACTCCATCTCCTACGGGTTGTCGGCCTCCATAGGCCAGAGCAATATCTTCGTCACGGACGGGATAAAGCTTTCCAAGGGCATAGAGCTGGCCGTGAAAGAGAACGCCCTGCCCTGGCTGGAGGGGATGCTCGCCAAGGCGAAGGTGCTGATCATCGACGACGTGCACCTGCTGATGGTCTCCGAGACCAACAAGAAATACCTCTCCAAGTGGCTCAACGACTTCGTGGCGCAGAACAAGCAGATCGTGGTCACGTCCGTGTTCCCGCCGAAAGCGCTGGCCGGGCTGGAGGACGCGGTGGGCTTCCAGTTCACGCAGGGCTGGATGGTGGACCTGAAGATGCCCAACGCCCAGGCTTACAAGTCCATAATCTCCCAGCTGCTGCAGGGGCTGGACGTGAAGCTGACCGAAGAGGAGATCTCCAACATCTTCGCGGCCGGGTTCATGCCTTTCGGCGACGTGGTGAAGTCCCTGGAGGACATGCGCAAGCTGGAGAAGTTCCTGGTCAATTCCAGCAACAACCTGACCCATTCCCAGCTGCTGGACATGCTGCTGGGCCTGAGCGAGGCCCTGGACCCCACGCCGGTCACGGACCCCGAGGCGCAGCAGGCCGCTTCCTGGCAGCCTAAAGCCAAGGACGCCTGGTTCAAATGGGGCATCTTCTATCCCAAGGGCATGCGCCGGGAGGCGGAATTCGCCCTGTACTCCCTCAACGAACGGGCCAAGGAGCTGGGCCTGAATACCGACTGGAGCCAGGTTTTCGTGGAGGAATACAACTCTGACGAACTCTACGGCATCCCGTTCCAGATCGGCAATACGGCCACCGAACGCAATGTCAACGGGGCCATAGTGCTGGGGCCCCAGCCCACCTCCGCCCTGGGGGCGCAGGAGGCCGAGTTCAGGCATATAACTTTCAAGATACTGGACAGTTTCCTGGTGAAGGGCTCCTGGCTGCCCATGAGCAGGCTGAAGTCCAAGGCCGCCTACGCCAAGATACTGATGGACCTGGTGTGACGCATGCTTAATGAGATCATCGGCGCCGGCGCGCTGGGCGCCGCGGGCGCTTTCGGCGCCTACTGGTACCTGAAGTTCAGGTCGGTGCTCCCTATAGAGAGCCGGCTGCGCGAGGCGCAGAAGGGCTTCTCCGATTTCACCTCCTTTACCAGGGAGACCATGGAGCGGGCCTACGCCCCGGAGCAGCCCGAGCATTACGGCGACATCACCAACTACTACCTCATAAAGCTGCACAAGGTCTTTCCCGACAGCTCCATGCTGGTCTTCGAGAAGGGCCAGGGCCAGTGGAAGCTGGTGAACTACCTGAAGCACTTCAAGGTGGAGCCCAAGCTGCTGACGGCCTACAAGTGGAGCGCTTTCGACCGCAGCTCCTCCGAGGGCGAACTGCTGCGCTTCGACGATTTTAGGGCCGGCGACTATCAGGGGGTGGAGGAACTCTTCTCCGTTTTCGACGTCAAGTCCGTCCTGATGTGCCCGTTCCGCCCGGCCGGCGGCGCCGCCGAGCGCCTGGTGGTCTTCGGGGCCCCGACTCCGGCCTCCTTCGACGCGGCCCAGCCTTACCTGCGGTTCGTGACCGCGCAGCTCTCCTCCCTCTCCAAGGTTTCCGACAAGGTCTTCACCCTGCGCAAGGAGACCGAGCATCTCAAGAGCGAGGTGAGCGCGGTGGTGAAGGAACTGGACGTGGCCGGCTCCCGCCTCATCCAGCGCGCCAAGGAGCGTAAGGCCCTTTACGAAGTGGTGACCAAGGCCGCGGGCCCCGGCCAGGACGGCCAGAACGGCTGCGCCGCCATCCTCAATATCGTAGCCAAGATGGTGGAGGCCGACGTGGTGGCCTGCCTGCTGTTCGACGAGGGCAAGGGGGAACTGGTGGTGAGCCCAGGCTCCTACGGCATCCCCGACGAGGACCGCATGCTCTACAGCATCCCGGTCAGCAACCACGCTTCCGCTTCGGTGCGCACCTTCCTCAGCCGCAAACCCTTCATTTCCGCGGACGCCCAGAACGACCCCGACGTGCTCACCCGTTACGCCAAGCTCTGGGAGATCCACTCCCTGATGATAGTGCCCATCTCCCTGCGCGACCGCATCATAGGCGTGATGCGCGTGGGCAGCCGCCGGCAGGATTTCTTCACCCCCGACCAGCTGGAGTTCCTGTCGGTCATCGCCGACGAGCTGGCCATCATCATAGAGATGTTCGCCCTGTACGAGAACCTCTCCAAGACCGCGCAGGAGCTGGCGCAGCTGAACAAGATGAAGGACGAGTTCCTCTCCACCGTCAGCCACGAACTGAAGACGCCGCTCACGACGATAAAAGGCTTCGTCTCGGTGATCCTGAGCGGCGAGGTGGGGCCGCTCAACGAGCAGCAGATCAATTTCCTCACGGTCACCGACCAGTCCGTGAACCGCCTCACGCACCTTATCTCCAACCTGCTGGACCTGTCGCGCCTGAACGGCAAGGTGGAGATGGAGTTCCAGAAGGTGGACCTCTCGGAGATAATCCGCTCTTCCGTTTCCACCATGATGCTCAAGGCCCGCGAGAACGACGTTGCGCTGTCCAGCGCCGTGTCCAAGACCCTTCCCCATGTGAAAGCCGACACCCGCTGGATAAGCCAGGTGATAGACAACCTGCTGATCAACGCCATAAAGTATTCCGGCAAGGGCGCCAAGGTGAACGTTACGGGCGCGGACAAGGGCGAGGCCGTGGTAATCTGCGTGGAAGATAACGGCCCGGGGATACCCCCGGCGGAGCAGAAGATGGTTTTCGACAAGTTCTACCGCGGCAAGGCCAGCGCCAACCAGGTGCCCGGCACCGGGCTCGGACTCGCTATCTCGAAATCCGTGGTGGAGAAGCACGGCGGAAAGATCTGGGTGGAATCCAAGCCGGGCAACGGCGCCAGGTTCTTCTTCGCTTTGCCTGTGGATAAGACCAAATAGGGCCCCGGCGGCCCGCGTTCAGGGGGATACAAATGAAACTAGCTGCCAATACCTTTTTAGCCGCCGCCCTGCTGCTGGCCGGCTGCGCCCACGCTCCAGCTCCGTCCTCTTTCAAGGCCCCTCCGGCCGTGCTGGAGGCCGACGGGGCTTACGCCTTCAACGCCAAAGACCTGGCCGCTTCCAGGGCGGGAGCCGTGCAGGACGCCGAGCGCGCCGCCGTGGCCCGCGCCGCCGCCCTTTACCTCGACGAGGAGACCAGGGCCGAGAAGTACGCGGCGCTGGAAGGCTCGCTGCTCAAGGATCCCCACCTGTACGTGGCCCGCTATAAGATAATTTCCGAAGGCCAGGACGGCCCCCATTACCGGGTCCGCCTGAAGGCCTGGGTTTCCCACGGCCGCGTGGCTTCAGAGCTGCGTTCCCTTAAGCTCACCGGCCCGGCCGCGTCCGGCCCCAAGGCCGCTTTCGTACTGCGCGGGACCCCCGCCCCGGCTTTCGCTTCGGCTTTCCGCGAGGCTTTCGCCCGGCGCTCGGCCGCCGTCATAGAGGAGTTCCCTTTCGCCGCCGACGCCGCGCTGGCCGCCGGCCCCGAAGAGAAGCTGGTGGAGGCCGCCGCCGTCTCAGGCGCTGATCTGCTGATCTCGGCTTCCGCTTCCGCCGCCGCCGCCGGCGCTGGCCTGAACACCGGTTTCTACCCTTCCAGGGCGGACGCTTCCGTGAAAGTTTACGACGCGGTATCCGGCAAGCTGCTCTTTGAGGCCGCCAACCAGGCCAACGGCATAGATTCCACCGAGGCCGCCTCCTTCGCCAAGGCGCTGGCCCAGGCCGGGGAACTGCTGGCCCAGGAAGCCGCCTCCCGGGCGGCGAGGGTGCTCAAGCAGGAAACGGAGATAAAAATAAAGGTTTACGGCGTAGAAGGGCTCGAGACCGTGGAGAAGCTTAAGGCCCAGCTGCTCAAGCTCGACGCCAAAGGCGTGCGCCTGGACAGCTACGACGCGGAGACGGCCGTGTTCCTGGCCGTGCCCCGCCGGCCGGACCCGCAGGAATTCGCCAGCTCGGTGCTGCGCGGCGACTCTCTGGGGCTGGAGCCGGAAGGCGCCGGCGCCCAGGAAGTCGCGTTCTCCATGCCCCGGTAAACCATGATGAAAACCCGTTCCCTGGCCCTGCTCGCCTGCCTGCTTGCGGCGGGGGCCTGCGCCGGAAAACCGGCCTACCTGGTGTCGCCTTCGCTGCGCGCCGCGGCGGACCCGCGGGTGGCCGTGCTGCCCTTCGACAACCAGAGCACGGACATGAACGCCGCCGAAGTGATGCGCAAACTCGCGCAGGAGAATTTTGGCAAGCGCGGCTACCCGCCGCTCTCCGCCGGAGAAGTGGACGCCAAACTGGCCGGGCTGGGGGTTTCCGAAGGGGGGCAGCTGCCCGGGGTTAAGCCGGAGGCCATAGGCAAGGCGCTGGGCGCGGACCTGCTCTGTTACGGCAACGTCGAGGACTTTACTTTTCAGAACCTGGGCTTCGTCATCCGCAAATCCGTTAAACTGCAGATAAAACTGGTTTCCGCCGCCACGGGGGAGACGCTTTACGAGGGGAACGGGGCCGGCAAGGACGTTAAACTTTTCATGAACCAGGACGAGGCCAAGGCCGCGTTCGTGGAGCAGCTGGCGGTGAAGCTGGTGCAGAACATCCTCAAGACGCCGCTCAAGAAGGAAGCCGAAACCGCCGCCTGGAAGGCGCTGGACGGCCTGCCCCGCCGCTGAGATTTAGCTGTAAAGGGAAAATACGGAGGGAGATCATGCATAAATTCAAGTTCGCAGCCGTAGCCGCCGCCGCCCTGTTCGCCGCCGCCTGCCATCCCGGCAAGACGGTGAAGCAGCAGCAGGCGGTCAGCGTGGACAAGACCGAAAAGGTGGAGTCCAGGTACACAGGTCCCAAGCGCCGCATCGGCGTGGTGGAGTTCGAGAACAAGTCCGCCTACGGCCAGGGCCGCCTCGGCACCGCCGCCTCGGACATCCTCGTGACCGAACTGGTTAAATCCGGCAAGTTCATAGTGGTGGAGCGCGACCGCCTGAACAAGGTGATGGAGGAACAGAAGTTCCAGTCGCAGGGCATGACCGACCCGCAGACCGTGGCTAAAATAGGCCAGGTCATGGGCCTTGAAGCCGTAGTGGTGGGCTCGGTATCCCAATTCGGGGTAAAGAAGGACGGCTCCGATTACCTCATAACCCAGTCCAAACGCCAGGTCGCCGACGTAACGGTGGATATCCGCCTGATAGACGTGCAGAGCGGCCAGGTTATCCTGGCCGATTCCGGCAAGGGCATGGCGAAGTCCACCAAGGCCAGCTTCCTCGGCATGGGCACCAAGGGCGGCTACGACGAGACGCTCGAAGGCGAGGCGCTGCGCGCCGCGCTGGTGCAGTTTGTCACCAATATAGCCAGCCAGCTCAACAAGAAGCCCTGGTCGTGCATGATAGCGGCCGCAGCCGGGGACCAGCTTTACCTCAACGCCGGAGCCGACTCCGGTGTCAACGAAGGAATGAAACTCGACTGCTTCAAGCAGGGCTCCGAGATCCGCGACCCCCGCTCCAACCTGGTCATCGGCCACGTGGAGGAATACCTGGGCCGCGCCGAAGTGACGGGCGCCTGCGGGGATTCCGGGGATTGCGCCAAGGCCCAGTTCACCAAATCGGCGGGCGGTTCGCCCAAGTCCGGCGACATCTGCCGCCAGGCCAGGTAGGCCGCAACCCGACAGCACGCTGTCGGGTTGGTCAGCTATACTGGATTTATGCTGTCGAAGCTGCGCACACTGTGCCTTAAGGGCATAGACGGTAGGGAGGTCAGCGCCGAGGTTTATATAGCCCCGGGGCTGCCCGCCTATACCGTGGTGGGCCTGCCCGACGCCGCCGTCAAAGAGGCCAAGGACCGCGTCGTGGCGGCGGTGCGCAACTCCGGCTTCGACTTTCCTTCCAAGCGCATTACCGTGAACCTGGCCCCCGCCGAGATCAAGAAGGCGGGCACCCACTTCGACCTGCCCATCGCGCTGGGCGTCATGGCCGCCGCGGGGGGATTCGGCAAGGCGCCGCCCGCCGCGCTGGAGGATACTTTCTTCATAGGAGAGCTGGCGCTGGACGGGGCCCTGAGGCCCGTGGCCGGAGTACTGCCCATGCTGCTGGCGCTTAAAGGCCGCGCCTGCAGGGCGGTGGTCCCGGCCGGCAACGAGGCGGAGGCCGCCGTTTCCGGTGTGCCCTGCCTGGCCGCCGGCAGCCTCAAGGAAGTCTCCCTCTGGCTTTCCGGCCAGGCCGAACTCAGGCCCTGCTCCGGCTCCGAAGCCGCCGGCGCCGCGCCCGGCGCCGCCCACGATCTTTCCGACGTGAAAGGGCAGGCCTTCGCCAAGCGGGCCCTGGAAATTTCCGCGGCCGGTTTCCACAACCTCATAATGGTAGGCCCTCCCGGGGCCGGCAAGAGCATGCTCGCCAAGCGCTTCTCCACGCTGCTGCCGCCCATGACTTTCGACGAGTCGCTGGAGACCACCAAGCTCTATTCCGTCAGCGGCCTGGTGAAGGCCGGCCGGCTGGTCAGCGAGCGGCCTTTCCGGGAGCCGCACCACACCATTTCCGACGCCGCCCTGATAGGCGGCGGCTCCAGCCCAAGGCCGGGAGAAGTCTCGCTGGCCCATAACGGGGTGCTTTTTCTCGACGAGTTCCCCGAATTTTCCCGGCCCGCCATAGAGGCGCTGAGGGAGCCGCTGGAGGCCTGCCGCGTAACGGTTTCGCGCGTAAAGGAAAGCGTCGCCTACCCGGCCCGTTTCCTGCTGCTGGCGGCCATGAACCCCTGCCCTTGCGGATATCTCGGCCATCCCTCCAGGGAGTGCGCCTGCACCCCGGTGCAGGTGCAGAAGTACAGGGCACGGGTCTCCGGGCCGATCCTGGACCGGATAGATTTGCACGTACAGCTTTCCGCGGTCAGGTACGCGGATTGGGAAGCCCTGCCCCGGGGGGAGTCTTCCGGCACGGTGGCTGAGCGGGTCTGGAAGGCCATGAAACTGCAGCGCCGGCGCTTCGGGAGCGGGACCAGGGCCAACGCTTTCATGTCCGGGGCCGAATTGCGCCGCCATTGCTCCATGCCCGACGGGGCGTCGGCGGTGCTGGAGACGGCCATGAACAGGCTGGGCTTTTCCGCCCGCTCGCTGGACAAGATCCTGAAAATTTCACGGACCATCGCCGACCTGGAAGGGGCGGCTTCGATAAAGAAGGAACACGTGGTTGAAGCGGTGCAGTACAGGCTGCTGGACAAGGCGGCCGAGTTGCCCGCCGGGATCAGATAGAACGGAGGAACACATGAGAAAGTCAGTTTTTGCCGCCGTATTCGCGGTCATGACCGGCCTGGCCGGGGCGCAGGAGGTCAAACTGCTCGAGGACATCCCCGCGGAACCGGGGAGCGCCAGCTCCGCGCAGGCCGGGGACGAGCCGCAGATAATCATGCCCTCCGAAGAGAAGCCGGCCGCCGAAGCGAAGCCCGCGGCCGAAGCCGTCAAGCCGGAACCGCCTAAGAAGCCGGCTGCCAAAAAGAAAGCCGTAAAGAAACCGGCAGCCGCAGCAGCTAAACCGGCCGTCGCCGCGGTAAAGCCCGCGGAAAAAGCCGCGCCGGCAGCCGAGCCGGTAAAGCCGGTGGAAAAGACCGCGGCCGTTAAGCCGGTCGCAGCGGTAAAGAAAGCGGCGCCCAAATCTCTTCCCGCCGTGCCGGCTGCCCCGGCTGCCTCCCCGGTTCAGGCCCCGCCGCCCGGTACCGAGACTTTCGTGGAGCCTATCCGCAAACCGGAGGGCCAGACCGGTTTTGTAGTGACCAAGACCCATACCGTTTCCGGCGGTGATACGCTCTGGGACCTTTCCAACAAATATTACAGCGACCCTTTCAAATGGGGCCGCATTTACAACGCCAACCTGGGAGTGGTTTCCAACCCGGACCTCATCCATCCCAAAAGCGAACTGGTAATACCGGACATCACGGAAGAACTGCGCCCCGCGGCCAGGCAGCCCGTGGTGATAGGGGAAGGGGAGACGGTGAAAGAAGCCGACCTGACCAGTCAGGAAGTGGCGCAGCCGGCCGAAGAGGAGCCCGCGTATTCCGCCCCACGGCCCGCGTCTCCCGCCGCGGCCGAACTGAAAGAAGCGCTCGCCGCCTACGACCGCAACGACCTGTCGGAAGAGATGCCCGAACACCAGAAGGAATGGACGGCCGGGATGAAGATAGTCCCGGAAAGCTGGCGCGAGGACGGCGTAATTACGGCCCGGGAGAAAGGTGACGATGACAGCATGGAAGACAGCCTCTCCATGAGCGGCGCCATGGTCCGCGTGTCCATGGGCGGCTCCGCGCCGGTCAAGAGGGGAGACTACCTTGCCATCTACATGAAAGGGGCGACCGCTTTCGACGATAACGGTAAAAAACTGGGCCTCGAGGTGCAGCGTGCCGGTACGCTCGAGGTGGTGACCGTGGACGGCGATGACGTGAGGGCGAGGGTGGTGGACTCCGTCACCGGCATTTACAAGGGGTACGTGGTAAAGAAGAAATAGCGCGCGGGGGGTGGGGTTATGAAGGGGGGAGCGGAGGCGGAGAAGTTGGCGCGGGTGCGCCTGAATTTCTTCGCCTGCAACCGGTGCGACTGGCTGCTGAGCCTGATGGCGCTTTACGG
>MGTV01000030.1:15994-95045 GCA_001799635.1 Elusimicrobia bacterium GWA2_62_23
AAAGGCCGGCGTCCAGGTGCTCACCGCCCTCGACGAGGGCTACCCTGAACTACTGAAAAAGATCTACGACCCGCCGCTCGTGCTCTACGTGCGGGGGGCCTTCAAGCCCGTTCCGGCGGCCGGGATAGTGGGCACGCGCAAGGCCACGGCTTACGGCCTGCGGACGGCCTCGCGCCTGGCCTCCGAGCTGGCCGCGGCGGGAGTGGCCGTGGTAAGCGGGCTGGCGCGAGGGGTGGATACCGCGGCGCACCAGGCGGTGGTAGCGGCCGGCGGGGTGACCTGGGCGGCGCTGGGTACGGGCCTCGCCACTGTTTTTCCTTCCGAGAACGCGCGGCTGGCCGGGAAGATCGTGGAGACCGGCGGCGCGCTTGTTTCCGAATTCCCCATGGAGATGCAGGCCTTCCCCAGCCATTTTCCCAGGCGCAACAGGATCATTTCCGGCTTGTCGCTGGCCACGGTGGTGGTGGAGGGCGGCTTCGAGTCCGGCGCGCTGATAACGGCGCGGTTCGCGCTGGAGCAGGGGCGTGAAGTGCTGGCGGTGCCGGGCCCGGTGGATTCCCCGGTGAGCCGCGGCCCCAACTATTACATAAAGAACGGAGCGTATCCGGCCGAGAACGCCGAGGATATAATCGCCTGCTTCCCGCCCGACTACCTCTTCGGGCTGAAAACGCCGCGGCGGGGCGGAGCTAAAAGTCCGGCCGAGGCGCTGCTGCGCGGACTTTCCGGGGACGCCCTGCTGGCCTTTAAGGAGATCGCCGCCGATGAAGGGGGGCTGACCGCCGACGAGGTGACGCTTAAACTCGGCTGGCCAGTGCAGCGGGCCGCGGCGGCGCTGTTCGAACTGGAGGCCGCAGGCTCCCTGATGTCCCGCGGCGGGCGTTACTGCCGCGCGGTCTGAAAGGCGGCCTTGGAGCCCCTCTTTCGGCGTAAATCGGGGGGATCCTTGCGCGGCTTTTTGCCTTATAAGGATAAAATATAATATTATTGATATCTATTATGGCTGAAAAAACACCCAAACCCGTTAAATCCAAAGGCAAGCGCCACCTGGTGATAGTCGAGTCTCCTACCAAGGAGAAGACCATAAGCCGCTTCCTGGACGCAGATTTTATAGTGCGCAGTTCTTTCGGACACGTGCGCGACCTGCCCAAGGACGAACTTGGCGTGGACGTGAAGGACAAGTTCACGCCCAAGTACGTGCTGGTGGAGCGCGCCAAGAAGATCATAGCCGAACTGAACATGATCGCCAAGAACGCGGACGTGATCTACCTGGCCACCGACCCTGACCGCGAAGGCGAGGCCATCAGCTGGCACCTGCGCGAGGCCATCAAGGCGGACGTGCCGTTCAAGCGCATCAGCTTCCACGAGATCACCAAGACCGCCATAGCGGAGTCGCTCAAGACCCCGCGCGACCTGGACATGGCGCTGGTGAACGCCCAGCAGAGCCGCCGCATCATAGACCGCATAGTGGGCTACAAGCTCTCGCCGCTGCTTTGGAGCAAGATCAAGAGCGGCCTGTCCGCCGGGCGCGTGCAGAGCGTGACCGTGCGCCTCATAGCCGAGAGGGCCAAGGAAATAGCGGCCTTCAAGGAAGAGGACTATTACACCGTTTACGCCAAGCTCGCCAAGGGCGACTCCAAGGACTTCGACTCCAAATTGGTGCGCTGGGAAGGCGCCGCCGTGGAGCAGACCATCCTGCTCAAGCTCTTCGCCGAGGACTACCGCTACAAGACCTCCGTCTTCAAGAAGATAGAGGACACCGTGGAGGCCGGCACCTACCTGCGCAACTCCAAGCTGACCGTCTCCAAGGTGGACGCCAAGGCCGTGCGTCAGAAGCCCAAGCCGCCGTTCATCACCAGCACCCTGCAGCAGGACGCCTACAACAAGCTCGGCTTCTCCTCGGACCGCACCATGAAGGTGGCCCAGAGCCTCTACGAAGGCGTGGAACTGGAAGGCGAGCGCTCCGGCCTCATCACCTACATGCGTACCGACTCGTTCAACGTGTCGGCCGACATGCAGAAAGAAGCCGCCGAGTTCATCACCAAGACCTACGGCAAGGAATTCTGCCCGGCCAAGCCGCCCACCTATCTCAAGAAGGTGAAGGGCGCGCAGGAAGCCCACGAAGCCATCCACCCCACGTCCGCCTACAAGCGGCCCGAGGAGATGGCTAAGTTCCTCAACCCCGACCAGGCCAAGCTCTACGATCTGATCTGGCGCCGCTTCATGGCCAGCCAGATGGAAGAAGCCATCTTCGACTCGCTCTCCGTGGAATTCTCGGACGGGTCCGGAGGACAAGTTGATTCCTCCGCTCCTTCTTCGTCAGGAGACTCGAAGGGCCGCGCCGTGCTGCGCACCAGCGGCCGCACCGTGAAGTTCGAGGGCTACCTGAAGATCTACATGGAAGAGAAAGAGGAGGAAGTGGCCGGCGAGGACGAGGAAGGCTCCATGGCGCTTCCGCCGCTGAAAGAAGGCGACGTGGTGATCCTCAAGGATATCTCCACCAAGTCGCACAAGACCAGCCCGCCGCCGAACTACAACGAAGCCAGCATCATAAAGACGCTGGAAAAGCACGGCATCGGCCGGCCTTCCACCTACGCCGTCATCATAAAGAACATCATTGACCGCGGCTACATCAACCGCGAGAAGGACCGCAAACTGCTCATCACCGAGCTCGGCGCCCTGGTGACCGAAAAGCTCAAAGACTTCTTCAAGGATATCATGGAGATCTCCTACACGGCCTCCATAGAGGACAAACTCGACGATATCGCCGACGGCAACATGGACTGGGTGAAGTTCATGGGCGAGTTCTACGGGCCTTTCTCCGAAGAGCTGGCTACCGCTGAGAAGGATATGACGCGCTCGCGCCCTAACGTCATAAAGACCAATGAGAAGTGCCCGCTGTGCCTATCGCCCATGGTGCAGCGCGAGAGCCGCTTCGGCAAGTACCTCTCCTGCTCGCGCTTCCCCAAGTGTAAGGGCAAGGTGCCGCTCGACAAGGAAGGCAACAAGCAGGAATACTTCGCCCCCATCAAGACCGAGAAGACCTGCACCAAGTGCAACAAGAACGCCATGCTGCTCCGTAAGAGCGCGCGCGGCTACTTCCTGGCCTGCTCGGGCTTTCCCAAGTGCCGCAACATAGAGCAGCCCACGCCCGAAGAAGTGGAGAAGCTGATCGCCTCCAGGAATAAACCTTCCTGAAGCCGCTAAGGCGCAAAAAAACCCGGGCTTAACGGCCCGGGTTTTTTATTTGCCGGCTCGCGGCTACTTTATGGGGCGGCTCCATACGGCGTAGCGCTCGCCGCTGGCCTCCAGGGCCCAGCCGTCGCCGGGGGTCCAGCCCCAGTTCTTGCCCAGCTTCACCACCAGCTGTTTGTGCTTGCCGGCCACGGTGGCGGCGTACAGGCCGTTGGCGGCCGCGAGGATCTGCATGGAGCTGGTGGAGGTCACGCCGGCGGAGCGGCGCAGAAGGACCAGTTTCGAAATGGCTTCGCGGGCCGCCGGGCCCCAGTCGAAGAAATGCGGCCAGAATACGCAGGGAATGCCGGGGTGGGTAAGGATATAGGCGTAGCCCATGAGCCGCTGCGTTTTGTATTCCTGGGAGGCGTTCTGGATGAAGTTGGGGTCGCGCGGGGAGGTGTCGTGGCTCTCCACGTAGGTCACGGCCTTGGCCGGCCACCAGCCTATCACGCCGGAGGGGCGGCCGTTGTCGTTGAGCAGTTCGTAGCGCTCGCTCTCTACCGCGCCCACCAGGGCGTAGCGCTGCGTGAAATCGAAGGCCGTGGAGGCGTTGGCCTTGCCGGCGGAGGAATCAGTGCCGTCTATCCAGCCGACTATCTGCTGGCGGTCGGTGTCGTAATATTCCCCTACCGTGAAAGCCGGGCTCGAGGCGGTGTTGTAGTCCTCTATGTGGGAGGGGGCGTAGCCCTTCACCATGTCGTAGCGCCACCCGTCGAAACCGACGGTGTGCTTTAGCCAGCGCATGAAGATCCTGGAATCCTCCTGTACCAGCGGGTCGCGGTGGTCCAGGTCGCGGCAGCCGAAGTCGCCCTGACCTTCGTCACCGTAAAGCGAGCGCGGCAGGGCCGCATAGGAGGGCTGGGCCCAGACCTCGTCGTTATTGACTATGGCGTTGGACGGCCAGTCGGGGTTCTTGAAATCGAGCCAGTTGGTGGAGCCGTTGCGGTGGTTGAGCACTATGTCGGCCAGTACCTTCACGCCGGCCTTGTGCATGGACTTTACCGCTTCCATGAGGACTTCTTTTTTGCCCCACTGGGAATCCAGGTTGTACCACTCCCTGGGATAATAGCTGCCCACCGACACGGGCGGGAACCAGACCAGGTCGAACCCGGCCGCGCCTATTTCCGGGGCCTTGCGGGAGAGCTCTCCCCACCAGCCGCGGGGCGGTTTCTGCCAGTAGTCGTCCGCGTACCAGTGAAAACCCTGCAGCATGATGAGTTCGCTGCCGGGGCCGTCCAGCCTGCGCTGGGGAGGGGGGGTAAAGACCTTGCTGGAATACCTGGCCGTCGCGGCCTTCCAATCCGCCTGGGCGGCGGCGGAGACCCGGTAGGGCAGGGGAATCGCCGGAACGTCGGAGATGGCTCCGGCTTTCAGCTGCTCCTCGGCGCGCGGGGCGCCGGCGGCGGGGCGGGTAAAGAGTAGGGGTACGGCTAATATTAAAAGGAGGCGTTTGATATGGCGCATGCTATAAAAGGCCCTCCGAGGCCATGAGATATTATACAGAATCGGCGCCGGACGGAAAGGGCCAAAAGGCCCAAGCCGCGGCCGGCCTAAAGGTGCCCCCAACTTGCTAGAATTGTACTGATGAAACTGCTCGTGGAACGCTTCCTGCTGCATCTCAAGGCGCAGCGCAATTTCTCGCGCAACACCATCAAGGCCTACCAGTTCGACCTGGGGGAATTCCTGGCGTACGCGGCGGCCAATAAGGGCGGGGCCGTCCTGGACCGCCTCCTGATGCGCGGCTATATCGCCCATATAAGCGAACGGAAGGTTTCCCGCAATACCCTGCTGCGCAAGATCTCCGCCGTGCGTTCTTTTATCGCCTACCTGCTTGAAACCGGCCAGCTGGAGACGGACCCCTTCGACCTTATCACCATCCCCAAAAAGGAGAAGCGCCTGCCGCGCTTCCTCACCGAGGGGGAGGTGGGCAAGCTCCAGGACTATAACCTGCCCGAGCAGGTGGAAGCCCAGGATAACACTTACTATTTCGCCCTGCGGGACTACGCCCTGTTCGAACTGGTCTATTCCAGCGGCCTGCGGCGCTCCGAGGCCGCCGGCCTGAACGTGGGAGACCTGGACCTGTTCTCCGGCTTCGTGCGCGTCATGGGCAAGGGCTCGCGCGAGCGGCTGATCCCGGTGGGGGACAAGGCGCTTTCGGCCATCCGCGCCTATCTCAATACCCGGCCCAAGCCTCTGGCCCACGCCCAGCCCCTGTTCCTCAACCACAAGAACGGCCGCCTGACCGGATCCGGCATAGCGCTGGTATTCAAGAAAATGGCCAAGCGCGCGCGTTTCGCCCGGCCCATGAACCCGCATTCGGTGCGCCATTCCTTCGCCACCCACCTGCTCGACCGCGGCTGCGACCTGAAGTCGGTGCAGGAGATGCTGGGGCATAAGAACCTGCAGACCACCGAGATCTATACCCACGTTTCGCTGGAGCGCCTGAAGGAAGTTTACGACAAGGCGCACCCGAGGGCCAAGAAATAATGTCCTTTGATCCCTCGCTGGACAAGGCTCCCGAACTCCTTGCGAAGGCCGCGCGGGCCGCCGGCTGCCGGCCGGACCTCACGCAGGGCGGCGGCGGGAACGTGTCGGTGAAGCTCGGCGCCGAGCGGATGCTGATAAAGGCGTCCGGCGCGCAGTTGAAGGACGTCACCCCGGCCTCCGGATACGCCCTGGTCAATTACGGCAATATCAGGCGCCGCATCGCCGCCGGGCCCGGCGACGAGACTTCTTTCTCCGATTTCATCTGCGCGCAGGCCCTGCCGCTGAAAGGCGTGCCGCCTGCCAAGCCTTCTATCGAGACCGGGTTCCACGCCCTGCTCAATACCGTGGTCATTCACACGCATTCGGTTTATGCCAATATCCTCAACATGAGCGTTGAGGGACACGAGATCGGCCGCCGGCTTTTTCCTTCGGCGGAGTTCATTTCCTACAGGTCGCCGGGGCCGCAGCTCTGCTCGGCCGTGAACGAAAGGGCCCGCGCTTCGGGGCCGCAGGTCTTCTTCCTGGCCAATCACGGCCTGGCGGCGGCCCACGCCGGGGTGGAGGGGGCGCTGGAGCTCAACGAGCGCGTGAACGACACCATCCGCCGCGGGCTTTCTCTCCCGGCTTACCCGCGCGTGGAACCGGCGCAAGGCCTGTCCGCCTACAACGCGGGGCGGCTGGCGCATTACGGCAAAACTTTCATGCTGGAGAACGTGCTGTCCCCGGACCACGCCCTGTACTGCGGCGCCCCGGAGCTGGAAGGGCGCTGCGGGCCCGCCGGGAACGAGGTGCTGACGGCGCTGTTCTATATTCTGGACTGCATGGCGGGCCTGAAGCTGACCCCGCGCTTCCTGACAAAAGCGGAAGTCGCCGCTTTCGATTCCATGAAAAGCGGGCGTTACAGCAGGAAGTAGGATCCGTCGCCATCCTGGCCCCTCGCTCCTGGAAGAGGGAACCGTTGCGCGGTTCCCCTCAGGCCCTTCGGGCCTGAGGCACTGCAGTGCCCATGGCTGCGCCATGGGCACCCCCCTCCCCAAAGTCGCTCGGAGCCAGGACGCCGACGGATCTTTGGTTTAGAACTCCAGGTTGGGGCGCAGGATGAACTGGAAGCTGTTGGAGGTTTTCGTTCCGGCGGCGCTGTTGGACAGCGGGCCGGAATATTTTTTGTCGGCGGTCCAGACGAAGCCGAGTCCCAGTGTGAAGGCCACGCGGGAATTCTTGGCCGGGAATTTCTTATCCACCACCAGGTAATGCCGCAGCGGCTCCAGCTTCTTCTGGGAGAAGTCGGAGACATATTCGAAGCCGCTGTTGTGCAGCCAGAAAGAAGTGGAGCCTTTGGGTTTGAAGTCGGTGCGGCTGCGGCGGAACCCCACGAAGAACGAGTCCGCTATGTGCCGGTCCCCGTGGAACTTGGCGCCGCCGCGGAAGCTCCAGCGCAGGCTGCGGTCGGCCAGGATCTGCTCGCCTTTCAGCTTTCCTTCCATCTGCACCCAGTTGTCGCGGATGAGTACGTTATCCTTTATATGGTGCGTGCCCAGGTCCACCAGCACGCCCGAGTAGCCGTTGCGCTTGCCCTGGAAGGACTTGTTGATGGTGTCGAAAGAGACTACGTTGCCGAGGAAGAGGGACAGCGCCCAGGGTTCCTCGAAGCCGGCCGTGACGGCCTGCACCGCGTTGAAGTTGCTTGACCACTGCATGTCCCCGTAGAAGCCCGGTTGGTGGCGGCGGATGAGCGTGCCGGCGTAGGGCAGCGGGTTCAGGCTGGCCTCCACTATGAGCGTGCGGGGCTGGTAGAACTTGCTGATGAGCTCCCGGTAGATCTCTAGTTCCGAATCCACCTGGAGGTGGGGGATGGGTTTGCCGGTGAGGCTGTTATATACGCCTACCGCCGAATAGTACGGGTCCAGCTCTATCTCCACCGTGGTTTTCTTTTCCGGCGCCTCTTCGGCGGCGGCGAAGGCGGGCAGCAGCAGGAGCAGCAGGGCGGGCAGCAGTTTCATAGAGGCATAATTTATCATTTTTAGTATACTTTCCCAATGAAAACCTGCCTCGCCCTCCTCTTTTTCCTGGCCGGAACCGGAACGCTGCGCGCCGGCCCGGCGGATGCCAAGATAAAACAGCTGGCCGCCGCGCCCGGCATCCGCAACGCCTCCTGGGGCCTGAGCGTGCGCGACGTCCAGACCGGCAAGGCCGTGGCCGAGCGGAACCCGTCGCTTAACCTGGTCCCCGCCAGCATCATGAAGGTGCTCGTGGCCGCGGCCGCCCTCGACAAGTTCGGCCCCGGGCGGACTTTCCCCACGGGGCTTTATTACGACGGCAAGATCGACAACGGCTTCCTCAACGGGAACGTTTACGTCAAAGGCTCCGGCGACCCTTCGCTGGGGTCGCAGCTGCTGAAGGACGCCGCCCCGCTCTATGAGGTCTTCAGGGGCTGGGCCGCCGCCCTGAAGGCCGCGGGGATAAACGTCATCAACGGTGCCGTGGTGGGGGACGAGACCGCTTTCGAGAGCGTGCAGCCGGGCTCCTGGGCCTGGGAGGATATCGGCAACTATTACGCCGCCCAGCCTTCCGCCCTCACCGTCAACGACGGGCTGTATAAACTTTTCTTCAAGCCGGCCGAGCAGGAAGGCGGCGAGGCGGCCGTGCTGCGCACGGAGCCGTATATCGACGGCCTCAAATTCGAGAACGGCATGAAGACCGGCCCCGCCGGCTCCGGAGATAACGGCTACATCTTCGCTTTCCCCGGGCAGTACCAGGCGGTGCTGCGCGGCTCTATCCCCAAAGGTCCCGCCGAGTTCGCCATAAAAGGCGCCCTGCCCGACCCGGCCCTTTTCGCGGCCCAGAGCTTCAGCTACTACCTGGCCAAGGCCGGGATAAATTCCAATAAGAAGGCCCGCAAAGGCGCCATGCCGGCCGGGGCCCTGCGGCTCGCCGAGGCGCCGGCCGTGCCGCTCAAAAGCGTGGTGCGGGTGACCAACAAGCGCAGCTTCAACCTCTACGCGGAACTGCTGCTGCGGCAGCTGGGCGGCGGCTCGCCCTCGGCCGGGGCCGCGGCGGTAAAAGCCTTCCTCGCCGGGGCCGGCGTGGACGTTTCCGAGCTGGACGTGGAGGACGCCTGCGGGCTTTCCTCCAGGGATACGGCCAAGGCCGAGACCTTTACCGCCCTGCTGCGCGCCGTATATAAGAAGAGCTATTTTCCGGAGTTCTACGACTCGCTGGTGTTCCCCGGCGACCCCGACGCCACCGGCCACGTGCGTGGCCTGGGCAAGGGCACCCAGCTGGAGAAGAACCTGCGGCTCAAATCCGGGTCCCTTAACGGTGTGCGGTCCTATACCGGCTACCTGAGGACCAAAAAGGGCCGGACGCTGGCCTTCACGTCCATCATGAACAATTATTCGGCTTCGGGTTCAGCCATAGACAAGGCCCACGAGGAACTGCTGCTGGCGCTTTACGGCGGATATTGAGCGCACCATAAAATAAAAAGACCCGCGCCGTCCGCGCGGGTCTTTTTATTGTCCCGGCCCGGGTCAGAACCTGGCCTGGGTCTTGAAGGGGTCCTTTATTTCCACGGTGCGGTCGAAGTTCAGCTTCTTCTTGCCGCGGTTGGCCAGGTACTTGTCCAGTTCCAGGTCCAGTTTGGCGGGGGCGGGAACACCGGCCTGGGCCAGCGCCTGGCGCAGCAGCGCCTCGGACTTGCCGGCGAAGTAGGCCGCGTCGCCCAGCACGCGCAGGGTTTCGGGCGGGTTATGGAAGCCCATGGAGTTCTCCGCGCCTATGAAGGTGACGCGGTAGAACGCCTCCTCGTAATATTCCCGGGCCTGGGAGTAAAGGTCCTGGTCCACCTTGCGCCCCGCTTTGGCGGCGCCGTTGGCCCTTTCGAACAGTTTAGCCGCGGCGGCCGTGGCGAAGCCGGCCCGCAGCTGCAGCGAGGCGGTGCGGTCCTGTATGGATTTCACCCGCTGCGTCAGCCACTCCTCGCCCTCGGTGTGGCACTGGATGCAGGCTTTCATCCCGTTCTTCAGCGGGCTCATCACCCGGTGGTCGGAGATCTTCTTGGAGCCGGCGCGGGTGTAAGGCATGTGGCAGTCGGCGCAGGCGAGGCCGGCCTTCCAGTGGGTGCTGTCGTTGGAGAACAGTTCGAACTCGGGGTGGCGCAGGAAGCCCAGTTTGAAACCGGTCACGGCCTGCGTCCACTCCAGGTGGGCGGGGTCGCTCTTTATCCTCTTTATTATGTCCTCTATGGCGATGCGGCCGTACCTGGAGTTCTGCCAGGGGAAGAAGACGCCGGTGGACTTCATGTCCTTATCCTTGGGGATCACGTAAGTCACGTGGCACTGGGCGCAGACGAGGCTGCGCATGTCCTGGTTGGTGAGCTTGGCCGTGTCCACGCCCATATCCTTGAGCGCGCGGCCCAGGGTGAACTCGTTCTTTATCTTCAGCGAGGCGTCGGCCGGGTCGTGGCAGGTGATGCACGCCGCGCCCAGCTCGCGGTGGTTCTTGGGGATCAGGGCGTGGATCTCGTCGAAAGGCTTGGAGAAGTAATCCTTGCCGTGCTTCTCCTGGAGTTCCTGCGCGTACGGCGTCTTGCAGGTCAGGCAGGCGCCGCCGGCCTTGCGGCGGGCCGGGTCCACGTCCAGCACGTCGGTCAGCATCCACATGTGGCCGCGCGGCTCGTTGTATTCTATGCCGAAGCCCCAGCCGTTGAACAGCAGCGGCATGTAAGGGAACTCGGAAAGCTTGTCGTAGATCTTGCCGTCGGTGTCCCAGCCCTTCTTGTAGTAGCTCTTGCCGGCCGGGGTGGGGTTGGCGGTAGCTTCCCAGCCCTCGTGCTCCAGCGGCCAGTTCTTCGCCCATTCCTTGGGCTCGTACTCGCCGGGCTTGAGTTCGGTCACCTTTATGGGGTCCGCGCTCTTGTCGCAGGCGGCCAGCAGCAGGAGCAGCGGCGCGGCTAAAAGTATTTTTTTCATGTCGTTCCTCTCTTATCTGACGGCGAGCGCGCCCTGCCGCTTGTGTCCTACGGTGCGGTGGCAGTCTATGCAGGCCCGCTTCTTGTCTACGTGGGTGACCATCCCCTCGTGGCAGCGGATGCAGTTGCCCTGCAGTACCTTGTGCCCGTGGGGGGAAAGCTTTATCTCGTCGTGCTCGCGCAGGCCCGAGAATTCGTAAAAGACGTCCTTGTTGCCGTCTATGCTCTTCCAGAAATAATGGTTGACCGGATTGTCGTTGGGCAGATGGCAGTCTATGCAGCGGGCCCGCCGGTGCGCCGAATGCTCCCAGGCGTCGTGCTGGGGGTACATAGAATGGCAGGAGCCGCAGAACTTGGGGGTTTCCGTCAGTTCTATAAGGTGGGGAGGCCCGAACAGCAGAAAGAACGCGCCGAAGCCCGCCGCGCCGGCGGCTATGGCCGCCTTTATCAGGACGGCCTTGCGGGGGGCGGCGAACGCCAGGAGTTTTTCTTTCAGGTGCTTCATCTTTTAAGCGTAGCTGTGCAGGCCCGACAGCAGGAAGTTCACCCCGAAATAAGTGAACAGTACCAGCCCGAAGCAGACGAGCAGTATTATGCCAAATTTGGTGCCTCGAATTCCCTTGCGGCGCAGGTGCAGGGCCGCGGCGTAGCCCAGCCAGGTGAGCAGCGACCAGGTCTCCTTGGGGTCCCAGCTCCACCACGAGCCCCAGGCGCTCTCCGCCCAGACCGAACCGGTGGCGATGCCGAGCGTAAGGAAGGCGAAGCCGGTCTTAGTCAGCCGCAGCAGGAAATCTTCGAGGTCTTCCGACAGACCCCTGAGCAGGGCCCAAGCGGCGCCGGCGGCGGCCAGGGCGAAGGCGGCGTAGGCGGCCATGGACGAGAGCACGTGGATCACGAGCCAATCCGAACGGAGGGCGGGCATCAGCGGGCGGGCGGTCCTGTCCATGAGCGCCGCGAGGCCGAAAAGCAGGGCGGCAGCCAGCGCGCCGGCGGGCAGTATCTCAGGCCGGCCGGTACGGCGGCTGAAATAGAAAGCGAAAGGGTAGATGAACCAGAGCAGGGTCAGCAGGGACTCGTACTGGTTGGAGAGCGGGGGCCTTCCCAGGCGGACCCAGAGCAGGGTCAGCCCGGCGGTGAGGGCCAGCCAGGCCAGGCCCAGCGCGGTCTTTCCGGCGCGCCCGAGCAGGGGCCTGGCGGCCAGGTAGGACGCCGTCCACGAGGCCAGCGCGGCGAGGGTCAGGCCGAAGGCCAGGTTGAAGAGGATCATTTGCGCAGCCATAGGAGCACTCCCAGGAGAAGTATGGAGAAGCCGGCGAAAACCACCCAGGCCCCGCGGTCCCTGGTGACGGTCAGCAGGGTGTAGCGGGCGTCGGCGGGGTCGTAGCTGGTCTGGTAGAGGGTGTAGCCGTTCACGCGCAGCGGCTTGTTCACGGAGATCTCGGCGCGCGTCACGGTCCCGGCGCGGCCGCGCACCTGCACGGTGCTGGTGAAATTCTTTATTTCCGCCTGCTCCAGGGCGTAGGTGACGCGCAAGGGCAGGTCCTCGCCGTGCATGCCCGGGAAGTTGGCGAAGAACCAGAGCCGGCGCGTCTTCCCGGCGGCGGTTATCTCCAGGCGGGCCGCGGGATTGAACCAGTAGGGGGATTTTTCGGCGGTCTCGCCGCGGGCCGTCACGCCGAAGTCGCGGGCGAGTTTGAGCACTTTTAGTCTGGCCGAAGGCAGGGTCAGCGAGGCGCCTTCCACCGCGTAAAGGTCCCGCCGGCCCCCGGCGTCCTCCACGGTGATCACGCCGAGCGGCTCGCGGTAATACTCCAGCTTGAAATCTTCCAGTTTTACGCTGAACGGAAGTTTGTACGTGTCCCGGCCGGAATAGGCGAGGTCCGACTCCTGGCCGGCGCGCAGCGGCAGCTCGCCCTCGAACCGGAAGGCCCGGGTGACGAAAGCGCCGGCTATGACCACCACCAGGCCGGCGTGGATGAGCAGATAGTGGGCGCTCGCGCCGCGGCGGCTCAGCGAGCAGGCGGCGATATTGGCGGCCGCCAGCGCGCCCAGCCCGGCGAACCACCAGGAGCCGTACACCGGGGCTCCGCGGTTGAAGAGCGTCTGATACAGGAAAGCCGCCGCCAGGAGCAGGCAGAGGAAGAAAAAAAGGCGCAGCGAGGCCAGGACCTTCAGCATGATCAGCCCAGGATGCGCTTGAGGAAGCCGCCCGCCTTGCGGATGCGGGCTTCGGCTTCGGCGCGGCCGACGCCCAGGCGCGCCATGACGATGGCGGTCTTAACGTCGTTGCCGGTGAGATCCAGCAGGCGGCGGGCCTCCTGCTGCGTCACTTCGCCGACGGTGGCGGTAATGCGCTCGGCGCGGAGCACCAGTTTTTTGGAGGTGGTCTTCACGTCCACCATCCAGTTGCGGTAAACCTTGCCGGAGATCACCATGGAGGCGGTGGAGAGCATGTTGAGAGCGAGCTTGGTGGCGGTGCCGGACTTCATGCGGGTGGAGCCCGAGACGGGTTCGGGGCCCACGTCCATGGCCACGCGGATGGCGGCCTCTTTGGAGCGTTCGCGCGGGTTGCAGGTTATGAGGATGGTCACGGCGCCGGCGCGCTTGCCCGCGGCCAGGCCGCCCTGCACGTACGGGGTGATGCCGCTGGCGGCTATGCCCACCACCGCGTCGCCGCGGCGCACCAGGCGGGCTATCTCCTTCCTGCCGTTCTCGAAAACGTCCTCGGCGCCTTCCTTGGAGTGAAAGACCGCGCTGTCCCCGCCGGCCATGAGCGCCGTGAAAACTTCCGGGTCCACGCCGTAAGTGGGGGGGATCTCGGCGGCTTCCAGCACGCCGAGCCGGCCGCTGGTGCCGGCGCCTATGAAGAAGATCCTGCGCCCGGCCAGGTAGCTTTTGGAAACCGCGCGGGCGGCCTTCTCTATCTGCGGGATGGCGGCCGCGACGGCCCGGGGGACAAGGGTGTCCTCATGATTCAGTTTTTCGAGGACCCGGCGCAGGGTGACCCGGTCCAGGTCGCGGGTGCGGGGGTTGTTCTGCTCCGTGGGGAGTCGGGAGTACCGGGCGAAGACGTCGTTCTTTTTCATGAGATTTAATCCTGTGGGAATTCCGAAACGGGAGCATTCTCTTCCAGGGGCGCGCCGGTCTGCTCCGTGGTGCCGGGCTCCAGGCCCGTGGCGGCGGCGGTGGAAAGCTCTACTATGTCCGGCAGGCGCGGGTTCTTTACCCAGTCCAGCACGCGCCTGGCGTTGTACTTGTTGACCAGGCCCGGACCGAAGCCCTTGGCTTCGACCATGACGGTGACGTTGCGCTTGCCGCAGGTTATCTGGGCGGTGTGGTTGAGGATCTGGAATTCGGCGTACTGACGGGCCCTGTCGGCGCCGGCTATCAGCAGTATGGGGCGCTGCCCGTAGGCGCGCAGCGGGTTCACGGAAAGGACCGAGTTCACGTTCAGCACCGGGGAAACGGCTATGACCATGGAGATCTCGGGGTGTATGGCCGCCGCCTTTATGGCGAGGTTGGCGCCCAGCACGGAGCCGGCCAGCACCGTCTGGGCCCCGGAGACCGAGTTGGTGGAAAGAAAGGCGATGGCCGCCTCCACGTCCCTGAGCATCTTGTTGAATTCGTTATCCTGGCCGTCCACGCTGAAGGCGCGCCAGGTGGCGGTGGACCCGGAGGGGGTGACGAAGCTGTTGCCGTGGCCGCGCAGGTCGAAGGCCAGGTAGCCGAAGCCGTAACGCTTGAGGGGCTTGAAGAGCGGCTCCCATTCGGTCAGGTCGCTCTTCTGGGTATGGATAAGGACGAGCGTGGGGGCGTCGCCGGCGGCCTTGAGCCAGCGGCCGCTCAGGTTCCAGCCGTCCTCGGTGGTCAGGGTTACGCGTTCCTCCTCGCGCTCCGGGGCGGCGTGGACCGGCAGGGCGCTCAGGGCCAGGAAGAGCGATACGGCGGCGGCCCCTGTGAGGAATACGGATCTCATCATTCTTCCCGAACCTACTCTATTATCTCTCCGGGTTTGAACCAGATGTTTATTTCCCGGGCGGCTTCTTCCACGTTGCCTGAGGCGTGCACCACGTTCTCGAAGTAGCCGTGCTTGTGGCAGATGCGGCCGAAGGCGCCGCGGATGGTGTCGGGGGACGCTTCCTCGGGATTGGTGAGGCCTACGGCGGCGCGGATGTTCTTCACGGCGTTATCGCCCTGGTAGACCAGCGCCATCACGCGGCGCCTGGGGTCGCCGTGGTACTCGCCCTTTATGAAATTTATCAGGTGTTCGAAGAGTTTCTTGTCCTTGAAGGGGCCCACGCCCTCGAGCAGCGCGTAATGCTCGCGCGCCAGCTTGTCGGTGACCACGGCTATCTTGGCGCCGACCAGCTCCATGTGGGTGTTCTCCAGCCTGTCTATCGACAGGCCCGCGAGATGCCGCTGCATGCCGTCGGGTTTAATGAGTACCAGAGTTCTTTCAATAGCCATGGTCGCCTCCGTAGAATATTCCGCTTCCATTCTACATTTTTGCGGCCCGGGCGCAAAGGCCGCCGGGCAGCTGCCGGCGCGGGGGGGATTTATGGTATATTTTCCTCCGGCGGCTCCGTACGGGGCCCGCCCGCCGGCTATGCAGGAAAGATTTAAAGAACTGATAGAAGAAGGCGAGGGCTTCCGCGCCGATTTCCTGAACGGTTACAAGTACCGCTGGTACCGCTATTCCCGCCTGAATACCGGGTACATGCGTTGGAAGCAGGCCTGCCTGCGGCTGCTGCTGGAGGCCTTCGGGGCCGACAGCCCGCATTACGCCGAGCTGCTGTCCGCCGAGGAGGACCTTGCTGGCCGCGCGCCGGGGTCGGTCTTCTCCTTTTTCCTGGACACGATGAGGCGGGCGGCCGCCGAGTTCCGCTCGCCGCCGCCGGCGCCCCGCACCGCGTTCGCCTCCGACATAGTGGAGGACCGCCTGGCCCGCGCCGAAGCGCTGGCCGCCCGCGGACACTACCTTTCCGCGGCCGTAATGGCCGGCGAGGTGTTGGAGGACCTGCTGCGCCGGCTCTGCAGGGCGCGCGGGGTTTTCTGCCCCGCCGGAGCCTCCCTCGACAGCGTGAACGACAGGCTGCTGGAGGCACGCGTTTACGGGCGCCCGGTGCATAAAGAGGCCGCGCTGCGTATAGCCCTGCGCAGGAGCGCCGAGCTCTGTTACGCCGATAAGCTCAACGGGGCCAACGTGGGGGAGATGATCTCCTGGCTGCGGTCCTTCGCCGGCGCGCGCTTCCCTTCCGCGTCCCACCCAAACATCGCCTTGGCCGCCGATGAGCATAGCTCCTGATGCGGCACCGGCATAGCCTTGTAAACTTCGCGTATTTCTTGTTAAAATAAAGCGTTAAAGGGCCGGCCGGCGTTCAGCCTTCCGGCAGCCGCGATCATGGGAGACCTATGGCCAAAGTAATGGTGGTTGACGACGAAAAAGACGTCGTATATCTGATAAAGGTTCTGATGGAGCGCGAGAAGCTGGAAGTGCTCGAGGCCTATAACGGCCTGGAGGCCTACAACAAGCTCACCTCCAAGGAGCCGGGCCGCGTCATTCCCGACGCGATCATCCTGGACATCATGATGCCAGAGATGGACGGTTACACCTTCCAGTCCAAGCTGCAGGAGATAGAGGAGCTGAGCCACATCCCTATCGTCATCCTGACCGCCAAGGGCCAGATGAAAGACCTTTTCGAACTCTCCTCCAACATCTTCGCTTTCGTGGAGAAACCGTTCGAGCCCAAGAACCTGGTAAAAATAGTTAAGGACGCGATAGCCGCAAAAAAATGAACACCACGCACGACACCCCGAATACCCCCAACTCCAGCATCGCCGAGATAGTAGCCAACAACTACGCCAAGATCAAAGCCATCCGCGAGAAGGGCATAGACCCGTTCCCTCACCGCTTTGCGACCACTCATACCGTGGGCGAGGCCGCCAAACTGGCGCCGGAAACCCCGGTCACCGTGGCCGGCCGCATAATGCTGATGCGCGTGATGGGCAAGGCCACTTTCGCCCACATAAAGGACGGCACCGGTCGGCTCCAGATCTACGTCAAAAGGGATTCCGTAGGGGAAGAAGCGTACGAACTGTTCAAGAAGCAGATGCACATGGGCGATTTTGTGGGCGTGGAGGGCAAGTTGTTCCTCACGAAGACCGGCGAGCTTACGGTGGACGCCGCCAAGCTCACCGTGCTCGCCAAGTCCGTGCGGCCGCTGCCCGAGAAGTTCCACGGCCTGACCGACAACGAGGCCCGCTACCGCGACCGCTACCTGGACCTGCTCACCAACGACGAGGTGCGCGGCCTCTTCGTGAAGCGCTCCCAGATAGTGGCCGCGCTGCGCGAGACGCTCAACGGCGAGGGGATGCTCGAGGTGGAGACCCCCGTGCTGTGCTCGCAGGCCGGAGGCGCGTCGGCCCGCCCGTTCATCACCTTCCACAACGCCTACAAGAACGAGCTGTACATGCGCATCGCCCTCGAGCTGCCGCTCAAGAAGCTGCTGATCGGCGGCTTCCAGGGCGCCTACGAGATAGGCCGCGTGTTCCGCAACGAGGGCGTGGACACCCGCCACAACCCCGAGTTCACCATGGTGGAGGCCTACAAGGCCTACTCCGACTATCACGGCATGGCCGCGCTGGTGGAGAAGCTCTTCGAGCGGTTCATGAAGGTCATCGGTTCCGAGACCGTGGACTACAACGGGGTCAAGATAAACCTCAAGCCGCCGTTCCGCCGCCTGAGCCTGCCCGACGAGTGGAAGGCGAAGACCGGCGAGGACATCCACAATATCCTCGAAGGAAAGCGCTTCAACCGGCCGAACCTGGTGGCGCTCGCGAAGAAGCTGCACATCGAGTGCGGCCCCGACACCACCTCCGCCAAGATCTTCGACCGCATCATGGACGACAAGATCCTCTGCGATCTCCAGCAGCCGACCTTCGTGTTCGACCATCCCACGGCCATCACGCCGCTGGCCAAATGCAAGCCCGGCGACGAGTGCCTGGTGGAACGCTTCGAGTTCTTCGCCGGTACCGAGGAGATCGCCAACGCCTACTCCGAGCTCAACGATCCCGAGGACCAGAAGAGCCGCCTGGTGGAGCAGCTCCGCCAGCAGCAGGAGGAGAATAACGGCGAGGCCGATATTCTCGACAAGGATTTCATAGAGGCGATGGAGTACGGCATGCCCCCGATGGGCGGCATAGGCATCGGTATCGACCGCGTGACCATGCTGCTCACCGGCAAGCCGTCCATCCGCGAAGTCGTTCTGTTCCCTCTGCTTCGCCCTGACCAGCAGTAGAGGCTACGCCGGTGCCGGGTTAGCAAAAGCCCCCCGGAAGGCGAGGCTTGCGTAAGCGCCGGGTGGAGCGTGCAACGCACGCGACACAATTCAGCGTTCAAGCCTGAGGGCGGCAGGCGCGGCCACGGTGTGGCCGACGCCGGTTTTGCGTTCCGGCACCGGCGGAGCCTCCACCATCGAACATATGTCCACAGAGTTCTTCATAGCGCGGCGGTACCTGCTGGCGAAGAGGAAAGGCCTCTTCGCCATGATCACCACTTTCATAGGCGTGGCGGGCGTGGCGCTCGGCGTGGCCGCGCTTATAGTCACGCTGGCCATCATGGACGGCTTCCAGTCCGACATCAAGAAGAAGGTCATAGACGCGCAGGCGCACGTCACCCTGTACGGCCGCATGCAGCCCCGGGACCTCGACGTGGTCCGCGCCTCGCTGGAGCGGGACCCCCGCGTGGCAGCCTACTCGCCTTTCGTGCTCGGCCAGGCCATCCTCACCTTCGACAACCGCTCCACCGGCGTGGTGGTGAAGGGCCTTGACCCGGCCGGCGAGTTCGCCGTCAACAACCTCAAGAATTCCCTGTCCCGCGGTTCCTGGGACCCGCTTTCCAGGCCCGTTCCCGGCCAGCCGCCGGCGGTAGTGCTCGGCGAGGAGCTCGCCAAGAACCTCGGCCTGTGGGTGGGCGACGAGGCGGTGCTGGTCTCGCCGCAGGGCGCGTCCACCGGCCTGGGCCTGCTGCCCAAGATGAAGAAGTTCCGCGTCGCCGGCCTGCTGCGCACCGGCTATTACGAATTCGATAACACCATGGCCTACTGCGCCGTCGGCGCGGCCGGGGAGTTCTTCGGCCTGGGCGGCGGGGCCAACGGCGCCGGGATCCGGCTCAAGGACATAGACGACGCCGGGCCGGCCGCGGCCGACCTGCGCAAGGCCCTGGGCTTCGCCTACACCGTAAAGACCTACGCCGACATGAACCAGACCCTTTTTGCGGCGCTGAAGCTGGAGAAGTTCGTGATGTCGCTGGTGCTGGCGCTGATCATCCTGGTGGCCACGTTCAACATCGCCTCCAACCTGCTGATGATGAGCGTGGAGAAGCTGCGCGACATCGGCATCCTGCGCGCCATGGGCGCCGGGCCCGGGTTCATCCGGCGGGTCTTCTTCTGGGAAGGCAACCTTATCGCCGTGACCGGCATCACGCTCGGGGTGGCCCTCGGGGTGGGCATTTCCGTTTTCCTGGCGGTCTACCCGGTGGTGGAACTCCCGTCAGATATCTATTACATCACCAAAGTCCCGGTGGAACTGAAGCTGCGCGACATCCTGGCCACCGCGGCCGGCAGTTACGTGCTGTGCATGCTCAGCGCCGTTTACCCGGCGCTGCGGGCTTCCAAGGTGAGCCCGGTGGACGCCATACGCTATGGATAAAGTCGTAGAGATCTCGGCCTTGAGCAAGGCCTACACGCAGGGCCACGAGCAGATCCTGGTGCTCGAGGAACTGAATTTTCACATCGCCAAGGGCGAATTCGTTTCCATCGTCGGGCCGTCCGGGTCGGGCAAGTCCACTTTCCTGAACCTGGTGGGCCTGCTCGACGACGTTTACAGCGGGGAGATCCGCCTTTTCGGCCGCAAGCTGGAGGACCTCTCCGAAGGCGAGAAGGCCGCCCTGCGCCTCAAGAACGTGGGCTTCGTCTTCCAGTTCGATTCGCTGCTGCCGGAATTCACCGTGCTCGAGAACATAGAGATGCCGGCGCGCGTGCTGGGCCAGACGGACCCGGGCCGCGGCCTGGAGCTGCTGCGCCGCTTCGGCCTGGAGGCGATAGCCCATAAATTCCCCATGGAGATCTCCGGCGGCGAAAAGCAGCGGGCCGCCATGCTGCGCGCCCTGCGCAATTCGCCCGCCCTGCTGATTGCCGACGAGCCGACCGGCAACCTGGACCGCCACAACTCCGGCGTTATCCTCGACGACCTGCGCCGCGCGGCCGGCACCGGGGCCGCCGTGCTGATGGTCACCCACAACGAAGAGGCCGCCCGCCGCGCCGACCGGGTGCTGCGCATGGCCGGCGGGAAACTCGAGGAACTGAAGTAGATGAAATACTGCGAGGAATGCCACAAGGCGGCCGCCTCGGTCTTCCTGAAGCTGGCCGTTAACAACAAGGTCACGGAAACGCACCTGTGCCCGGCCTGCGCCGCTAAAAAGGGCATGGGCCTGGGGCTGGAGACCGGCGCCTTCAATATCTCCGATATCGTCGGGAACATGAGCGGCTATTTCAAAGATTTCCTGCCTCCGGAGCGGCGCACGCTGCGCTGCGGCAGCTGCGGCCTGAAATATTCCGAATTCAAGGAGTCCGGCAGGCTGGGCTGCCCGGGCTGCTACGCCAGCTTCGAGTCGCAGCTCACGGAACTGATGACCCGCATCCACGGCGCCGCGCACCACTCGGGCCGGGCTTACGCCGGCGGTGCCGCCCTCAAGTTCTCCAAGGCGGAGGCGGGACGGCGCCTGGAAGAGCTGCGCGCCGAGCTCAAGGCCGCCGTGGATCGCGAGGATTTCGAAGGGGCCGCGCGCCTGCGCGACGCCATGAAGTCCCTGGAGGCCCGCCGTGGCTGAGGGTATAAAGGCTTTCCGCCCGCACGTGACCTGGGCCAACGCCCGGGGCGCCTGGCCGGACATGATCTTCTCCACCCGGGTACGCTTCGCCCGCAATCTCGAAGGCTTCCCTTTTCCCAACCGCGCCGAGCCGCGCCAGCTCGCGGAGATCCGGCGGCTGGCCCTGGCGGCCGCCAAGGCTACCGGGCTTTTCACCCGGGGCCACTTCATAAAGACCGAGGCCCTCGGCCAGCTGGAAAAACGCTTCCTGGTGGAGCGCCACCATATTTCGCACGCCCTCGCCGCTTCCGTGCTGCCCTCCGGGGCCGCGGTCTCCAACGACGAGGACCTGTCGGCGATGGTGAACGAGGAAGACCACCTGCGCCTGCAGTGCCTCTGCTCCGGGTTCGCCATAGAGGACGCCTTCCGTTCTGCCCTGAAGCTTGACGAGGCGCTGGGCAGGGAGCTGCCTTTCGCCTACGGCGGCAAGTTCGGTTTCCTGACGGCCTGCCCCACCAATACCGGCACCGGCATGCGCGTTTCCTGTCTGGCCCACCTGCCGGCCCTGTCCCGCCTGGGGCGCATGCCCCAGGTGCTGGAGAACCTCTCCCACCTCGGGGTTACCGCCCGCGGCATTTACGGCGAGGGCACCTGCGTGCTCGGCGACTTTTACCAGATCTCCAACGCCACCTGCCTCGGCCGCACTGAAGAGGAATTCTGCCACAACATAGACAGGGTGATCCGCAACCTTATCCGGCAGGAAATAGCCGCACGTGAAGAACTCCTGAAGGGGCCGCTGCGCCTGCGCACCGAGGACGCCGTCTTCCGGGCCCTCGGCCTGCTCAAGCACGCCCGGCGGCTTTCCTACGAGGAGTTCATGCAGAACGTCTCCCTGGCCAGGATGGGCGCCGCCATGGGCTGGAACATGGGGGTGGATTTCAGCACCTTCAACCAGGCCACGCTGCTGATGCAGCCGGCCCATATCCAGGCCGCGGCCGGCAAGCCCCTGGACGCCGAGGCGCGCGACGTTTTCCGGGCCGAGTACCTGCGCAAAAAACTGGCCTAGGCCGCGGGCCGGTTCCCTTCCGGCCCTTGACAATTCCCGTCTATCTGCTAAAAAATAGGTAAGGTGAAAAAAGGCCTTTCCGTTCTCCTGTTGTCCGTCCTGCTTTCGGGGCAGGCCGGTATTCTTTTTGCCTCCGGGGACGGCACGGTAATGATACAGGGTTTTCACTGGACTTCCTGGCGCTCGGCCCCCTGGTGGGGGGAAGTAGGCCGGAGGTCCAGGGAACTCTCCGCCGCCGGCATAAACCTGGCCTGGCTGCCGCCTTCTTCCGATTCGCTGTCCCCCGAGGGCTACCTGCCCCGCAAACTCTCCCTGCAGGATTCTTCCTACGGCACCGCGGCCCAGCTCGGGGCGGCGGTGAAGTCGCTGCACGCGGCCGGCATAAAGGTGATCGCCGACGTGGTCCTCAACCACAGGGTCGGCTCCTCCGATTGGGCGGATTTCACCCTGCCCGCCTGGGGGGCGGACTCGGTCTGTTCGGACGATGAGTGGGGAAAGGGCAAAGGCTCCCCGGATACCGGCAAAGGCTTTCACGCCGCGCGGGACATAGACCATACCAAACCTTATGTGCGGGAATCCCTGAAGGCCTGGCTGAACGGCCTGCGCGACTCCACCGGCTACGACGGCTGGCGCTACGATTACGCGCGCGGCCTGGCGCCCCGCTTCCTGCTGGAGTATAACAGGGCCACCGCCCCTTCCTTCGCGGTGGCGGAGATCTGGGACGACCTGGACGTCAACAACGCCGACGCCCACCGCCAGGCCCTGACCGACTGGATGGACGCGGTGAACGGGGAGATCAAGGTCTTCGATTTTACCACCAAAGGGGTCCTCCAGCAGGCCCTGCTCTCAGGTGAACTCTGGCGCCTTGCGGACAAGGACGGCCGCCCCGCCGGGCTGCTGGGCTGGTGGCCCGCCAACGCCGTGACCTTTCTTGACAATCACGACACCGGCCCCAGCCCCGAAGGCAAACTGCAGGACAAGGGCTGGCCGTTCCCGTCCAACAAGGTCATGGCAGGCTACGCCTACCTGCTCACCCATCCCGGCGTACCCTGTATCTATTGGCCGCATTTCTTCGACTGGGGCCTGAAGGGAGAGATCTCAAAACTTATCGCCATCCGCCGGGCCGCCGGGCTCGGTTCCACCAGCCCGGTTTCCATAGCCAGGGCGGAGCAGGGGCTTTACGCCGCCTTCATCGACACCAAGGTAGCCCTAAAACTGGGCGACAGGGCCTGGTCCCCCGGGGCCGGCTGGACCCTGGCCGCCTCAGGCGCCGGGTACATGGTCTGGACCCGGTAGCTCCGCCGCTGTTGCTTTCTGACGCTATTTATAATTAAATAGTATCCATGTATCAGAAGCACTGGAACCTGAAAAAACTCCCCTTTGAAAACACTCCCGATACCGAATTTTTCTTCGAATCGGAAAAGCACGAGGAAGCTTTTTCACGGCTTTCCTACGTGGTAGACGAGAAGAAAGCCTGCGCCGTGATCACCGGCGCCTACGGCACCGGCAAAACCCTCATCCTGAAGTCCCTTGAAAGGCAGTTCAAGAAGAAGGGGTACGTCTTCTCTTTCGTCACCAACCCGCGCCTGGACGACCTGGGCCTGCTGAAGATCATCCTCCATAATTTCACCGGCTACAACGTGCCCAAGCAGAAAGAGGACGTGCTGATGGGTATCGAGCGCTTCCTGCGAGACACCTTCCAGGACGGCAAGCACGTGGTGGTGGCTATCGACGAGGCCCAGCTCATAAACGACGAGAGCGTCTTCGAAGAACTGCGCCTGCTGCTCAATTTCCAGACCGAGACCCGCTTCCTGCTGACGCTGATCCTCAGCGGCCAGCCCGAGCTGAAGGAAAAACTGGATTCCAACAAGCAGTTCAGCCAGCGCGTCACCCTCAGCTACCACCTCAAGCCGCTGGACTTCGAGGAAACCAAGAAGTACGTGGAGCACCGGCTGGAAGTGGCCGGCGCCGCGGAGAATATTTTCGACGGGAAGGCCATGGACCTGCTCTACGAGCGCTCCGGCGGCATCCCGCGCTGGATAAACAACATCGCCAACATGAGCATGCTGGCGGCTTTCTCCAAGGGCGAGCGGCTCATTACCGCCGATCTCGTGGCGGAAGGCGTCGAGAGCAGCAGGTAAGAGAGGGCACATGAAGATTTTGGGCATAGGCGCGCATCCCGACGACCTCGAATTCGGCTGCGGCGGCACGCTGCAGAAGCTGGCCTCCAACGGCCACAAGGTCCACATGCTGGTGATGACCCAGGGCTCCGTGGGCGGCGACCCGAGGGTGCGCCTGCTCGAGCAGAAGAAGGCCGCCGCCATGCTTAACGCGAAACTCTACTGGGGCGGCTTCGAGGATACCGGCGTCGTTCTCGGCCGGGAACTGATCCGTTCCGTGGAGAAGCACGTGGAAGACATCAAGCCCGACGTGGTTTTTGTCAACCACGCCGTTGACACCCACCAGGACCACCGCAGCGTGGCCAAGGCCGTGGAGACCGCGGCCCGCTACATGAAGAACCTGCTTTTTTACGAAGTTCCCACCACGATGGATTTTAATCCCGGGGTTTTCGTGGACATCGGCCCCGTCATAACCAAAAAGGTCAACCTGCTGAAGTGCCACCGTTCGCAGGTCTACAAGACCCGGGTAAAGAACCTTTCCATAATCGAAAGCGCCAAGGCCGCCGCCATGTTCCGCGGCTACCAGGACCGCGTTAAGTACGCGGAGGGTTTTGTGCCGCGGCGCCTGCTGCTGGATCAGCTCCTGGACTGTAAAAAATGACGAGCCGGCGGCTGGGCGGATTTTTTTCCTTTTCCGTGCTCGCGGTGCTGCTCGTAATGCTGCCGCCGGGCGGCTTTTCCGCCTGGACCTGGACCGAAGGCCTGCGCTGGTCCTACCTGTTCCTCATAGCCATGTCCGCTTCGCTGCTGCTGACCCCTGTCAGCGGCTGGCTGGCCCGCCGCCTCGGGGCGATGGACGTGCCGGACGCGCGCAAGGTGCATACCGTGCCCGTGCCCCGGACCGGCGGCCTGGCCGTTTACCTGGCCTTCATGGCCGCCCTGCTGCGCAACCAGCAATTCTCCCGGGAGATCTGGGGGATAATGATAGGCGGCACCATGATCTTCGTGCTCGGGTTCGTGGACGATTGCCGCGGCCTGTCGGCCCGGACCCGCATCTTCTGGCAGCTCCTGGCGGCTTTCATCGTCACCCTTTTCGGCCTTCACCTGAGCTTCCCTCTTAAGCTGCCGTTCGGCGCCGGTATCTCCGCCGTGCTGTCCGTGATCTGGCTGGTGGGGATAGTGAACGCCTTTAATTTCATGGACGGCATCGACGGCCTGGCCTCGACGATGGGCGCCGTCTGCGCCCTGCTGTTCCTGGGCATCGGCTGGAATTCCAGCCAGTTCCCGCTCTCTTTCATTTCCGCGGCGCTGGCCGGGGCCTGCGCCGGCTTTCTCCGCTTGAACTGGCGGCCCGCCTCCATTTTCCTGGGCGATTCCGGGTCCACGTTCATCGGGTTCATTCTCGGCTGCCTGGCGCTTTACGGCGGCTGGGCCACCGACAACCCGGCCGTGGCCTTTTCTACGCCGCTGCTCGTCCTGGGCATTCCCATCTTCGACATCATCTATACCACCGTTTCCCGGGTGCGCAACGGCAGCGTGGCGAGCGTCAGGGAGTGGCTGGAGTACACCGGCAAAGATCATTTTCACCACCGCCTGATGAAGCTGGGGCTCGGCGTGGAGCAGACGGTAGGGTTCATAGTCCTGCTCAACGTCTGCCTCGGGCTCGGGGCGTGGACCATCCGCCACACCGGCTCCACGCTGGGCACCTGGCTGCTGCTGGCGCAGAGCGTGATGATCTTCCTGGTGGTGGTGGTGCTGATGCTGCTGGGCCGGGAGATAGTCCCGGAAAAGGAATTGCGCCGATGAAAGACGCCGTGATAAAGAAATTTTCGGTCAGCGAACTGGACGCCGAACTGTTCACCCCGTTCACCATCTCCACCGGCAGCCACCGCAGTATGGAGAACGCCGTTTTCTCCCTGGAGGCGGCCGACGGCACCAGGGGCTTCGGCGAGGCCGCGATAGCCACGCATATAACCGGCGAAACCAGGGAAAAGACCATGCGCAGCCTCGAGAAGGCCGGCGCGCTGCTGGCCGGGCGCGACGTTTCCGACTACCTGGGCGCGCTGTGCGCCCTGGAAAAGCTCCTCGACGGGAACCGGGCCGCGCTGGCCGCGGCTGAAATGGCGGTGCTGGACCTGGCGACCCGCCGGCAGGGGATCTCGCTCTGGAAATTCTTCGGCGGCAGGACCGCGAAGGTCAAGACCGACGTGACCGTGGTGATAGGCGGGGCGGACGCGGCTTACGGGTTCACGCTCAAGATGCGCCGCAGGGGATTCAGGATCTTCAAGATCAAGACCGGCGTGGACATGGACGAGGATTTCCGCCGGCTGGAGGCGGTCCGGAAGGCCGCCCCGGGCTGTGCGGTCTACCTGGACGCCAACTGCGCCTACTCCGCCGGCGAGGCGGAGAAGTTCCTTAAGGAACTGATGCGCCGCGGCATCCGCCCGGAGGTAGTGGAGCAGCCGGTGAAGAAGGACGATATCGACGGGCTCGCTTACCTTTCGCGGCGCCTGCCCATGCCAGTCTGCGCCGACGAGTCCGCCTATTCTCTTGACGACGTTTACCGGCTGATCCGCCGCGGCGCCGTCACCGCGGTGAACATAAAACTGACCAAACTGGGCTTTTTGCGCGCTCGGGAAGTCTGGGCGCTGGCCCGGGCCAAAGGCATAAAACTCATGATGGGGGAGATGCTCGAGAGCGAGCTGGCCTCCTGCGCGGCGGCCCAGTTCGCCGCCGGCCTCGGCGGTTTCGATTTCATAGACCTGGATACGCCTTTCTTCATAAAGAACAGCGGCATGAAAGGGGCCTCTTTCCTGTCCTCCGACGGGGTGTATTCCCTGGATAAGGTTAAAAGCGGCATCGGGATCGTGCCCGGGAGCGCCAGATGAAATCCCTGACTTGCGCGCTGCTGCTGGCGCTTTCCGCCGCTCCGGCCGCGGCCCAGGCCCCGGAGGAGCTGCCGGGGATGGCCGCCCTGCCTGACCTCGGCGATCTGCCGGAGCCTACGCGCTACCTGGCCGGCTACGTCTCGGCCGCCGGCGGCTGGGCGGTGCCTTTCGGCGGGCATTGGGGCGACAAGACTTCCGGCTTCAAGCCTTCCCAGGCCTTCAGTCTTTCCGCCGCCCGGCGGGTGGACGAGCTTTTGGGCTACGGCCTGGAAACCACCTACGCTTGGAACCATGTCAACCGGGACCTGGCGGACCTGAAGGTGAAGATCTTCGCGCTGACGCCCTTCGTCCGCCTCTCCTTCCCCGAGGGCGACACGCTTTATTACGGGGTGCTCGGGGCGGGGCTTTACCAGTGGAACCAGCCTTCCTACACCGCGGCCGGCGCCAGGTACTCCTCCGATTCCGGCTCCAGCGCGGGCATGAACCTGGGCGGGGGGGTGTCGTACCCTTTCTGGTTCGGAACGAGGCTGGGCCTGGACCTGCGCTGGCACCATATCTTCAACATGGAAGGCAGCAATTTCAAACTGGACACGGCCGACACCTTTAACGTCCTGCTGGCCCTGCATTACGGCGTCTGGAAAGATAAGAAGTAGGTCTGTAGAAGTAGGTCTTGACAATCGCCGTTTTGTCTGCTAAAACATAGTTGGACGCCGGCATAGCCGGCCTCCACCTGTGAACTCCCCGAAGGAAGGGGACGCGAAAACCCGCCAAAAGCGGGTTTTCGCATTTAGGGCCCCTTGGCGCTTTCCGCGCATTTCCCTAATTAGTATAATTTATATATATAAAGCCGCCCCCCGCGGGGGCCTTGCGATTTAACTCACGGAGGACCTATGGGAAAATTCGTAGAATGCGTGCCTAACTTCAGCGAGGGCCGGGACCTGGCCAAGATCAACGCCATCGTGGACGCCGCCCGGGCCATTCCCGGCGTGCTCGTGCTGGACGTGGAAAAAGACGCTGACCACAACCGCACCGTGCTCACCTTCATAGCCCCCGTGGAGACCGCCGCCGACGCCATGTTCGCGGTCACCAAGAAGGCCGCCCAGCTTATAGACCTCAACCACCACAAGGGGGAGCATCCCCGCATGGGCGCCACCGACGTGGCCCCGTTCATCCCGATAATGGATTCCACCATAGAGGACTGCATAAAGCTGGCCGAGAAGGCCGGCGAGCGCATAGGCAAAGAACTCAACATCCCGGTTTACCTCTACGACCGCGCCGCCAAGTTCGAGCACCGCAAGGACCTGGCCAAGGTGCGCAAGGGCCAGTTCGAAGGCCTGAAGGAAGTCATAGGCAAGGATCCGGAGCGCGTGCCGGACTTCGGTCCCAACCATATCCACCCCACCGCCGGCGCCATGGCCGTGGGCGCCCGCAACCAGATCGTGAATTTCAACGTCAACCTGAACACCACCGACATGGAGTTCGCCAAGGGCCTGGCCAAGAAGATCCGCACGTCGGGCGGCGGCCTGCCGGCCCTGCGCGCCAAGGAGATCTTCCTGGAATCCAAGGGCCAGGTGCAGATGTCCACCGTGCTGACCGATTACAAGACCACGTCCATCAAAAAGGTCATGGACGAGATGCAGAAGGACCTCGGGCCCAAGGGCATAACCGTTACCGGCACCGAGCTCATCGGCCTGACCACCCAGGACGCCATCACCGATTACGCCGTGGAGAACCTGCAGGTGCAGGGCTTCAACAAGGCCGACCAGGTCCTGGAGACCAAGCTGCTGAAGCTCCTCTCCTCCTGGCAGGCCGGCGCGGGCCTCTTCGTGGACGCGCTCGCAAACACCGATCCCACCCCCGGCGGCGGTTCGGCGGCCGGCGTCAGCGGCGCCATGGGCTGCGCCCTCGGCCAGATGGCCATAGGCATTACTCTGCGCGGCAAGAAGCTCGACGAGGCCAAGAAGCCGGCCCTGCGCGAGCTCAATGACCGGCTGGGCGGGCACAAGGCCGCCCTGCAGAGCTGCGTGGCGGAAGACGCCGCCTCCTTCGACGGCTTCATGGAAGCCATGAAGATCCCCAAGGACAACCCCGAGCGCAAGGTGAAGATGCAGGCCGCTCTCAAGCACGCGGCCGAAGTGCCGCTCAAGACCGCGCGCCTGGCCTCCGAGGCCATGGCCGGGCTTACGGTCTGCCACGGCTCCATCTCCTCCCACGTGATGAGCGACTACCGCAGCGCCCGCTACCTGCTGGAAGCGGGTATCCGCTGCGCCGCCGAGAATGTTTTCATCAACGCCGAGGGCATAGAGGACAAAGCCTTCGCGGAGAAGATAGTCTCAGAAGTGAAAGGCTATATAGCCTCCTGCGAAGCGGTAAAGGCCTGATTTCAAGGAGAACGAACTGAATGGCAAGCATGGACACGATCTCACGCAACCTGATGCTGGACAGCCTTAAGGAGTACGCCAAACGGCGCATTCCCTACGACCTGCTGCGCGAACTGGACGAAAAGAACGAATTCCCGGCCGAGATACTCAAGGAAATGTACCAGCACGACGTGCTGGGCCTGCACCTGCTGATGGTGCCCGCCGAGTACGGCGGCGTTTCGGGAGGCACCTTCGACATCTACCGCGTCTGCGAACTGCTCGCCCGCATAGACCTGGGCATCGCCACCGGCGTGTTCGCCACCTTCCTCGGCACCGACCCCCTCAACGTGGGCGGCACCGAGGAGCAGAAGGAAAAATGGCTGCGGCGCATAGCTTCGGAGAACCTGCTGGTGGCCTACGGCGCCACCGAGGCCGACGCCGGCAGCGACCTGGTGAACCTGCGCACCCGCGCCGAACACGTGGTGAAGAACGGCAAGATCGTCGGCTACAACGTCACCGGCAACAAGCAGTGGATCTCCAACGGCGGCGTGGCGGACCTCTATACCATCCTCGCGCTGGCCCCCGGCGGCCCTTCGTGGTTCCTGGTGGAACGCAACATGGAAGGGTTCAGCCCGAACAAGCACGAGGACAAGCACGGCATCCGCCTTTCCAACACCGCCGGGCTGTCGCTCGACAACGTTTACGTCCCCGCCGAGAACCTCATAGGCATGGAAGAAGGCAAAGGCCTGCTGCAGGCCCAGGCCGTGTTCGGCTATACCCGCGTGATGGTGGCCGCCTTCGGCCTCGGCGCGGGCGAAGAGGCGCTGGAACAGGCTATCCGCTACAGCCAGCAGCGCATCCAGGGCGGCGGTCCGCTGTCCGACAAGCAGGGCTACACCCATAAGCTGCTGGTGCCCAACTACGTGCGTATGGAAGGCGCGCGTTCCTATATCGAATATACCTCGCAGCGCCTGGACTCCGGAGAGCACGGCCTGCAGACCGAAGGCGCCATCGCCAAGTACGGCGCCTCCGAGTGGGGGAACAAGGCGGCCGACGACGCCATTCAGGCGCTGGGCGGCTACGGCTACACCAAGGACTTCCCCGTAGAGAAGATCAAGCGCGACATCAAGATCTGCTGCATCTATGAAGGTACCAGCGAAGTGCTGGAGATGACCATCTACCGCGGCCGCTGGCAGGAGCACTTGAAATCACGCGGGCGGTATTACCTGGACATGGCCGACCGCCTGGACCAGGTGCACGCCGAGGAGCCGAAGGCCGGCGCCCACGCCGCCGCCCTCGCCCTGCGGGCGCTAGGCGCGGTGCTGGAAGAGTGCCGCGTGCAGAAGCTCACCCGCCACCAGCACGTCACCTTCAAGCTCGGCAAGCTGATCTGCGCCGCCGAGACCGCCGCCATCTTCTCCACGGCCGCCGCCGCGAAGAAATACAGCGAGACGGTGCGCTTCGACCGCGAAGGCTGGCAGGCCATGGCCCGCGTCTTCGCCCGCGAAGCGGCTCTCAACACCGCCCTGGAGGGCCTCGCCCTCGTGCAGGGCGCGGCGGAAACGCCCGGCAACCTGGCCGACGCGGTCAACATAGAAGCGGTACAGGCCGAACAGAAAGGCATGATCGCCGACATGGACCTGGTAGCGGCCAAGCTCAAACAGACGTTCAAGGCCAAATAATTTAAGGAGACAACATGCATATAGCGGTAATGATCAAACAGGTTCCCGACTCCACCGAGGTGAAGATAAACCTCGAGACGGGCACGCTGATACGCGCCGGGGTGCCGAGCATCCTCAACCCCTACGACCACTTCGCGCTGGAAGCGGCGCTGGAGCTCAAGAAGAAGCACGATTTCAAGGTGACGGTCATCTCCATGGGCCCGCCCCAGGCCAAGAGCGTGGTGCAGCTGGCACTGGCGCTCGGCGCCGACGAGGGCGTGCTTCTCTCCGACATGGCCTTCGCCGGTTCCGACACCTGGGCCACTTCCTACGCGCTGGCCAAAGGTATAAAGAAGATCGGCAAGGTGGACATCATCTTCAGCGGCATGCAGGCCATAGACGGCGACACCGCCCAGACCGGACCCGGCGTGGCGCAGCAGCTGGGCATCCCCCAGATCACTTTCTGCGAGCACGTGGACGTGGACGGCCGCAGGGTGCTGGCCCGCAAGCAGATCGACGGCGGCCATGAACTGCAGGAAGCCCGCCCCCCGGTGCTGCTGACCATGATCATGGGCAAGGACTACGCGCCCAAGCACCCGTCTTTCCTGGCCGTAAGCGGCTCTCTCAAGAAGCCGTTCCACGTCTGGAGCGCGGCCGACATAGGCGCGGAGCCGCAGTACCTCGGCCTCAAGGGCTCGCCCACGCAGGTCAACAAGATCTATCCGCCGCCGCAGAGGGAGAAGGCGGCCATGTTCTCCGGCTCCGGCCAGGAGAGCGTGGAAAAGATACTGGAGATAATGAAGCGCGAGCATTTCACGGAGTAAGCCCGCGGTCGACTACACTTTTCAGGAGAAAACGATGATCGAAGTTTCCAAAAAATGCATAGGCTGTTCCAAGTGCGTGCCGGTCTGTCCTTTCGCGGCCATCAACATGATAGACAGGAAGGCGGTGATGAACGAGGCCTGCACCCTGTGCGGCGCCTGCGTCCAGGTCTGCCCGGTACAGGCCATCACCATCACCCGCGAGGAGGGGGCTTCCCGCGACCTCTCCGGCTACAAAGGCGTCTGGGTGTACGTGGAACTCTCCGAGACCGGGGATAAGACCCATCCCAAGAAGATCAAACAGGTCACCTTCGAGCTGCTCTCCGCCGGGCGGCGCCTGGCCGATGAGCTGGGCGAAGAGCTCTGCGCGGTGCTGATGACCGACAAGGACCAAAATTACGCCAAGGAACTCGGTGCCTACGGGGCCGACAAGGTGTACATGGTGGAGCACGACGAGTTGTTCGAATACAATACCGACATCTTCTCCACTGTGATGGTCTCGCTGGTCACCCGCCATAAACCTTCCGTGATACTTTACGGCGCCACCATCCAGGGCCGCGACCTGGCCCCGCGCGTGGCCTCCACGCTTTACGTTGGCCTGACGGCCGACTGCACGGCGCTGGCCATCAAGGACGGCCTGCTGCTGCAGAGCCGCCCCGCCTTCGGCGGCAACATCATGGCGGACATCCTCGCCCCCAATTCCAGGCCGCAGATGGCCACCGTGCGCCCGAACGTCATGAAGATGGGCGAGCCGGTGCACGGCCGTTCCCCGCTGGTGGTGCGCGAGAGCGCCAAGCTCGACCGTAGCCTTCGCCGGGTGAAGGTGCTGGAGCGCAAGATCGCCCACGACGCCGCCGCCGTGAAGATAGAGAACGCCAATATCATCGTCTCCGGCGGACGCGGCATGAAGACCAAGGACAAGTTTAAACAGTTGGAGGAACTCTCTAAGCTGCTGGGCGGCGTGGTGGGCGCCTCCCGCGCCGCGGTGGACCTCGGCTTCAAAGAGAAGACCCACCAGGTGGGCCAGAGCGGCACCACCGTTTCCCCGAAGCTTTATCTCTCGTTCGGCATCTCGGGCGCGGTGCAGCATATAGTCGGCATGAAGGCGTCGGACGTCATCATAGCCGTCAACAAGGACCCGAACGCGCCGATCTTCAATGTGGCGAAATACGGCATAGTGGGGGACGCGCACGAGATCGTCCCCAAACTTACGGAAGCGCTGAAGAAACTTAAAAAGTAAGAGGTCGCGGCTAAGGCGGGCGCGGTGCGCCCGCCGTTATGTGATGACGCTGCTCAACAGGCTGCTGCTGATCGTGTTCGGGGCCGGGCTTATCCCGATAGTCCCGGCCGGCGTATTCCTTTTCTATTTCCAGGCCCGGGCCAAGCAGGATATCTCCAGCCTCCACCGCAACGTCTCCCAGATGGGGTCGCTCATGATGGAGCGCGAAGCGCAGGACCTGTCCCGCCGTTTCGAAAGGATGTGGGACCCCGACGCGGCCTATGTCAGCCAGGCCGGCCTGGAGAAGGCCCTCAAGCGCAATCCCGAATTCCTCTACCTGGCCTTTACCGGGCCCGAAGGCCGCGAACTGCTGAGCGGCGGGGTGCCTGAACTCAAGCGCTACCTCGGCTACCTCGACCTGGCCGGGGACCCTCTTTTCCTGAAAGCCGCCGCCTCCGGCAAAGCCGCCCTCGGGCACCTGGAGATGGTGTACGACATGCCGGTCTGCCGCCTGGTCTATCCGGTGGGCAACGGGTATTACGCTTTCGCGGCCGTCAACCTGCGCGACCTCTTCGAGAAGCTGCGCGCCCAGCGCATAGGCCCCACCGGCGGGCTGCTGCTCTCAGACTCCGACGGCCGCGCGCTGCAGCTGTCCGGCGCGTTGGAGGAGTTCGAGGCCGCCGACGTACGCCGTATCCTCGCCCGCGGCCACCAGTTCGAGATAGAGGGCCGCAAGGAGAAATACATCGGCGCCGCCGCCGCGGTGCGCGGTTTCGACCTTTTCGTGATAGCGCTTGAGGGCCGGGCGGAGGCTTTTTCCGGGGTGAACCGGCTGGCCTGGCTGATGGCCTTCTTCATGCTGGCCATGGCCACCGCTTTCTACTTTTCAGCCCTGCTGTTCGCCCGCCGCCTGGGCGTGCCGGTGGGCGCCCTGATGGCCGGCGCCGCGCGCGTATCCTCGGGAGATTTCAAGACTACCGTACAGGAGAGCACCGAATTCGCCGAGCTCTCCGCCCTGCTGCGCGCCTTCAACTCCATGATGCGGGAAGTGGACCGCTACCATGGCATCCAGGTGGAGAAGGTCTTCGAGGAAAAGCAGAAACTCGAGCTCCTGGTAAGCCTCATCCACGACGCTATCATCCTTTGCGATCTGCGGGGGGAACTGCTCTACGCCAACGCTTCCGCCAGGGAACTCCTGGGCGCCGAAAGCGCCGCGCCCGGAGAGAACGAGACGATCCGGCGAAAAATAGCCGGCCTGGTGGCCAAACGGGCCGCCTCCGGCAGCGGGGTGGTTGAGCTGGAGTCAGGGGGCGAGAAAAAATTCTACCGGGCCAGCGTGCAGACGCTCGCCGCAAAAACGCAGAGCCCCGCCGTCTTCATGGTGCTGCGGGATATCACCCTGGAGCGCAGGATGCAGCAGATGAAGGAGGAGTTCTTCCACTCCGTGGCGCACGACCTTCGCGCCCCCCTGCTGACGATGCAGGGCTATATAAAACTCCTGGAAAAGGAATTCAAGCCGGAAGCGAAGCAGGCCGGTTACGTGCGCAGCGTGAAGGATTCCAGCGACCGGCTTTTCAAGCTGCTGGAGAACATCCTGGATATTTCCCGGATGGAAGCCGGCCAGCTCCGCCCGGACCTGAGCAAGCTCGGCGCGGCCGGGTTCCTCGAGGAAGCCGCGGGCTCTTTCAATGCCCTGTTCGAAGAAAAGAAGATAAATTTCACCATAGAGACTTCCGGCGCTGGGCGGGCGGAATTCTCCGCCGATTCTTCGCTGCTGCGCAGGGTAGTGGAGAACCTCTTGTCCAACGCGTGGAAATTCACGCCTGAGGGGGGGAAGGTCTCCGCTTCGGTCAAGGCGGAGGGCGGGACCCTGACGTTCGAAGTGGCGGACAGCGGGCCCGGTATTCCGGCGGACCAGTTGGAAGCGGTTTTCGAGAAGTATAAGCGGCTCAAGTCCGGCGCGGGCGAGAACGGTTTCGGCCTGGGTCTCGCTATAGCGCGCAAGATAGTGGAACTGCACGGAGGGACGATCCGCTCCGTAGCCCGCGAAGGCGGCGGGGCCGTGTTCGTTTTTACGGTGCGGCAGGCATAAGCTGCGGACGGCGGCATAGGGTAAAAGGGGATAGTTATGCAAAAACAAAAAGCGGGGCAGGAAAGCGGCAAGGTCCTTTACGGTTTCTGCCTGGTATTCACATTGTTCGTCCTTTTCAGCTTTGTGATAGACTCATGGCTTCAGACCGGCTGGTGGATACGCGGCATGGATAATAAATGGGCGGACGCCCGCCGCAAACTTCCCAGCCTGTTCTCCCTTTCCGAGGGCGACGACTACAAGGCCGGCATTGGAAAGTACTTTAACCACGATGCTGACGAAAGGATCTCCATAGTAGCCATAGACGAACATACCGTGGCGAAACTGGGATACCCTTTCAAGCGCAAGCATTACGCCACCCTGATAGAGAAACTCAATAAGGCCGGGGTCAAGGCGATAGGCGTGGACGTGCTGATCTTCGACTCCGACCGGGACGATAAAGTAAGCGACCAGGCCATGGTAGAAGCCGTTCGCAAGGCCGGCAACGTGGCCGTGTTGGCCGCGGTCAATCCGCAGACCGAACAGGTCCAGTACCCCATCAAGGGCCTGGGCGAGGCCGCCAAGTACCTCTCCCATCCCCATGTGGAACGGAACATAGAGGCTAACGGCGAGGTGCGCAAACTCAGTCTTTTCAGTGAAGGTATATTCTATAAAGACCTCAAGATAAGGACCCGTTGCGGCAAGGAGTGCGAGGGAGTGGGCCTGCCTCTGCTGGCCTTGGCCACCTACGCTATTTACAGCGGGAAATCTCTTTCAGAGCTGGAGCAGCGGTACGGTACGTCTCCCAAGTACCTGAATTTTCGAATTCCCAACGACCGGCCATACCACCCTGGCTGGGCCAAGGAACCGAAGATAAACAACTCCGTGTACCGGCATATTTCGGTGCTGGACATCATGGAGGGGAAACTGGGGGAGGAAGAAAGAAAGGCGCTCGCCGGCGGCATCGTTCTGATCGGTTCGACCGCTCTTGGCGCCTACGACCACTATCCCTCGCCGTTCTACGCCTCATGGCCCGGGGTAGAGGTTCACGCCAATGCCATAGACAACATGCTCCACTCCGACTTCGTGAAGCCGCTGGCCAGGTCTTTGGTGTTATTCATAACGGTATTGATAATCTGGATACCGGCCCTGATGGCGCGCAGCTCCATAAAAGCTATTTCCATCACTTCCGGTTCGATAGTGGTCGGCATGATGATCCTGAACTTTATCGCGATGACCAGGCTTACCGACATGCCGTACTTCAGTCTTATGGTCTCGTTGCTGGTGCCTTTCGTTTTTGTAACGGTTTACAAGGCTGTCATCGAGGGCCGCGAGAAGCGCTGGATCAAGAATACCTTCGGACAGTACCTTTCCCCAAAAGTCGTGGACCTGATCACCAAGGACCCGTCCAAGCTCTCGCTGGGCGGCGAGAAGCGCGACATGACGGCCTTCTTCCTGGACCTGGCCGGGTTCACCACCATGTCCGAGAAGCTGTCCCCCGAAGAGCTGACCGCCATGCTGGTGGAATATCTCTCGGCGTTCACGGACGTCATCCTGAAGTACGACGGCACGGTGGATAAATACATCGGCGACTGCGTGGTGGCCTTCTGGAACGCCCCTCTGGACCAGGCCGACCACCGCAAGCTCGGCGTGCTGGCGGCCATAGACTGCCAGAAGGAGATGGCGCGCCTCAACGAGTCGCTCACCCAGTTCACCATAAAGCCCAAATGCCGCGTGGGCGTCAATTCGGGCCCGATGGTAGTGGGCAACATGGGTTCCCGGTCCCGCCTTTCCTATACCGTCATGGGCGATTCCGTGAACATGGCCTCGCGCATGGAAGGCGCCAACAAGTTCTTCGCCTCCAAGATCATGACCAGCGAGTACACCTTCGCGGACATCAAGGACTTCTTCGACTACCGGTACCTCGGCAGCATCAGGGTGGTCGGCAAGACCATTCCCGTCAAGGTCTACGAGCCCTTCGCCAAGAAGGGGGAAGCCCCCGCGGACGTGAAGGAGATGCTCAAGCACTACGAGGCCGGCATCGCCAAGTTCGACAAGGGCGACTTCAAGGCGTCCCTCAAGGACTTCAAGGCCGCGCTGGCCGCCCGTCCCGGCGACGGGCCCTCGCAGTTCTACATAGATACAGTAGAACAGTACATGAAAGAGGTGCCAAAGGACTGGGACGGTTCGTTCAACCTGACCTCAAAGGGCTAAATGACCATATTCTGGCGCCTTTTACTCTCGCACCTGCTGGCGGATTTCACGCTGCAATTCGACGTCGTGAACCGCATGAAGCGCGACAACGCGTGGGGCATGCTGATCCACTGCGGGACCCACCTGCTCACGGCCTTCGCCCTCCTCTGGCCTTACCTGGGGGACGTCTGGTTCGGCCTGGGGCCGGTCCCCGTGAACGGCTGGTGGGCGCTGGCGGTCATGTTCGTCGTCCATTTCATAGTGGACGAGGTGCGGGTCTTCACCATGAAGCGCCTGGGCTGGCGGGACGGGACGGTCAGTTTCCTGGCGGACCAGGTGCTCCACGTCTACGTGCTGTTCATGATCTCCCCTATAGTCATACCCGGCAAGGACATGCTGCTGCCGGAAAAGTGGATCGGGATAGCCTGCATGCTGGTGCTGGTGGCCCACTTCACCACGGTGCTGATCTACTTCGTGGAAAAGGATTTCCTGGGGAAAAGTTTCCCGCGCTTCGATGAGAAATACTTCCTCATCTTCGAGCGGGTGGTCCTCTGGGCGTTCTTTTTCGTGGACGGGTACTGGTGGGTCCCTTTCGCGCTGGCCTGGGTGGCGCAGCTCTTCTACGTGAAGAAAAAACGCATCATAGACCTTTCGGCCGCCAACGTGGCGTTGAACGTGGCCATTACCGCCGGGCTGGGCCTTTGGACCAGGTACATCTACTACGGGCGCCTGTAGAGGGCGCGGCAGTTCATGACAACAGAGACCATAGAAAAACAGCGGATAGAGGAAGCCGTTTTTACGTTCATCGACGTAGAGACCACCGGGCTGTCGCCCCGCTCGGCGCGGGTCTGCGAGGTGGCCTCCATCAGTTTTCGCGGGACCGAGCGCGTAGGCACGCTGGCGGAGCTGGTCAATCCGGGCCTGCCGATCCCCCCGGAAGTCTCCAGGATACACGGCATTACCGACGAGATGGTGCGCCACAGCCCTTCCTTCGGCGCCGTGGCCCCGCGGCTCCTGGCCGCCCTGGAAGGGTCCGTGATAGTGGCGCACAACGCCGAGTTCGACCTGGGTTTCCTGAACATGGAGTTCGAGCGGGTCGGCCTGCGCTTCCCGGAACTCCCGGTGCTGGACACTCTGGTGCTCGCCCGCCGCAACTGGAAATTCCAGAGCAACCGCCTCGGCAACATCGCCAAGGAACTGAATATTTCCAGCGAGGGCTGGCACCGCGCCCTCTCCGACGTGGAGATGACGCGCAAGATCTTCGAACATTTCATAACGGCCTTCCGGGCCGCGGGCGCGGCCACCGTGGCCGACCTGATACAGAAGAGCAAAGGAAAAACATCATGACGAAACCTTTTCTACTCGGTTCCACCCCGGACATCGTGGACTTCGCCGAAGTGGCGTACGGCTTCCGGCGCCTGGCGATCCCGCCCAAAGCCCTGAAGCTCATAGAAAGCCGGAGGGCCAAGCTGGAGGCGCTGCTCGCCGAGGACCGCGTCATGTACGGCATCAATACCGGGTTCGGCGAGCTGGCCAGCCAGCGCGTTTCCACGGAGAGCCTCAAGGCGCTGCAGGTGAATTTGATCCGCAGCCACGCCTGCGGCGTGGGCGACCCGCTGGAAGACGCCGAGGCCGCGGCCCTCGTCTTCGCCCGGGCCAACGAGCTGGCCATGGGCAATTCCGGTGTCCGGCCGGTGGTGATAAGGCGCCTCATGGACCTGGTCAATAAGGGCGTCATCCCGTTCATCCCTTCCAAGGGCTCGGTGGGCGCCAGCGGCGACCTGGCCCCTTCGGCCCACATGGCGCTGGTCCTGATAGGCGAAGGCTACGCCAAGTTCCGCGGCGAGGACGGGTGGCGCGCTTCGGCGGCGGTGCTGAAGAAGGCCGGCATAAAGCCGATAGAACTCGCCGAGAAAGAGGGCCTCGCCCTCATAAACGGCACCCAGGCCATGAAGGCGGTGGGGGGGCTGGCGGTCTTCGAGGCCATGAACCTCTTCTCCGCGTCGGTGCTGACCGGCGCCATGAGCCTGGAAGCCCTCAAAGGCACGCCGGTGGCTTTCGACCCGCGCATCCACGCCCTTAAGCCCCACCGCGGCCAGCAGGCCGTGGCGGCGAAGCTGCTGGAACTGCTGAAGGGCAGCCAGATCCGCGCGTCCCACAAGGCCTCCGACAAACGCGTGCAGGACCCTTATTCCCTGCGCTGCATGCCGCAGGCCATGGGCGCGGCCAGCGACTCCCTGGAATACGCGCTGGACGTTTTTGAGACGGAGCTCCGCAGCGTCACGGACAACCCGCTCGTTGTCGCGGGCAAGGGCCCGGGGACCATCGAGGTCCTCTCCGGCGGCAACTTCCACGGCCAGGCCGTGGCCTTCGCCGCGGATTTCGCGGCCATAGCGGTCACCGCCCTGGGCAACATCTCGGAGCGCCGCATAGCCCAGCTGGTGAGCGATTTCAAGATCCTGCCGCCGTTCCTGGCCCGCAATCCCGGCCTGGAATCCGGCTTCATGATCGCCCACGTGACAGCGGCGGCCCTCTGCAACGAGAACAAGATCCTCAGCCACCCGGCCAGCGCCGATTCGGTGCCGACCTCCGCGAACAAGGAAGATTTCGTCAGCATGGGCATGAACGCCGCGCTCAAGCTCAAGACCGTGGTGCGCAACACCGCGCGCATCTGCGCCATAGAGATGATGGCCGCCGCCGAGGGCATTGAGTTCCACCGCCCGCTTAAGTCCAGCCGCCGCATAGAAGCGGCCCTCGCCGACCTGCGGCAGATCTCGCCGGCCTTCAAGGGCGACGAGGTCTTCTCGGAGCGCATCGAGACCGTGGCCGAAGCCATGCTGACCGGCTGTTTTCTGCACTGAACTTTCAGGAGGACAACGAGATGATCCGCAAGAGCATCCGCGCCGCGCGCGGCAATAAACTTTCGTGCAAGGGCTGGCAGCAGGAGGCCGCCCTGCGCATGCTGATGAACAACCTGGACCCCGAGGTGGCCGAGCGCCCGGAGGAACTGGTGGTGTACGGCGGCCGCGGCAAGGCCGCCCGCAACTGGGACTGCTATCACGCCATAGTCTCGTCGCTGCGCAAACTGGAGAACGACGAGACCTTGCTGGTGCAGAGCGGCAAGCCGGTAGGCGTGCTGCGCACCCATGAGTATTCCCCGCGAGTCATAATCGCCAACTCCAACCTGGTTGGCAACTGGGCCAATTGGGAGACCTTCGATGAGCTGGATAAGAAAGGGCTGATGATGTACGGCCAGATGACGGCCGGCTCCTGGATCTATATAGGTACGCAGGGCATCCTGCAGGGCACTTACGAGACCTTCGCCGAGTGCGCGCGCAAACATTTCAAGAGCGACCTCGCCGGGAAACTTACCGTGACCGGCGGGCTCGGCGGCATGGGCGGCGCCCAGCCGCTGGCCGTCACCATGTGCGGCGGCGTGGCCATAGTGGTGGAGGTGGACGAGACCCGCATCGCCATGCGCCTTAAGACCCGCTACGTGGACACCATGGCCCGCTCTCTCGACGAAGCCCTGCTGATGGCCGAAAAGGCCCTCAAGGCCAGGCAGCCCCTTTCCATAGGCCTGCTCGGCAACTGCGCCGAGGTGCTGCCCGAGATGGTCCGCCGCGGCGTGAAGATAGACGTGCTGACCGACCAGACCTCGGCCCACGACCCGCTGCGCGGCTATATCCCGAAAGGCTACACCCTGGAAGCCGCCGCCGAACTGCGCGCGAAGGACCCGAAGAAATACGTCAAGCTTTCCATGGCGTCCATGGCCATCCACGTGGAGGCCATGCTGAAGCTGCAGAAGGCCGGGGCGGTCACGTTCGACTACGGCAACAATATCCGCACCATGGCCTTCAAGCAGGGCGTAAAACACGCCTATGACTTCCCCGGTTTCGTGCCGGCGTATATCCGCGGCCTGTTCTGCGAGGGCAAAGGCCCGTTCCGCTGGGCGGCGCTCTCCGGCGACCCCAAGGACATCGCCGTGACCGACGCGGCCATCAAGAAACTGTTCCCGAAGAACGCCCACCTGCACCACTGGCTGGACATGGCCGCGAAGAAGGTCGCTTTCCAGGGGCTGCCGGCGCGCATCTGCTGGCTGGGCTACGGGGAACGGCACCTGGCCGGCCTGATGTTCAACGACCTGGTCCGTAAGGGCAAGGTTTCCGCGCCTATCGTGATAGGGCGTGACCACCTGGATTCCGGCTCGGTGGCCAGCCCCTTCCGCGAGACCGAGGCCATGAAGGACGGTTCCGACGCCATAGCCGACTGGCCGATCCTCAACGCGCTGATCAATACTGCCTCCGGCGCCAGCTGGGTCTCTTTTCACCACGGCGGCGGCGTGGGCATGGGCTATTCCCTGCACGCCGGCCAGGTCACCGTGGCCGATGGCAGCCGGGAGATGGCCCTGCGCCTGGAGCGGGTGCTTACCAACGACCCCGCCATGGGCGTGCTGCGCCACGCGGACGCCGGCTATAAACTGGCGCAGGATTTCGCCAAAAAGAAAGGCGTGAAGATCCCGATGCTGGGGGACAAATGAGCAAGTTTTTCCTCATCGCGGCCGCCGCGGCGGTACTGGCCGGCTGCGGCGCGGGCGTGAAGACCGTGGCCCGCGGCGAACTGGACCCGACCGGCCGGGTGGCGGTCATGCCCTTCAGCGGCCGGGACGGGGAGACTGGGCTGTCGCTGGCCGAGGCCTTCACTACCTACCTGATGGACGCCGGCTTCGAAGTGATCGAACGGGCCCAACTGGAGAAAGTGCTGGCGGAGCAGAAGATCTCGCTTTCCGGGGCGCTGGGCCAGGAAGACCTGGCGCAGGTGGGGAAACTTGCCGGCGTGCGCGCCGTGGTCACCGGTTCCTACCGGGTCCGCAGGGAGAACGTGCGGACCGTTACCCCGGCGGTAAAGCTGCCGCCGGTGCGGACGAGGCCAGGCCGCCGGCCGCCGCAGGGCGTAAAACAGGTCCCCGGCCAGGTCAGGGTGGAGACCAATACTATTTTCAGCGGCCTCACCGTGAAGTTCGTGGACGTGGCCACGGGCAGGGTGCTGCTGAGCAGTTCGGTGGAGAAGGACTACGACGCCGACTCGGTGAACAGGGCGCTGGCCGCCATGGCCGAGTCCATAAAAGAGACCCTGGAGAAGGGCAAGGGAGAAAAATAATGGCTTCTGACTTCAGCTTCGACGTGGTTTCGAAAGTGGAATATACCGTGGTGGACGAGGCGATCGCCATTGCCATGAAGGAAGTTATAAACCGCTACGACTTCAAGGACTCCAAGTCGGAGATCAACTTCGACAAGAAGGCCAATACCATCATGCTGCAGTCCTCCGACGACTACAAGGTCAAGGCCCTCTGCGAAGTGCTCATGACCAAGATCTCGAAGCGCGGGTTGCCCGTGAAGAATTTCGAGTCGCAGAAGGTGGAAAGCGCGCTGGGCGGCACCGCCAAGATGGCCGTTAAGGTACAGCAGGGCATCCCGCAGGAAAAGGCCAAGGAAATAGTCAGGGCCATCAAGGACGCCAAGCTCAAGGCCAACGTTTCCATACAGGGCGATACCCTGCGCGTCACCTCCAAGTCCAAGGACGAACTGCAGAACGTGATGGGCCTGCTGCGCGGCGGCGATTACGGGCTGACCCTGCAGTTCGACAACTTCCGCTGATGCCCATACTCTTTACCGGGATAAAGCAGCTGCTGACCTTCGCCGGGGACAACGCTCCCCGGGCGGGGGCGGCCATGCGCGAGACCGGCCTGGTGAAGAACGCGGCCGTGCTGGTGGACAACGGCCTTATCCTGGCCGCCGGGCCAAGGGCGGCCGTGCTGCGCCACCGCCTGGCGAAGAAGGCCAAAGTGGTGGAAACCGGCGGCGTCTGCCTGCCGGGGTTCGTGGACAGCCATACCCACGCCGTTTTCGCCGAGCCGCGCCTGAAGGATTTTTCCATGCGCACCGCCGGGGCGTCCTATCAGGAAATAAAGGCCGCGGGCGGCGGCATAATCTCCAGCATAGGGGCCGTCCGCAAACAGCCGCAGAAGGCCATGGCGGCCCAGCTGGCCGCGCGCGCGGAGAAATTCCTGCGCTGCGGCACCACCACGGCGGAGGTCAAGAGCGGCTACGGCCTGAGCCTGGAAGCGGAGCTGAAGACGCTGCGCGCCGTGCGCGAGGCGGCCAAATTGACCCGCCTCGAGCTGGTCCCCACTTTGCTGGCCGCCCACAGCGTGCCGCCCGAGTTCAACGGGGACGCCCAGAAATACCTGGACTATGTGACCGCCGAGATCCTGCCCAAGGTCGCGGCCGAAAAACTGGCCCGGTTCACCGATGTTTTCTGCGAGAAAGGGTACTTCACACCGGAGCAGACTAAGGATTACCTCAAGGCCGCGGCCCGGCTGGGGCTGAAGACCAAGGTGCATTCCGAACAGCTGTCCAATTACGGCGGGACCAGGGCCGGCGCGGCGGCCGGCGCGGTGAGCGCGGACCACGCCGACCACGTTTACGCCGAGGATATCGCGGCCATGCGCGACGCCGGCACCATCGCGGCCCTGCTGCCGGCCTCTAATTTCTACCTGGGCCTGGCCAAGTATCCGCCGGCGCGCGAACTTATAGCCGAGGGCGTGCCGGTGGCCCTGGCCACGGATTTCAACCCGGGCACCTGCCCGTGCTGGAACATGCAGTTCGTGGTGGCCTGCGCCTGCACCCACTGCGCCATGACGCCCGAGGAAGCGCTCTGCGCGGCTACGGTGAACGGGGCCTGGGCGCTTTCGATGGGCGACAGGGCCGGTTCGGTGGCGCCGGGCATGCAGGCGGACCTGGCTTTCTTCGAGGCCGACGATTACCGGGAGCTGGCCTACTATTTCGGGGACAGCCAGTGCGCCATGACCGTGAAGCACGGCCGCGTGGTCTGGCAGAAGCGGTGACCGCCGGGAGGCTAAAGTGAAAGTAGTGCTGTTCGACATAGACGGGACGCTGGTCAAGGCCGGCGGCGCCGGCGCCAGGGCCCTGAACCACGCGGTGGAGGCCATGACCGGCCATAAGGACGCCTGCGCCAAGGTGCAGCTGCAGGGCGCCACCGACAAGGCCAATTTCGAGAACGCTTTCAAGGCCGGGGCCGGCCGCAAGCCCAGGCCCAAAGAGCTGGCCGAGCTGACGCGCCGCTACGTCGCCCGCCTGCCGCTGGAAGTGATGGCCTCGGTGAAAGCGAAGAAATATCTGAAAGTGAGGGGAGTGGAGAAGTTCCTGGCCAGGCTGGCCGGCCGCAAGGACGTGCTGGTGGGGCTGGGGACGGGCAACCTCAAGGACGGGGCCTTCATAAAACTGGAGCCCTCCGGCCTCGCCAAACATTTCGCCTTCGGCGGCTACGGCTGCGACTCGCATCACCGCAGCGTGGTGCTGCAGAAGGCGGTACAGCGCGCCGCAAAGCTGCGCAAAGCCCCAGTGAAAGAAGGGGAAGTCTTCGTCATCGGCGACACGCACCGCGACGTGGAGGCCGCCAAGGAGGCGGGCTACCACAGCGCGGTGGTGCTGGACGGCTTCGGCGACCGCTCGCTTATCATGCGCTCCAACCCCGAACTGCTCACGAAAGATTTCTCGGACATGAAGCCCTGGCTCATCTGGCTGGGGCTCGAGAAAGACCCCCGCGGCGTGCGCCGCGGCACGTATATCTGCCCGGATTCTCCTATTGAGCACGCCCATTACGGCCGTACCGGCCTGGACCTGCGCGACATCGAGCTCGGCATCAGAAAACTGCGCGAAGCCAAAAAAAAGGTGGCCGGAAAATGAAGATCAAAGACACTCTGACCTATCAGGACATCGCCGAGATACCGGACCTGCTGGAGAAGTTCTCCTCCCGGGCGGGGGAGATAAAGAAACTGGCCGTGCGGTCTTCCGACAAGACCGTTTACCTGGTCGGCCGCGGCTCTTCGGGCACGGCCACGCTGTTCGCCAAATACATCTGGGAAGGCTACGCCGGCACCATTACCAACTTCGTCCATCCCCACTCCATCTTCGAGGCCCGCAAACCGCTGCATTTCAGCGGCCAGGCCGTCTGGGCTTTCTCCCAGTCCGGCCGGAGCCAGGACATAGTCGCCTGCCTGGAAAAACTCATAAAGTGGGGGGCGAAAGGGGTGGCGGTGACCAACGAGGCCGACCTGAAGCATAACCCGCTGGCGCGCCTGGCCGGGCGCCATATCCTGCTTTCCGATTCCAAAGAGCTGCCGGTAGCCGCCACCAAGAGCTTCGAGCTGCAGCTCTGGGCCGTGCTGTGGGCCGCCCAGGCCTGGAGCGGTTGTTTCCGGCCGGGGGAATTTAAGGCCACGGTAACGGCCGCCCGCAAGGCCGCGGCCGAGAATTACGGCGGAGAGGCCCTGCTCAGGAAAATAATGGGCGCCAATATGCTGGGCTTCGTGGGGCGCGGGCCTTTCAACGCTGTGGCCGAGGATTCGGCTCTGAAGTTCAGGGAGATGGCCAAGGCCCACGCGCTGGGCTATTCGGCCGCCGAATTCCTGCACGGCCCCGTGGGCGCCTATACGCCCAAGGACCTGGTCTTCCTTTTTGCACCCGCTACTCGTCTGCCGGAAGACCTCCTGAAGGTCAAGAGGGCGCTCCAGGAACGCGGCACCCCCTACCACGTTGTAAAACCCGGCGCGCTGAAATTCCCTTTCAGCTGCATCCCGGTGGACATCCGCATGAAACGCCTGGCCCTGCGCCTGGCCCTCGCCAAGGGGCTCAACCCGGATAACCCTAAGGGCCTCAATAAAGTCACCCAGACCTTCTGACCACAAACGGCGAGCCCCCGCTTAGCAGGGGCCCTCTGTTCTCATAGGAGAGTACGAATTTACCCTTGTGCCCTCCGGGTCCTGCGCGCCAGGGCGTGCACCCGCGCCGCCAGAACGTCGCCGTCGAAAGGTTTCGTCAGGTAGTCGTCGGCACCGCTCTCGTAGCCGGCGACCTGGTCCTCGGCCAATTCCCGTATGGTAAGCAGGAGTACCGGCAGTTCCCTGAACGCGGAGGTTTCCCGCACGGCCCTGAGCAGTTCGAAGCCGTCCATCTCCGGCATGTTTATGTCCGTAACCAGCAGGTCGGCCCCTTCCCGCAAGAGCCGCTCCCATGCCAGCCTGCCGTTCGCTTCCGCGAATGGAGTATGTCCAGCCTGCTCAAGGACTTCCGTTATAAGGGCCCTGAAATTGTCATCGTCTTCAGCTATGATTATCTTCATGTTGTCCTGGCCGTCGCCGGATTTTTTTGCCGCCTGATGTCTTCTGCGGCCTATAAGCGCTTCGGCGTTTTTTATGAGCCTATTGAGATCGCAAGGTTTCTGTTCCAGAAGCAGGAAATTGTTCTTTTTTTTAAGGGCTGTCTCCTGGTCCGCTCCGAGGGTAGCCCCGGTCAGCATGACCACGGGAATGTCCATTGTGCGCGGGTCGGAAGCCAGGACGTCCATGACGGCGAGGCCGTCCATGTCCGGCATCCGCAGGTCCAGAAGGATAAGGTCCGGAAGCGAGGCGCAGGCTTTTTTTACCCCGTCCCTTCCTCCCTCTGCGGTCTCGACGCTGTGCTCGCCGGAATACGAAAGACATCTCGAAACCGTAATGCGGCAGCAGGGGTCATCGTCGATGCTCAGTATCCTCATTTCCCGCGCCGGGTGCCGGCGGCGGCAGTTCCCAGGAACATGTAGCCGGAGCCGTAAACAGTTCTGATCCGCTTCCCGTACGCGCCTAATTTTTTCCTTATGGATTCTATGTGCTTGTCTATGCACTCCGAATAAACGTTGCCGGCGCCATCGCCCCAGAGTTTCTCAAGGATGTCTTCCCGGGACATTATGCGCCCCTCGTTGTTGACCATCATTGAGAGTATCGCGAATTCCTTCTGGGTAAGGTTGTCCAGTTCCGAGCATTTTCCCGCGCGCAATCCCAGCTTTACCGCGTGACGGCACCTGTCCAGTTGAACGTCCCCGCTGCTGGAGGTGAGTTTCGAAGTGGTTTCCTCTATTGCAGGCATAATCCTCCTTATATGGGCCTTTAACTTGGCGATAAGCACTCTCTCGTCCAGGGTGCTGTACATGAAATCGTCGGCCCCCGCCTCAAGCAACAGGGCTATCTGCGCGTTGGTCACTGTTTGAGGGTTTCCGAAAGTCAACGTCGAAACCGGGGCGCGCTCCTTGAGAACATGCCGAAAGGCCTCTCCTGTCCGGCATTCGGGCAGCTCCAGGTCCAGCAGCAGCAGCTCGGCCCGGCCGCCGCCATGAGAGCAGGCCGCCCGCAGCGCGGTATGGGTCTCCGCGGTCCACCCCTCCCGTTGGAGGGTTCTTTGCCAGCGCAAGCTGGCCGATCGGTCTGGTGAGATTATGGTGAAGAGCACTCTGTGCATATGCGGCTGAACGTATATTTTAGAAGGATGCTGCTCCGGAGGTCCACTAAATTTATTTTTAAGATAACATGTTTCCGATACTTCGGAGCGTAAAAATCGGGATTGGAAAAAAAATTTTGTGTATAATGAAAAAACGCTGAACTCGACGCTGAAGCGCCGTATCGCGGGCAACTTATGAGCAAAAACATACTTGTAGTGGAGGATCACAGGGAGACCTGTGAGATGATAAAGGCTGTCCTGGAGGAAGCCGGGTTCTCCACGAGCTGCTGCACTACGGTGGTCGAAGCGTTGCAGTTCCTGACGCACAATAACCCGGCTCTCATGGTGTTGGACCTGCGGCTTCCCGACGGTGACGGACTCGACATTTGCCGCCATATCCGGAGGACGGACAGAATATCCGGAACCCCGATAATAGTTTTTACCGGCCAGGACGCGCTTGTGGACAAGAAGAAAGGTTTCGCTGCCGGGGTGGACCAGTACCTGACTAAGCCCATCGACATGGATGAACTCGTGATGTGGGTGAACGCGCTTCTGCAGCGCGTCTCCATGGATAAGGCGGGGGGAGCGGCCTTCTCCCTGGGAGGACTGCAGATGGACGCCAGGGCGCAACTGGTCAGGTTCCACGGCAGGCTCATGACCGACCTGACCCGCAGGGAGTTCGAGCTCCTGTACGCTCTTGCCAAAAACAGCCCGAGGGCCCTTTCCCGCCGCGAAATAATAGAAACTGTCTGGAAAACCGCGGCCGTGGACAATCTCGTGGATACGCATATGTTCAACCTCCGCAGGAAACTCCCTCCGGAACTGTCCGCAAAGATACGTTCCGTGGCCGGGAAAGGGTTCCGGTATCTGGATGAGGGCTGACTGCCGTATACCGGCGCGGCACATATCCCGTAATGGATAAAAAAAACGTCAAGTACGAATCCGTTTTCGAGGGGATACTGCCGGCGAGGGCCGCCCCCCGTGCTTCGGGGCACCCGGGCCCGGACCGGCCCAGCCAGCAGGACGCGGTCAACTCCCGGCTTGACGCAATTGATGCCCGTATGCGGAAGGCGGAAGAGAGGGAGGAGGCGATCCTCTCGTCTTTGAACTGCGCGAAAGTCGAGGCGGCCGCGGTCCAGTCCCGACTCTCCGGTCTGGAAAAGTGGTCCGGTGAGCTCGGAAGGAAGTTTGAGGAGCTTTCGCGGTCCCTTGAAAGATCACTGGCCCTCGCGGAAGGCCGCCCTTCACAGGAAGAGAGGATGGCCTCCGCCCAGGCGTTGAACTCATTGTCCCTCAATTTCGGCGTTCTGGATGGCCGTCTTAAGAACCTGGAGGCCGGGATGGAGGAGGACCTCAAGAGGCGCTTCTCCGCTCTGGACGCCTTGGTGGGCGACGCCGCCCGCAAGGCGGGGTTGGCCGGGGAGATCGCCGCGTCCGTTGCTCGCCGTACCGACAAGTTGGATGCGTCCGTTTCCCGTTTTTCTTCCATGGAGCAGCGCATCTCCGGCAGTGAGGAGAGGCTTGGTTCGCTGTATGAGCTGGAGGCCCTAGCTCAATCCCTTAAGCTCAGCGTCTCCGGGATGGAGACTAATTTCGAGGCTGCCATGCGCTCCTGCTCCCAGACGGCTGCCGGGAACAAAAAACTCGCTTCTGACTTCGAGGCGTTATCCAGGCAGGTCACGCAGCTTTCCGCGCTATTCAATCAGTTGAGGACCGAATTGGCGTTCCTGCTCGGGAGGAAAGGCGGGGGCGGCATCGGGGGCTGATCTCTGTTCTTCGAAATAAAAACTGCCCCGGGGAGGTCCCGGGGCAGTTTTTTTGTCAGCCGTCTAACGCTTACAGGTCCGTCATGTAGGCTATCTCGTCGTAGGGGGTGCGGTACAGCGGCTGCTTCAGGCGCTTCTGGTCGAAGATATGCCCGAAGAGGCCGATGGAGCGCGCCACCACGAACAGGGCGTTCAGGCAGCCCATCTTCACGATGTTGTCTATCTCATCCTTGGAGAACGAGCCGGTGCTGTGCAGCATGTCCACAAAGGCGATGCCTATGCAGCCGTCCACGTTGAGGATGAGGTTGCCCTTCTTGGCGGTGGTCAGCTCCTCCACCTCCAGCGCGTAGTCCAGCAGCGGCGTGCTCTTGAAGTTTTTCTGGCAGAAGGCCTTCATCTGGGTTACGCGCATGTCCGGGTTGGTCACGCTCTTGACCTTGTGGCCGATGCCGGGGATTGGCGTGCCTTTCTTCTTCATCTCGGAGATGAATTGCTCCGGGGTGAGTTTCGCGTCGTAGGCGCGCTTGAATTCCTGGGCCGCGCCGTCTATGGCGCCGCCGAAGCGCGGGCCGATGGTAAGCAGGCCGGAGACCAGCGAAGAGATGATGTCCTTGCCGGCCCTTGCCGCCACTATGGCGTTATGCGCGCCGCTTACGGCGGGGCCGTGGTCGGCGGTCAGGATCAGCGCCGTCTCGAGGAACTTGCGGCCGTAGTCGGGCAGCTCGCGCTTGAACCAGAGCAGGCCTATCACGCCGCCTATCCCCAAGTCCTTCTCCAGCACCTTGGAGATCGGGATGTTGAGGTATTCCAGCTCTTCCTTCTTCTCGTTGGAGATGGTGTTGATGAACGTGGTAGCTTTGCGGATCCTGCCTTCTTTCATCGCCTGCGCGAAGTCCATGGGCAGGGCCGGGGCCACCGTGTCCTCAGCTGGCTTTATTACGCCCTTTTTCACCAGTTTCTGGTAGGTCTCGTTGACCTTCACGCCGTAGTCGTCGAAGGAGTCCGGCACTACCGCGCCGGCGGCCTTGAGCGCCGCGTTCTTGGCGTCGGCGGTTTCCAGGTCCGAGCCCGCCTTGGCGCCGGCGTGGCCGAACTGCACGCCGGCCGGGAACATCTTGGAGCAGGTGCCGGTCACCCAGATAACGAGCGGCTTGGTGATCTTTTTGGCCTTGAGGGCTTCCACTATGCGCAGCTCCTCGGTGCCGCCGATCTCGCCGAGCGCCACTATCATCTTCACTGAGGGTATGGCCTCGTAGCGCAGGATGTGCTCGAGCAGCGTAGAGCCCGGGTAGGCGTCGCCGCCTATGGCGATACCCTCGTAGAGGCCGTCGGTATTGCGGGCTATGATGTTGTAGCACTCGTTGGACAGGCCGCCCGATTTGGAGACGAATCCGACGGAACCGGGCCGGTGCAGTTTGGATTCCACGATGTTCTCGTAGGTGCCGGCGGTGTTGGCGATCTTGAAGCAGCCGGCCTTGATGCCGCCCACGGTGGCCGGGCCGATGACCATCTTATCCAGCTTCGCGGCGGTGGCGGCCAGGATGCGCGCGCGGCGCTCCGGCACGCCCTCGGCTATCACGCAGACGGTGCGGATGTTCGGGTGGTTGAGCGCTTCCATGGAGCTTTCGAAGGCGGAGCGGTAGGAGGCGAAGTTCACCACCACGTCGGCCTTCGGGTGCCTGGCGGCAGCGGTCTCGAAGTTCCTGTAGATCGGCAGCAGGGTTTCGCCCTTGCCGAAGAAGACCTTATGCACGCCCTCGCTGCCGGGGTTCACTATGGCGGCGACCGACGGGACCTTGCGGCCGCAGGCGTAGTCGAAATCCAGCATGCGCTGGATGGCGTTGACGTGGTAGCCGTAAACGATGGCGGTAGTATCCTTGGTGAAAAGCTCGGGTTTCATTATTTCTTACCTCCCGCTTTGGCAGGCTTGCAGGCCGGGGCGGCCGCCTTGGCCGCCGGCTTAAGCGCCATCGATACGACGGCGGTCATGTGGGTCTCGGGGCCGTACACCTCTATCGGCACGCCCAGGGTCTCGCCCAGTTTGCGCATGTTGGCGAGGCCCTCCTTGTAGTTGGGGCCGCCGCGGCGCACGTAGATCTTCACCTTGCCTTCCACCAGTTTCTTCTGGTATTCCTTCAGGGCCTTGATGATGCCCTTGAAGGTTTTGGCCACGTCTGTGAAGTTGGCGATGCCGCCGCCGATGATGAGCACCTTGCCGCGCGGGTCCTTCTTGCGGGTCATCAGGTCCAGGATGGTGCGCGCGTACTGGTAAGTGTCCTCCTCGGAGGGGTCGCCGGAGTATTCGCCGTAATTGGCGAGGTCCCTGGAGAAGCCCAGGTCGCAGACGGTATCCGCGTAGATCACGGACGCGCCGCCGCCGGCCACCATGTTCCACACGCGGCCTTCCGGGTTGAGCATGGTGAGTTTGAGGCTGGCACCCGTGCCTTCGTCTATCTTGCGGATGAACTCCTCTTCCTTGGTGTGCTTCTGGCCGAAGGAGGAGGGGAATTCGAGGTCGCCCCAGACCTTGGTGCATTCGAAGGCGGCGGTGTCGTCCACGCGGGCCACCAGGTCCAGCGGGACTATCTCGTCGCCGTGGAAGGTGAAGGGGTTGATCTCCAGGTAGGTGAAGTGGCCTTCGGCATACACCTTGAACAGCGCGCGCACGAACTCCTCTATCTGGCCTTTGCGCTTGCCGAACTCCGGCATGTTGAGCTTCACGTCCTCTATGCGGGAGAGCACCGGGACATTGGTCTCCTTGACCTTTTCCCAGTTCTCCTCGACGTAGATGCCGCCCTTATTGGAGAGGTAGATGGTGTCGTGGTCGCGGAAGGCCTTTATGGCCACGTAGCACTCCTCGTCCTGCTCGGAATGCGGCGTGAAAGGCTCTATCATGAACGTGTGAAGCTCGCCGGTGGTCTTGCCTACGGTCACCGTCTTGTTCATGCGCTCGGCTATCCAGTCCCAGGCGGCTTTGAAGTCCTTGTTCAGGCACAGCAGGCCGTGCTTGCCGCGCTTGCCGAACAGCTGGTCGGGCTTGGCCACCAGCTTCTCTTTAAGGAGCCACGGGTGGTCTTTCACCAGTTTCTTCGGGTCGGTGTCCGGCTTTACGAGCGCCAGCTTCTCCGCCTTGCCCCTGAAAGACGGGATGGTCTGCGCCAGCCCGTCGAAAAGTATCTTCTTGCCTTCGTATTCCCTGATGCCTCTTTGTGCCATGTCGTGGTCCTTTATTTGCCGGTAGTATGGTTCAGCAGGCCGCCCGCGGCGAGTATGCCCCGCTGGCGCTGCGAGAGATCGCAGACGCATTCAATGTCGGCGCCGGTGCGCTCGTTGCGTATCACTATGGGAGCGCCTTTCAGGAAGGCGTCGTGCCAGGTCGCGCAGGTCAGCTTGTCGCCTTTCTGGAGGTTGGCATAATCGGCCGGGTTCTTGAACGTCAGCGGGGCGATGCCGAAGTTGATGAGGTTCGCCGCGTGGATGCGCTCGAAGGACTTGGCTATCACGGCCTTCACGCCCAGGTACATGGGGCACATGGCCGCGTGCTCGCGGCTCGAGCCCTGGCCGTACGACTCGCCGGCCACTATGACGTTGTGCGACTTGCTCTTGAGGCAGCGGTCCGGGAAGGTCTTGTCCACGTTCTCGAACACGAACTGCGCGTACTTGGGCACGTTGGAGCGGTACTTCAGCCGCGCGCCGGCAGGCATGATGTGGTCGGTGGTGATCTTGTCGCCGACGTGTATCATCACCTCGCCGTTCAAGGCCTCGGGCATGCGGTCGTTCTTGGGCGGCTCGCCGATATTGGGCCCCCGGAAGACTTCAGTTTTCTTAAGGGCCGCGGTCGGCTTTATGAACATCGTATCATCCGCCAGGAATTCGTGCGGCTCGTGTACTTCGGGGTACTTGAGGTGCGACTTGCGGGGATCGGTGAATTTGCCGGTAATGGCGGCCAGCGCGGCCACCTCGGGGCTCACCAGGTACACCTGCGCGTCGGCCGTGCCGCTGCGGGCTTCGAAGTTGCGGTTGGAGGTGCGCAGGGAGACGCCGCCGCTCTTGGGCGAGAAGTGGTTGCCTATGCAGAAGCCGCAGGCGCTCTCCAGGATGCGCGCCCCGGCCGCTATCATGTCGGCCAGCGCGCCGTTGCGGGCCAGCATCTGCAGCACCTGCCTGGAGCCGGGGGCTATGCCCAGCGTTACTCCGGGCATCACGGTGTGGCCTTTCATTATGGCGGCCACGGTCATCATGTCGCGGTAGGAGGAGTTGGTGCAGGAGCCGATGCAGACCTGGTCCACCACGGTGCCGGCGAGGTCGGCTATCTTCTTTATGTTGCCGGGGCTATGGGGCGCGGCGGCCAGGGGCTCGAGGGAGCAGAGGTCCAGTTCTATCACGCGGTCGTAGTGCGCGCCTTCGTCGGCTTTCAGCTCTTTCCAGTCGCCCTCGCGGTCCTGGGCCTTCAGGAATTTCTTCGTCACGGAGTCGGAGGGGAAGACGGAACAGGTCACTCCCATCTCGGCGCCCATGTTGGCTATGGTAGCGCGTTGCGGCACGGACAGGGTTTTCACTCCGGGGCCGCCGTACTCCAGCATTACGCCCACATTGCCCTTGGTGGTCAGCAGTTCCAGCATCTTCAGCACCACGTCCTTGGCGGTGACCCAGGGCTTCAGTTCGCCGGTCAGGTGGACAAGGTAGACTTTGGGGCAGGCGGTGTAGAACAGGCCGCCGCCCATAGCCACGGCCACGTCGAGGCCGCCGGCGCCTATGGCCACCTGGCCTATGCCGCCGCCGGTGGGAGTGTGGGAGTCGGAACCCAGCAGCGTGGTGCCGGGCTTGCCGAAGCGCTCCAGGTGCACCTGGTGGCAGATGCCGTTGCCGGGGCGGGAGAAGACCACGCCGTAGCGCGCGGCGACGGTGCGCAGGTAGCGGTGGTCGTCGGCGTTCTCGAAGCCGACCTGCACCGTGTTGTGGTCCACGTAGGAAACGGACAGGTCCGTTTTAATTTCTTTGAGGCCCATAGCCTCGAACTGCAGGTAGGCCATGGTCCCCGTCGCGTCCTGCGTCAGGGTCTGGTCTATGCGGATGCCGATCTCCTGGCCTTTTACGAACTCGCCTTCTTTGAGGTGGGAGGTAAGGATCTTCTCTACGATGTTTTGCGCCATGGTCACGCTCCTTGGATGTCTGAACAGAAAAGTCGTTTCGCGGGCGGCGGCCCGCTATATGTATATTTTCTCAAAAAAAGAGCCCTTTTGCACTTGACGCCGGTCAGGGTCCCGTTAAATAGTAACGCCGCGCGCGTCGCGCGGTTGCCCCGGAGGCCCGGGAAATGCTTATAATTAGGGCGGGAAGCAGAGGGGGAGCACAATGCGGGAAGGAAAGATCGCGTTCGGAGCAGGCGGGGCCTCGAGGTTCCCCTCCGGGTATTTGGCGGCGGCGCTGAGCGTCAGCGCGGTCGCCTTGTCGCTGGTGTTTTTCCAGCTGCGCGCCCAGTTCCTTTCCACTTCGGAATCTCATTCCTCGCATTATGAGATTCTTTTGTCGGCTAATTCTCTTTTAACCCTCGACGCCAAACTTACCATGTCGGCCACGCTCTCCGTAGCCACCGGGGAAGGCCGCTACACCGCGGAATATAACCGCCTCGCCTCGGAGCTGGACGCCGTAATAAAGAATATCAACGGTATGCTGCGGACTCCCGGCGGTTCCCCGTACACGGCCGCCGTGAACGAGGCCAACCTGAGGCTAATGGAGCTGGAGCAAAAAGCCGTCCGCCTGGAACGGGCCGGTAAGCGGCAGGAAGCGTCTAAGGTGCTGATCAGCCGCGAATATCTGGACCTTAAGAAGGCCTATGCCCGCGGCGTCACCGGCCTGCTCAACCAATTCGAATCCGAACGCGTGAAGGAAGGAGAGGCCCTGCGCAGGAAGATGATCCGCGGCTGGGCGGCCTCGGCCGCCGCCTCCTCCCTGGCGCTGCTGTTCTGGATAGTTTCTGCGGTCGCCGCGGCGAGTTGGGCCAGGACCAAGGGCGCAGCCGAAAGCATGGTGGCCCAGAAAGAGGAGGAGTTCCGGCACTTTTTCGACACCGTGCAGGAGATCTTCTACCGCGCCGACTGGAAGGGGCGCCTGACCGACATTACCCCTTCCATCAAGAGGTACTCCGGCTATACCAGGGAAGAACTCATAGGCGTTCCCATCTCCAACCTCTACCTGAATCCGGAGGACAGGAAACTGCTTATAAAGGAAATGCTCTCGAAAGGCATCGTGGAAGACTATGAGGTTAAGCTTAAGACCAAGGACCGCGGGGTGCTGGACGTCCTGGTGAACGCGCGCCTGCTCAAGGGTTTCGCCGGGCTGCCGGTGGGGATAGAAGGCAGCCTGCGCGACATTACCGTCAGGAAGGCGGCGGAGGACAAACTGGCGCGCATGAACCGGATGTATACCATCCTCAGCCGCGTCAACGAAGCTATCGTCCGCATACGCACCCGTCAGAAGCTTTTTGAAGAAGTCTGCCGCATCGCCGTGGAAGCCGGAGGCATAAAGTTCGCGTGGGTAGGTATCCCCGGAAAGGACGGATTTTTGCGCCCGGTGGCCTATTCCGGCCATGGCGAAGCCTACCTGGCCGATATAAAGATCTCCCTTGACCCGGCGCTGAACAAAGGCAAGGGGCCCTCGGCGGTGGCGGCCCGTGAGGGCCGGGTAGTTATAAACAGCGACACCCGGACCAATCCCGACGTCGAGGCCTGGCGGGAGGTCATGCTCAGGTACGGTTTCGGTTCCTCCGCGGCCTTCCCCATAGCTGGTACCGGCATGGTGGCCCTCTACGCCGAGAAAACGGGCTTCTTCAAGGAAGACGAGGCCCGCCTGCTGGCCTCCCTGGCGGAAGACGTTACCTATGCCGTGAACTCCATAGAAAGCGAACTTTCGAAAAAAGAGACAGAGAGCCAGCTGGAACATACCCGCGAGCAGCTGCGGCAGAGCCAGAAGATGGAGGCGGTGGGGCGGCTCGCCGGAGGCATAGCGCACGATTTCAACAACATGTTGACGGCCATCCTGAGCTATGCGGGCTTTCTCAGGGACGGGCTGGACCAGGGCGATCCCAGGCGCGGTGACGTGATGGAGATCCTTTCGGCCGCTGAGAAGGCCGCTACCCTCACCAAGCAGCTCCTTGCTTTCAGCCGCAGGCAGATGCTATTGCCGCGCATCATCAGCCTGAACGATACCGCGCGCGCCACGGAGGGCATGCTGCGGCGGCTGATCGGCGAGAATGTAGAGGTCTCCATGCGCCTCGCCGCCGGGGTGGGGAACATCAAGGCCGACCCCGGGCAAATAGAGCAGGTCCTGATCAACCTGGCTGTGAACGCCAGGGACGCGATCTCGGGGCACGGCAGGATAATAATAGAGACGGCGATGGTGTCCTTCTCCGAGGATACGCCTGGCCGTCACGACGTCATCCCAACGGGCCGCTACGTCAGGCTGATAGTCAGCGACACGGGGTCCGGGATGAGCCAGGAGACCCTCTCCCACATCTTCGAACCGTTCTTTACCACGAAGGAGCAGGGGAAAGGCACCGGGCTGGGCCTGTCCACGGTGTACGGCATCGTCAAGCAGTCCGGCGGGTATATCTGGGTTTACAGCGAGCCTTCCGGCGGCACCAGTTTTAAGATCTACTTCCCCGAGGTCAAGGAAGGCGCCTCCGCGGCGCCCTCCGTAGAAGCGGCTCCGCCGCCCGGGGGCACTGAGAATATCCTGCTGGTGGAGGATGACGCCCCGGTCAGGGCCGCCATAGTGCGCATCCTGCGGGAGGCGGGCTATACCGTGACCGAGGCGGCTAACGGAGTAGAGGCCCTGGCCCTGGGGAAGGAGGCCATCGTTCGCTTTTCCCTGCTGATCACCGACCTCATGATGCCAAAGATGGGGGGGATAGAGCTTTCCGCAGCGGTACGGCAATTGGCCCCCGGCCTGCCGGTGCTTTATATCTCCGGCTATTCCGAGGAACTGGTCGCGGTCCGGGAGAATATCGGCGCCAATAGTTCCTTTATTCAGAAGCCAGTAAGTCCCGAAACCCTGTTGCGTAAACTGCGCGACGCTTTGTCTCCGGGCGAGGCGAAAAAATAAGCCGGCCCCTCGGCCGGCTTATTCCCACGCGGTATTTTCTTAGAACCTGCTCCAGAGTTTTTTGGCCAGTTCCGCCGATTTGCGGGAAACTTCCTCCTCGTCCAGGTCCAGTTTGAGCTTTTTGCCTTCCATCAGCACGCGGCCCTGCGCTATGGTGGTGTCCACCGCGCTCTGGCTGATGCCGAAGATCAGGTGCCCCGCGAAGTTGGCGGCGTCCATGGGCGTGGGGGGGATATAATCCATTACAGCGATGTCCGCCGCGAAGCCTTCTTTCAGCTCACCCAGGCCCTGGAAATAGCGGTTGGCTATTTTCGCGTTGTTGACCAGCAGGGCGTTGGCGGCTTCCATGAAGCCCTGCGACGGGTCGCGCTTGAGATGCTGCATCCAAAGCGCGCAGCGCACCTCTTCTAGCATGTTAACGGTCATGGCGTCGGTGCCCAGGCCCACCAGCACGCCTTTCTCCGTCATCGCGGTTATGTCCGCGATCCCTACCGAGTTATTGGCGTTGGACTGCGGGTTGTGCACTACGGCGGTGCCAGTCTCCTTTAGTATCTCAAGTTCCTTCTCGCTGACGTGCACGCAGTGGGCGGCTATGGACTTGCGGCCCAGGATGCCGAAGTCGCGCAGGCGCTCCACCACGCGGACCTTGTGGTGGGATTCGCACTGGATCTGGTCCGCCTGCGACTCCGCGGTATGCACGTGGAAGCCGGCGCCGAGCTTATGCCCGCGGTAGGCGGCCTCTTCCAGGGTCTCGTCGGAGATGGTGAAAGAGGCGTGCAGGCCGAACATGGCCTTTACCTGGTTGTCGTTGCGGGCGGCGGCGTTGGCGATGAAAGCGGTGTTCTCGTCCAGGCCTTCCTTGGCCTTCTCCTTGCCGTCGCGGTCCGAGACCTCGTAGCAGAGGCAGGCGCGCAGGCCCGTCTGGCGTACGGCCTTTTCCACCGCGGCGAGGGAGCCGGTTATGGCGAAGGGGCTGGCGTGGTGGTCTATGAGCGTGGTGGTGCCCTTGCGCACCGCGTTGATGAGCGGGATCACCGCGCTGTAGTAGGAATCGGCGTTGGTGAGCTTTTTGTCCAGGCGCCACCAGAGGTTGTTGAGGATCTCCACGAAGTTCCGGGGGGGTTCCGCCTTGCTCAGGCCGCGCGCGAACGTGCTGTAGAAGTGCATATGCGCGTTTATGAAGCCGGGCAGCACCAGCTTGCCGGCGGCGTCTATCACCTTGGAGTATTTGCTCCTGAAGTTTTTCTGAGGGCCGATCTTCTTTATCAGCCCGTCCTCTATGAGCAGCGCGTGGCCGGTAAGGACGCGGTTCTTCTCGCCGAGGGTGGCTATGAGGCCGTTCTTGATCAATATGGTTCTTTTCATGTTGTTTTCTCCGACCTCGTCACACCGGCATAAGCCGGTGTCCAGTTCAGGTCAAGACTGGATCCCGGCTTACGCCGGGATGACGGAACCGGTTATTCGGGGCAGACCTTGAGTTCCGCGGGCGTGCGCTTGCGCATCTTAAGCGCGCCCGAGAAACATTTCTTCGCGCAGAGCGAGCAGCCAATGCACTTGGAGGCGTCGAACTGCGGCACCTTCTGGCCGTCGAGCTTTACCGCCAGGTAGCCGCAGCGCTCGCAGTTGCCGCAGTGGCGGCAGAGGGCCGCCTCCACCGAGGGGATGTTCTTTACCGGGGTGAGGTCGGGGAAGTTGGTGACCGGCTGCGGCAGCGCGCAGCCTATGAATTCCTCCACCGACTTGTAACCCTTCTCCTCCAGCAGGTGGCTGAGGCCGCTCTCCAGTTCGCCTATCACGCCGAAGCCGTATTTCATGACTATGGTGCAGAACTGTACCGACTTCGCGCCGAGGGCCAGGAAATGAGCCGCAGCCTTGTAATCCATGGGCCCGCCGTTGCCGGAGATCGGCACGCCGAGGTTCACCGCTTTGGAGATGGTGAGGTTGCTGATCGGGGCTACGCCTTCGCCGCTCATGCCCACTATCATGCCTTCTTCCCAGCTGCCCTTGCCGGAGAGGCGCTTGCGGAAGGCCAGCGCCGGGAAGGAATTGGCGAGCGTAATACCGGCCTTCTTGTGCGGGTACTTCGCGTAAACCTGCTTTATGGCGTTCACTACCTGCCAGATGGACGTGACGGCGCCGGTCAGTTTGAAGAGCTTCGGCACTTCCGGGTCCGACACTTCCATGACCCAGCCTATGATCTTCGCCGCCAGTTCCGGGTCCTGCGAGACTATGTCGCCCTTGGTGCCGTCGCCGCCCTGCGGGCAGGAGAGCGAGTACTCTATGGCCATCGCGCCTGCCTTTTCAAGTTTCAGCGTGTTCGACTGCCAGCCTTTGCGGTCGAACTCGTCGTTGCCGGTCACCGGGCCGCCGGTGGAGGCCGCGGTCAGGCGGTCGGGGTATTCCTTCACCAGCCGCGCCACCTCTTTACAGACGCGGTCCAGCGGGTGGCCGGAGACGTTGTCGGAATTGCCGTAGGTGCTCTCGTCGAAGGTGACCATATACTCGGACGGAATATGGATGTGCAGCCCGTCGAAGGCGGTCTTCATTACCACCCCCGGCCAGCCGGCCTCATAGGCCTGCTTCACCTGTTCGTAACCGTCGGAGTGGGGGGAGGCGGAGATGATGAAAGGCGACTTCAGCTTGCGGCCGAAGAAGTCCGTGGTCAGGTCTACCGGCGTGAGGTCGCGGCCGGCCAGTATGACATGGCTCTTCTTGTGGTCTTTGACCGCGGGCGCTTTCTGCCCCTGGATGAAAGCGTGGGCGGCCATGGCGGCGTTCTTGCCGGAAGCCGCGCCCTCCACCACGGTGGCCGCGCCCTCCTTGCAGTCTCCGGCCAGGAACACGCCCTTCTCGCCCTTGTCCTTGAAGACCGGGAGGTTCTTGATGGCCAGTATCACGAAACCTATGTCCGAGCGGACCTGCTCCGTGCCCGGGAGGTCCTTGGCCTTGCTGTCGAGCCGGACCACGGTCATGCCCTTGCCGCCTTTCAGTATGCCGGTGATGCGGGTCCGGCCGTTTATGTCTATGCCGGCCTTCAAGATATCGCGCAGTTCGTGCTCCGGCAGCTGGATGGAGCCGATGTTCTTGCGGGTAAAGATCTCCGTCTTGGCCGCGCCCAGCTCCAGGGCCCGCATGGCGCAGTCGGCCGCTACGGCGCCGCCGCCTATCACGGCCACGTTCTTGCCCTTCACTTTGTATTTGGAAGCGTTGCGCAGGTATTCCAGGCCTTCCACGCCCAGGGCTTCGTTCGCTATGCCGAGCTTGAGCTGTTCCTCCACGCCGGCGGTCACTATGACCGCGTCATGGGTTTTCAGCAGGGCGGAAGGCTCTTTTACCGCCGAGCCGGTCTTTATGGAAATGTCGCCGAGGGTCTTTATCCAGTCTATCTCGGTGGTCAGGACTTCCTTGGGGAAACGCTTGTCCGGGATGAGGTTGCAGGCGCCGCCGGCCTTCCTGCTCTTCTCGAAAATGTCCACTTTGTAGCCGAGCTGGGCGAGCGTGCCGGCCGCCGCGAAACCGGCAGGGCCCGCGCCTACCACCGCCACTTTCCTGCCGTTGGGTTTCGCCTTTTTAAATTCGGGCATCACGCCGAGTTCCTTGGCCTTCTGCACCACCGCCGCCTGCACGGCCGGGATGTTGATGGGATTGTCGAAGAGCTTGCGCGAGCAGGCCTTTACGCAGAACCAGTCGGGGCAGACGGCGCCGCAGACGCCGCCGAAGGTGTTGTGGCCCATGATCAGGGCGGCGGAACGCTTGAAGTCGGAATCGGCCATCTGGCGCACGGCCATGATGAAGTCCGCGGGCGAGCAGTCGGCGGGGCAGGCCCGCTGGCAGGGCTTGTCCTCGCAGTACAGGCAGCGCTCGGCCTCGGTCTTGAGCTGGGCGTCGGTGAGGAAAGTGATCTTCTTCATGTGGTTCTCCAAAAGTTGAACTCGGTTCCGCTAAAATTTATTTTACTATAATATTTTTAACTGAAGAACCTCATCACGGAGACGCTATGAAGCCCAAGACCCTTTTAGTAAAGAACGCGCTGGTACTCGCCACCATGGACGACGCCGGCCGCGAGATAGCCGGCGGGGACGTGTACATAGAGGGGCCGGAAATAAAGAAGGTCGGCAAAGGTCTCAAGGTGAAGGCCGATACCGTCATAGACGCCAAGGGCTGCGTGGTGCTGCCCGGCATGGTGAACACCCACCACCACCTCTACCAGACCCTGACGCGCAACCTGCCCAAGGTGCAGGACGCCGAGCTCTTCGACTGGCTGGTCTATCTTTACGACATCTGGAAGCACGTGAACCCGGAGGCCATCTACGCCAGCACCCAGCTGGGCCTGGGCGAACTGCTGCTGACCGGCTGCACCACCAGTTCCGACCACCTCTACCTGTTCCCCAAGAAGGACAGCGGCTTCTTCATAGACACGCAGATAGCCGCGGCGCGCGAGATAGGCATGCGCTTCACGGCCACCCGCGGCTCCATGTCGCGCGGCCGCAGCAAAGGCGGCCTGCCGCCGGACAGCGTGGTGCAGAGCGAGGATTTTATCCTCAAGGACTGCGAACGCCTGATAAACAAATTCCACGGCCGGGAGAAGTTCGCCATGACGCACGTGGCCATGGCCCCCTGCTCGCCGTTCTCCGTCACCACGGAACTGCTCAAGCTCACCGCCGAGATGGCCAAGAAGTGGGACGTGCGCATGCACACCCACCTCGCCGAGACCAAGGACGAGGAAGCGTTCTGTGAAAAACTCTTCAAGATGCGCCCGCTCGAATACATGGAAAGCGTGGGCTGGGTTGACGAGGGCAACGCCTGGTTCGCCCACTGCGTTTACATCAACGAGGCGGAGGCTAAGCGGATGGGACATACCCATACCGGCGTGGCCCACTGCCCCTGCTCCAACCTGCGGTTGGGCTCCGGCATAGCCCCCGTGCCCATGTTCCTGCGGCACAACGTGCCCGTAGGCCTCGGCGTGGACGGTTCCGCCTCCAACGATTCCTGCGATATGCTGGGCGAGGCGCGCCAGTGCATGCTGGTGCACCGGCTGGAGAACGTGAAAGCGATGCCTGCCCGCAAGGCTTTCGAGCTGGCCACCCGCGGCGGCGCCGCGGTGCTCGGCCGCAAGGACATCGGTTCCATCGAGCCGGGCAAGGCGGCCGACCTCGCCATCTTCGACGTGAGCGGCCTGGAGTTCGCGGGGTCCAAGTCCGACCCGCTGGCATCGCTCTTGTTCTGCGGCGTTTCGCACCGCACCAAGTATACCGTGGTCAACGGCCGGGTGGTGGTGAGGAACGGCCGCCTGGTCAACGTGGACGAATTCAAGCTCGCCGAGCGCGCCAATAAGGCCGCCGCGGCGCTGTACAGGAAGGCGGGCGTTTAGCCCGCGGGGGGGAGCATGGCGAAAGAGAAGAAGATAAAGCGGATAGCTATAAATACCGGCGGCGGTGACGCCCCGGGCCTGAACGCGGTCATAAGGGCCGTGGTCATCTCGGCGCTGCATAAGGGCATAGAGGTGGTGGGCATCCGCGACGGCTATAACGGACTGATGATGCCGGAGGAATATCCCGAGGGCGGCCTGATAACGCTTTCCCGCGGCAAGGTGCGCGGCATTACCCACCTGGGCGGCACCATACTCGGGACCACCAACAAGGGCAACCCCGCTAAATACCCCACGCAAGGCCCGGACGGCAAGTGGTACGAGAAGGACCGCACCGACGAGCTGATGGCGGCCTTCCGCAAGAACAAGATAGACGCGCTCGTGGCGCTGGGGGGTGACGGGTCCCTGGGCATAGCCAATATCCTGGCCGAAAAAGGTCTGCGGGTGATAGGCGTGCCGAAAACGATAGACAACGACCTGGAGAAGACCGTGGCGACCTTCGGTTTCGACACGGCGGTGTCCTTCGCTACCGAGTGCCTTGACCGGCTGCACTCCACGGCCAGCGCGCACCGGCGCATAATGGTGGTGGAAGTGATGGGCCGCTACGCCGGCTGGATAGCGCTCAATACCGGCGTCTCCGGCAACGCCGACGCCATCCTTATCCCGGAGATCCCCTACGATATTAAGAAGGTGGCCGAGGCGCTGAAGCTCCGTCCCAAGCGCGGCAAGCATTACTGCATAGTGGTGGTGGCCGAGGGCGCCAGGCCCGTGGGCGGCTCGGTGTCCGTGCTCAGCAAGGAACTGGGCCGGGCGGAGAAGCTCGGCGGCGCCGGGGAAAAAGTGGCCAGGGAATTGGAACCACTGGTCGGCAAAGAATGCCGCACCGTGGTGCTGGGCCACCTGCTGCGCGGCGGCAGCCCCACGACTTTCGACCGGCTGCTTTCCCTGCGCTTCGGCGCGGCGGCGGTAAGGGCGCTCGAAGAGGGCTACAGCGGCGTGATGGTGGCCTTGGACCCGCCTACGGTGCGCTACGTGCCGCTCAGGGAGATCTCCGGCCGCATGAAGACCGTGCCGCCCGACTGCGATACTATCGCCACGGCCCGCGAGCTCGGCATCTGCATGGGGGACAATTAACCGCGTGCTCTCCGCCGTGATCCTGGCCGCGGGCGATTCTTCCCGGATGGGCCGGCCCAAGGCCCTGCTGGAGTGGCGCGGCCTGCCGTTCATAGAGCATGTCTGCGCGGCCCTGCGCAAGGCCGGGGTAGAGGACCGGGTAGTGGTGCTCGGCAAGTCTTCCGCCGAGATCCTCGCCGCCTGGCACCCGGCCGGCGAAAAAGTGGCCGTTAACGTAAAGCCGGAGAACGGCCAGCTCTCCTCGCTGAAAGCCGGGCTCCTGGACGCCTCGCCGGCCGCCGAAGGTTACATGGTCTGCCTGGCCGACCAGCCTACCGTTCCGGCGGATACCTATAAGAAGATCATCGCCTTCTGGTCCGAGCGGAAGGACCAGGTGGTGATCCCCAAGACGTTCCGCGCCCTGGACTCCAGGTTCAAGCGCGGTCATCCCGTCATCCTCCCGGCTTCGGCCAGGGCGCTGTGCTTCGAGGCGCCGCTGGAAAAAGGCCTGCACTGGGTCACTCACCATTCCTCCGTGCAGGTCGCCGACCTGGAAGTTAAAGACCCCGAGGTCATCCGCGACTTCGACACCCCTGAGGATTACGAGGCCCTGGTAAAGGCCGGTTGAGGTTCCAGACTTTCCGGATCCGCGGCCTGCCCCCCCGGCCCGTAAATGCCATAATATACTGGGTTTTCCTGAGGTTCACATGAAAGACATCGTACTGTTCGGCGATCCCGAGAAAGCGGCCCGCAAAGATAAGCTCAAGGAGTTCTTCAACCTCCTTACCATCCCGCTGTTCCTGGGATTCATCTATTCTTCCTTTTACCGCATAAGCATGGTGGCCTTCTCCAGCAATCCCGATATCGGCGGCGGAGCGCTGAACCTCATGATGGGGGCCCACCATCAGGGGGTGAACATCGGGTTGCCGTTCATCGCCATGATACTGATGGTCTATATCTGGGGAAGGCCGGCCTATCTTTACGTAAGAAAGCCCGACGAAAAATTGAAGTTGAAGATCCGCGCGCGCCTCGGGAACATTTACCGGGACGCCTTCCTGATGCTTTTGATCTCTCAGGGGCTGGCGCTGGCCTTCCCGGTCCTTCTCTTCGGGAAGCTGCCGTGGCAGATCTGGGCGGCATCCGGTGTCGCTTTCGTCGCTCAGGCCGCGCTTCTCGTGGCTCATATCGATGCCCATCTCTCCAAGCAGAAGAAACTCATAGAGACCCTCTATTCCCCGGAGGAACTTTCCGTCCTGCGCCACGGCTTTTCGATACCCATCTACATCAAGATCTCCTCGCTGGTCTTCGCCTTCGCCGTCATCCCCTTCGTCCTGATCTACCTGCTCTTCCTCAACCGCGTACCGTGGGACGCCTTCGCCGAGGACCTGGGCATGCTGCTGTTCCTGTCCAGCGTGCTCCTGCTGACCGGGGTGAACACCATTTATCACGGCCTGCAGGTGCCGCTCGACGGCCTGATCACCAAGATGAAAGGGGTGGCCGCAGGGGACTACCAGCGTACCCGCATCTATTTCGCGGACGAGATAGCCCACCTCAAGGCCGGCTATAACGAGATGGTGGAGGGGCTCAAGGAACGCGAGGCGCTGCAGGATACTTTCGGCAAATACCTGTCCATCGAGATAGCCCGCGAGCTCATAAAGAACAAAAAGGTGAACCTGGGCGGCGAGAACATGGAGGCTGCCGTGATGTTCTGTGACATCCGCAACTTCACGCCGCTTTCCGAGAAGATGAGCGCTTCCATGCTGATCGGTTTCCTCAATGACTATTTCCATTACATCACCCCGCCTATCACCGCTAATAACGGCGTCATTAACAAGTTCATAGGCGACGCGGTAATGGCAATCTACACCCCGCTGCTGGGTTCCAAGGATTACGCCGCGGACGCCGTGCGCGCGGCGGTGGCCATGCGCAAGGGCCTGGAGGAGTTCAACGCCTCCGGCAAGGCGCCCGGGCGCGTGGATTTCGGCATAGGCATACACGCGGGCAAGCTGGTTGCGGGCAATATAGGCACGGCAGCCAGGCTGGAGTACACCTTCATCGGCGACACGGTCAATATCGCCTCCCGCCTTGAGTCCAAGACCAAGGATTTCGACACGGACATCCTTATCAGCGCCCCCGCCCTGGAACGGGCGCGCCCGTCCCTGGCCGGCATGAAGTTCGAGCCGCTCGGCAAGGCCGCGCTGAAAGGCAAGACCGAACAGGTGGAGATCTATAAACTGGCATAAGGAGCGGTAAAATAACCCCATGAAAGACCAGAAGAACATCATAAAACTGCTGGCCGAGGCCATAGACGCGGGCCGCGGCGCGGCCTTCGTGACCGTCATAGAGGTAGGCGGCTCCACGCCCCGCGACGCGGGCGCGCGGATGCTGGTCTACGCCGACGGCTCCATAGAAGGCACCGTGGGCGGCGGTACCGTTGAGGCCCTGGTCATAAAGAAGGCCGTGGACTGCGTTAAGAAGGGGGAAGGCGGCAAGTTCGCCTTCGACCTGAAGCCCAAGGGCAATACCGGCATGATCTGCATGGGCAAGATGGAAGTTTTTATCGATGTGTACAAGAACCCGTTCAAGGTGCTCATCCTGGGCGCCGGCCACGTGGGCGTGAAGATCGCCGAGGCCTGCCGCCTGGCGGGCTATCCCTATATAGTGGCCGACGACCGCCGGGAGTTCGCCAACTCCGAACGCTTCCCCGGCGCCCTGGAGATAATAACCGAGCCCCCGCACAAGGCCGTAGCCGCGGCCGGAGTTGACGCCGAGACTTATGCCGTGATAGTCACCAGGGGCCATTCCCTGGATAAAGAATGCCTGGAGGCCCTGCTGCCCACCAAAGCCGCCTATATCGGTATGATAGGCAGCAAGGATAAAGTGGGGGAGATCTTCCGCCTGCTCGGCAAAAAGAAGCTTTTTCCGTTCAAGGACCATCGGGTGCACTCACCCATAGGCCTGAACCTGGGCGGCAAGGCGCCAGGGGAGATAGCCGTTTCCATCCTGGCCGAGATCATCAAGTTCCATTATAAGCGTGACGCCGGCCACATGCGCCTGCGCTGAGCGGGCGAGGTCGCCGGCTCGGCACTACCGCTGATAAACCCGAATATGATATAACTTCATACAAGGCCGCCCGTTGATGATAGGGCTGCTGCCGGAAAATTTCTGGAAGGAACTGAAAAGAGGTTAGAGGGGATAAACGCATGAAAAACACCGTGAAAACTTTATTCTGCGCGCTGCTGCTGGTCTGCACCACCGGGGCCTACGCGGAAGACATGTACAGCCAGCTGGCCCGCGAACTTACCGAGGCCGGTACCGCCGTGCAGGGCAAGAAGATAGCCATCATCCCCTTCTCTTACGCCGACGGCCGCACCGGCGCCAGCAAGGACGGCTCGGTGATCTCCGAGCGCCTGACCATAAAGATGATTAACATGCACAAGTTCGAGATCATCGAACGCTCCGTGCTCGACAAGGTCATGACCGAACTGAAACTTCAGAATTCCGGCATGATAGACGCTACCAGCGCCCAGCAGCTGGGCAAGGTGCTCGGTGTGGAAGCCATCATTACCGGCACCATCGTGGAAACCTCCGGCGGCCAGATAGAGGTTAACGCCCGCCTGATCAAGACCGAGACCGCGCAGGCCATAGGCGCCTCGCAGGTCACCGTGGACAAGAACTGGATAGGCGACGCTTCGGCCGCCCCGCAGCCGGAGCCCCAGGCCTATCAGCAGCCCCAGCCGGCCTACCAGCCGCCCGTGGCCCAGGCCGCTCCCCGCGCTCCCTACGTGCGCGGCGAGCATGAATACGGCTTCTTCGACATCTTCATGGGCTTCGGCGCCCCCAATATGAGCCTGGAGTTCACCAACTCCAACAACAACATCAAACTGGACAATACCTACACCAACCACCTGGGCATCAACGTCACCAACTTCTCCCCGGCGCGGTATTTTAATTCCGTGAAGTTCGATAAACTCACCACCGAGGGCTTCGGGCCTATCGCCTTCCGCGTAGGCGGCTTCGGCAAGGGAGCCATAGGCGGCGACCTGGAACTCTCTTTTGAGAAGCGCAATATCGCGGCACAGACGGCCGCCTGGACGCTCAACGGCGCCTCCGCCGGAAACGTAACCTTCAGCTCCAACGATTACGCCACCGTGAAGACCTTCGGCATCAGCGGCGACCTGCTTATCCGCCACGCCGGCAAGAAGGTAGACCCCTATTTCGGTCTCGGCCTGGGTATGTCGCTGAACGCCATCACCCTGCCGTACGTGAAGGGCTATACCAACGGCTCCTTTGTGGCGCCCACTGAGGACTTCGGCCTCGGGTTCATGTTCAGGATCCCGGTCGGCCTGCGCATAAAAGCCGGCAAAAACACCCAGATCGTGACCGAGTTCCGCTACGAGATGAACCGCATCGGCTTCGACCGCGGCGGCGTCAGCGGCGAATCGGACGTTATCGTGCTCAGCGGCGCCAAGTTCCTTGTCGGCCTTGGTTTCACTTTCTAAACCGGCCTGCGCGGTAACAGAGCGGGAGGCCATATCCTCCCGCTCTTTGTTTTATAGCAATGGTTCCTTGCCCGGAGACTACCCATGAAAAAACTGCTCGCCGTTATTCTGCTCGTCGTTCCCTGCCTGGCAGGCGCCCAGCCGGCCCAGCCGCCCCAGACCGACCCGCTGCTGGAAGCCATGAAGGCGGAACTGGGCCGCTCCATGGAGACTTTGCGCGCGGCCGAAGCTTCCCCGCTCTACTATCTCGGCTACGAGGCCTACGATAAGACTTCCTACAGCGTATCCGCGCAGGCGGGTTCGCTCTATAACGACGATTATCGCCGCTCGCGCCTGCTCGACGTGGACGTCAGGATAGGTTCGCCGGCCCTTGATAATACCCATGAAATGAAAGGACGGGAGGCCTCAAATTCGAAGCGCCAGGAAGCGGCCGCCCTGCCGGTGGAGAACGACCCGGCCGCGCTGCGCTCCGAGCTGTGGAACCTGACCGACAAGGCCTATAAAGCCGCGCTGGACCAGTACGCCAAGGTTAAGATGAACAAGAGCGTGACCGCGGAGGAGGAGGATAAGTCCGACGACTTCACCCCCGGCGCGCCTCACGTCTTCTATGAGAAGGCCGTTTTTCCCGACGTAAACAAGGAAAAGTTTCATGCCATGGCCCGCCGTCTTTCGGAGAAGTTCAAACCCTACGACTTCATATACGACGCCGCCGTCAGGCTGTCCGTGGATACTGTCAACCGGTATATAGTCAACTCCGAAGGGTCCTCGATCGTCACCGGCAACACTTACGTGCGCCTGATGTACTCGCTTTATACCCGCACTCCCGACGGCATGGACCTGTCCCGGGTGAAGATCTACGATTCCGACGGCTTAACGGACCTTCCTTCGGAGACGGAGATAGCGCGTGATATGGATGCCACCATAGCCCAGCTCAAGGCCCAGCGCGTTGCCGCCCCGGAGCAGCCCTATAGTGGCCCGGTGCTGGTGGAGAGCCGCGCCGCCGGCGTCTTCTTTCATGAGATCCTTGGCCACCGCCTGGAAGGCCACCGGCAGAAGAGCGAGGAGTCGGGGCAGACCTTCGCCAAAAAGATCGGCCAGCCCATCATGCCGGAGTTCCTCAGCGTTTACGACGATCCCTCCCAGTACCGCCACGGCAAGCAGTTCCTGCGCGGTTTCTACCGCTACGACGACGAGGGGACTCCCGCTCAAAAGGCCGTACTGGTGGAGAACGGGGTGCTCAAGGGATTCCTCATGGGCCGGTCCCCGATAAAGAATTTTTCGGCTTCCAACGGCCACGGGCGCCGCTCCGAGGGCCGCGGGGCCGTTGCCCGCATGGGCAACCTGGTGGCGGTCTCCTCGAAGACGCTTTCCCCGAAGGACCTCCGCCAGCGGCTGCTGGAGGAAGTTAAGAAAGCTAAAAAGGCGTACGGCTTGGTGGTTTCTGATATCGCGGGAGGCTTCACCATTACGGACCGCTACCTGCCCCAGAGTTTTTCCGTCAATGTCACCATGGGCTACAAGGTCTACGCCGACGGCCGCCCGGACGAACCCGTTCGCGGCTTGAACCTTATAGGGACTCCTTTGCAGACTTTCTCCCGTATCCTGGTGACAGGCGACGAGGCGGAGGCCTTTAACGGGACTTGCGGCGCGGAATCCGGCTGGGTGCCGGTGTCCGCCGTCTCGCCCAGCCTGCTGTTCTCCGAGATGGAGACCGAAAAGGTGCAGAAATCCAACGCCAAACCCCCGGTGCTCAAACCTCCGTTCACCGACAAGGAGGGGAAATAACATGAAGACCGTTCTTCTCGCCCTGGCCGCTTTCGTCTGCGCCTCGCCAGCTTTTTCCGCCCAGGACCAGGTCCTGAAGGCCATGACGGACGAAATGCGGCGCACCGTCACCCGGCTCAAGATGGACAACCTCGATAAACCTTATTTCGCCTCTTACTACGTGGTGGATTCATCCGAGACCGCGATCTCGGCCGTTTTCGGCGCGCTGAAGGAGGACTCCTTCAACGCTACGCGCCACGCTTCCGCCGAGCTGCGCGTGGGAACTCCGGCTTTCGATAATTCCTGGTACGCAGGCCGGGACATGAACAGCTTCGAGCCGGGGTTGACCGCCCTTAACGAGGAAGACGGTTATGACGCCGTGCGGTTCTCCCTGTGGTCGCTTACCGACGACGTTTATAAAAAGTCCCTGGAGCGCTATTCCCAGAAGAAGGCCTACCAGAAGAAGAAGAACATCACGGAACTTTACGGGGATCTTTCCCCGGTCAAGCCCGGCACCTATTTCGCCGACCGGAAAGCTGTGCCGGCGCTGGACGCCGCCGCCTGGCGGGAGCGGATAAAGGCGCTCTCCGCCATCTTCCGCAAATACCCTGCTATACAGTGGTCGCAGGTGCGGTTGTCCTATACGCCCCGCGTGGTCCGCTTCGTGAACAGCGAAGGCGCCGCCTACCGCTACTGGTGGGACAAGGTGAACCTGGACGTTTCCGTCAACGTGCAGGACAAGACCGGCCTTAAGCTCTCCGACGAAAAGGCCATGGCCTGGCGTTCCCTGGCGGAGGTCCCGCCGTACGAAACGCTGGCCGCCGAGGTGGAGACTTTCGCCGGTCAGATGAGCGCCCTGGCGGCGCCCGCAGAGGCTGAGGTCTACCTGGGTCCGGTGCTCTTCGAGGACCAGGCGGCCGCCGAATTCCTCAACCAGCTGTTCGTGGGCAACGTTTCCTTCGCCCGCCAGCCCTGGGCCGAGCAGGAAGAATGGATGAAGTATTACATCAACGCCGGTGACCTGACCAAAAAGCTCGGCATGCGCGTGCTGCCGGCCTTCATGGACGTTTCCGACGACCCTGCCCGCGATTCTTTTAACGGCACCGGCCTCATAGGCGCCTACCCCATCGATAACGAGGGCGTGATCCCGGCCCCGCTGGAACTCGTAAAGAACGGCAAGCTGGTGAATTTCTACATGAGCCGCGCCCCGGTGAAGGAATTCAGGACCTCCAACGGCCACGCCCGCGGTTTCGCCGGCGAATTCCCCACGCCCCGCCCAGGCAGCGTCTTCTTCTCCGCGCAGCCGGAGAAGCGCGCCCCGCTGGATGAGCTGAAGAAGAAACTGCTCGCCGTCGCCGCCGACAACGGCCTGGATTACGCGGTGATAGTGCGCCGCCTGGACGCCGAGCAGGCGCGCAAAGCGGACGCCCTCCTGGCCGGCCCGGTGCTGGCCTACAAGGTGCTCGTAAAGGACGGCTCCGAGACCGTGCTGGGCGGTTCCGACTGGACCGGGGTCACTTTCAGGGCGCTGCGCGACATCATGCTGGTCTCCGACAAGGACCAGGTTTACAATTATTTCCAGGCGGGCCCGTTCTATTTCAACCGCGGTTTCGTGCCGGCGTCCATAGTGGCGCCCGCGGCCCTGCTGGTGCAGGAAATGGAGCTGAAGCCCACCGACGCCAAGCCGGACCGGCAGCCTTACCTGCCGCATCCGTATTTCGCCAGGTGACCTGACCCGCGGTACACCCGCAAAGAACGCCCCCGCCGCGGCCTTGTCCGGCGGGGGCGGGCTTTATCGGGTGCGCTTAATCTGCTATATTTTCTCGTAGTAAATCTGCACTGGAGCAGTTCAAAAGGACCGCCTATGAAGTTATGTGAATTCATCCGTCCCGCCAGCCTCGCGCAGGCGCGCGCCGCCTTGCGCAAGCTGGGTCCCAAAGGCATGCCCCTCGCCGGCGGTACGGCCCTGCATTTCATGCCGGGCAAGGCCCCCGTCTCCGCCGTGGACATAACCGGGCTAGGCCTCTCCTACATAAGGCAAAAGGGCGCTTTCTTCGAGATCGGCGCGGCCACGCCGCTGTCGGACATCCAGCGCCACCGCGGCCCCCGCTGGGCCATGCACGAGATCTGCCGGCGCATCTCCACCCACCAGATCCGCAATGTGTCCACCATAGGCGGCAACATAGCCCGCGTTTTCCCCTGGGCGGACCTCCCGGTAGTGCTGCTCGCCATGAACGCTCGCCTGGTCATCTATTCCGGCAAAATGAAGGAAATGGGCGCGGACGAGTACTTCTCGTCCCAGCCCGCGCGCCTCTTCCGCGGCGGGGACCTGCTCGCCGCCGTGAAGATCCCCGTGCTGAAGGCGCATCACGGCTTCGGCTCGGTTAAGGCCGCGCGCAATGCCGCCGCTTTCTCCATGGTCACAATAGCGGCCCTCCTGGAACTGAAGGACGGCAAGATCGCCGACGCCCGCGTGGCCGCCGGCTCCGCCATACCGTTCCCCAAGCGCCTGCCCTCCGTAGAGGCCGCCCTGATAGGCAAGGAACCCTCGGCCGAGGTCTTCCGCGCCGCCGCGGCGCTGGCCGGGGCTGACGCCAAGTGGTGCAAACAGGAAGGCATGAGCGCGGAGTACGTGGCCAACCTGGCCGAAGTTTCCATCGTGGACGCCCTCGAGAGGGCGGCCGAGTTCGCCCGCGGGAGGACCGCTTAATGAAGACCAATACCTGCTCGGTTTCACTCTCCATTAACGGCGAGAAGAAGACCTTCGCCACCCGCCCCGACGAGAAATTGCTGGACCTGCTGCGCCGCGAGGGCTATAAGGGCACCAAGTACGGCTGCGGCCAGGGCACCTGCGGCGCCTGCACCGTCATTATGGACGGCCGGGCCGTGTACGCCTGCCTGCTCTACGCCATGCAGGCCGAGGGCCGCAAGGTGCGCACCATAGAGAGCATGGGCACCTACGACAAGCCGGCCCCCATACAGCAGGAACTGGTGGCCGCCGGCGCCGTGCAATGCGGCTACTGCATCCCCGGTATCATCATGAGCGCCACCGCCCTGATGGAGGCCGAGAAGGACATCTCCGACGAGACCGCCAAGGAATACATGGATGGCAACCTCTGCCGCTGTACCGGCTATGAGAAGATCTGGGTAGCCCTGCGCCGCACCATAGACCGCGCGGCCGCGGAACCGAAAAAGAAAGCCTCCGCTAAAGGGGGGAAGAAATGAAAAGGCACGAACTCGCCAAGCACCTGAAACAGGTCAACCATTCCGTCACCAAGATAGACGCCATGCAGCTGGCGCTGGGCAAGGATTCCTATGTCGCGGACTTCCTGCCCAAGGACGCGCTGGTCATTAAGATGCTCTGGAGCCCCCACGCCCACGCCCGTATAAAGAAAATGGACGTGAGCCGCGCCGAGAAGATGCCCGGCGTGAAATGCGTGCTCTGGCACGGCAATGTGCCGCGCATAGTGCATTGCACCGCCGGCCAGGGCTACCCCGAGCCTTCGCCTTACGACACTTTCATGTTCGATAATAAGGTGCGCTTCGTGGGCGACCGCGTGGCCGCCGTGGCCGCCGAGACCGAGGAGCAGGCCCTGGCCGCCCTCGAAGCCATAAAGGTGGAATACGAGGTGCTGAAACCCGTCTTCACGCTGGACGAAGCCATGGCCCCCGGCGCGCCCGTAATCCACGACGAGCCCGAGGCCCATGTGCCGATCCCGATCACCTATGAGCCCAAGAAGAACCTCGTCGCGCACGTCGCTTGCGAGGCCGGCAGTTTCAAGAAAGGTATGGCCGAGGCCGACTTCACCTTCGACCAGACCTATGAGACGCCCTACGCGCAGCATTGCCCCATAGAGCCCTACACCTCCATGGCGCAGATAACGCCGGCGGGCCGCATCCTCATCACCACTTCCACCCAGGTGCCCTTCCACTGCCGCCGCATAGTGGCGCGCACGCTGGGCATCCCCGTGCAGAAGATCCGCGTGGTCAAGCCCCGCATAGGCGGCGGCTTCGGCTGCAAGCAGGAGATACTGCTGGAAGACGTGACGGCCATGATGGCCCTGCGCACCGGCCGCCCCTGCCTGTGGCGTTTCGACCGCGAGGAGACCTTCCGCACCGGCCGCACGCGCCACCCGTTCCACATCCGCCTGCGCGCGGGCGTTAAGAAGGACGGCACCATCACCGCCATCGGCCTCGAGTGCATAAACAACACCGGCGCCTACGGCGGCCACGGCCTCACCGTGGTGTCCTGCTCCGGCGGCAAGACGCTGCCGCTCTACCACTGCGACAATATCCTCTTCGACGGCAAGTCTTACTATACCAACCTGCCCGTCGGCGGGGCCTACCGCGGCTTCGGCGCCACGCAGGCCTTCTTCGCCATCGAGTCCCTGATGGACCACATGGCCGAGGCCATAGGCATGGACCCGCTGAAGTTCAGGCAGATAAACCATATACGCCCCGGCGAGGGCTCGCCTATCTTCCAGGCGCTGGGCGAGGGCCGCGAAGGCCTGCCCATGACCGTGGGTTCCAACGCGCTCGGCGAGTGCATAGTGCAGGGCGCCGAGGCCGCCGGCTGGGAGAAACGCCAGGACTGGCGCAAAAAGACCGGCCGCTACCGCCGCGGCATAGGCATGTGCTGCCTCATGCAGGGGTCGTCCATCCCGGACATAGATATGGGCGCCGCTACCATCAAGATCAACGAGGACGGCTCTTTCAACCTAAACGTGGGCGCCACGGACCTGGGCACCGGCTCGGACACGGTGCTGGCCCAGATAGCGGCCGAAGAGCTGGAGACCACTACGGACAAGATGATAGTGTACTCCTCCGACACGGACATGACGCCGTTCGACGTGGGCGCCTATGCCTCGTCCACCACCTACCTCTCAGGCGAGGCGGTGCGCAAGGCCGCCGCCGACGCCAAGCGCCAGATCCTCGCCACCGGCGCCGAGATGCTGGGCTTGAAACCCGAGGAGGTGCATTGCGAAGACGCGCATGTGCTCAATGCCGACGGCTCCAAGAAGGTCTCCTACAGCGACATAGCCAATTATTCGCTGTACCAGAAGAACCAGTACCAGATCATCGGCACCGCGTCGCACATCACCAAGAAATCCCCGCCGCCTTTCGCGGCGCATTTCGCGGAAGTGGAAGTGGACACGCTGACGGGCTTTGTGAAGGTGCTCAACTATGTCTCCACCATAGACTGCGGCACCGCGGTCAATCCAACGCTCTGCGAGGGCCAGACCGAGGGCGGCACCCTCAACGGCATCAGCTACGCGCTCACCGAGGAGTACCTGTTCGATGAGACCGGCAAGATGCAGAACGCGTCTTTCGCGGACTACCACATCTACTCCATGCGCGACCGCCCTAACATAAAGGCCATCCTGGTGCCCTCCTACGAGGACACCGGCCCCTTCGGCGCCAAGAGCGTCTCCGAGATCTGCATCAACGGGCCCGCGCCCGCCATCGGCAACGCCATCTACAACGCCACCGGCGCCCGGCTGAACGAATTCCCGTTCACCCCGGAAAAGGTGCTCAAGGCCATCAAAGCCGTAAAGAAGTAGCCGCTAAGTCGCAAGAAAGGAACCGCCGGGATAGCCCGGCGGTTTTCTTTTGGTAGAATGTCGGAAGGGGGAATATATGAGAGAAAGATTCTTTAGCGCGATATTCTTGTCTGGGATACTAGTCGTCTCCAACATATCCTTCGTGTTCTCGCTTCCCATGTCCAACAATAGTTCGTGGGAGGAATATTTTCCGGGGGTAAAGCTAGATAATCCGAAAATTAAAAAACTGGTTAAGAAGCTTAAGAATCAGGAGTACGTTCCTTCACAAAGACAGCCGCTGGTAAAAGAACTTTCCATGTATGGCGGGGAAGTTGTTCCGTATATGCTGAAACTGGCAGGCGAGCGTAGAAAGGCGGTTTTCGGTGGGATGGAGAGTGGGGTCCTTGTCACACAAACGCCTTTTTCCGCTGCTGCTGCTGAGGTAATCGGCCAGATTAATGACAAAGGAGCGATCCCGAATTTAAAAAAGATTATTACATCACGGGTATTAGGTAGTAAAGCCCGAAGGCGCTTGGTGGAACTGGGTGCGCAGTTCGATGCTAAAGAAGCCCGTAGGATTATCGAGCATGATCGCATGGGAGTAATCTCTGCTACAGATGATTATCTGTATTTTGGGAAATTTCTTCCTCTCGAAGAGCGCGCCGAGGTTTTTATGTGGTTCATCCGCTCTGGAGCGATAGTGCCTGGCAGTTCTATAGACAATGTTAAAAATCTTCGTAATTTTGCAGGGTTCCAAATATATGCTGCCCTGAAAATTATCGATTTTTTGGGGGATACAGGATCCTCGGCAGCGCGGCAGTTGCTTTCTTCTCAATACAATAATCTCAAAAGGTCTATTGAAGAGTTTGGAACTGATATTTACACCGAAGGCGCAGCCAAGAAACTGTTGGCAGGGTATGAGGTCGCTTTATCCAAGTTCAACGCAAGTGATAAACGTTAAAAGCATGGGAATTGGGGCAGGTCTTTACTTTTAACCTTTGTGGCGGAGCCGCCGGGGAAGCCCGGCGGTTCTTTTTTTGTGGTTTTTGGAAATACAACAAATATGTTGTATTTGCGATTGGACGGAAATAGAGGATAGGGAGGCATTTCAGGGGGGCGGCGTGTTCCCTGAGGCCGCCGTTAGGGCGCAGGGCCAAGTGTCGGAGCGGACGGCCTATCATTAAGGCCGCGGCGGCGCTGTCTGAGGCGAGCACTGTGTGCGAGCCGAGTTCGACGCCGGCGGAGGCACGCAGGCCCTCTCTCGGCGCGCCCGCTTAGGCGGGCGATGGGAACATGCCGGCTCCCCGGGACGGGAATGGGGGCAGGTCTTTACTTTTGACCTTTTAGGCGGAGTTGCCCCGTTGACAAGAGGGCCGCTCATGCCCTAAACTGGTGGTATGAGCAAGATACTTCTCCTTCTTTTACTTATTTCCGGCCTGCTGCTCTCAGCGGCACCGCAGGCCCAGGCGGCCCAAAAGACCGCCCGCGGCAAGGCGGTGGAGTCAAAGGAACTGCCGGCCATCAACTGGAAACTCGTCTCGACTGGCTTCGTGCAGGTCTTTAAGCACCGCAACGAGGAGATAGAATCGGCCGAACCCGGGCGGTTTTTCCCGGGGGCGGTGGCCTTCGCCCTGGGGCGCATGGACGAGAACGGCCATTTCCTCAAGCTCAGCTGCGGCGCCTCCCAGAACTGCTCCAGCCAGCGCGACGAACTGGAGGAGCGGGTGGTCTTCACCTCGTTCCTGGACTCGATCCATACTCCCAAGGCGCCCAAGAGCTCGCTGTACGATACCCGCACCTGGGCCCTGACCAGCCTGGGCGACAGTTACATGAAGAAACTGCATAAGCGCCATCCGGACCTTTTCAAGCGGCTGGGGCGCCTGATGGCCTCGGCCATTGGCGCGCCCTGATGGGGTCAGGTCTTTACTTTTGACTTTTAAGCAGAACCGCCGGGCTTCCCCGGCGGTTCTTCTTTTGCGGCGCTTCTAGCGCTGGGAACCGGCGCTAAATCCGTGTTTTAGTCCGGGTTCCCGTCCTAAGCCGGTTGTCCCGAAAAAAGGTGCTTGCGCCTCATGCGCCCCGCGGCGCAGGGTGTTAGGATATAAGCATAGGAACGCGGGCGGGCGACTGCCGGTACCGCGGCCAAACTAAAGGAGACAAACATGAAACTAAAACCGATAATAGCGGCGGTGATCTTAGGAGCGGGCCTGTGCGTGCCGGCGTTCGCCGACCAGGCCGCCTCGTGGTCATGTACCGGATCGTATATAAAGATCGAGGGTCGCACCACCTACTGGGGCGAGGGCTCCAGCTTTTCGCAGACCCTGTACTTGCTGAGCCGTCCCGATCAGCAGAGCACTTCGGCCTTTACCGCTTACTTCCTTTCTGTCGAGCAGGATATCGCTCCCGGCGGCAGTTTGTTGTTTACTGGGACTAACGAGGTCGGCGGCAGCTTCTCGCTGCTTCTGCCGAATCCCGGCGAGTGGGTCGATTGCAGCGACGGCACTACTGTGTGCAAGAGAACGAATGCGGAACTCACTTACTCGGCCGGACCGCTGAAAGGGGAGGATTCGGTGGTCTGCACCCTGCAGTAGGGGCAGGGCTCGGTCGTCCGATACGCATAGCGCAGACTTTTGACCTTGAAGCGGAACCGCCGGGGAAGCCCGGCGGTTCTGTCAATAACAGGTATCGGCTACCTTGTATAGCTAGGGGAGAACGGCCCCGTAGACGGGTTCCTTGTTCAGGGTTACCTGCCGGGCGCGGCGGAAGCCGGCACGGCGCAGTAGCTCCTTCCTGAAAAATGCGCTTTCTTTGGGATATTTGGTGAAGAAGCTGCCGGAGAAGACCACGGTGCCTTCGCTCCCGGCGAATTTCTTCAGGGCGGAGAGGGCGCGGGCTATCCTTTCCACGTATTCGCCCAGTATCATTACGGCTAGCGGGTCGCCCTTGGCGTAATACTTGTAGAACAGCGGCACGAATTTGAACTTGAGTTCCTGCGGCAGTGGCCGGGCGTATTTGCGGAACTCGCAGGCCCAGAGCCGCGCCAGCAGGTCATGCGGCGTCTTGCAGCTCGCCAATTTCATTATCTCGCCGAGCAGGCGCGAGGGTTTGTTGCCGGGCAGCAGGCCGTGGGCCGCGCTCGAGAGGCCGAGGGTCATGGTGAGCAGCAGGTTCCTTACCTGGTAATCGCAGACCAGGCGCTCGCGGCCCCGGGCGTCGATGGCGGCTATGGTGAAGCCCGTTCCTAGTGAAACTATAAAGCCCGGCCGCGCCGCCGTGCCGACGCGCAGCGCCGCGAAGGCGTCGTTCTCAAAGCTCATGGGGCCGGTATAGTTGAAATCGCGCTTAAGGCGCTGCCTGAAGTAGGGCTCCACCATTTCGGCGTCGCGGGGGAAATCTATACCGCAAAGGCAGAAGCGGGCTCCGGACAGTTCGATCTTGCTGCCGCAGGCGAGCTGGTCTACGCCCTGTTTTATAAGGGCGTAAACGGCCTTTACGCCCTTTACTTCCAGGTTGGCCCCCGGCACCCGGGCCACGCGCACCGCGCCGGAGTCGGAACGCAGGGCTACGGCTATCTTGGTGCCGCCGCTGTCCACGCCCAGGAAATATTTCA
>MGTV01000031.1 GCA_001799635.1 Elusimicrobia bacterium GWA2_62_23
CCGGACCCTGGAAGAAGTGGGCAAGATCTTCCGCGTCACGCGCGAGCGCGTGCGGCAGATCGAGGCCAAGGCCATCCGCAAGCTGCGCCACCCGAGCCGCAGCAAGATGCTCAGGGATTACATGGACTAGCCCCGCTCAGGCGGGAAATAAAAAAAGCCCCGGGCAGCCGGGGCTTTTTTCTTGGGCGGGAAGGGCTACTTCTCTTCCCGGTTGTCGGTGAGCATGCCCTTTATGATGTCATGGGCTATGTCCTTGGCGCCCAGGCCTATGGCTATGGCGAAGGCCAGACCCAGCGAGGCGAAGAGGATGTTGACGCCGTTGCGGATCATTTTCATCTCTATGCCGAGCTGCTCTATGGCGGCGATCAGCGTGAAGATGATGATGACGAAGTTGACGATCTTGGCCAGCGACCGGCCGCCCTTGAGGTTGTTGGCGGTGGCGGAATTCTGCACCACGTCGGCCATGAAGCGGGCGAACAGCAGGCCGCCGAAGCCGATGAAGATGGCCGCGACCATCTTGGGCAGGAAGACCATGGTGAAACGGTGCAGGATGTCGGAGATGGCGTGGAGGTTGAGGATGTCGGCCGCGGTCACGAAGAAGACCAGCAGCAGCGCCCAGTAAATGATGAAAGCCACCATGTGGGAGAAGGATTTGCCGAAGCCCAGGCGGATGAGCAGTTCGTTCACGCCCACGCTGCTGGTGTAGGAGTCCAGCTTTATCTTGCGCAGGAACTGTTCGATGAGCGAGCTCACCACGCGCGCCACGAAGAGGCCGAACAGCACGAAGATGAAGGCGGCCACGAGGCCCGGGGCGTAGGCGGCGAACTTGTCCCAGATATTGGCTACCGGCTGTATGAAGAGTTCCGCGAAATCCTTGATCATTTTTCCTCCGTGACCGACCGTCCTATTTTATGATTTATGGCGAGCGCAAAGCAAAACGCCGCGCGTACGCGCGGCGCTTTACTGGCGGCGGCAAAGCTCAAAGCGTGTTCTTGATGACGACCGGGTCCGCGGGCCCGTGCTTTTTGCCGGCGGGCTTCTTAATGGCCGGATGGGGTACGGCCGCGGGGGCGGCCTTCACGGCCGGGGAGGAATTGGGGGCGTCGCGCAGGACGGGCTTGGCGGTACCGGCCGCGGCGGGCTTGCCCTCAGCGCTGCCGGACACCTGCTTCAGGAATTCTTTGGAGCCTTCCCGGTAAAGCGGATCATTGACCGTGCTGAGCGCGTCGAAATCGCAGGGTTCAAGGCAGGGAGTAAGGGCCTGGGCCGTAGTCTGCGCCGAAAGCTGGGTCTGGATAACGGCCGTGACGGCGGCCGCCTTGCGGGATGGCTCCGCCGTGGCGCCGGCGCGCGCGGCCCCGCAAAAAAGAAGAACGGCCGAAGCCGCCATAAAAGCAGTTACCGAAATTTTCATCTTTGCCTCCGTGATGCCGTAAGAACGCATACCATATTATGGAATAAAAGCGCGAGCGGAGGAAGTGGCCAAAGTCCCGGTACTTAGTGGGCCCTCGGGCCCAGGCCGTTTGGGTTGGGGACGCTGATGACTATATGACTATTTTGGCACATAGCGCACGGCATAGTCCCACACTTAAGGAGCAAATAGTCATATAGTCATCAGCGTCCCCTTTTAATTTTGCGGATTTTTTGATATTATATACCTACTATGTACGCAATCATCGAAACTGGCGGCAAGCAGTACTGGGTAGTCCCCGGCGAAATCCTGCAGGTTGAAAAGCTCACGGCTAAGGAAGGCGCGGAAGTGACCTTCAAAGCTCTGTGGTCTGCCTCACAGGAAGACAAGAACGCCGCGGCTGCTAAAGCTCCCGCTGCCAAAGTAACCGCCCGGATAGTCCGGCATCTCAGGGGTCCCAAGATCATAGTTTTCCGCAAGAAAACCAAGAAAGCCTACGAAAAAGGCTCGGGGCACCGTCAGGAACTCACCGAAATACAGGTGAAGGACATACAGCTGTCCTAAGCTCTTGGCGCTGTTGGACGCGGCTTTAAGCAGGCTCCAACGCTTTACTACAGAGGTCTAATAACATGGCAGGAACAAAATCACAAGGTTCTAGCACAAACGGGCGCGACAGCCACGGCCAACGCCTTGGCGTAAAGCGCTACGGCATGCAGAAGGTCAACGCCGGGGAGATCCTGGTCCGCCAGCGCGGCACCAAGTTCCTGCCGGGCGAGAACGTGCGGCGCGCTTCCGACGACACCCTGTTCTCCATCGTCACGGGCGTCGTTAAGTTCGAGTGGGCCAAACGCGGCAAGAAGCAGATCAGCGTTTACCCCTCCGCTAAATAACCTTTAACAAGGTAAGACCTCCTGGGTGCTGACGCGTTCAGGAGGTTTTTTATTCCCATTATGACACAGACAAAATCAGGCAGAAGCGCTACTTTCATAGACACCGCCCACGTTTACCTGAAGGCCGGCAACGGCGGCAACGGCGCCTCCTCCTTCCGCAGGGAGAAGTACATCCCCTACGGCGGCCCCGACGGCGGGCACGGCGGCATAGGCGGCAGCATCTGGTTCGTGGCCACCTCCAACGTGACCACCCTGCGCGAGATAGCTTTCCACCCCCACATCACGGCCGAGGACGCCAACCCGGGCGGCGGTAACAAGCGCGACGGCGCCAACGGCGAGGACAAGACCCTCTACGTGCCCCTCGGCACCGTGGTAAAGAAGGACGGCGTGATCCTGGCGGACCTCAAAGAGGAAGGCCAGCGGTTCCGCGCGGCCCGCGGCGGCCGCGGCGGCCGCGGCAACACCGCGTTCAAGACCCGTTTCAACACCGCGCCCAAGATCTCCGAGAACGGCGAGCCGGGCGAGGAATACGAGGCCTGGCTGGAGCTCAGCGTCCTCGCGGACGTGGGCCTGGTGGGCTTCCCCAACGCCGGCAAATCCACGCTGCTGGCCGCCATTTCCGCGGCCCGGCCCAAGATCGCCGGCTATCCCTTCACCACGCTCAACCCCAACATCGGCATGGTCTCCCATAAAGGCAAGAGCTTCGCGGCCGCGGACATCCCCGGCCTGATAGAAGGCGCCCACGAGGGAAAAGGCCTGGGCGACACCTTCCTCAAGCACATCATCCGCACCAAGCTGCTGGTCCACCTGGTGGACCCGGCCGGCTTCGGCGACTTCAAGCCGGAGAAAGCGGTCCGCGTGATCGAGAAGGAGCTGAAAGGCTACCATCCGCTGCTCGGCAAGAAGACCGCCATCCTCGTCGTTAACAAGTCCGACCTGCCCGAGGCGGCCAAGGTGCACGACCTGCTGCAGAAGAAATTCAAGAAGCGCGAGATCTTCCTGATCTCGGCGGCCACCGGCAAGGGCGTCACCAAACTGCTCGACCGTATCATCAAGCTGCTGCCCGAGATAAAGACGGAAGACCTCTATAAACCGGAATCCGCGCCCGCGCCCACACCCAAGTCAGGCGGCTTCAGGATAGCCCCCGACACCGAGGGCACCTACGTGGTGACCGGCGCCCGTATAGAGAAGCTCATAGCCATGACCAACTTCGCCCAGCCCGACTCCTGGGACCGCCTGCGCCGCATTTTCAGGACCATCGGCCTGGACAAGGCCCTGAAGAAGGCCGGCGCCGTGGAAGGCGACCTGGTGCGCATAGCCCACAGGGAATTCCAGTGGAGCGACGCAACCCCGGCCGCCGGCAGGCCCGGCAAGTTCGCCTACAAGTACCGCCGGTTCGACCCGGACGCGGGCATAGCTTAGCCCCTCGTCCGACAGGACAATAAAAAAGCCCCGGGAAATCCCGGGGCTTTTCTATTGCCGGAGCGCGTTCAGTAGACCGTGCCCCAGTCGCGGGTGGTAATGCGGAATTCCACGCGCCGGTTGAGCGCATGGGCCCTCTCGGAATCCTCGTTAAGCAGCGGCTGGCTCTCGCCGTGGCCGTAAACGCGCACCGAGTCCGGGTGCACGCCTTTGCGCGCCAGGTACATCTTTACGGCGCTGGCGCGCTGCAGCGAAAGGTTCTCGTTGAAGCCCTCCGAGCCGGAGGCATCCGTATGCCCGGAAACTATAAGTTTGAGCCTGTTGTGGCTTATCAGGATGGAGGCGACCTTGTCCAGCAGGTCGTAGGAGGACGGCAGGAGCTTGGCCGAACCCAGTTCGAACTCTATGGGCGGTATCTGGCGCGACGAGACCATGTCCATGACGCCCTGCAGTTCCAGTTCGGCGCGGCGGGCTTCCTCCCTCTCGGCGGGATTGAGCTGCCGGGAGCAGCCGGCCAGGGTCAGAACGGCCAGGCAGACCGCGAATAAGTTCTTCATATTTCCCTCCCCCTAAAAACGGCCCCGGTTGATGGAGACTATCAGCGTCTCCCTGCGGAAGCGGTAGCCGCGCGCGAAAGCGGTGTTACTGAGCAGCAGCGGCGGCGTGGCGGCGATGGTAGTGTAAACCCGGCCGCGGCCTATCCTGGGCCTGTCGGCAGGGTCCAGCAGGTTGGAATGGGCCACCTGCTCCAGCGTATCCATGGCCCAATACACCGGCCAGATCACGGCGGCGCGCAGGGCCAGCTCGGTCTTGGGGATGGCCGTAAGGAAGGCTTCGCTCTGGTCCAGGCGGTCCACGGCCCAGGCTATCCAGCGGGCGGAGATCTCCCAGAGCCGCGGCATGTTCTGCGGCTGCAGCAGGTCACGGGGCTTGAGGTTGCTGTTGTCCAGGTCGCTCTGCGGAAGATAGCAGCGGCCTATGCGCAGGTCGGCGGCCATGTCCTTGAGGATATTGGTCATCTGCAGCGCGGAGCCGATCATCTCGGCGTCCCGCTCGGAGGGGAAGCTGTGTTCCACACGCGTGGAGCGTTTTATGGCCTCACGGTAAAGCCGCGCCCAGAAAACCCCGGGGGCGCCGCCGATGAGGGCGCAGTAGCGTTCCAGGTCCTGCGGTGTCTTCAGGGCGGCGGGTTCCCCGCCGGGGAAGGAACGGAGGTCCATCTCCATCCCGGAGGCCACGGCGTCGAGAAGTTCGGAAAAAAGTTTCTTGTCGTGTTCCTGCACCCTGGCGTAAAGGGCCAGGATCTTGCCCAGCTTCAGGAGCAGTTCTTTCTCTCCCGGGGTCTGGGCCCCTTCCGCCAGAGCGGCGGCCTTCTTTTCGGCCTCGGCCGCGCTGGCGGGCTTGTGCAGGCCGCGCATGAGGGCCAGGAGTTCGAGTTTCTCGGCGGCCTTTATGGAAGGAGAGTCGGCTACGGTGTCCATGACGCGGCACAGCAGGTAGCCCATGCCCATGGAGGTCCTGACCGGTTCGGGCAGGATGTTCACGCTCAGGTAGAGGGTGCGGGAAACGTTCTTAAGTATGGCCTTTATCTCGCCAGAGATAACGGCCCGCTCGCGTTTTTCCATCTACTGAAATTTTACAATTTTTAGGGGGGCCTGTACGGCCCGGGGCACGGCGTAGGCCCAGCCGCGGCCGCTCAGGTTCTTCACCCGCGGAGAAAGCTGCGGGCCAAGGCTGCGGCGCAGCCGGTAAACCAGGGAATAGACCGCTTCAGTACGCTGGGCATCGGTACGGCCGCCCAGAACCCGGGCGGCTATTTCGTCCTCGGAAACCGGGTGGGGCGAAGCCTCCAACAGCAGGGCCAGCAGGCGGAACTGCTCGGGCGGCAATACGGCGGTCTGGCGGCCCTTCCGGAACAGCCGGAAACCGTCCGGGTCCAGTTTCAGTTCGCCGCACTCAAGGGCGCCGCGCTCCATCTCCACGCGGCGCAGCACGCTCTCCACCACGGCGGCTATCTTAGCCAGGGAGCAGCCCTTGAGGATAAAGCCGTCCGCTTTATAGGCGGTGTAGGCGTTCAATTCTTCGGCAGGGTCGGCGCTGACTATCACCACCGGGGTCTTCTTCAGCCCGGCGTCTTCGCGCAGTTTCAGGCAGAACTCCCCGCCGTCGCCGTCGCCCAGGTGAAAATCCAGCAGGACGCAGTCAGGGCGTTCCGCCGGCAGCACCTCCATGGCCCCGGCACAGCTGGGCGAGGACAGCACGGTGTAGCCCAAGGAGGAGAAGAACCGGGTAAGGTTCCCCCGCCAGAGCTTGTCGTCGTCGACTATAAGTATTTTTTTGGAGACCGCGCCGCTGACCATGACGATATTATACCTTTTGCCGGTTCCCGCTCAGACCGGCCGCTCGGCGTGCTCCGCCTCGGCCAGTTCGCCGGCGGTCTCGCCGGCCATGCCCAGGCGCGTGTAGACCGGCTCCGCGTGCCTGGAGATCTCCTTGAGCCGGGTGGAGAAGAAGGCCGTAGCCGCGAGCACCAGCAGGCCGTTGAGCGATATGGTGCGCGCCACTCCGATATGCGAAGCGGCCCAGCCGGCCAGCAGGCTGCCGAAAGGCGCCATGCCCATGAAGGCCACCGAGTGCAGGGCCATCACGCGGCCGCGCTTGTCCTCGTCCACCAGCGTCTGCACCACCGTATTGCCGGAGGCCATGAAGCTGATCATGCCGAAGCTGGCGCAGGCTATGCAGACCGCCGAAACGGGGAAAGAGGCGGAGAAAGAGAAGGCGAGCAGCCCCAGGCCGAAGAGGCCGGTGAACAGCGGGAGGGCGCGCTCCAGGCCGGCGGGGTGGCGGCGCCCGGCCAGGCGCAAGGCCCCCAGGAGGGCTCCAACACCGGAGCAGGTCATGATGAAGCCCAGGGTCCGCGGCCCGCCGCCGAGGATCTCCCGCACATAGGCGGGCATGAGCACGGCGTAGGGCATGCCGAGCAGGCTGCCCACGGCCATCATGAGGAGGATGTAGCGGATAGGCGCAAAGCCCCAGGCGTAGCGCAGGCCGGCCACGAAGCCGCCGCGGCGCCTGACCCCGGGGGCGGGAGGCCTGGCCGGCGGCAGACGCATGGCCAGCAGGGCGGCGATCACGGCGGCGTAAGAAACGGCGTTGATGAAGAAGCAGACCTGCTCGCCCAGGGCCGCTATCAGCAGGCCGGCCACAGCGGGGCCTATCAGCCGGGCGGAATTGAACATGGAGGAATTGAGGGCGATGGCATTGGCCAGGTCCTCGCGCTTCTCCACGAGCTGGATGACGAAGGCCTGGCGGGCCGGCATGTCGAAGGCGTTGATCATCCCCGCCAGGGCCGCCAGCGCCACTATCTGCCAGACCTGCGGCGAGCCGAAAGTCACCAGCAGCGCCAGCGCCAGGGCCTGCAGCATGGAAAGGGATTGCGTGACCAGCATGATCCGGCGGCGGTCGAAGCGGTCGGCCGCCGGGCCGGTGAACGGCGCCAGCAAAAGCGACGGGGCCTGGGAGGCGAAGCCTGCCACCCCCAGCAACAGGGCCGAGCCGGTCATGCGGTAGACCAGCCAGCTCAGCGCCACGCTCTGCATCCAGGTGCCTATCAGGGAAACGGCCTGGCCGCCGAAGAAAAGGCGGTAGTTGCGGTACTTGAAAGCCCGCAGCATCAGGTGCAGCCTGGATCCCTGTGGCATTTAAGGTCTTATTATCTTTCCGAGCACGCGCGGCCCGCGGGCACCGGTGGCCGAGGGGCAGTGGTTGAACTTTCCCGCCAGCGCGCGCGCCGCCAGCAGGGCGAAGCAGGCCGGCTCCTTGGCCAGCGGGTGGATGCCGAGCTCCGCTATGGAGCGCACCCGCACGCCGGCAGGCAGCAGCAGCGCGGCCAGGTTGTCGAGCAGCGCGGGGTTCAGGGCCCCTCCGCCGCTGACTATCAGTTCGCGCGTGCCGCGCGGGGCGAAACTTTTGAAAGCCATGACCACGGAAGCTGCGGTGAACAGGTTCAGCGTGGAGAGGAGGTTGCGGGAACATTTCAGGTTCAGCTGGCCCGCGAAATGTTTTTTAAGGAAGGGCAGGGCGTAGGCGCCGCGGTCCAGCGACTTCGGCGGCCGGCGGCAGAAGAAAGGCGCCTCCAGCAGGCCGTAAACCTTGGCCGTGTCCGGCTCGCCGGCGGCGGCCCAGCGGCCGTCCTTGTCATAGGAAAGTTTGCCCTTGGACAGCAGCGCCACGGCGGTATCCATGAGGGAGTTGCCGGGGCCGGTGTCGAAACCGAAAGTCTTTACCCCGCGCCCGGCGAAAGCGATATTGCCCACCCCGCCTATGTTCTGCAGGGCCACCGGCGCCCCGCCGCCGAAGAGGAACTCGTCCAGGAACGGGATCAGGGGCGCGCCTTCGCCGCCGGCGGCCATGTCGGCCGGGCGGAAATCGCAGACCACGGGGCGGCGGGTCTCTTCGGCGATAAACGCGGCTTCGCCGATCTGGAGGGTGTGGCCTTTTTTACCGGGAGCGTGCCAGACGGTCTGGCCGTGAGAACCCGTGCCGGCCAGGCTTTTGTAGGAAACCCTATGCTTGCGGCAGAAAGTCCTTACCATGCCGGCCCAGAGCCGGCCCAGTTCAAAATTAAGGGCGGAGAGTTCCGGGGCCCGCAGCCCACCCGCGGCGAGTATGCGGGCCTGCAGGGCGGCGGGGTAGGCGTAGTTGGAGAACTTCCTGACTTTCAGCCCCCCTCCGGAGATATCGCAGAGCGCTATGGAGAGCCCGTCGGCTGAGGTGCCGCTCATGAGGCCCAGGAAGAGTTGTTTTTTCATGCTAGTATTTTTCCACGCTGTAGTTTTTCAGCCGACCGCCGCGGTAATGGAACTTGCCGGAGAAGTGGCCGCGGCGCCTGAGCAGGGGCAGGAACACCTTGTCCCCCTCCCAGAGGTTGAGCTTGAGCAGGTCGCGGTCGGGGATCCACTTGAGGTCGCCCTCGGGAGAGTCTATCAGGCGCCCGGAGAACTTATCGGCGGTAAAAACGAAAACGTACCAGTCGTCGCCCTTGGAAAAATCGGGAAAGGTCAGCACGCCCTTGAGTTTGGGAGAACGGATCTTAAGGCCGGATTCCTCACGGATCTCGCGGATCACGCAGTCTTCCGGGCTCTCGCCGGGTTCGAACTTGCCGCCAAGGCCGTTCCATTTCCCCTCGTGGTCGTCGTTCGCCTTCTTCACGCGGTGCAGCATCAGCGTGCGCCCGTTCTTTCTCACGTAGCAGAGCGTGGCCAGTTTCATGTATCGGAAACCCCCATGGGCGGCAGGTCCTCGAAAAGCCAGGTGCTGAGATAGCGCTCGCCGGTATCCGGCAGGATCACGACGATGGTCTTGCCGGAACATTCCGGTCTGTCCGCTATGGCCGCGGCGGCGTGCATGGCGGCGCCGGAGGAAATGCCGGCCAGTATGCCTTCCTCCTTCATCAGGCGACGGGCCATCAGGCCGGCTTCCTCGTCGCGAACCGTCACCAGCTCGTCGAGCAGCCCGCGGTCCAGCACCTCCGGCACGAAATTGGCCCCCAGGCCCTGTATGCGGTGAGGGCCGGCCTTGCCGCCGGACAGGACAGGGGACGCCGCCGGCTCCACGCCTACGATCCGTACGGCCGGAGAAAGTTTTTTAAGGGCCCGGGCGCAGCCGGTCAGCGTGCCGCCGGTGCCTATGCCGGCCACCAGCACGTCCACCTTACCGTCCGTATCCTCCCAGATCTCCGCGCCGGTAGTGCGCTCGTGGATGGCGGGATTGGCCGGATTCGAGAATTGGCGGGGCATAAAAGCGTTCTTGTTGGCGGCGAGTATTTCCTCCGCCCTGGCCACAGCGCCGGCCATGCCGGCGGCGCCGGGGGTGAGCACCATCTCGGCGCCGAAAGCGTGCAGGATACGGCGGCGCTCCATGCTCATGGTCTCGGGCATGGTCAGCACCAGGCGGTAACCTTGCATGGCGCAGAGCCAGGCCAGGCCTATGCCGGTATTGCCGCTGGTAGGCTCCACCACCAGCGCGCCCGGCTTGAGCAGGCCGCGGTCCTCGGCGTCCTTGAGCATACCCCAGGCCGCCCGGTCCTTTACGCTGGAGGACGGGTTGAAGAATTCCAGCTTGGCCAGCAGCAGGGCCCCGGAAGTCCCGCCCAGGCGGTTCATGCGGACCAGCGGTGTGCGGCCTATCAGGCCCGACATGTCTTCGGCGTATTTCATTTCTTAGCCAGTTCCTTCTTGAGTTCGTCCAGTTCCTGCTGCACGCGCCGCATCTGCTCGCCGCAGAAGTCGGGAAGCTTGTTATGGTCCAGCTGGGCCGGGCCGGCCGCGCCGCCCCTGGCGCTGTGCGCCGGTATGCCGAAAACGGTGGTATCGGCCGGCACTTCCTGGAGCACCACCGAACCGGCCCCGATGCGGGAGCGGTCGCCGATCTTTATGGCGCCCAGTATGGTAGCGCCGGCGCCCACCACCACTCCGTTGCCCAGGGTAGGATGGCGCTTCTTATGCTCCAGCGAGATGCCGCCCAGGACCACGCCCTGGTAGAGCAGCACGTCGTCGCCGATCTCGGAAGTTTCCCCTATCACCACGCCCATGCCGTGGTCTATGAAGAACCGGCGGCCGATGGAGGCGCCGGGATGGATCTCCACCCCGGTCAGGAACCGGGCGAGATGGGACAGCAGCCGCGCCGGGAAATAAAAGCCGTTGGCCCAGAGCCAGTGGGCCGGGCGGTAGATCCAGACCGCGTGCAGGCCTGGGTAGCAGAGCAGCACTTCCCAAAAGCCGCGCGCGGCCGGGTCTTTTTCGAAAACCGTCCGGATATCTTCTGAAAAATTCATTTTTTCCTTGTAAGCCGACGGGGCATCCGCTCAGGGCCCGACAGAACCATTATATAATTTTTGTCCGGCGCCGCCCGCCGGCCGGAAATAAAGAAGGCCGGGGTTGGCCCCGGCCTTCTTTCGAGCGCGCCAGGCCTAGATCCGGTAAACGTCCAGCTTGCCGTTCTGCAGCTTGAAGCCGTAGCCCTTCTCGAAGGACGGGAAGGCGGCGCCGGCCGGCTTTATGTCGGAAGCGTCGAAGATGTAGTAGGTGGAAGCGTCCACTACGGGGAAGGGGATCATGAGCACCAGCATCTTCTCGGTGAACCTGGCGCCCTGCGGCCCCTGCACGATCTCGTTGCCGTAGGCCAGTTTATAGGTCTTGGAGAGCTGCACGCTCACGCCCTTGGCGGCCACGGCGTCGCCTATCTGCTTGAGGGTGGCGGTCAAGGCCACGCCGCGGGGCCCCTTGATCTCGAGCTTGCTGTTCTCGGGGGCGGAGATCTTGGCGAGCACTTTCACCACATAGCGCTCATTGTCTATGGTCACGGTCTTGGAGCCGCTGGCGAAGATGCCTGCGTTCACTATCTCCATGGCCCGCACGAAGAAGCTCTGGCCCTTGTCGGTGGTCAGCACCAGGAAGAACTTTTCCTTGTCGGCGCAGGAGTTGCCGCCGTTGGGGCAGTTGGCCGCCTTGGTGCCGCTGACGTGCACCTTGGTGCCGGCGCCGGTGGTGAAGGTGATATTGGGCTTGAGGTAGGCGTTCTTGATGGAGGCGAGGTCCACCGAAACTATGACGTCGGCCACGCCTTTGAAGCTCTTATTGGCCTGTTCGAGTTCCACGGCCTTGAGCTCCTGCCCGTAACCGAAATAGCGGAAGAGGTCCACATCGGGCGCCTGCCCGGCGCCGGAGTCCGCGGCCGCCGCCACGGCGGGCACCTCGACGCCTTCCAGCGAGAAGCCGGCGTCGTTCAGGACGCCGCTTTCGGCCGAGGCGTAAGAGGCGAAATTCAGGGACAGCAGGCCCGCGGCGGCGACTTTGGTCAGGTTTTTCATATGCATTCTCCAGCGCTAAGTTTACCTACAGTATATTTATACCATCCCGGGGAGGTTTCCGTGAGAGGCTTTAGGCCGTATGTATTGAGAGTAAGAGACCTATATGAATATAGGCCCTTGGGGAAAGCCGGGGGCGGCCGAAACAGAGCCCGGATAGTCAGGCGCCGGGCCTCACCCGCTTTTGCATGTTCGCGTGAAATTATATAGATTATCTTGCTGGGGGACTCAATTATGAACCAAACCGCCTTGATAAAGAACCTTACCGCCCACGCCGACGGCGTGCTGAGCCTGGCCTTCTCGCCCTGCGGCAAATTCCTGGCCACCGGCGCGGAGGATAATACCATCCGCCTCTGGTCCATCCCCGACGGCATAGAGATACAGGCCATCCAGGCCCACGAAGGCGACGTGCGGGCCGTGGCCTTCGACCCGGAAGGCGACGTTTTCGCCTCGGCTTCCTGGGACCATAGCGTGAAGATCTGGCGCACCTCGGACTGCTCCACGCTGGCCTCCGCCTCCAAACACGCCGGCCCGGTTAACTGCCTGGCCTTCTCCCCGGACGGCGCACTGCTCTATTCCGGCTCCGACGACGGCACCATAAAGGTCTTCTCCTCCCCTAAAGGCTGGCTGGAAAAGACCCTGGAGCCCGGCATAGGCGACATCAAGGCCCTGGCCGTCTCCCCTAAAGGCCTCATAGCGGCCGGCGGCGTGGAACTGCAGCTGCTGGACCCCGCGGGCAAGCTGCTCAAGGACAACGACTCCTATACCTACGGCGTAAAGGCCCTGGCTTTCTCGCCCGACGGCAGCCGCCTGGCCCTGGGCACCGGCATGGAAAAGCGCCTGGAGATCTGGGACGCTGAAAAACTGGAAGAGGCCGGCTCGCTGAAGGATTCCGACTGGCTCAACTGCGTCACTTTCACCCCCGACGGCAAGCAGGTGGTTACCGGCGGCATGGCGGTGAAGGTCTGGGACCCGGTCACCGGCGCCTGCCTGAAGACCTTCGAAGGCCACACCGACGAGATCCACGCCGTGGACGTCTCCCCTGACGGCAAGTTCATCGCTTCCGCCTCCAACGACAAGACCATCAAGATCTGGTCCCTCTGAAAAGGCAGCTCCCGCCTTTTCAGCCCCCACCCCCCCGGAAAGGACGCTTTTCCGGGGGTTGACCGTTGTTAATACGGTTACGGAGGGTATTTTGTATAATTTGCGTGTTGTTAACTTAATGTAGGAGGCAGTAATGAACATAATAGTCCTTATACTGGTGGCCCTGATGGGGTTGGCGAGCAGCGTCAACGCCGCGGGTTTCCGCCTGGCAGACCAGGACGCTAAAGCTACCGGCATGGGCAACGCCTACACCGCCGTGGCCGATAACGCGTCAGCAGTGTGGTACAACCCCGCCGCCATTACCAACCTGGAAGGCACCAACGTGTCCCTGGGCACCGTGATGATAGCTCCCTCCATGGAGCACAAAAACACCAACGGCACTACCGATGAGATAGAGAGCACCCTGCATATCCCCCCCCATTTCTACGCCACCCACAAACTGAACGACCAGTGGTCTCTGGGTTTCGGCGTGAACGCCCCTTTCGGTCTTTCCACTGAATGGGACCCCGCCACCGCCAACACCCGGACCGTGGCCACCAAGTCCGAGGTTAAGGCCATCAACGCCAACCTCAACGGCGCCTATAAGCTGAACGACAAGTTCTCCTTTGCGGCCGGCGTGGACTATGTGACCCTGGACGCCACCCTCAACAAGATGATCGTCGCGCCCGCGAACGCCCTCTACGCAGGCTCTCCCGCTATTAACGAAGAGCAGACGCTCGAGGGTGACGGCACCGGTATGGGCTACAATGCCGCCGTTATGTACAAACATAACGACAAACTGCAGTTCGGCGCCAACTACCACAGCCAGGTCAAGATAAACGTAGACGGCAAGATAAACCTCATGCCCACCAGCGGCGTGGTATCCGCCGCAAGAGCCACCAACCAGGACGCGGAAACCGAGTTGACCCTGCCGGACTTGTTCCAGGTTGGCGCGGCCTACAAATACAGCGACAAATGGCTGTTCTCCGCCGAAGCCGACTACACCAACTGGACCACCTACCGCCGCATAATCATCGATTACACCAAAGATAACGGTGCGGCCGCGCAGAGCATCGACAACAAGAACTGGGAAAGCACCTGGGCCTTCCGCCTGGGCACCGAGTACAAGTACTCCGAGACCCTGAAGTTCCGCGGCGGCACGTTCTACGATATGAACCCCGTCAAGGAAGAGTACTTCGAGACCCGCGTGCCGGATAGTGACCGCGTGGCCTTCGCCATCGGCGCCGGCTGGAATAAGAACAACGTCACTGTCGACGTGTCCTATATGTACCTGATGTTCCTGGAGCGCGAAGTTGATAGCGCCACCGCCTCCCTGGACGGCAAGTACAACTCCGTCGCGCACCTGCCCGCCATCACCGTCGGTTACAAGTTCTAACCGAAGGTCAGTTAAGGGGATAAAAAAACCCCGCGCTCGCAAGGGCGCGGGGTTTTGTTTTGCAGGATCCAGTTCTACTTGGCGCGTTTCGCCTTCTCTTTCTCCGCGAATTCCAAAGCCTTGACCGAAACCGCGACAAGGTCCCTGGGCTCAAAAGGTTTGGTGACATAGGCGAAAGCGCCCGCCGCCAGCGCCCGGCCCGTGGTTTCCGCGGTATCGTCCCCGGTGAGCATGATGACCACCGGTTTCTGCGCCATCGCGTTAAGGACCTCCATCACGTCCACCCCGCTCATATCCGGCAGGTGCACGTCCAGCACCACCAAGTCCGGCTTCTCCGCAGCCGCCAGCTTAAGGGCCGTAGCCCCGTCCCGGGCTTCAATAATTTCACAGACCGAAAAAAGTCTACGCAGAGCGGCCAGGATGTCTTCCAGGTCGTCCACCAGCAGCACCTTTGTCTTTCCGCCCATAGTTCCTTACTCCGCCTTGTCCAAAAACGCCGCGGCAAGTTTCACCTGCGACAAGATCTCTTCACCTTCGAAAGGTTTTGTTATATAGGAGAATACGCCCATTCCCATCGCCGTGGAAATGGTCCCGATGGTCTCATCCCCGGTGATCATGATGACCAGCGGCCGCTTGGGCAGAGCTGCAAGCTTCTGCAGGACCCCCAGCCCGTCCAGTCCCGGCATGGCCACGTCCAGAAGGAGGATATCCGGCCGCTCGGAAACGGCGAGGGCCAGGGCAGAATCGCCGTCCTTAGCGGTTATAAGCCGATAACCGGACAAGACCCGTGACACGACCTGTATTATCTGGTCGTCATCATCGGCAACAAGTATTTTTCTATCCATTTATCGTCACCCCCTACCGACCATGGAGTATTATACATCATCAGGACGCGCATACCAGCGCCGGCCTATCCACAGGGAGACGTTCACCAGGGCTATGAGGGCCGGCACCTCCACCAGCGGGCCTATGACCGCCGCGAAAGCCGCGCCGTGGTTGAGGCCGAAGGTGGCGATGGCCACGGCTATGGCCAGTTCGAAGTTATTGGAGGCCGCGGTGAAGGACAGCGTGGCCGATTCCCCGTAGGACGCGCCCGCCTTCTTGCTCATCCAGAAGGAGGCGAAGAACATCAGCGCGAAATACACCAGCAGAGGTATGGCGATGCGCACCACGTCCAGCGGCACCTGCACTATGTTCTCCCCCTTTATGGAGAACATCACTATTATGGTGAACAACAGCGCCACCAGCGTGAGCGGGCTGATGACGGGGATGAACTTCTCCGCGTACCACTCCCGGCCCTTCGCTGCTATCAGCGAGAAGCGCGTGGCTATCCCGGCTATAAAGGGAATGCCCAGATAGATGAACACGCTTTTGGCGATCTCGCCCATGGTGATGTTCACCACGGCGCCCTCCAGGCCCAGCCAGCGCGGCACCAGGGTGATGAAGAACCAGGCGTAGACCGGGAAGAACAGCACCTGGAACACCGAGTTGAAGGCCACGAGCCCCGCGCAATATTCGCGGTCGCCGAGGGCGAGGTCGTTCCAGACTATCACCATGGCTATGCAGCGGGCGAGGCCTATCATGATGAGGCCCACCATGTATTCGGGCTTGTCGCGCAGGAAGATCACAGCCAGCGCCGTCATGAGCACCGGGCCTACCAGCCAGTTCTGGGCGAGCGACAGCAGCAGCACCTTCTTATTGGCGAAAACGCGGTGCATCTCCTCGTATTTCACCTTGGCGAGCGGCGGATACATCATGAGGATGAGGCCTATGGCTATGGGTATGGAAGTGGTGCCTACGCTCGAGGCGGCGTTGAAGTCCGCCACGGCCTGCGGCCACAACCAGCCCGCCGCCACCCCGGCCGCCATGGCCAGGAAGATCCAGAGCGTCAGGTAGCGGTCCAGGAAAGAGAGTTTCTTTATTATCCCTTCCATCAGAGCATTCCTCCCACGAATTGCTTTATCTCGTCGCGTACGCGGCGGTAGTGCGCCAGCGCCTCTTCTTCCGTCTTGGCGTCCCGGGCGAGGAAAGGCGGGTCCTCGAAACTTTTATGCAGCTTCTCCGCCTTGCCGAACCACACCGGGCAGCTTTCCCTCGCCTTGTCGCACACCGTCACCACCAGGTCGAAATCCTGGCCCTTGAACTCGTCAACGTGCTTGGAGCGGTGCCCGGAAATGTCCACCCCGGCCTCGGCCATCACCTTCACTGCCCGCGGGTCCACCGTGCCGGGGTTAGTGCCGGCGGAGAACACCTCCGCCCTGCCGGCCAGCAGGACCTTCCCCCAGCCCTCAGCCATCTGGCTGCGGCAGGAATTTCCGGTACAGAGAAAAAGCATCTTCTTCATTTTATTTCCTCGCGTACACGGTTATGCTGGACGCCGCCCCGTCCAGCGCCTTACCGGCCTTGTCGGTAATCGGGTCGGAGCAGGTGCCGCCGGCCCTATAGGCCTTGTCAGCGAGCAGTTTTATGCCTTTGAACCCGGCGGCCTTTATGGCGCCGAGGTAATCCTTGCGCTGCAGGGCGCCGGCCACACAGGCGGCGTAAAGTCCGGCGTGCTTCTTAAGCGCCGGCGGCAGTTCACGATTGAGCACTATGTCGCTCACCACCATGACGCCGCCCGGTTTCAGGGCGCGGAAGGCCTCGCGGAAGACGGCGGGCTTGTCCGGGGAAAGATTGACCACGCAATTGGAGATGATCAGGTCCGCCTCGCAGTCCTTCACCGGCAATTCCTCTATGAGCCCTTTGCGGAACTCAACGTTCTGGAGGCCCGTGCGCTTGGAGAACTTGAGGAGATTGTCTTTGGCGAGTTTCAGCATCTCCGGCGTCATGTCCACGCCTATCACCCGGCCCTTCGGCCCGGCCAGCGGCGCCGCTATAAAGACGTCCTTGCCGGCCCCGGAGCCGAGGTCCAACACGGTCATGCCCTTCTTTATCTTAGAGAACCCCACCGGGTTGCCGCAGGATAACCCCAGTTCCCCCTCAGAAGCGGCCGGCGCGGGTCCGCAGCAGGAAGAGCCGGAACAGCAGGAAACGGCTTTAGTCGCCACGGTGGCGTAAGCCTTGCGAACCATGGACCGGGTCTTAGTGTGATGAACTTTCATTTTGAGCCTCCTAGATAAAACCGAAAATATATTTTAGCCCCAGGTAGACGCCGCAGGCTATGAAGACCCAGCCGGTGGCGGATTTGGCGTAGCTCCCGAAGCGCCCGGCAGCACCGGCCGCAGCGGCGGCCTTCTTGAGGCCGAGGTCCAGCGCCAGGGCCAGCCCGACCACTGGCAGGGCCGTGCCCAGGCCGTAAAGCAGCGGCAGCGACACCGGGGCCGCCTGCCCGGCGGCCAGCGGCAGCACTACCCCGAAGTAAAGCGCCGCCGAGACCGGGCAGAAAGCCAGCGCGAAGACGAAGCCCATGGCCACGGAGGCGGCCGCGCCGCCCCTGCGCCTGAACTTCGACAGGTCGAAAAGATCGAAGCCGGTGAAACCGCGGCCGAACATGTCCAGCATGTACATGCCGGCCAGCACCAATACCGGCGACAGCGCCTGGCCGCCGTATTTCTGCATGAAGAAAGAGAAAGCCGGTACCGCGAGCAGGCTTTTCACCGCCAGGAAGCCCACCGCCAGGTAGGCCAGCGCCCGGCCCAGGGCGTAAAGCCCGCCGTGCGCCAGCACCGCCAGCCGGTGGGCGCCGGACTGCCTGGAAATATGGCTCAGCGCGGCTATGTTCGTGGCCAGCGGGCAGGGGCTCACCGAGGTGAGCACTCCCGTCCAGAGGGCCGTGGCGGCCGCCGCCCAGAATTCAGCGTTCATTTTTCATCCAGCAATTTGCGCGTTTCACCGGCCACATAGTCCGCGAAGGCGTCCTTGTCCCCCAGCAGGGTCCAGACCTTGTCCAGACGCGCCCAGCGGTCGGGTTTGTCCCCGGAGTAGCGCTGTACCACCACCGACTTGGAATTAAGCCAGTAGTCCCGCACGAAATGGGCGTTAGCCTGCTCGTCGGTGTTTACGCCCCTGAAGGTTACCCGCCAGCCTTTGTAGTCATGCTTGAAATACTTTTCCACCGCCGCGCGGGTATAGGCCTCTATGGTAGTGCATGAAGAACAGCGGGTGTTGGTGTAGAAATAATAGACCGTGGCCGTTTTAGCCGCGGCGGTGTTTTTGGGCGCCGGAGCCGGTTCAACCGCCGCCGGCGCCGGCTCAGCCGCGGGCTCGCTTTGCGCGCAGCAGGGCGCGCCGGCCATCTTATAAACGGCCGCGGCTACGCTGAGCCCCACGAAACCGAGCAGCAGGAACTTTACCGCTCTTTTCCCGGTCACTTAAGTAGCTCCTTCAGGGCTTCGATGGTCGGCACGCGGCCCTCCAGTTTCACCTTGCCGTCCACGGCCAGCGCCGGGGTGGCCATTATACCGGCCTCGGCTATCTTTTCATAGTCGCTGACCTTCTCCATCTCATAGTCCAGGCCCAGCGCCTTGGCCGCGGCCTCCGCGTGCTGGTAGAGTATCCCGCATTTAGCGCAGCCGCCGCCGAAGATCTGTATCTTTTTCATCTTTCCTCCTACCGCATTATAAAGTTGAACAGAAAACCGGTGAACATTATGCCCGCGCCGACAATGCCGAAAAAGATGAACAGCAGCTTCGCCTTCATCACCCTGCGCAGGATCATGAACTCGGGCAGGCTCAGCCCGGTGACCGCCATCATGAAGGCGAGCGTGGTGCCCAGCGCCACGCCTTTCTCGGTGAGCGCGCTGACCAACGGTATGATGCCCGCGGCGTTGGAATAGAGCGGTATGCCGACGAGGGTGGCCAGCGGCACGGCGTACCACTTGTCCGCGCCGGCGTAGCGGGCCAGCAGGTCCTGCGGCACATAGCCGTGTATCCAGGCGCCTACGCCTATTCCTATAAGGACATAAGGCCAGACCTTTTTCAGGATATCCAGGGTATAGTCTTTGGCGTAGTCCCGGCGTTCGGCCCAGGGCATGTCGGCCCCCAGCACGGCGTTCTGCACCCTTTTGGTCTGGTCGAAGCCCTCCAGCAGGTGCTCCAAACGCAGGCGGCCGATGATCAGCCCCGCGATAACGGCTATCGCGTAGCCGCTCGCGGCGTAGAGCAGCGCTATCTTCCAGCCGAACATGCCGAAGAGCATGATGAGCGCAACTTCGTTTATCATCGGCGAGGCCACCAGGAAGGAGAAGGTGACGCCCAGCGGTATGCCAGTCTGGATGAAGCCCAGGAACAGCGGGATGGCGCTGCAGGTGCAGAAAGGCGTGACTATGCCCAGCGCGGCGGCCCACAAGTGGCCGGCGAAGCGGCTTTTCTTCAGTATTATCTCCCGCACCCGCGACGGCGGCAGGAAGGTGCGCATTATGGACACCGCGTAGATGATGCCCGCGAGGAGGATAAAGATCTTGATCGTGTCGAAGACGAAGAAGTTCACCGCCCCCCCGGCCAGCGTCTCCCGCCCGAGACCGAAGACGCCGTAGGTCAGCCAGTCGGCGAACATTTGCACGGGTTTAAACATTGGTTTTCTCCAGGGCGGCCAGGCAGCGGGTAAAATCCAGAACGCAGGGGCAGACCAGGCGGTAGTAAAGCCAGTTCCCCTCCCGGCGGGAGGCCACCAGGCCGGCGTTCCTGAGCAACAGCAGGTGCTTTGAGACCGTGGAGAGGTCGTCGCCCACCAGGTCGCGCAGTTCGCAGACGCAGGTTTCCTTTTTCTTCAGGGAATTGAGTATAAGCAGGCGCGTGGGGTGCGCCATGGCCTTGAGCACGGCGGCTTCCCTGCGGTAAACTTTCTTGAGGTCCGGTTTCATATATGGCTATTTTGCCAAATAGCCAAATAGATGTCAAGAGAAAAGGCGCCCGGGTGTCCGCCAGGGCGCCTCTGCCTCAGGCCTTTACGGTGAAGCCCTTCGCCTTCAGCGCGGCAGTCACGGCGCCCAGGTCCAGGCCCAGGTGCCCGCAGCCGGTCCGCACGGTCATCTGCCGGCCATGGGTTTCCCTCATCACGGGGTTCTTCACGCCCATGAAGCCCAGCTCGAAGAGGATATCTATGGTCTCCGGATACTGGGCGGTCAGGTCGTAGAGCGTCTTGTCCAGGTCTATTATCTTTTCGGTCATATCAAGCCAGCCTCTTTTCGCCTTTTATCTTCTGTATGTCCGTTATGTCCTGGGTCACTTCGAGCGAACCCAGGTATTTCCCCTCCGGGGAGCGCAGGGCGAAATAACGGATGTGGATAACGCGGCCCTTCATGTTTATCCAGAATTCCTCGCTGCTTTTGGAACCGTCCCTGAAGCCGTTGAGGATCTTCTCCACGGCCCCCAGGCTCTGCGGCGGGTGGCAGTTCTGCACCTTGCGCCCTATAATGGAGCGCACGCGCAGGAAAACCCGGTCCTTGCCTTCGGAGAAGTAGCGGACGGTATCGTCCGCGTCCACGAAGGTGAGGTCCACCGGCAGGGCGTTGAGCAGGGCGGTCAGGTCCTGCAGCGAAAGGCTGCCGCTGGGCAGGTTCACCACGGCGCCCGACAGCGAGGCCGTGTTCTGCGCTATATCCAGCGCCTCGGCCGCGGCGGCCGGCGGCTCTATGAAGATATACCCGGACTGGGCGCTCTCGCGGAAGATCTCGCCCCAGTCCGCAGGCTTGAGCTTCTCGAGAGCCGTGGGAAAGAGGATGTTCTCCTCCTTGAAGATCATGCCGTCCAGTTCTTCCAGCAGGGCGGAGGCCGCCGCCGGGAACTCTTCCGGACCCGCGGCCAGGACTTTCTTGAAGAGCCCGCGAACTTCGTCGTGCTTGCCCCACATTACCTTGGAAGGCCCGTAGAAGCCGGCCTTCTCCAGGTAAGGGAACAGCAGCTGCTCTTTGCGTTCGTAGTGTTTAAGCACGGCGCGCAGTTCTTCTATGATAGTGCGCACCCAGTTGCCGCCCTTGCCTTCTTTCAGCGCCGGCAGCAGCGCTTTGGCCGAATCCACCCGGCGCCTTATCTCGGCATTCTCGGCCTTGAACAGCGCCACAGGGTGGGACGGGGATTCGGGATCGGCCATGCTCTTCTCCAGGTCCTTCTGAAAAAGCAGCGCGTGCACGTTGCAGAACTTCTTTATCTCCTCGGCCGGCACGCCGTCCTCCAGCAGGGACTGCTCCAGCTCGAAGATCTCGTTGGCCGTGACCTGGCCCACTTCCAGTTCGAAACGCGCTTTGGCATTTTCCAGCGACAGCCCTTTATGGAGCTCCGCCAGGATCTCTTTCAGTATCCGCTTCTTGTCCGGGTATCCGCCCATGTCGCCTCCTGGGCCTTTATCATTACCAGCGCCGCCTTGAAACTTCTTGACGGACCCGCTAGCTAAGGCCGAGCATCTCGTTTATAATATCAAAAACCATAAGGTTTTTCGCGCGGTCGCCGTTCAGCAGTCTCCGGCCGCCCTGCAATAAAACCCCGCCCGCCGGCGTTGTATCTGTAATGAAAAACAACCCCGCCCCGCTCATAATAGCGCTGACCCTGCTGCAATGCTGCTACGGCCTGTCCCACGCGGCTATCTGGGGACGGGGCAAGCTGCCCGCCCCGCGGCACCAGACCCAGATAACCGTGGACGGCAGGCTCTCCGACTGGCCCGCAGGGGAGACTTATGACAGTTCAGGACTGCGGTTCAGGGCCATAAACGACGGGAACAACCTTTATTTGAGCGTTTCGGCCCATGAGGCCGGCGCCAAGGCCATATTGACGGGAGAAATACGGCAGGATGTCGCGCTCTGGTTTTCGGACGGGGAAAGCCGCACCTTGGGGCTGCGCCTGCCGTTCGGCGCCCTCGGCGTCCCGGTGGAGGGAATAGGGCCCGGCGCCATAGAACCGGTACTCCTGAAACCGGAGGGGACCGCTGTTTCCACTTCAACTCTTCCTGCGGGCATGGAATTCGGCGGAGAGATCCCCGGGCGCGTACCCATCTATGAGCTGAAGATACCGCTGGCCATGCTAAAAACCGGGCGCAACAGTATCCGGCTGGATTTCATGACTTCCTACGTTTCCGCCGAATTGGAGCAGCGGATGAAAGAGCGCTTCACCCAGGCCGCCGGGCAAAGAGCGGCCGGGCAGCACGGCGCCGAGGGCGGGATGCGGCCACAGGGCGGCATGGCCGGCCGCGGCGGCGGCAAGATGGGCGGCGGCAAGCGCGGGGGAGGCGGCCGCGGCGCCGGCAGGGCGCAGCCGGAGTTCCCCTCTCCCCTGGAAATAAGCTTAACCATACTGCCGGACGCCAAGCCATAAAGGAGCAGAACACCATGAGCATAACCACCCTTGGAAAATTTCTTGCGGGCGGCCTGCTGGCCCTGAACCTGGGCGGCTGCATGATGGCCGCGCGCGGCGTCGGCGGCCAGGGCGAAGAACAGACGGCGAAGGTCCTGACAAGGGAGATCGCCGCTAAAGACCTGAGCCTCTCCCTGGAAGCTCCCCCCATTTCAGCCGGGAGGGAAACCAGGTTCCTCCTGAAACTGGCCCGCCTCCGGGACGGCAAGCCCGTAACCGGAGCGGCCGTCGCCTTTATTATCGAACGCGAAAGCCCCGACGGCGGCGCCATAAAATTGGCCGAACAGGAGTCCGAAGAGATAGCCGGGAAGGGCCAGTACCAGCTGCATTACGAATTCAGGACGCCGGGCAGGTATAAGATAACGGCCAGCGCCGCCGAGCCGGGAGAACCCGCCGCGCAGGCGCAGAGCGTCTCTCTCACGCAGGAAATAAGCAAGGCCAAAACCTCCAGCCTTTGGTTCATCCTGGGCGCCGCGGCGGTGCTGGCGGTGAAATTCCTTGTCCTTTAAATTACAGAACTGCCGCCCCCCTGCCAAAAGGCCTTTTGCGTGCCATACGATACCAATAACTACCAATATTCTGGTAATTGTGAGTACACATAAAATTTCACGACTTCAAAACAGCGATCCAGGACTTACCTCTATTCACCGGCAGGGCGAAAACCGTAAAGAAAAAGAGAAAACTGCCGCGCTGACCGCGGCCACTATCTTTGACGGGAATCGGTGATACGTGTTCAGCGCGGGTACCAGTCTATGAACTCGTCCCAGCGCGAATCTTTTGCCCACTGCAAGGCATCGTAATCGGAATTATAGTGATAGACCGGCAGGAAAGCCGCCAGGCCGTGGGAACCGGGATAATTATTCCCGGCCGCCTTGTGGGACAACACCAGCTCCCCGGAGATGAATTTTAACAACTCAGCGCTTTTGGCGGTTATCTCCGGCTTGCCGGCTTCTTTGGCCGCCAATTGAACGAAGTCGTACACGTCCTTATTGTCCACGGTGTCGAAGCGCTGCGCGGCGCGCACGGCCGCGTTGACGGAGGCCTTGTCTCCGGAAGCCATAACAGTATCAACCCAGCCGTTGACCAGCGCTAGGAAGCGCGGCAGGGCGGCGGTCTTTACTACGCTCTGCATCGCGGCGGCGCCGGGCCTGTCCTTATAATAGGCGTAATAAGCATCCACTAAACCGGTCGAAAGACGCTCCGGGCCCATGGCGGGCTCGCCCAGCAGGCCGGCCAGGAAGGTATCGTAAGGGTAGCCGGGCCCCGGCTCGGTCTCTTCGGAACCCACCACATAATCCGCCAGGTCCTTCACCTCGTAGGCCACCTCGGCCATCTGCATCAGGCAGGCGTCGAAGGCCAACACGTCCACCTTGCCCATCTCCCGCAGCGCGGCGGCCAGTTCCGGGGTGTTTATATGATTGCCGGTGCCGTAATCGTACGAAATCCCTTTAAGCGCGCCGCCCGGCCCGACGGCCTTCTCCCAGCCGGAGCCGTGGTTCCACACTATCAGCATGTATCTCCTGGCCGGATAATTCTTCTTCGCCCATTTCCCGAATTCGGCAAGGTGCCGCCAATCCCCCATGTCCGCTTCCAGCGTTTCAAGGACCGGGGAAGTGACGGCCGTCGGCGCGTCATCCCTCCGTACCAGATAACGCCGCACGCCGGACCAGCCGCCGTCGCCGTCGTCGTAGACGGCCAGGCGGCCCAGTTCGGCCACCACGTTGACCTTAGCCGTGGAGCCCGCGGCCTCCATCTCGTTGAGGTCCGCCAGGCCGAAATACTCCAGGTCGTTCTTGGCGTTGACGTACACCATCACGGTCCACTCCGCGGCCGGGGCCGGCCCGGGCGCGGCCGGCACGGAAACCCCGGGCAGGGACAGTTCCTCTTTCAGGCCGAATCCCCCGCCGTCAAAATCCACGCCGGCCAGCGCGGCCCGGGCCGGGAACAACAACGCTAACGCAGCCGTTAGAACTTTTTTCATCATATTCGCGCAACCGCCCGCATCGATTTACTGCCGACGGGGTTGAGCAGGGGGCATCAAGACTTCATACTTGCTGAGGATAATTTTCCGGAATTCTTCCGAGATCGGATGAGCCCCAGTTGCTCCGGAGCGGCCTTAATCATTCCGCCGTTCAAGAACTTGCAGCAATTTTCTGGCGTCCGCGGCGAACGGGGCGGCCAGCGCGCGGTCCAGAGAGTCAACGGCTTTTTTAAGGCTGCCGAGGTCCAGCGGCATATAGTTCTCCTGTGTGGCCCTGTGTCGGACCAGTGGCCTTATTTTATAATTTTACCGGTCCTGTATGCCAAAAATATCCGCGTATTGAAACAGCCCTGAAGGGAAATCAAGGGATTTATGAACCGGAAGCGCTGGCCGGCAATGGGACCCCTTTGCCGGGCCCATAGTCAGCGACTGTGCGGCCCGGGAAAATACCTGAAGCCACTGCCGGGGACGGACCGTATGCACGCCGCCAGTTCCGGCGGCAGTTTGCGGCGCAGGTTGTAGATATGTGTATCCACGAGGTTCTCCACCGCGGCTGTTTTCCACGCCCGGGAGATGATATCCTGCCGCGATGAGATCCCGGGGCTGCTGGCCACCAGAAAAGAGAACAGGGAGAACTCCCGGGCGGTGAGGTTGGATATAACCCGCTCCCCAAACCTGACCAGGCGGGTCTCCGCATAGATCCGCAGATCGCCGGAGAGGATTTCCCCTCCTCCGCGCGGCCCCAGAATTCCCTCGAGCCACGCGGAGAGCCTTTTTATGTTCAAGGGCATTCCAGCGTTCCGCGCGGCAGGGCCCGCGGCCGGCTCCCCGCACAAGCCGCGGATATCCGTACCGGCCCCGGCCGGCAGGACGAGGTCCAGCGTAACGCGCCCCGGCCGGGATCGCCGCAGGAAGGCGGCCGGGCCGCGCCCGGCGGAGGCCCTATTGGCCCGCGTATACGCTCCGGGACGGGCGATCCGAACAGGCCCCGCGGCGCCAGGTGGATTCATAGTGCTCAAGAGAGGATCTCAGCTATCCTCCCGGCCAGCAGGCCGAGGTCAGCGCTCTTCGGCATGAAATCCCGGCAATTCGGCTCCTGCAGGAAAAACGTTCCTATTTCCCGATCAAAATGCCGCCCGGTAACTACGAGAACCGGAATATTTTTCGCGCACTCGTCGGCTTGCAGGCCGCGCAGAACCTCTATGCCGGACCGCCCGGGCATCATTACGTCCAACAGAACGATATCCGGCCGGTAAGCGCGCGTTTTTTCCAGGCAGTCTACCGGGTCCGCCGCCTCCACAAGATATCCCTTCCCGCCGAGATACTGCGCCAGCAGGCTCCGGAATTCTTCGCTGTCGTCTACGATCAGGACTTTTTTCTTCATAAAGTTTCCGGGCCGAGCGCGCCGCGGCCGCGCCGCCGCCACGGCGCGTTAATCATTCTTCACGCCGGCCGGCAGAAGGTCGGCGCAGAAATTGTGGATCTCTTTGCCCTCCGAAAACTCGACCAGACACCCGCGCACCATCCCCACCCCGGGGGCATTCCACGAGATGGCTATCTTCCGGTGTTCCGCGCCGCCGCGGCGGACGTCCTTATAATCGCGCACCTGCATAAGGCATTTCTTAAAAGTTCCCGCGCCTATGGTCACGTCCTCGAACTGAAGCGCCGTGTAGGTCATTTCCTCGTCGTACGAATCGAGCGGCGCGTTATCCCTGGCGGAGAGATCCGTGCGGCGGGAAACCCGCTTATAGCTCTCCCCCAAACGCGCGCAGCGCGGATATTGCACGGCCGGAGGCGAGTATTCCCCGTAGGTGCCGTTGCGGGGGTCAAAGTCTTTATAGCGTTCCAACCCCGCTTTCGTTTCCCGGTAATAGTCCAGAAAATTCCCGTCCCACTGCACCCGTATTGGCGCCCCGTCGGCAGGCCCCAGGCTTTTCACGGAATGGTTCTTCCTAATGAGGCCCCCTCCCATTTCCCGCGCCTCCCATACGGCCCCCGGCTTCCACGGCCAGTACTCGTACACGTTTATGGCGCCCTTTTGGCACTTCTCGTATTCCGCGCCGTATACAGGCGCTACCGCCGCCATGACCGCCAGCAATATTATTCCTCTCATTTTTCCTCCGCTGCCCGGACAGGCCGGGATGTATTTCACTTCGCCATGCAAAAGCGCCATACCACTCCCAGTCCCAAACTATTGCCCCACGAAACCCGACCTGCTATTCCGGGCAATGGTTCAGTAAATCCTAAAAGCGCAGCCTCCACGCGGGCAGGTATTGGTAAACCGCCCACCCGACAGAACGGCATCCCGGAGATTTACGTAATACAGGGTATTGGGCTCAAGAATGCAGCAGATATTATCACTCGCACCACCCACTTTCCAGCGTATGTAAGTCTCTGGCCCTCCCTTCCCGCAGACGCTTGGCAGCATTGGTGAAAAATCGCACTTGTTTTTACTGATGGTCATGTACTGATTCACTGGGGAGTATAGCGTACTCGATGACCCACGGGTTCCGGCCACCCCTGTCTTGAAAGTGAACACATATGCTCCATTGGCCGGCATATGAAAATACAAATCCGGTTGCTCTCTCCAACTACTTCCGGCTTTCGTACGCTCGATGGTGTTCGGCAAGCCATACGCGGCGCACAGGTCAGCGCCGGGGCCGGACGCGCCGGAGACTGGATTGCCAGTTAACTTGCCCGGCCCGGACGAACCGGGAGAGGATCCGGGACCGGTTCCGGGAGTCCCGCCGCTGGGCGCCGTAATGCCCTGGCCCGCTGAAATGCCCGCGCCTCCTGTGGACTGCGTGCCGTGGTTAAAAGCGTCCGGAGCGATGTCTGCGTCCGGAGCATTTTCGGAGTCCGGGGCTTCAGTATCTTCCCCGGACATTCCGCCCTCCGGCTCATCGTCGGGTTCGTACTCCGTGGTGTCGGAACTGTCAGCGTACAAAGGCGGTGGCACCGCCTTTTTAGCGGCCCTGCGCGGCCCCGCCGCCGCAAAGGCCGGCAGCAGCAACAGGACAGCCAGCGATAAGATCCATGATATGTTCAATTTTGTTTTCATAACGCCATCTCAATAGCCCAATTTATCCCTGATTGCACGGGCTCAGTCTTCCGCAGGGCAGCGAATCATTAATCGGGCAGCCCCGCAGATCCAATCCGGGGTATTTGGCATTACCGGCGGAGGCATATAAAAGGAGCCCGGCTCCTTTCACTCAACAGTTATTCCCTCAGCAATAATAGGTCGCTGTCCCCCCGCGGACTTTTCCAAGTGTCCCCCCTTGGACCCCCCAATTACCGAAGAACCAATCACGGGCCGCCGCGCACGCAACGGACGTAGAGGCTGTTAGTCTTGGCGGAGTTGCCCACGTAACCGGCATTGAAGTACACGTGCCACGCGATGGTACTATTCGGAACATAGGTGGTAGAGGTCCAGTAAAAATCCGAAACCGTGCCGGGGAAGGCCGTGGTGTTTATACGCGGCACTGAGGCCGCACCGTAATCCACTATGCTCATGAGCTCACGTACATTGGGCAGACGCCAGTCGGTGTAGCCCGCATAGGCCATGCCGTTGAGCGTTACCGTGCAACTGGTCAACGCGCTCACCCATGTCTGCGTACCTTTAAAACCAGCGTCCGTTAGCGGGGTCGTCACCCACATAAGGCCCGTCCGGTTATCTACAGTTACCGAGGAGATGCCTACGGGGTTATATATTGTAAAGCTCATTGTAGAGATGGATGAGGCATAGTCATGGTCCTCGCCAAAGGTGGCGGTGTAACTCACGCTCTGGTTGGTGTCCGGGAAGGCGCAACCGGCAAAGCTGTAAGTAGAAACATCCGCCGCGCGCGCGGGCCGCGGGGATAGGAGCAGGCACACTATAAAAAAAACAGCACTTCCGGCAGTCAGGTTGCTTTTACGCATAATTAGCTTGCGCCATTGACCCTCTTCGATTTGCTTTCTTTCATCTACCCCGAATAACCGATCACGGGCCGCCGCGGACGCAACGGACGTAGTTGTTACTGCTCTTGGAGTTGTAGTTCACGTTACCGAGACTGAAGTCCACGTACCACGCGTTGGTAGTGTTCGACACACAGGTGGTAGAGGTCCAATAATACCCCGAAGCCGTGCCGGGGAAGGCCGTGGTGTTTATACGCGGCGCGGGGGTCGCACCGTAATGCACTATGCTCATAAGCTCCCTCACATTGGGTAGACGCCAGTCGGTGTAGCCCGCATAAGCCATACCATTCAGCGTTACCGTGCAGCTTGTAAGCGCGCTCTCCCAGGTCTGTGTGCCCGCAAAACCGGCGTCTGTTCGCGGGTTAGTCACCCACATGAGGCCCGTCCGGTTATCTACCGTTACAGAGGAGATCCCTACCGGGTTGAGCACCGTGTAGCTGGGTTGTACAGCCGCGGACTGATAATCATGATCCTCGCCAAAGGTAGCGGTATAGCTGGCCGTCTGCCCTGTATCCGGCAGTTTCCACACCCCGTTGCAGTTCATGCCTGAGTTAAAAGAAAAGGTAGAAACATCCGCAGCGTATAAATGCGGAGAGATAATACCTATTAATCCGGCAACTAGAATAAATTTCATATTAGTTAGTGGTTATCCAGGCGCCCTGGCCGCTGACCGGGATCCAGGTGGTGGAAGTCGCCAAGCGCAGGGTTATGGCGGCGTAGGCCGGGGAGACGGCGCTATTGTATATTGTGCCGCCGGAGGCTGAGTCCGCTATGTATGTTGAGGCGGCGGCCTGTATGGTAACTTTGCCGGCGCCGAGTTTGATTACGGTAATGGTGGCGCCTATATCCGCCGCAGTCACTGAGAGCAGGTTTATAGTCTGCGCGGAGCCGCTGTTCACCGTTATGGTCTTGCCGAAATCGGCCGCAGTCAGGGTAATGCCAGTATCAGCCGCCTGCGTGGTGTATTTGCCTATGGTGGCGGTACCGGAAGAGATAAGGCCCTTATATACCCCGCCGATATTGATCTCATTATTGGCCGCGGCGCCGGAAGGCCCGATGTTGTAGCCGATAACAATATTGCCCGTGCCGGTGGTTACAGTGTAGCCGGCCTTGAATCCCAGGAAAATATTATCGCTGCCGGTGCTCAGACCGTAACCCGCCCTGTATCCCACCAGCGTTGAACTGGAATAAGAATTGCCGTTTACACCCCATCCTGCTTCAACACCCACTATACTATTGCCAGAACCTGTCTGATTATAGTTGCCCGCAGCATAACCCAAAAAGGCGTTATAACCGCCAGTGGTATTGGAGTCACCTGCAGAACGACCCAAAAAGGCGTTATAAGAGCCAGTGGTGTTGGAGTAGCCCGCAGCATAACCCAAAAAGGCGTTATTAATGCCAGTGGTGTTGGATTGGCCCGCATAAGTACCCAAAAAGGCATTATAATAGGCAATGGTGTTGGATCGGCCTGCAGAATAACCCAAAAAAGTGTTACTACCGCCAGTGGTGTTGGAGTAACCCGCGGAATGCCCGGCAAATGTATTCTGCGCGCCGGTGGTGTTAGCCGCGCCGGCCCCGGAGCCCACGAACACGCTGTAATTGCCGGTATTGACCCGGCCCGTGTTCGGACCTACGACGATGGTCTCCCCGCCGGGCAATATCGCCAGCACGGTGCTGCCGTTTATCTGGTACCGAGCGGCGGACAAATCCCCGTTCACAGTTACTGAACTCTGGGACATATCCCCGACAATAAGGCCGCCTATACTAAGATAATTATTTGTGCCTACCGCCGGCGCGGTTTTGTTATAGCCGATGATAATGTTCCCGGTGCCGGTGGTTACTGTGTAGCCGGCCTGGAAGCCCAAGAAGATATTATCACCGCCGGTGGTAAGGCCATAGCCGGCGCGATACCCCACAAGCGTTGAACTGGAGAACGAGTTCCCTGATATCCCTTTCCCGGCCTCATTGCCGAGTATTGCGTTGGCGGAGCCTGTTCTTGTGTAGTATCCGGCACGATAGCCCAGAAATGAGTTCTGTCCGCCTGTGGTATTGTAATCGCCTGCCTGATAACCGATAAAAGAGTTGACGTTCCCTGAAGCGTTGGAATACCCGGCATAAGGTCCTAAAAACACGTTATATTCTCCTGTAGTGTTGTTGTATCCTGCGGACTCGCCCAGGAAGGCATTGTAACTGCCAGTATCATTGCTATATCCGGCCAAGTGGCCAAAAAAGGAGTTGTACCACCCAGTGGTATTGAAGAAACCCGATTGTGAGCCCACAAAGGAGTTGTAATCCCCTGTGTTGGAGTACCCGGCGGTATCGCCGATAAAAACATTCTCGCTGCCGGTATCGTTGGAAGAGCCGGCTTGTTGCCCGATAAAATTATTGGCATTCCCAGACGTGTTTGAACTGCCGGCGTCTTTTCCTACAAAGACATTTCCGGCTCCGGTAGTATTGCTGGCACCGGCTGCATAACCAAGAAAGGAATTACTGCTCCCAGAAGTGTTACCCCACGCCGCATATCCACCGACGAGGGTATTGTAATTCCCTGTGTTAACCCTGCCCGCTTCAACACCTATTCCTAAACTCCCGGTCCCCGGCAATACCGCCACCACCGTACTGCCGTTTATCTGGTAGCGCGCGGCGGTTATGTCGCTGGAGGTGTTTACGCCGTAGGCGCCCATTTTCAGCGCTTCCGTGGCCGTGTGGTTGCCCAGATTGTCACCGGCGGCGGTGCTCTGCGGATACAGCACGCCGGTGGCGGTCATGGAGGAGACTATGGTGCCGTCGGAAGCGCGCCAGATCTGCGCGTATTGGCTCACCAGCGTGCCGGTGGAAACGATGTCAAGAGCCGCTTGTGGTACGCGGGTGGAGATCCCGATGGTTTTTGCCGAGAGGTTGCCGTAGAGCACGCCACCGATATTAAGCTCGTTGTTCGCGCCCGGGGCGGAGGTGTCTTTGTTGTAGCCGATAATTATATTGCCAGTGCCGGTGGTAACGGTGTAGCCGGCCTTGAAGCCCAGTAAAATATTATCGCTGCCGGTGGTCAGGCCGTAACCCGCCTGATAACCCATAAGCGTAGAACTGGAGAAAGAATTGGGCCATACGCCATATCCGGCCTCAGTGCCGAATATGGCATTAGCTGAGCCTGTTTTATTACCGTCTCCTAACGCATAAGAACCAAAAATGGAGTTATTACCACCCGTAGTGTTGTAATAACCCGCATGATAGCCAGTGAAGGAGTTATTGCTCCCGGTGGTGGCTGAGCCCGCAGAAGTACCCAGAAATGTGTTGTTTAGCCCTGTTATATTATTGGAGCCTGCAGCATAGCCTAAAAATGTGTTGTTACTCCCCGTGGTGTTGGAGAGGCCGGCAGACTCGCCAAAAAAGGAATTACTGCCTCCCGTGGTGTTGAATTTGCCGGCAGAATTTCCCATAAAGGCGTTGGACGCCCCCGTGGTGTTGCCGCGGCCCGCATTAAACCCTACAAAGACATTGTAGCCGGCGGCGTTTGCAATGCCCGCACCCACACCTATGCCTAAACTCCCGACTCCGGGCAATATCTCCAGCACCGTGCTGCCGTTTATCTGGTAGCGCGCGGCGGTGATGTCGCTGGAGGAGAGAATGGCGTAGTTGCCCATGTTAAGCTGGCCGGTTACCGTGCCTGAAGAGGCGCCGAACACTATTCCGCTTTCTGCGGGCAGCTCACCGGGGGCGGCAACCGCTGAGGCTATGTATAGGATTAAGGCCGCAAACAGAGAGGATCTCTTCATATTATTCTTCCGGATCTATTGGCAATGTATGGTCTGGTTAAGCATAACCCAGGCCCCCGCCGCCGTGCCCGTGGACACGCAATAACTGTACGGCGCCGCGGCGTCGGATACGCTTATCAGCCGGCCCGCGGCGGCCGGCGCCAGGGTATTCATCTGCGCCAGAGTATAAACACCGGCGTTCGCGGTCACATTGGTCAAGCTGGAGCCGTCACCGATAAATCTCTTGGCTATAACATCGCCGTCGCCTTGCAGTTCTATCATCGTTGACGTGCCGGTTGAAACCGCAAGGATGGTGCCTGATTCTCCTGCGCCGGAAGAAACGGCCAGTCTGTATGCGGGGGGCGTCGTCCCGATACCGACATTGCCGTTGCCTTTTACCACGAACACATCGGCGTTAGCGGTTCCCGTGCTAATTTTCAGCATATCCTGCGCGGCGGAGGCTGAAGTTGATGAAATGTGCAGGTCAGCCGCCGGCGCCGCCGTCCCTATACCTATGTTGCCGTTTGAGCCGTCGATATAAAGCATATCGGAGCGCGTTTTGGAGACGTTGCTTCCCTGGAATACCAGGTCCGTGCTGTTATCCGTTTGCGAGCGTGCGTGAATGGCGGCAACAGCGGGGGCGGCACCCCAGCCGAAATCCAGATAGGAACTGGCCCCCGTAAAAGTATGCGTATTCCAGATTCTGAACCCCGCGTCGTAGCCCGTACCGTTCCCGCGCACCTCCGCGGCCGTGGGCGCGCTTCCGTCGCCGACCTGGAGCTTCTGCGACGGAGAAATGGTTCCGATGCCGATGTTGCCGGTGTTTAAAATTATCATTCTGGTCTGGAGAGAATTGCCCATCGCGCCCGGTGTTTTATTCTGGAAAGCTATCGTGCTGCCGTAATTACCGTCATCAGTGGCAACGATGCGCCCGCCCGGGGCATTACTGCCCGGCAGATAAGTGGATAGATCCAAAGCGACCTGCGAACCAGCCCCGCCGGTATTAGACAGCAATAACCGGGGGCCTAAAGTCCCGGCGGCTGAAGCGTGAACATGAAAATTGACTAAAGGGGCTCCTGTTCCCACACCTATGTTGCCGTTCGTGGAGACATAAAGATGCGGCGTGGTTGCAGAGGTTGAAACCCAGAGCGAGGATGGCAGGGTATCTGGCGCGCTTATGGTCATCGAAGAGACGTTTTTTATCTGAAACCCGGCCATATTTAGCGTCGTGGTGGCAACATGGCTGCCCAGGTTGTCGCCGGTAGCGCTCAAGCCCGTCAGCCCGGAACCATCGCCCACGAATTTCGCGGCCATCAGCACGCCGGTGGCGGACATGGAGGAAACTATAAGGCCGGTAGAATCGCGCCAGATCTGCGCGTACTGGTTCCCCGTGGTACCTGTGGAAACCACATCCAGGGCCGCCTGCTGGGCAACGCGGTTGATCCCCACGGTTTTAGCGGAAAGATCGCCATAGACCAAGCCGCCGATATTGAGCTCGTTGCTCGCGCCCGGGGCGGAGGTGTCTTTGTTGTAACCGATCACTATATTGCCGGTACCGGTGGTCACGCCATAGCCGGCCCTGTAGCCGACCAGGATATTGTCGCCGCCGGTGGTAACCTTGTTCCCGGCCTGGTACCCCACTATGGTGCTGCTGGAGAAAGAGCCGGAGCCGCCCCAGTTATTGAATCCGCCGGCCTCGCTGCCGAATATCGAGTTGGCCGATCCGGTCTGATTGTATAAACCCGCAAAAGTCCCCATGATGGAATTGTTCTTGCCGGTAGAATTACTATACCCAGCGGTTGACCCGACAAAGGAATTCTGAGTACCCGTGGTGTTGAAGTATCCGGCGGCACGGCTCAAAAAGGAGTTATCTATCCCGGTAGTGTTTTTATAGCCTGCGTAATAACCGAAAAATGAATTTTCCGAGGCCGTGGTGTTGCTGTAGCCCGCATAAGCCCCGACAAAGGAGTTTTGCGTGCCAGTGGTGTTGGAGGCGCCGGCGGAGTTTCCGACAAAAACGTTGTAATTCCCGCCGGTTATATTACTGGTTCCGGCGTATACGCCGTAAGCGATACTATCCACACCGGGCAATATAGCTACCATTGTGCTGCCGTTTATCTGGTAGCGCGCGGCGGTGATATTGCTGGAGGTATTGACCCCGTAGGCGCCCATCTGCAGCGTGGTGGTGGCTATATGGCTGCCCAGGTTGTCACCGCCGGAGAAGCCGGAAGCGCCGGAAATGTCGCCATAGAACCTGTTGGCATATACCTCCCCCGCGCCGGTCAAGCGGATAACGTTGGAGGCGCCTGTGGATATAACCAGCATCTCCCCGGCCGTCCCCGGCGCCGCGGAAACCTGCAACGGGAACGAAGGGGTGGACGTGCCTATGCCAATTTTGCCGTAGGCTACCGCGAAACTGGAACCTCCCACATAAAACCGGTTGCCGGTTATGTCCACGGAAGACTCCAGGACCGCGTACCCGTCCACGCGAAGCACATCCATGACCTCGAACTCAGCGCACTTGAGCCGGCCCGCAAGCGCCACGGCCAACGCGGCGGCCAGCACGAACCGGCAGCCGGCCATTCCCTTGTGGTTGTTCAAATTCCCCCCGCAAGCTCGCGCTTCATCTCTCCCCCTGGTTCGCCACGCCGCCATCTCTCCCGAAGAATATGTACATTCAATGGTAGAACTTCCCGGTTCGGCCGCACATGAGGCGAAGGAACCATCCTAATTGCCCTTTTGATTCAGGAGAAGGTTACAGCGGCTAAACCCGGGTTTTAACGAAGCTGTTTTCTCGCTATGCCGGCGGCGCCGATTTTGATTTAATGGGAGTTATCCTGTGCAGGGGGTGTTCATGGCCACGATATTTTCCGAGGCGTTAAAAAAATTCCGAAGGGAAGCGGGCTTCCCCTCCGCCTACCGCTTCTACTACGACAACGGCGGCAAAGCCGTTTTCAGGTTCTCTTACCGGATGTATCTTCTTATTGAGCAGGGAAAGATGCTCCCCTCCCACAAAACCATCCCGGTATTCCTGCACACGCTGCGGCTGCTTTATGGAACGCACTCAGCCATAATATTGACCCGCGCCTGGGTCAGGATAAGATTCGGCGAGGAGATTTTCAAGCAGCTTCTTGAGCCCATGCTTAAAGATCTCCCCCAGTTGTCCGTTTCCTCGCCGCTCCATACGGTGATACAGAAATCCCTTTCCGGGGAAAAGTTTTACATCTCTCCGGAACAACTGGAAGTCCTGGCTAAAAACAAGGACCATTATTTGTGCTGGCTCGCTTTGTCCAACGATACCGGGAAATGGACCGCCGCGCAACTCGCCAAAAAGATCCGTATCGGCGCCGCCGCCGCAGGCCGCGCGTTAAAAGACCTGTCGAAAGCTAAATTGATCAAAGAACTATCCCCCGGAACGTATAAATGCCCCCTGGCCGGAGCCATGCTGGAGCTCCCGCGCCCGAACGTTTCAAAAACGGCCAGGAAATTACGGCAAATGAGGGAAACACTGATCTCTGAAGGGGAGGAATTGTACTCAAGAAGAGGGACGCTGAGGGCCGACACGGACGAATTCATGAACTTTCTTCCGCTGATGGCCCTCAATCTTTCGGCGGCTCACGCCTACGGCATTACAAAGGGAACGGGAAAAAGCGCTATTTTCGGCGTGGAACTGCGGGCGGTCAAGATCAGGGATTTTTAACCCGGAGCGCAGCCCCGCGGCGCGCGGGAGCCGGCACGGTCACTTGTATTGCGGATAATACTTCGCCATGCAATCCGGGCAAATGCCGTGGGAGAACTTCATGGAGGAATTCCTGGAGAGATACCGTTCCAGGCTCTCGTAGGCCTGGTCGTCGCGGCGCACCCGCCGGCAGTGCGAGCAGACGGGGATCAGGTCCTTGAGGACATTAACCTCGGTCCCGAGCCTTAAGATCCGCTCCGCCACGCGCAGACGGACCCTTAGAAGGTCCCCGTTCGCGGGCTTTTCCAGGTAGTCGTCGGCCCCGGCGTCCATGGCTTCCATGAAGTTGATATTGCCGAGTTTCGCCCCGGTCAGCACCATAAAATACACGTAAGGGCGGTTTGCGGGCCAGGCGCGCAAAGCCTTTACCAGGTCCAGCCCGCTCAGTTCCGGCATCACCCAGTCGCTGATAACCACCTGTATCCGCTCGTCTTCTATCACCTTCAGCGCCTTGGAGCTGTCCAGGAGGGTTACAGGCTCATGCCCGCAGCGCGCAACCTGCCTGCCGGTAAGCCGCAGCATGTCCTCATCATCGTCAACAATAAGTATTTTCATGCGTTACAAAAGGGAAGAGGCTGCCAGTTATTCATATACGACTTCGAGGTTTTGCAGATAATCCTCGAGTTCGGCCAGACAGGCGGAGAGCCCCTGCGCGTCCCCGGCGCGCGCAAGGTCTTCCAGCTTTCTGCCTATTTCCGTAAGCCGGTCAAAACCGTAGCCTCCCCCTGCCCCTACCAGCTTATGTCCCGCCGAGCCCAGCGCGGCCAGGTCCCGCGCGGCCAGGGAAGCGCGCAAAGCGGGCAACTCGCCACGCCTCTTCTCCAGGTATCCCGGGACAAAGTCCCTGAAGTCCGGATCTATACTCACTCTATAAGCGGCCATAGTTCCTCCGTGCGCTCACGCATACCCCAGCAGTTCGCCTAAGACCTTCAGGAAGGCCGCTTTCTTCACCGGCTTGGTAAGGAAGGAATCACAGCCCGCCGCCAGGGCCTTGTCTATCTCCTCTTTCAGCGCCGAGGCCGTGAAGGCGATAATATGCGTGGGTTCGCGGCCGTTCTCCTTCTCCCAGGCGCGTATCTTGGCGGCCGCCTCCCGGCCGTCCATTACCGGCATCTGCATGTCCATCAGCACCAGGTCGTATTTCCCGGCGGTGAACTTTTCCAGCGCCTCCCGCCCGTTCACAGCGGTATCCAGGGCCACCCGGGAGGATTTCAGGAACATATTTATTATCATTCTGTTGTCCTCGGAATCGTCGGCCAGCAGCAGCCGCGCCGGACGCAGCCTGTCCGCCGCGGGCGCGGCCTCTATCGCGGGCGCCGCGGAGGGCTTGCTCTTGCCTATGGCCAGCAGGAGGGCCTCTTTCAGTTCGCGTTTCTTTACCGGTTTTACCAGGTATTCCGCTATCCCCATCTGTTTGGCGCGCGAAACGTCGCTGCCGCGGCTGTCGGAGGTAAGCATGAGGATTATCCCGCTAAAGACCTCGGGGCTGCCCTTCAGGCGCCGGGCCACCTCTATACCGTCCATGCCGGGCATGAAATAATCCAATAGCACCAGCCTGAACGGCTGGCCGGAGCCGGCCGCGGCCTGCAGGGCCGCCAGGCCGGAGGGGCCGTCCTCGGCTTCGGTCACGGCCAGCCCCCATTTAGCCAGCAGTTCCTTCAGGATCATCCGGTTGGTGGTGTTATCGTCTATCACCAGGGCTTTCAGCCCTTTCAATTCCGCCGGCTCCGCGGCGGCGGCGGGAACCGCCTTGGCGTCGGACTCCAGGTATTGCGCGGTAAAG
>MGTV01000032.1:0-29743 GCA_001799635.1 Elusimicrobia bacterium GWA2_62_23
TTACCATTAACGGAGGGTTCTCTTTTTTAAACGGATTTTCTTGGGACAGCCCTGGGCCAAAGGGCCCAGGGGCGCGTGGGTCCTTTTATTTTTTAATTTTGGGTCCGTTGTCCCTATTGCTTTCCGTCAAATACATATAGAATAATACCGTTGTAGCAGCCCTTGTAATCCCCCGAACAGGCGGGGGAGCATCCACCGGCGGGCCTTAACCCGCTGTAACCAGGGGAAACAGAAATGGTATTTCTGTTTCTCTTTTTTTGCTCGGCTGAAAGTGGAAAAATGAAAAAAAACCTGATCCTCGCCCTGGCCCTGGCGGCCTTCTTCCCCGCCGCGGCGGCCGCACAGGAAGATCTCCCGGTGGACCCCCGCATAGTAGGCGGCGGTCCTTTTTCCGATCCCGCTTACCAGGACTTCATAGAGACCAACTACGGGTACCTGAACTCCAAGAACACCATGCAGGTCCGCTCCGATTTCGGCCGCCCCGGGGATTTTCGCGACGCTCCCGTCTCGGCGGCGCCCACCCTTAAGAACCCGGCGCCCCAGGCCAAGCCGGCCGCGGTTCCCGCCGTAAAAAAAGAACAGCCCCGGTTGCCCCCGGGTCATTACAAAGTGACCTTCGCCGGGGATCCCGGCCCCATGGGGTCTTTCGTCTGGCCGCTGGGCGACGGGGCCCGCAAGTACGCCAAGGAATACGTCTTCATGAGCGTCACCCCGGCCGGCAAGGATTATTCCCGGCTGCTGCCGAAGCTGGAAGAGGAGTGCGGCTTCCGCTTCGCCGGCGAGAAGACCTTCTACTCCCGCAACTACAGGCGCACGGTAGTGCTGGGCTGGGCCCCCGCCGCCAGCCTCCTCAAGATCACCCGCATGAAGGGCGTTAAATCAGCCTCCATAGAGGCCAAGGCCGCCGGCATGCCGCTGCGCGCCAAGGTGCGCTTCACGCTGAAGGTGCCGTACCAGAACCGCCCTAACGAGTTCGTGCCGGATTTCATCAAGCGCATTACCGACGCCGGGGGCTTCACGGCCGAGACCTGGTTCCGCCTGCCGCAGAAGGGCGCCGAATCCAGGTTCAGCGTCTTCGACGTGACCGGCACCATGCCCGTGGACATGATCGCCGACCTCTCCCGCTCGCCCTTCGTGGCGGCCGTGGAGTTCAAGGATTCCGCTCTGTAAAATCCTCCGCGCGCGGAAAAGGCCGCCTTCCGGCGGCCTTTTTCATTTACCCGCGCGTAAAAAGTTATAATTGGAGTTTATGACCGAACACAGGCACCAGCGCGAAAATCATACGCCCCGGCCGCGCAAGGGCTACAGGGTGGCTTTCCTGCTCGCTTTCTCCGCGGGCCTGCTGGCCGAGATGCTCATTTTTATGCACGCGCAGATGCGCGAGATCTCCATGCTGCTCAAGGAGGACTTCCGCATAGTAGTGGTGCGCGACGAGAAATCCAAGGAGACTTCCGACGCCGTGGGCGCCGCCCTGGCCGCCATCAAGGGTACCCGTCAGGCCGTTTTCGTCAGCCGGCAGGACCGCCTGGCCCGCCTGAAAGCCGAAGAGCCCGACCTGGTGGCTTCCGTGCTGCCGCCCGGCACCAATCCCATGCCCGATACCTGGGAGGTGGCCATAGAAGAGGACACCCTCGGCGACATCAACGGCTGGACCGACGCCGCCTGGCGCATCAGCGGCGTGGGCGACATCAAGTATAAGCCTCTCGAGGCCTACGCGGTCATGCACTCCCTTTTCTACGGGCACCTGATAACGCTGGCGCTCGCGCTGGCCTTCCTCGCCTTCATGTTGATGACCGCCATGGTGCTGACGCACGGCCATACCCCCGCGGGCCTCGCGGCCTCTCTGGGCGCGGACAGGTTCTGGTTCCTCGCCGGAGGCGGCGGCGCGGCCGCTTCCGCCCTGGCCGCCTACGCCGTGGTCTATCCCGTGAAATACCTGAGCCCCGTCTGGGCCTGGCCCAGCCCCCTCTGGCAGGCGGCCCTGATAGTGGCGGGCGCCCTGTTCGGCTGGACCCTCTGTCAATGGAAAAACGTCCGTTCCTGAAGCTTCTGCTGCTCCTGCTGCTGCTGGTCCCGGCCCTCGCCGCGGCCCAGACCGCCGTCGAGTCCAAGAAGAAAAGCCTGGAGGAGATAAACCGCCAGCTGGAAGAGAAGCGCAAGGAGCTGGACCAGTACCGCGCCGAAGAAGAGCGCATAGCCGCCGAGATCGCCGGCCTCAAGAAGGAAGAGAAACAGACCTCCGCCAGGCGCCAGGAACTCGAAGGCCAGCTGGGAAGATCCCGCTCCCGCTCGGGCGAGGCCCGGCAGAAATACGATTCCCTGGAGAAGGCTAAAAAAGAGCTGGCCGGCGACATTACCGGCGAGCTCGTCATGTTCTCCATGCAGAAGGATTTTTACTACCCGTACTACGGCCTGCGCGACCTGTCCAAGGACATGCTGATGCGCTCCGCCATGTTCAACAAGCGCGCCCTGCTCACCCGCATAAAGGGCGAGAGCGCCAGGGTCAATAAGGACATGCAGATCCTCAAGGCCAAGGGCCGGGAACTCAAGACCAGGCAGGAACTGCTGGCCAAGCAGAGCTCCGCCCATAAAAGCATGGTGCGCACCAAGCAGAGCGAACTGGAACGAACCAGGGAACTGCAGGCCAGGCTGACTAGGGAGCTGGAGAACCTGCAGAACGCCGCGCTGGGCCTGACGCGCCTGGTAAAAAAATTGCAGAAGCAGGCTCCGTATCGCCCCGCCGGGGCAAGCGCGGAGCTGCCGATCGCCCGCGATTCCATGGCCTGGCCGGCGCAGGGCAAGGTTATCAGCAAATTCGGCCGCGAGGACGTGCCCGGGCTCAAGACCTGGATAGTCCGCGAAGGTATCCGCATAGCCACGCTGGCCGGCGCGCCGGTGACCGCGGCCCTGGGCGGCAAGGTCATCTACGCGGGGCCCTTCCGCACCTACGGCAACGTGGTCATAGTGGACCATGAGAAGGGCTTCTTTACCATCTACGGCCTCCTCAGCCGGGTGGACGCCTCCAAGGGCCAGCAGGTGCTGTCCGGCTCCCTGCTGGGCCTGGCGGGCGAGGACACGCAGGCGGTCAGTTCGGGGCGCAAGTCCCAGGGCGGCGCGGTCTATTTCGAGATCCGCAAGGGCGACCGGGCCCTGGACCCCCTCAAGTGGCTTAAAAATTAGATATAATTTTTTATATATACAGGCGGCGGCCGGGTGGCCAGCCGCCGGTCGCCGTTTTAAACCTCCTAGGAGCTTTCATGAAGAACGCACGCAAGCTAGCGATGATCACGCTGTCGGCCCTGTTCATAGGGGCGGTCTTTCCCTACGTCAACTTCGCCCTGGACAATACCTACCAGCAGCTCAAGGTCATAGTGGACGTGCTGGAGCTCATCAAGGACAGCTACGTGGAGAAGATAGACCCGCAGAAGCTGGTCTACGGCGCCGCCCGCGGCATGGTGGAGGAGTTGGACGATTTCTCGCAGTTCATGGAACCCGACGTCTATACCCGGGTAAAGAGCGACACCGAGGGCGAATTCGGCGGCATCGGCATCCGGGTGGACACCAAGGAAGGCTGGCTGACCGTGGTGACCCCGCTGCCCGGGACCCCCGCCTGGAAGGCGGAAATGCTGCCCGGAGACAAGATCATCAAGATCGAGGGCGAGTCCACCAAGGACCTGATCATAGACGAGGCCATCAAGAAGCTGCGCGGCAAGCCGGGCACCGCGGTGAAGATCACCATCGCCCGCGAGCCCGAGGAGAAGGGCGCCGACTGGATCACCAAGGACATCACGCTGGTGCGCGAGCTCATTAAGACCGAGAACGTGAAATGGCGCATGCTCGACAACAAGACCGGCTACATCAAGATAGTGGAATTCACCGGGCACGTCACCGAGAATTTCGACAAGGCCATGGCCGACCTGAAGGGCAAGGGCATGGAGTCGCTCGTTATGGACCTGCGCTACAATCCCGGCGGCCTGCTCTCCGCGGCGGTGGACATCTCCAAGCTGTTCATGAACGACGGCAAGATGATAGTCTACACCAAGGGCCGCAAACCCGAGAACTACCAGGAATTCCGCGCCAACGGCCGCGCCCCGCACGAACTGCTGCCGCTGGTGGTCCTGATGAACCGCTATTCCGCCTCCGCCAGCGAGATCGTGGCCGGCGCCATGCAGGACAATAAGCGCGCCGTCATCATAGGCGAACGCTCGTTCGGCAAGGCGAGCGTCCAGAGCATGATCCCTCTCTCCGACAAGTCGGCCCTGCGCCTGACCATAGCCAAGTATTACACCCCCAGCGGCAAGTCCATCCAGCACGACGCCAAGAACGAGACCGGCGGCATCACCCCGGACATCGAGGTCAAGGTGACCGTGGAGACCGAGAAGAAGCTGCTCCAGCAGTCCGAGGAGATCTTCTTCCCCGGTAAGGACGAGAAGAACGGCAAGAAGAAGGAATTCACAAAGGACGAAGTGCTGGACCGCGCCGTGGAACTGCTCAAGGCCCGCGAAGTCCTGGGCAACCTGAAGCCCGGCAAGTAAGAGGGAGGGGACGCTGATTCCTAATTCCTAATTCGTATCTGTGGAGGGAGGAACGCTTCCAAACTGTCGGTTTCCGGCAAACAACAAAGGTGGAATTAGGAATCAGCGTCCCCTGCAGGATGTTTAATTTTTGATGCGCATACTGGCTTTCGAGACTACCTGCGACGAAACCTCCGCGGCCGTGCTGGAGGGGCGGGTCCTGCGCTCCAACGCCGTTTTCTCCCAGATCAAACTTCACCGGAAATACAGCGGCGTGGTGCCGGAACTGGCCAGCCGCGCGCATCTCGAGAAGATCCCGTTCGTGCTGAAGGGGGCGCTCGGCGCCGCCGGCCGCCCGACGCCGCTGCGGCCGGGGGCTTTCGACGCGGTGGCTTTTTCCCGCGGGCCGGGCCTGCCCGGCGCGCTGATGGTAGGCCGGGTGGCGGCCGAAACCGCCGCCGAGCTGTGCGGCGTCCCGCTCATAGGCGTTAACCACCTGGAAGGCCACCTGCTGGCCTGCGAGTTCGCCGGCGGCCGGGTTTCGAAGCCGCTGCGCTTCCCGCTGCTGGCCCTCATAGTTTCCGGCGGCCATACCGAGCTGTGGCACGCCCGCGGCTACGGCGATTACAAGGTGCTGGGCCGCACCCGCGACGACGCGGCCGGCGAAGCTTTCGACAAGGTGGCCAAGCTTCTGGGCCTGCCCTATCCCGGCGGGCCTTCGGTGGAGAAAGAGGCGGCCAGGGCGAAGGGCCAGGGGCCGGTGTTCCCGCGGCCTTACATGGAAGGCACCAGAGAGTTCTCTTTCAGCGGGTTGAAGACCGCGGTCAGCTACTACCTGGCCGGCCGGCTCGGGCAGGATTTCTACAAGCGCGGCTTGCGGCTGCCTCCAGGCGAGCGGGCGCAGGTCTGCCGCTCTTTCCAGGACGCCGTGGCCGAGACGCTGGTGCGCAAGGCCGCGGACGCGGCGCGCTCGCTGGGCCTCACGCGCATAGCCGTGGGCGGGGGGGTTTCCGCCAACAAGGCCCTGCGCGCGGCCTTCGGCAAACTGGACGGTTTCGAGGTCAGGTTCTCGGAAAAGGACTATTGTTCCGACAACGCCGCCATGGTGGCCCTGTGCGCCCTGCGGCGCCTGGAGGCGGGGAAATTCGCCAACAGCCTCAAGGTGTCCCCCGAACTGGACCGCCCGGGCTGGAGGTAGGGGACGTTGTTGACTATTTGACTATTTCGATTTGGAGGCCGCCTATTCGGTGTCGGTTGCGGAGGAAATATAGTCAAATAGTCAACAACGTCCCCGAAATATAAACTTAACATGCGCGTTGTATAAAGTAACAAGATGAAGATCTGGCTCCTCTCGGATTACGACCACCGCAAGCACCTGGCTTTCAAGAGCCTGCTGGCGCGGTTCTCGGCCGCCTTCCCGGACGCGAACGTGGAGTTCTCGGTGAAGAGCCGCCGCAGCCTCTGGGAGAGCCTGTTCGGCCACCTGCGCGACCCCAAGCGCAACCCGCTCGCCGACGTCATAGAGATCCCGCAGAACTGGACCGAGCTCCTGTCGCGCCTGGGCCTGGTGGCCGACCTGAGCCCGCGCGTGGAACCCCTCGCCCATAAACGCTTTCCAGAATTCATCCTCAAGGAGCTCTGCCGCAACGACGAGGCGCGGGCCTTTTCCGCCCCGTGGTGGCTGGAGGCCCCCGCGCTTTTCTACCGTCCGCAGGCGCTCAAGTCCGCGGTGGAGGACCCCGAGAAAGAGCTGGCCACCTGGGATGGTTTCCGGGCCGCCCTGGACCGCCTTGGGGCGCCCTCGCGCCGCCGCGGGGCGCACGCCCTGTCCGTGCCAGGCTCCTCGGGCTCAGTGTCCGTGGCCGACGTGCTGCCGCGCGTGTGGGGCCGCCGCGGCGGCCTGTTCTCCGACGATTTCAACCGCGCCACCTTCACCCGGGAGGAGACCGCCGGCGGCATCGAGGACTGGCTGGAGCTGGCGGTCAGCGGCAAGATAGAACTTTTCAGCCCGGACCGCTTCGAGAACGGGCCGCGGCCGGCCGAAGAATGCGCCTGCATCATCTCCTCGCGCAAGCTGGGCGGCCGTTCCGGCCTCAAGATGCTGCCCTACCCCGGCTACCCGTCCGGCGGCGGCCTGATGCTGGTCCATAATCTCAGCGTTTCCGCCTCCAGCCAGGACCCGGACGGCGCCGCGGCCTTCGTCGCTTGGGCGCTGGAGCACCGCAACCTGTCGCTTTTTACCGAGAGTTTCGGCGTATTCCCCTGCCTCAAACCGGTGTTCGAGGAGCGCCTGCGCGAAGAGCGGGAGTCCGGCGTGTACAAGCGCCTTTTCTCCGCGCCGGAACTGAAGCCCAACATCATGGTCTATCCCACGGCCGAGCTGCTGCTCGAGCGCGCGCTGTGGAACCTGTCCATGAAGATAGCCCGCAAGGATTACGACAGGGAAGACCTGACCCGGGAACTGATAATGGCGCAGGGCGAGGCCGATTACCTGCTGTCGCTTTATTGACATGAGCAAGCAAGCCAAAGAAAATTACGCGGCCGCGGCCGCCGGGGCCTTCTTCGAGGGGCGCGACGCGTTCCTGCGGGCGGCCCTGGAGTCCGTCTCGGCCCAGTTCGCGCTGGACGCCGTCTCGTTCTACGAGTACGAGGAGAAGACCGGCCTGCTGCGGCTCAAGCACCGCCATTCCTCGGGCGTTTCCTTCGAGCACGAGGAGGACCTGCGGCCGGCGCCCGGCTCCGCGGCGGCCAGGGCCATGGAGACCCTGGAGCCGGCCGTGTCCAAGGGCCCCGGCGGCAGCTACCTCTGTTCCCCTTTCCGGTTCGACTACTGCGACCCGGCCGGCGGGCGCGGCGTCATCCCCTGCTTCGGGCTGTTCCGCCTGGAAAGGGCCCCGCGCAAGCGCGGCTTCACGCCGTCCGAGGCGGCCAAGGCCGACGCCTGGCTGAAATCCTTCCTGCGCGACTATTACAAGGCCGAGTTCTTCTCGCTCAACCGCAAGTACGACAAGAACGTGGCGGCCATTACCGAACTGACCGAGGTGTTCGCCACCGCCCTGCGCGTGCGCGACAGCTTCAAGCATATCCTCTCCGGCATCCAGACCTATTTCGGCTTCGACCGGGTGCGGCTCTACCTCATCGACGAGAAGAACCGCAAGCTCAAGGGCGAGCTCAGTGCCGACATCCGCGGCCAGATCAAGAGCATCTCCTACGAGGAGATCCCGCTGGAGGCCGGCGCGCACCGCTTCGCCGACATCGTGCTGGGCCGCTCCTCGGGCGCTTTCATGGAGCGCTACAAGGACTGCGTGCTGTACATGCCGCTGTCCGTGCAGGGCGTGACCATAGGGCTGCTCATCGTGGACAACCTGCTCAGCCAGCAGCGCATAGAGCCGCAGGAACTGGCCATGCTGAAGTCGTTCGGCGGGCAGATAGCCCTGGCCGTGGACAACGCCCGCCTCTTCGACAAGGTCGAAGAGCTCTCTCTTTACGACGAACTGACCAAGCTGCCGCTGCGCCGCTACTTCAACCAGCGCTTCCAGGAAGAGTTCTACCGCGCCGAGCGCTTCAAGCAGCCGCTCGCGCTGATCTGGGCGGACATCGACTATTTCAAAGAGGTCAACGACACTTACGGCCACCAGATCGGCGACAAGGTGCTCAAGGAAGCCGGCCGGGTGATCCTGTCCAACCTGCGCAAGATAGACTTCCCGTGCCGCTATGGCGGCGACGAGATACTGATCCTGCTGCCGCAGGCCACCGGCATGGAGGCCCAGCGCCTGGCCCAGCGCCTCAGCCAGGAGCTGACCGAGCTGCGCATTCCCGTGCCGTTCTCCAAGACCCGCGAGCTGCGGGTGACCATGAGCATAGGTATTTCCACCTTCCCGCAGGACGCGTCCACCATGGATTCGCTGCTGGAAAAGGCCGACGACGCGCTCTACTGGGTTAAATCCCACGGCCGGGCGAGGATAGCCCTGTACTCGGACGTGGCCGAGGAGCGCAAGAAAGCCGAGACCAACGCCGGAGGAACCGATGTCCCTGCGAAATAGTTTTTACCTGGCGGCCGCCTGCCTGCTGGCCTGCCTGGCGCCGGCCGGAGCCGTCTTTGAGGACGTGCCCGCAGGGGCGCGCCAGCTCGGCCTGGGCGGCCAGGCGGCGGCCCTGGAAGACCCGCTTTCGTTCTTCGCCAACCCCGCCCTGCCCGGCGCCGTCAGGAAATTCGAGACCGGGGCCGCTTTCCTGGGTTCGCACCGCACCACACAGGGCCCGGCGGACCTCTCCGCTTACGGAGCGTGGGCGCTGGTGCCGCGCATGGCCTACGGCAAGATGGGCACCATGGCGCTGGCCGGCCTTTACCGCGACGACGGGGGGGAACTGACGCAGAAGACCCTGCTGGTCGGCTGGGGCTCCAGCAGCCTGCTGCGCAAAGGCTCCGGTACCGTCGATTTCGGCGTCAACTTCAAGATCATGCAGGCCGCCCTGAGCGCCGGCGGCGAATCGGTGATGGGCCTGGGCCTGGACCTGGGCGCGGTCTTCCGCCCGGACAGCGCGCATACGCTGGGCGTTTCCATCCTCAACCTCAATAACCCGGCCTACAAGCTGGGCGCGCTGGAGGACAACGCCCCCAGGGTGCTGCGCCTGGGCGTGAGCGAGCGCCGCGACGATTACACGCTCACCCTGGACGCGGCCGCGCGGTCCGCCTCCGGCGGGCAGAACGGCAATCTCAGCCTGACCCCCGGGGTGGAGCACGTCTGGCGCACCGAGCGCTCCGGCCGGTTCTTCTCGCGCACCGGCATCTACCTGGCCGAACGGGCGACGGCGCTTTCCGCCGGCCTGGGCTGGAAGCACGCCGCCAGCGAACTTTCCTACGGCCTGGCCGTGCCGCTGACCGGCCTCATAGTGCCGGCCCACGCGCTCACGCTGACGCTGCGCTTCGGCGACAGGGACATAGAGGGCGAGTACGGCCGCATGATCAAGCAGGAGATCAAGTACCGCCGCGACCTGGTGGAGGCCCTGGACGAATCCGCCCGCCGGGAGGCCCTGCTCAAGGAGGAGCTCTCCTCCATGAAGGCCGAAATAGATTCGCTCAACGCCCGCCTGCGCGGCGAGCGGGAGCAGAAGGCCACCGTGACCGGCGAGAAAGAGCGGCTGGCGGCCATAGTGCGCCGTCAGGCCGCGGCCGAGGCCGAGCTGAAGGCGATGTCGGAGAAGCGCAGGGCCGACAAGCTCAACCAGCTGCGCTACGATTTCAGCAGCGACTGGCAGGCCTATCTGAAGCTGAAGGGCGGCGGCGCCCCGGCCGACGTGCTGAAAGGCTCGCTGCAGCGCCTGGTGAGCCAGTACCAGGACGCGGGCATAGACATCTCCCAGGCCACCATGGAGCTCCAAACCCTGGTGAAATAGCCGCAGGTTAGTCGGTCCGGGCGGTGCATTGGTCCGCTCGCCATGACTGCAGGGAACCGTTGGCCGCCTGTTGCGCATAGCGCCTTATGCGGCACGGGCATAGCCCAGCGCGGTTCCCCTCCACCGCCTTCGGCGGCGGAGCCTCCCCTCCCCAAATGGCGCTCGGACCAATGCACCGCCCGTCCCTCCCGGCAGGCCGAATAACAGGAGCCGGCCTGTTCCCTGAGTGAGCGTTAGGGCGCAGGGTCAAGTGCCGGAGCGGACGGCCTATCATTAAGGCCGCGGCGGCGCTGTTTGAGGAGCGCACGGTGTGCGCGACGAGTTCGACGCCGGCGAAGGCACGCAGACCCTCTTCTGCCGCGCCCGCTCAGCGAAGGAAGGGAATAGGCCGGCGACCCTCCTGTAACAGTTTGTTAACAATTTCTTCACTAGCGGTTAATACCCCCCTGCTAAACTTTGTACATAGATAACGGACGGACGGGCCCAAAGGCCCGCCCACCGGCTTTTGGGCGGATAAAAACTATGGAAAGCAAAGATATAGACAGGCACCTCAACGAACTCTGGAAGAAGGTCGGGGGAGGGGATTACGTTCCCGACGCCTCACCGCTGCCTCCGGACATCCGCCAGTCCAACATGGAGACCATGCGGTTCCTGCGCGAGAATTTCTCCAAGGCCGAGAACGACTGGCGGTCCCTGGTGGCCGCCAAGGACGTCCAGCTGCGCGACCTCACCGCCCAGCTCGAAGAGACCCGGGCCCATTTAAGCGAGCTCAAACAGCATTACCAGGAAGCCCGCGAGAAGATGCTCAACGAGGAAATGGGCGCCGCCCTGAACCTCGAAGAGTCCAAGAAGCTCATAGACGTCCAGAAGAAAAATCACGCGCGCGAACTGACCCTGCTCAAAGAGCTGCTGGAGCGCAGCAAGGTGGAGCTCACCGGCCTGCAGGAGCGCGTGGACGCCCTGCGCCTGGAGCGCGACGAGGCCCGCCGCAAGGCCGACCTGCTCGCCGTGGAGAAAGCCGACCTCGCCGACGCCAAAGCCGGCCTGGAATCCAGGCTCGCCGATTCCAAGGAAGCCGTGGAGAAGACCCTGGCCGAGCTGCTGGCCGAGCGCAAGACCCGCCGCGACGACGAGGCCAAGCGCAAGGACCTGGAAGGCCAGGTGAAGGACCTGACCGGCCGCCTCGAGGCCGCCAAGGCCAACTGGGACGCCGAGCGGACCCAGTGGCGCGAGCTGTGGGACCGCGAGCGCTCCGTGTGGGAGACCCACCGCCAGGAATTCGCCGTGTGGGAGGAGCGCCTGCGCTCCGAGCGCGAAGCCTGGACCATGAAGATGCGCGAGCAGGAGTCCAAGGGCGTGGAGAACGCCGCCGGCATCGCCAACATCCTCAAGGAGTCCAGCCAGTGGTCCGAGAAGGTCACCCAGGTGCTCAAGCTCTACGCGCTCAAGGGCGTGGAACTGCCCAGCGTGTTCGTCTCGCCCGGCCCCGACACTTCTTTCCTCAAGGCGCGCAAGACCGTCAGCCGGGCCTTCGGGTTCGCGCTCGCCGGCCTGCTGCTGCTTTCCGGCGCGGCGTGGCAGCTGCACGCGTGGCGGGCCAAGGCCCACTACAAACTCCTGGCCAGCGCTCCGCTGGACCTGCCCAACCCCTCCGGCCTCGTCGTCACCAAGGACGGCGTCTGGCTGGCCGACTGGAACCGCGGCCTGGTGCTGCGCGACGCCAAGGACTTCGCCGTGCTGAAGTCGCTGCCGGCCCCCGCCGGCGAGCCGCTGCGGCCCGGGGCGCTGTCCGCCTCCGATGGCGGCCTCTGGACCCTGGACATGGCGCAGCTGCGCTACGCCCGCCAGGATTACAAGAGCGGCTCCGTACTCGAAAGCGTGAAAACCCCCGGCCCCGCCCCGCAGGGCGCCGCCTGGGACGGCTATAATCTCTGGGCCTTCGACGCCTCCAGCGGCCTGCTCTATAAGTACGGCCTGGACCCCAAGGCCGGCGCCGCCGCCACCTATAAACTGGAAGGGGTGAAGACCCTGGCCTCCATGCAGTGGGTGGGCGGTGAACTGTGGGCCCTGGACGGGGCCAACACGCTGCGCCGCTACGCCTACAAGGACGGCGCTTTTAAGGCGCTGTCGGCGCAGGCCTTCGGCAAGAACAAAACTACCGCTTTCTGGGTGGCCGGCGACCGGCTCTGGAGCGTGGAAAAGGCCGGCGAACTGGCCGGCGGTTATGAACTAAAGCGGTACTCGCTGAAACTGTATAAATAGGCGCGCGCGGCCCTTGCGGACGCCGCGCTGGAAAAGGTAAGAAAAGCGCCTATTATTTATATTGATTTTATTATGGCGAAAATGGCAGAATTGGAACATGATTTTAAGCCGGGAGGCGGCAGGGCCGCGTTCCGGGTCCCGTTTTGTTATTTACAGAGGAAGACTATGCTAAAAAAGATATTCCCGGCGCTCGCCGCCATCCTGTTCGCCGGGCTCGCCGCCCCGGCCTCCGCCCAGCAGCTCTACGTCAACGACATAGACGTCAAATTCCCTGCCGTCGGCAACGGTTACTGCAACGACGTGGTCGGTACCGACCCTGACAGGTCCTACGACACCACCGGCGGCAACGTCTGGCAGAACTCCTCGCTGATAGAGTTCGAGCGCCCCCGCACCACTTACCCGAGCGGTTGTCTGGGCCTGTGCGCCCAACTGGTCTGCGTCAGCACCAACGGTTACTTCGGCATAGACGAACTCACTTTCGAGATCTTCAAGTTCGGAGCCGGCTCCAACCCCCTGGATCCCGCCTCCACCCCGCCGATAAAGACCATTAACATGTACAATATCGGCACCTGTCAGAGCAGCAACAACACTCCCTACGTCATAGGCGGCGCCGGCTATTATTTCTGCACCGCGTGGGACGGGTCCTACAACCTCAACGGCATGTTCGGCAAGACCAACGGCCAGTTCGGTTTCCGCGCCACCGTGAAGACCAACCAGGTCAGCCAGACCGCCGGCAATATCTCCATCTCGCAGACTTCCGCTTTCCCCGGTCAGAACCAGATCCCCATCCAGGTGAACGTCACCAATATCCATACCGTGCGCTCCAGCCCTACCGTGGTGGGCCGCATCACCGGCGTGGCCGCTCAGCCCTATAATATCCTTTACCGCCTGTCCAAGGACGCCACGGTTTCCATAACCGTTTTTGACGCCAACACGGCCGGTTCCCTGCCGAACGTACGCAATATCATCTCCGCGGCTCCTCGCGTGGGCGAGGGCACCCCCGACGGCACCCTGACCAATGGCGACTTCTGGGACGGCCGCGACAATACCGGCAACCTGGTGGCCGGCGGCAACTACCTGGTGCGCATAGAGGCCGGCTCCAACGATATGTGGCAGCCGCCCACCGACCTGGCCTGGCCTACCACCATCCAGCTTTCCCTCGAGCCCCTGCAGGTCACCGACGTGGCCGTGAAACCGCTCGGCGCCTCGTCCACGGACATGGCCAATATCAGCTACATGCTCACCGAGTCCGCCACCGTGTACGTTACCATCTACCCGCCCGCCACCACCATCAACTATCTCACAGGCGCCGCCGACAAGGCCCCGCTCCGGGAGTTCGTGGAAGTGAAGGACCGGCGCGTGAACGTTTATACCTACTGGGACGGCCGCGATTCGCTCGGCCGCCCGGTCTGCGACGGCGACTATGTGTACGCCATAGACGCGGTGCTGCCTTCGGCGTCGCCTTTCGCCCCCGGCGGCGAGGTCTGGACCAGGTATACCAAGGTGGGCGTGGTGCCGGTGGCCCGCGGCAGCGTCATCGCCATGATGAGCCCCTCTTCCACCGTGATAGGCTCCTCGCCTTCCGTGGCGGGCCTGGACCCCTTCTATTTCCGCTACACGCCAGCCCGCGACGCCTACGTGAGCATGAATATCCGGGACATGGCCAATAACCTGGTCAGGCGCGTTACCACGCGGGAGGTGCGCTTCGCCAACTTCTCCAACCGCGAGATCTGGGACGGCAAGAAGGACGACGGCACGTATGTGTCCAGCGGCACCTACCTGGCCGAACTGATCACGGAAGACCCCTTCCAGTGTACCGACCTGAAGTTCTCCACCGTAACCGCGGTGATCCCGGTGAGCATGTTCCGCATAGTGGACGTGAAGACCACGCCGCTCTTGGGCGGGGCTTCCGACGTGGCCACCATCTCCTTTGAGCTGTCCCAGCCGATGTATATAGAACTGAACGTCTATAAGACCACCGTGACCATCAACCCGTCTCAGGTCTGGCCGGTGGGCACCAACCCCGATCTTTCCGGCCTGCCCGCAGATCCCGTGTACGGCGTCCAGGGCATGCGCCCCGGCCGCTACAAGATCACCGAGTACTGGGACGGCCGCGACAGTTCCGGCCTGCTGGTGCCCGACGGGCGCTACCCCTTCGTGCTGGTGGCCCATACTACCTCCACCGTGAACAACGCCCAGACCATGTACGCCATAGACGAGGCTTACGGCTACGTGGATATCGCCCGCGGCCAGATCATCTTCACCATGTTCGACGTGATCCCGAGCATCCCCACGATGTACAACTCGTCGGACACTATCAAGCTGCCGCCCTTCGAGGTGACCTACGCCGTGACCCGCCAGTCTTCCGTCACTGTGCAGATCATGTCGCTGGAGCTGCCTCCCCGCGTGGTCTCCACGGTGATAGCCGGTCAGATCCGCGACGGCGACATGGTCTACAGGGACTTCTGGGACGGCAAGGACGATAACGGCACCTTCGTGGACGGCGGCGCTTACAACGTGCGCGTCACGGCCCAGGACATCTCCTCGCAGCTGGCCTCGCACGCCACCGTGCAGATGACCATAGACGTGTACCCGCTGCGCATCTTCGACGTCTCCATTACCCCGCTGACGCTCGAGAACCCGGCCATAGTCTCCTACCAGGTTTCCGAGCCCATGAAGGTGGTGACCAAGATCTATAAGCCCGGCACCGGCTTTAACTCCTTCGGTATAGCCTCCCCGCCGGAGAGCACCTCGCTGGTGAAGCGCATCATAGGCGTGCGTCCCGCCCGCACCAAGGTGGAAGAGTACTGGGACGGCACCGACCTGACACTCTCCAAGGTGCCGGACGGCAACTACGTGTTCAAGATCTACGCCTCCACCATAACCGACGCCATCAGTACGCTGGACGGCGCCGTGGCCACCGGAGCCATGCTGGCCGACGACATCGTCACCTCCAACATCCCGGTGACCAAGGGCGGCACGGCCGACCTCTGCGGCGACTTCGCCAAGGATACCTTCTTCGCCCCCAACCCCTACACCGGGGAGTCGGGCTGGTTCCGGATCCCGATCATGATGAACGGCAGCGCCACGCTGCGCATCTACAACCTGGCCGGCGACCTGGTCTATAAAAAGGACTTCGGCGTGAAGGGCGGCGGCGACAATATAGACGGCAACGGCAAGTGCGGGGTCACGCACACCAACGAGGCCTGCTGGCCCAGGGTCAACACCAGCGGCCGCACCGTGGCGCCCGGCGTCTACTTCGCGGTGATACGCTTCGAGGCCAATGAAGGCACCAGGGACGTGTGCCAGACGGTCAAGAAGATACTGGTGCCGTAGGCGGTGATCTTATGGTAACTATGAAAAAACTTTGTCTTGCCGCCGGCGCCGCGCTGGCGCTGTGCGGCGCGGCCCGGGCCGCCGACACCAAGGTGGGTTCCGACGGGGCCGTCTTCCTGAAGATCCCCACCGGCAGCCCCAGGGCCCAGGCCCTCGGCAACTGCGGCGTCTCGCTCGTGGAGGGCGGGGAGGCCATGGGGATAAACCCGGCCGGCATGGCTTCGGCGCAGATGCGCGAGGTCTCTTTTTCCTACATGAGCTGGGTCCAGGACTACTCCGGGCAGTACCTCTCCTACGTCCACCCCGTGGGGCAGTCCGTGATAGGCGTGAACATGGCCTATTACGGCATAAAGGACTTCGACGTGCGCGACGCCAACGGCGTGCCACAGTACGGCACCGACGTGAAGGTGCGCAACGGCTACCTCTCGCTGGGCCTGGCTAAGGGCTTTTTCCTGGAGAAGGTGCTGGTGGGCGCCGCCGCCAAGCAGGTGGTGGAGGACAACTACACCAAGGAATACCGCAACCTGGTCTTCGACCTGGGCGCGGTGGTGCGCATCGGCCGGAAATTTTCCCTGGGCTGGGCCGCGCAGAACCTGTCCGGCAAGAAGCACCAGGTGGTACAGGTCAGCCGCCTGGGTGCGGCTTTCGCTTTCAACCCGTTCCTTACCCTGGCGGTGGAACAGAAGACCTATTCCGACCGTAAGGGCAAGATCGGCGGCGGCGTGGAGATCAACCTGCCCGAGGAGTTCCTGCAGGTGGGCCGCGTCTCCATGCGGGCCGGCTATACCCCGTCCGACAACCTGGGCAAGAACACGGACGATAAGACCCTCGACAGCCTGGGGATGACGGACACCGCCGGCTGGGCTTTCGGGTTCGGCATCTACAGCGCGCAGGCGCTGGGCTACGGCATGGGTCTGGATTACACCTTCGTGCCTTTCGGCGCGCTGGGTAAGGCCAGCCAGCTGGCGCTCAAGTTCCAGTTCTAGCGATGCCGGAGAACGGGGAACTTACGGTTCTGCTGCCGGGAGGCGTCCCGGCGGCGCCGGCCCGAAAGCCGGCGGTCCGGCGCGGGCGCCGGGGCCAGACGGCGGTGGAGTACCTGCTGGTGACGGCTTCGCTGCTGTTCGTTTTCGTGATGATGTACAAGGCCCTGCAGTACGCGCTGGCCAACCAGTTCAAGCGGGGCGGGCTGGTGATAATAAGGATGTACAAGGAAGACCCCTGGTAGATTTGAAATTGTTTACGGAGGAACGACAAACATGAATAAGCTGTTCAAGAACCGGAAAGGCCAGAACACCGTGGAATACCTGCTGATGCTCGCGGTGGTGGTGGGCGTGGTGCTCATCGCCGGCGTGGCGCTGAAGAAGTACATGCCTCAGCTGTTCGCCAGCATCCAGAGCATGATCAACGGCGCCGCCAGCACCCTGGGCGCTTCCGGCGGCAACCAGTAACAGGGGTTACCACAGGCCGGCCCTGCGGCCGGCGCGGGCGGCGGCGTTCTAACCGGCGCGGCCCGAAAGATCTAGCGGAGAGGCGGTCTTCCGCGGGGGCGCGGCCCCCCGGGAGCACGGCTTTATGGGCATAAGACGCATTTTAACCGGCGCGTTCGCGCGCGTCAGGAGGGCCGGGCAGGTCACGGTGGAACTGCTGCTCGTGCTGCCGGTCTTCATGCTGCTGCTGTTCTTTATAATGGAGATGGGGAACATGGGCTTTCAGACCATCCTGGCCCATCACTGCGCTTACGAGCTGGCCCGCATAGGCTCGCTCGTGGCGGGCCCCAACGGAGCAGGCACAGGCGGCGGGCAGTCCATGGCCCAGCAGAAGATGAAGAGCGTGCTCGGCCAGATGTTCCCGTCCACCCCGGGCGTAAGCGTGGACGGCGTGCTGGTAGGCACGCTGAAGGACCCGCAGTCGGGGCAGATGGGTGAGGACCTGCTGGTCACCCTGATCTACCCGGCCACCCTGATCTTCCCGGGTTCCAGCTACGTGCTTTCGGACCCCCCGAAGGGCGCCAAGAAGAAGAGGATCATAGTTAAAGTGCGCATGCCGGTGGAGAAACCCTACTTCCAGTAGGCGCCGGCGACAAAATTTAACGCGGATTTAACGGTAAGTTAACAGATCAACGGGAGAATATACATATGGAAAAGAAAGGCATGCTCGTACCAATGGTGCTTGCCATCGCGGCGGCGGCCATCTACTGGTGGGTGCTGACTTCCAAGGAGCGCGAACTGGCCGCGGCCAACGAGCCGGCCACCGTGCTCGTGGCCAAGTACGACCTGCCCGCCCGGACCATCATGAACGTGGACCTGGTGGAGACCCGCGTGATCCCCAAGATGTACATTGAGCAGGACGCCTATGAAGTGAAGAGCCAGTCCGATATCAAACTGGTCTCCAACCTGGTGACCGCGGTCCGCGTGCCCAAGGGCAACCAGATCACCCAGAGCTCGCTGGTGTCGCTCTCCCCCGAGGCCGGCCTTTCCGTCAAGGTGCCGCCCGGCTACCGCGGCTGCGTGCTGCCGCTCGAGAACGACCTGCTGCGCCTCATAAAGCCCGGCGACCGGGTGGACATCCTGGTCAGTTTCGACGCGGTGATGGGCGACAACCGCAAGGAAAAAGTGACCGCGACCATCCTGCAGAACGTGCTGGTGCTGGGCGTGGGCTCCAACCTGGGCCAGGGCCTGTCCGGCGCCCAGGCCAAGGCCAAGGACGCGGCGGCGGCCGCCGACGCGGCTTTCTCGGAGAAAGCGGCGCTCTCGCTGGCCCTCAACCCCAACGAAGCGCAGTACCTGGCCCTGTCGGCCAAGCAGGGCTCGGTGGACGTGATAGTCCGCGGCCTGGGCGACGTGGAACTGCACCCCATGGAAATAGCCTCTTTCAAGCGGCTCATCAAATAAGGATATAAAGTTATGAAAAAGATCCTGCTTACCCTGACCGCGCTGGCCCTCCCGGCCCTGGCCGCGGCCCAGACCGCCAAGATGGTGGCGGTCAGCGCCGATATCGTGGAGATCAGCGGCTCCATCCAGAAGACGCGCGGCTTCTCCTGGAACCAGTTCTTCGACTTCTCGGAGAAGAGCGTGCCCGGCATCATCACGCTGGGCGACTTCGAGCGCAAGACGCAGCTCGCGGCCTCGCTGAAGCTGCTGGAGACCGAAGGCAAGGCCCAGCTGCTCTCCAACCCCAAGGTCATCACCAAGAGCGGCACCCAGGCCAACTTCACCGTGGGCGGCGAGATCCCGGTGCCGTACTCCAATAACCAGGGCGTGGGCGCCGAGTTCAAGAAGTTCGGCGTCATCCTTAACGTCCTGCCCGTGGTGCTCGAGGAGAAAAAAGACACGGTGGACGTGCAGATCCAGCTGGAAGTCTCCAACCCGGACTATTCCAAGCCCGTGGTGGCCTCCGGCACCACCATCCCCTCCATGATCACCCGCCAGATCCAGACCGAAGTGGAGCTCAAGAGCGGCGAGACGCTGGTCATAGGCGGCCTGAAGCGCAGCTCCCGCAATATTTCCAAGAACCGCGTGCCGATCCTGGGCAGCCTGCCGCTGATCGGCGCCCTGTTCGGCTCCACCGACATCGTGGAAGAGCAGAGTTCCCTGTTCCTGTTCGTGACTTTCGACATCATAAAGTGACAGTCAGCGCCGCGCTGACTGTCATCCCGGCGTAAGCCGGGATCCAGTAGGGCGGCACGGCGGAAGACCTTATGGACCAACAGAATATCGCCCCCAGAGTGATAGCTTTCTCGGGCCCCAAAGAGGGCGTGGGCAAGACGTCCATTGTCATGAACCTGGCCCTGGCCTGGGCCAATTACCAGAAGCGCAACGTCCTGATCATCCCGCTGGACCCGATGTGCCGCGCGGAACACGCGCAGCTGCTGGGCCTCAACCCGCCTTCCATGGCCGAGATCATCCGGGCCCTGGGCCGCGAGAGCGTGAGCGCCCTGGGGGCGCTGCTCAAGGGCAAGATCCCGATCTCGCAGTGGGGCGTGGGCGTGCTGCCGCTCGCCAAACGCCGCTCCGACATCGCCAAGCTCTCGCCCGACATCATCCTGCCCATGCTGTCGCGCCTGTCGCAGAATTTCGATATCTTCATAGACGTGGACGCCTATTTCCCCATGCAGGTTTTCGCCTTCGACATCGCGGACCTGGCCTTCTGGGTCACCAATTCCAACGTTTCCTCGCTCAACGCCACGGCCGGCATCTTCCGCGAGATCAACGAACTGCACTTCCCGATGAGCAAGTTCGAGGTGGTGGCCAACCTCTACGACATGCCAGGCGCGGTGGGTCCCAAGGAAGTGGAGAAGTTCTTCAAGCAGATGGGCAAGGATATCCTGGCCTTCATGCCCTGGGAGGACGCGCTCCCCGCCTACGCCAACCAGAACAAGATCCTCATCACCGAACAGCCCAACACGCAGTGGATCCGCATCCTGCGGGTGCTGCTGGGCCGCGTGGCCGAACTGAAACCCGCCGAGAAGCAGTGGGTCACCAACGTCAGCGCCGGCGAGTTCTCGCACGGCTCCGACATGCTCTGGCGCCAGACCGAGCGCGACACCACGCAGCAGGCCCCGGCCGCGGCGGCAGCCGCCGGACCGCAGCCCAACGCGGGCCGCGTGGACGTGCCCCCGTTCTGGGAGGAGCTCAAGCAGAAGGTGCACCGCAACGTGGTCACCGCTCTGGAAACCGAGCGCATCAAGATCTCCGACGACCCGGCCGCCAACGCCGAGACCCGCAAGAAAGTGGACGGCATCATCAACGGCCTGCTGCAGAAAGAGGCGGCCACGCCGCTCACCCGCGAACAGCGGGTGAAGTTCATCAACGAGCTCCTGGACGAGATCATGGGCCTGGGCCCGCTGGAAGAACTGATGCGCGACCCGTCGGTCACCGAGATCATGGTGAACTCCTTCGATAAGGTGTATATCGAAAAGGCCGGCAAACTGACGCTTACCAAATACAAGTTCCGCAACGACGAGCAGATCATGCAGGTCATGAAGCGCATCGTGGCGCCGCTCGGCCGGCGCATCGACGAGTCCGTGCCGCTGGTGGACGCCCGCCTGAAGGACGGTTCGCGCGTTAACGGCATCATCCCGCCGCTGGCCGTCAGCGGCCCCACGCTCACCATCCGCCGCTTCTCCGCCAAGCCTTTTACCGACTCCGAACTTATTAAAAAAGGCTCCATCTCGCAGACCGGCGTGGACTTCCTGAAGGCCTGCGTTAAGCTGCGCAAGGATATCATCATTTCCGGCGGTACCGGCACCGGTAAGACCACCTTCCTGAACATGTTGTCCAACTATATCCCGGAGGACGAGCGCATAGTGACCGTGGAGGACACCGCCGAACTCCGGCTGCAGCAGGAGCATTGGGTGCGCCTGGAGAGCAAACCCGCCAACATCGAAGGCAAGGGCGAGGTCGGCATCCGCGAGCTCGTGAAGAACTGCCTTCGTATGCGTCCCGACCGCATTATCGTCGGCGAAGTCCGCTCCGCCGAGGCCCTGGACATGTTGCAGGCCATGAACACCGGCCATGAAGGCTCCCTCGCCACCATCCACGCCAATACCCCGCGCGACGCGCTGACCCGCCTCGAGACGATGTGCCTTATGGCCGGCGCCGACCTGCCGGTGTGGGCCCTGCGAGAAATGATAGCGTCGGCCGTGCACATGATAGTGCAGCTGACGCGTTTCTCCGATGGTACCCGCAAGATCACGGCCATCACCGAGATCACCGGGCGCGAGGAGAACCAGATCCTGATACACGACCTTTTCCGCTACCACCAGACCGGCATGGACGAGAACGGCAAGGTGGTGGGCTATTTTACCGCCACCGGCGACCCGCCCAAGTTCTTCAAGGACTTCGAGACGCACGGCATGAGCATCCCGGTGGAAATGTTCTGGACGGAGGAGCAGCGCAAGCAGCGCGCCGGCGGCTGAGCCGGGCGCATGGGCCTATGCGAAAACTGATAGCGTTAATGCTGCTGCTGACCGCGCTGGGTTCGTCCCCGGCGTCGGCGGGCGTTTTTACCCAGGCGGAGATGGACGAGATCTCCTGCGCCGCGCTGAAGATGCAGCTCTTCTACTATTACCTGGCGCCCGAGAAGGATGCCAAGATCCTGAACTACACCATGACCTGCAAGGGCGCCAAGAACACCTACAAGATGCCCAAGTGGGTGGACACGGTGGTGCCGGAGATGCTGGGCCGCAAGGTCTGGCGCGACCCCGAGGAGGGGGAGATCTCCGAGGCCGCCCTCTGGCAGACCCCGGTCTCCATCGTTTACGAGTACCTGGAACTGACCCGCAAGACCTTCCCGCCGGAGGCCGGCGGCGCCAATATCCAGCCCGGCCTGCTGGTGAAGGAATACGCCGACATCCGCATCCGCTTCCAGATGTCGCTGGACCGCCTGTACCGCGCCCGCACCCGGGAAGTGACCATGGGCGACTCCATGAACGGCCGCGGCCGCACCATCATGGCCTCGTTCAACCTGATCCTCAAGGAGATGGAGTCCATAGCCGACGCCATCTCCAGCACCAATTCCCGCCGCTACGCCGAGGCCGTAACCGCCTCCGCCGTGCTCAGCCAGGACACCTTCAGGGTGCTGTTCGCCGCGCCGCGCAAGTACGCGCCGCCGCCGCAGGAATCCGCCGCCAAAAAAATGTTCCTGCGGGCGCTCGGCATCCTGGGCGTCATCCTGATGTTCCTGGCCGTCCGGGCGTTCTTCCTCGGCAACGACGAGAAAACGAACGTGATGATGGGCAGGTATTCCAAGAAGGTGGAAGTGTTCACGGAAGCCTTCTCCCGCCAGTTCATCAACATCAACGTCAAATATCTGGTGCTGGGGCCGGCCGCCGTCATGGCTTTCCTGGGCATGCTCACCATGAGCGTGCCGGCTTTCTTCTTCCTTTCCGGGGTCGGACTCTACATCGGCATGAAGACGCCGGCCTTCGTGCTGAACACCATGAAGTTGGCCCGCGGCCGCAAGATAGACGGCCAGCTGATGGACGGCCTGATCCTGCTGTCCAACTGTCTGCGTTCCGGCCTCGACGTGGTGCAGGGCTTCGAGATGGTCTCCAAGGACCTGCTGCCCCCTATCTCAGACGAGTTCGCCCTCGTCATCAAGAATTACCAGCTGGGCATGAGCTTCGAGAAGGCCCTGGGCGTGATGGAAGAGCGCGTGGAGTCCAAGATGCTCTCCTACATGATTCGCGCCATCGTGCTGCAGCGCCAGATGGGCGGCAACCTGACCAAGGTCTTCGAGCGCATCGTGGTGGACATCCGCGAAGAGTCCAAGCTCGAGGAAAAGACCAAGGCCATGACGGCCCAGCAGAAGATCCAGTCCATAGTGGTGGGCGTGATGCCCTGGATCATGGTAGGCGTCATGTTCCTGTTCCAGCCGGAGACGATGATAAAATTTTACGGCACCCCTATCGGCATGGCCACCGCGCTCTTCTGCGTGATCTGGATCTCGATAGGCATGAAAGTGGTGGCGAGCCTGGGTAAGATACGAGTATGAACGCAGATACCGTCAGAAGCGTGCTGCTGCTGATCCTCTCCGTCGGAGGTTCTTTCGCCGCCTTCACGTTCGTGCAGCGCTTCATGGCGCCGCCCGCCGAGGAGCGCTCGCCCATCGGCGATATCAGCGACATGGAGGGCAGGGAAGTCTCCGTGTTCTCCAAACTGGAAGGCAGCAAGAGTTTCTGGGACAAGCTGGACCTGTTCTTCGCCAAGCAGCTGGGCCAGGAGAAGAAGCTGGAAGAGACCTACATGCTGCTCGGCCGGCCTACCAATACCGACCCGCTGAAGATGCTGCACCTCAAGCTGATCATGGGCGCCGCGCTGCCGCTGGGTTTCTACGCCCTGAGCCAGTCCCCGCTCACGCTGATTTTCGCGCCGCTGGGCTTCATGCTGCCCGACGCGGGCCTCTACGCCGGCCGCATCCGCGCCCGCCAGGAAGACATTATCCGCAACTTCCCCACGTTCGTGGACCTGGGCGCGCTCATGATCGAGTCGGGCCTGGACTACATGACCGCTTTCGACCGCATCGTGAAGATCGCCCCGGTGAAGACCGGGCTGGAGCTGGAGATAGAGCGCACCATCAACGAGGTGCAGCTGGGCTATTCCCGCCGCGACGCGCTGCGCCGCCTCTCCATGCGCACCGGCCTGCAGGAAGTGCGGTCCTTCGTGGGCCTTATCGTCCAGTCGGACGAGCTGGGCACGAGCCTGGTGGAACTGCTGCGCAACTACTCGGGCGACATGCGTTTCAGGCGCCTGAACCGGGCCGAGAAGCTGGCCGCGCAGGCTTCCACCAAAATGCTCATCCCGCTGTTCATCTTCATTTTCCCGACGGTGTTCATACTGATGCTGGCCCCCATGATCATGGACCTGGTGACCGGCGGCGCCATGCCGTTCTAAAGAGGCTTTTATGAGAAACCTGCTGATGACCCTTATTTTCCTGGCCGCGCTGCCCTGCGCCGCCCAGCAGAAGCGCGTGAAGAGCGAGGAGTCCCTGTTCCTGGACCTGCAGAAGACCGGCCTCGGCTCCCTGACGGAATTCGAGGAGAAGAAGAAGTTCCTGGAGACGGTGAAGCTGGAGAAGCAGAAGATCCAGGGCAAGATGCTCGACAACGTTTACGAGAACGCCTTCGAGTACTACCGGCAGGGCAACTACGAGGATGCCAAGGACCTGGCGACCAAGATCCTTTCCATCGACCCCAACTACCAGGACGCGCAGATGCTGCTGGAGGCCTCCAACCAGCTGCGCGGCAGCCTCCGCCCAGGCATGAGCGAGAAGATCATGATAGAGGACCGCTTCAAGTCGGCCCTTTCCTATTACAACGAGGGTCGCATAGTGGAGGCCCACCGCAAGATGGAAGAGGTGGTGAAACTCTCTCCCAACAACATCAAGGCCAAGTACTGGCTGGCCAAGATGAAGGACGACCTCAGGGAGTATTACTCCGAAAAAGGCGCGGAGGCCTACAAGGACCGCGACCTGAAGGGCGCCCTGGACCATTTTTACAACGCGCTGCTCATCCGCCCCAGGGACGCCGGCACGGTGGAGTGGATCACCCGGGTGGAGGACGAGCTGCGCGCCCAGAAGGCCAACGACAAGCTCAAGGAAGCGCTGGAGTTCTACGCCCAGGGCAAGCTGCGCTCCGCCTATGAAGGGCTGCAGCGCGCGCTGGAGATACAGCCCGGCGACCCGAAGGCCGGCAAGTTGATGGCCGAGGTGAAGCTGGAGATAGAGAACGGCTACCTGGCCTCCGGCAAGAAACTTTACGGCGCCCGCAAATATATCGCCGCGATAGGTGAGTGGGACAAGGCGAAGCCCTATACGGCCAACATGTCCTACCTGAACAAGCTGATCTCGCGGGCCCGCGAGCAGATGAAGCTGGAGGCCGACGAGAAGAAACGCCGCGCCGCCGAGGCCGCGCGCCGCGCGCAGGCCGAGGAAGAGGCGCGCGCCAGGGAAGAGGCCGAGCGCAAGAAGGCCGAGGAAGAGGCCAGGCGCAAGGGCGTGAGCGTGGAGGACGTGGTGAAGAAGCCGCAGGGCGTCAGCGAGGAGAACCGGCTGGCGTCGCAGCAGCATTACCTCGAGGGCCTCAAGTACTTCCAGAATTCGAACTACGAGAAGGCGCGCGACGAGTGGACCATCGCCCGCCAGCTGGACCCGGGCAACGCCGACGCCGGCGCCGGCCTCAAACGCATAGAACAGATCCTCTCCGGCGGGCAGTAAGCCCCGCCGGCGAGTGCGAGCCCCCTGTTCCCCGGCAGGCAGAATAATGGGAGCGGGTGGCGACGGGTATGCCTTCCGAGGGATTTCCCGGAAGCCCGAGCTTGCGTAAGCGCGAGGGCTGAGGGATAAACGGCGCGCACGGTGTGCGCGACCGTGTGCCCGAGGAAGGCATACCCTCGACAGGACCCGCGCACTTGCAGGCCTGCCATCCCGGCGGCCTATTATTTACCAAAACTTAACAATTCGGTAATACGGGGCTGGTAGAATTTATACAGCGGTAAAACGATTTTTAAAGGCGGACATATGCGGCTTACGATGAAATGGCTGTTGTGGTTCATAGGCATAGGCGTCTATGTCATGTTCCTCGGCGGCGTTTTCTATTACAACCTTTTCAAGTGGACCTTCGACGAGAAGCTCAAGCAGGACGTGATCGAGACCGTGAAGGTCTACGCGCCCACCATGCGCAACGGGCTGCTCAACAACGCCTCCGCTATCTCTTTCGAGGAGTACGACATCATGATGTCGCTCGCCAAGGACGAGCGCATCACCTCCATGCTCTATCTCAGCCGCCAGGGCAAGGTGCGCTGGCACAAGGAATCCCGCTTTATAGGCGTGCCGTGGGACGATTTTAAGGCGCAGGTGCCGCCGCCTACCGACGCCATCAGCCAGGCCTACATGTCGAAGCTGCCCAAGGTGCGCCAGGTCAAAGGCGAGCCGTTCTACGAGATAGCCATCCCGTTCTCGGTGCGCGGCGAGATCATAGGCATCATGGACCTGATGGTGTCGCGCGCCGGCGCCGAGGTGCTCATCGGGTCGGCCATGCGCAAGTACGTGTTCGGGGCCGTGGGCGTGCTGTTCCTGCTCGGGCTGCCGCTCTATTTCTTCTTTCACCACTACGTGATCTCGCCGCTGGAGGTCCTGCGGGAGAGCGTGGAGGGCGTTTCGCTCAAGAATTTCGACCTGCGGTTCGTGGCGCGCACCGACGAAATAGGGGACCTGTCGGGGGCCATCGTGCGACTGATGGGCCGCATGAAGGGCGAGATAGAGACCATCTCCAACCGGGATAAGACCTACAAGGAAGCCGAGCAGCGCTGGTGGCGGTCCCTGCTCAATATCATAGTTCCGCCCACCAATTACGTCATAGTGGTGGACGAGAACAACAGCATCCTCTACGCCAATTTCGAGCTGACCCAGGGCATGGACGCCAAGAACATCCACCTGCTGGACGTGGTGGACAGCCAGCAGCAGACCCTGCTGCGCCTGGTGGGCCAGGCTTTCGAGACCCCCGACCAGACCGTGGAAGGGGAGACCCTCTTTAAGAACCAGAATTTCAACGTGAAGGTGCTGCATGTGGGCCAGACCGCGGAGACGAACCGCACGCTGATCCTGTTCTACCCGAAACCGGCCATAGGCGTATAAATTAATTAAAAATAATGTATTATTAACTGACGGGCGCGCCCTGCGCGTCCCGCTGTTACTTTATATGGAGGGAAAATGAAACTCGAAGTCCGCAATATAAGCGTAGCTTCCCTGGTCACCTCTTCCGTGCCGCTCGTGGTGTTCGCGCTCGCGATCCTCGGTGGGGGCGTGACCTTCTTCGTGGTGGATAACGTGCAGCTCGCCCCGATGACCGTCGCCCAGAAGCTCCTCAGCGTCGGCCTTTACGCGCTCCTTTACGTGGTGATAACCACCGCCGTCCTGGTCTTCGCCGCCTTCGTCTACAACATCCTTACCGGCGTGCTCGGCCTGCGCGGGGTAACGCTCGACATCGAAGAACTGCACCACGACTGATAGCGCCGCGGCCGGCGCAGGCCGGCCGGCATAGGAGACTCCGTGAAGATAAACATCATTTTCGCCTCAAAGGACCTGTCCAGGGCCTCGCTGATGCTGGAGATGCTCTCGCGCCAGGGTTATTCGGTGGCCACCGCCCACCGCGCCCGGGAAGTGATGGGCATGCTGGCCGAGAAATCCTTCGACATGGTGATGGTGGGGCAGAACCTCGCCGACGAGGAAGGCCTGACGTTCCTGAAGAACCTCCGCGCCAAGAACAAGAACATCCCGGTGATAGCCGCGCTGGAATCCCCGGACACCTACCTGGACCACATGCCCAGCGGCCTGACCGCCGAGACCCTGACGCCGCACGGCCACGGTCACGGCGGCCGCGAGACGCCCAAGATCTCCTATAAGCTGGCCTTCTTCCAGCTGGGCGCCGACGAGGTGCTGGGCTACAGCCAGGACCTGCACGAGAGCGTGGCCCGCATCCGCGCCGTGGTGCGCCGCACGGTCAGCGTGCAGCCCGACGAGGTGCTCAAGCTCAACGAGATCGAGCTGAACATGTCGAGCTACACGGTGCGCATCGCCAATAAGGAGATCACCGTTACCGCCAAGGAATTCGACCTGCTCTACGTGTTCCTGAGCTCTCCCAACCGCGTGCTCTCCAGGCCCTACCTGATAGAGCGCGTCTGGGGCTACAATTACTTCGGTTCGCCGCGCACCGTGGACGTCCACGTGCGGCGGCTCAGGTCCAAGATGGGCAAGGCCGCCAGGTACGTGCACACCGTGCCCTGCGTAGGCTACAAGCTCGTGCCCAGCAAATAAGGTACGGAGGATCTAACATGGCTCAGAAAATACTGGTAATAGACGATGATAACCACCTGCGCGAAAGCCTGGTGGAGGTGCTGGACATGGAGGGGTTCTCCTGCACGGAGGCCGCCAACGCCAAGAACGGCATAGCGTCCGCCAAGAAGAACAAGCCCGACGTGGTGATCATGGACATCCAGCTGCCGGATTCCTCCGGCTTCCAGATCTGCCAGGAGCTGCGCAAGTTCTCCAAGGATTTCATCCTGATCATGATGACCGGCCGCTTCCTCTCCGCCGAGGAGAAGACCCAGGGCCTGAGCCTGGGCGCCGACGAATACATCACCAAGCCGTTCGACATCCAGGAACTCTCCATCCGCATCCGCCAGCTGCTCAGCCGCAAGGGGATAACGAAATGAAGAAGATCCTGCTCCTGCTGGCGGCCGCCTGGCTGGCCTGCCCCGCTTTCGCCCAGTCCGCTCCCGCCCAGGCCCGGGCCGGGGGGAAGCTGGAACTCTACCTGGAGGCCATGGACAGCCAGAGCTGGCAGTGGTTCTTCCTGGCCGATACCGTGCGCCGCCGCCTGGGTTCCGAGCTGAGGGTCCACCCGCTCGTGTCCCGGGGCAAGGACGGTTCCTATTCCGCCAAGCGCGGCGAGCCGGAACTGGCCGAATCCGCCAGGATGGCGGTGCTGGCCGGTGTCTGGCCCGGTAAAATGCTTTCCTATCTCAACGCCCGCTCGCTCGCCCCGTCCGTGGACGGCTGGCGCGACGCGGCGCTGTTCGCCGGGGTCAATCCGGACGACCTGGAAAAACGCGCCACCGCGGACAACGGGGCGGTACTGGCGAAAGCCTACGCCGCCGCCAAGGCCGCGGGCGTGTCCGAAACGGTCCTGCTGCTCGACGGCAAGCCCTACTCCGGCTCCCCGCGCCTGATGGCCCTTTACGACGCGGTCAACGCCGCCCTGCCCGCCGCCAAGCGCGCTCCGCTGCCCGCCGGCTACAAGCCCCAGCCCAAGGCGCCCCCGCCCGGCCTGTGGGTGCTGGTCACGCCCGAGTTCCCCAAGAACGAGTCGCTGATCAGCGTTTTCGACAGGTATTTCGAGGGGATAAAGGCCGTGGTCCTGGACTACGATTCCGCTGAGCGGGCCGCCAAATTCCCCGTCGTGGATTTCCTGCCGGCTTACTTCCTGGAAGCCACTCCCGCGGCCAGGAACAGGCTGCAGAACGAGCTCGCCGCCGGGCTGTTCAAGGAGAAGAACGGCTTCCTGGTCTACGAGGACCGGCAGCGCCGCGGCCTGTACGCTTCCAGGCCGGAGAAGAAGAACACGGTGGAGCTGTTCGTGATGAGCCAGTGCCCTTTCGGGGCCATGGCCGAGAACGCCCTGCTCGACGCCGAGAAGAACAAGCTGCTGCCCGAAGGCGCGAAGCTGGAGATCCACTATATCGGCGACTCCAAGAAGAACGAGAAGGGCGAGCTGGAGTTCTCCAGTCTCCACGGCCAGCCTGAGTGGGAAGAGAACGCCCGCCAGCTGGTCATAGCCGAGAAGTTCCCCGGCAAGCTCAAGGCCTACCTGGCCGAGCGCAACAAGGATTACTCTTCCGCCGACTGGCAGAAGGCCGCGAAGGCCGCGGGCCTGGACGCGGGGAAGATAGAGGCCGGCATGGAAGAGGGCAAGAAGCTGCTGGCCGCGGATTTCGCCGCCACCGGCGAGCTCGGCATCTCCACGTCCCCGTCGTTCGTGGTGGACGGGAAAAAGTTCATGGTGGGGCTGGGGGAGCTGATAAAGACCCCCGGTTTCGAGAAGGTCCCGCCGCCCGGCCAGAGCGGCGGCGCCGGCTGCGCGAAGTAGCCTGTCGGTTCTCCGGGAGGTTGGCCCGCGCGCCAGGACTGCAGGGAACCCTTGCGTGGTTCCCCTCCAACCGCGAAGCGCGGTTGGA
>MGTV01000032.1:29758-32180 GCA_001799635.1 Elusimicrobia bacterium GWA2_62_23
CGAAGAAGGCGTGGCGACCGATATGACCGAAGCTCCAAAGAAACGCGGAAGATTGTTCTACAAGTTCCTGCTGATCTTCCTCATCGTTTCCCTGGTCCCCCTCGGCATAGTAGGCTACTACCTCGTCAACCTCAGCCAGATCACCCTCAACAAGGCCATCTCCCGCGACCAGGAAGCGCTGGCCGTCGGCTTCGCCGACACCGTTTCGAGCTACATCATCAATTTCCGCAACGTGCTCTTTGACGCGGCCCACCTGGAGGATTTCTCCTCCATGAACACGGCCAAGCAGCAGGGGCTGGTCAGCCACATCATGCAGCTGCACGCGGCCTTCCTGGAGATCTCGGTGATAAACGCCGACGGCGACGAGACCGTGCGCCTGGGGCGGTTCGTGCACGAGAGCAAGATGCGGGATTTCTCCAACGACGCCCTCTTCGCCAAGGTGATGCGGGCGGGGGAATTCGTGGGCGGGCTGGAAAAGTACATGGGCTCCTACCCGGCCATCACGATGGGCGTGCAGATAGTCAACCCCGTCACCAACCAGCCCGTGGGCGCGGTGCTGGCCAAGATGAGCCTGACGGCCCTGTCGAGCCTGCTCAAGACCGGCTTTCCCGAGGCTACGCACACGCAGGCCGCGGTCATAGATTCCAACGGTTTCCTGATAGCGCATTCCAACTCCAAGGAGATCTACAAGCCGGACGCCAAGCTGCCCGACGACGTGCTGCGCATCCTGCTGCAGAACGACGCCAAGACCGGCGGCGGGGAGATCATCCTGGAGACCACCGGCGAGCGGGTGCTGGGCGCCTTCGCCGAGGTCACCGAGCTGGGCTGGGTGATCTACATCCAGCGCTCGGTCTCAGTGGCCTACCAGGCCTCGGACGACATGCTCAAGCGCACCTGGCGCATGATGCTGATAGTCACCGTTTTCGTGCTGTTTTTGGGCTATGCCGTGTCGCTCGTCATCACGCAGCCCATCCAGGCCCTGCGGGAGGCCGCCATCAAGCTGGGCGAGGGCGACTTCGACTACCTGCCGGACCTCTCCATGCCCAACGACGAAATAGGCGAGCTGGCGCACACGTTCATGCAGATGAGCGAAAGCCTGAAAGTGAAGACGGCCGAGATCATGAGCGCCAAGGTGGAGCTGGAACGCCTCAACAGGAGCCTGGAGAACCGCGTGGAGGCCCGCACCAGGGAGCTCAAGAGCGCCCAGGACGAGCTCATCAAGAAGGAACGGCTGGCCGCCATCGGGCAGATGTCTTCCGTAGTAGGCCACGAGATCCGCAACCCCCTGGCCGTCATCAACAACTCCATTTATTTCATCAAGACCAAGACCAACGCGACCCCGAACCCGGAGCCGAAGATCCTCAAGCACATCTCCATCATCGAGTCCGAGATCCGGCAGGCCAACGGCATCATAGACGAGATCCTGGGTTACGCCCGCACCCGCGAGCTCAATCCCAAGGTGATGCACCTGAACTCCTACCTGGAAGACCTGACCATGAGCTTCCCGGTGCCGCCGCACGTGGAGCTGGTCAAGAATTTCGCCCCCGAGAACCCGGCCGTCAGCATAGACCCCGACGAAATGGCGCAGGCGCTGCGCAACCTGATGAAGAACGGCATAGAGGTCATGCCCGAGCACGGCAAGCTTTACGTGCGCAGCGAACTGGTGGACGCCGGCACGGTGCGCATAGACGTGGAGGACACGGGCTGCGGCATGCCCAAGGAGACCGCGGAGAAGATCTTCGCCCCGTTCTTCACCACCAAGGCCCGCGGCACGGGCCTGGGCCTGGCCGTGGTCAAGAAGGTGGCGGACCGCCACAAAGGCCGCGTGGAAGTCTCCAGCGTGGTGGGCAAGGGCACCTGTTTCATGCTCTACCTGCCGGTGCTGCAGAATCCGCCGCAGGCCCCCCGGTAAGCCCAAGGGAATGGGGTCAGGTCTTTACTTTTGACCTTTCCCCTGTTGGCCGGTGAGGCTCGTTCTTGCAAGGTCAAAAGTAAAGACCTGACCCCACTTGTTTATAAAGATTAAATTAAGTATAAAGTAATGAGCGCGGCCCAGCGGCCGCGCCAAACCATCATGGAAAGCAAGATCTTAATTGTAGACGACGACGCGCACCTGCGCGAAACGCTGCGCGACCTCCTGGAGATGGAGGGCTACAAGGTGTTCGAGGCGGAGTCCGGGGCCGCCGCCATGAAGATGGTCGTTTCCGATTTCTTCCATATCATCCTGATGGACTTCAACCTCACCGACAAGACCGGCATAGAGGTCATCAAGGACATCCGCAAGCTCAATACCGACAGCCAGATCCTGATGATGACCGCGCACGCGTCCCTCGACACGGCGGTGAAGGCCATCCAGGAATCCGTCTACGATTTCCTCATCAAGCCCGTAGATTTCAACTACCTGCGCCGCGCCATCAAGAAG
>MGTV01000033.1:0-8720 GCA_001799635.1 Elusimicrobia bacterium GWA2_62_23
AGACCACCTCGCCGGCCACGCCGTTAAGCGCTCCGGGCGCCAGCTCCAGCACCATGAACACCTCGGGCGGCGCCTCGAAAGGCAGCGTAAGCCCCTTCGCCCCGGCCGGCACAAAACCAAAGCGCGGGTAGAACTCCTCGTGGCCAACCAGCACCACCAACTTATGCCCCAGCCGGCGGCATTCCTCGAGGCCGTGCTTCACCATGGCCGTGCCGATGCCCTGGTTCTGGAACTCCGGAAAAACGCTCATGGGCGCCAGCGCCAGGGCGGGCGTCTCGGCCGCGCCGATTACCACAGGCGAGAAAAGAATATGACCCACCACCGCGCCGTCCTTCACCGCCACCAGCGACAGCTCCGGGATAAAACCGTCACCCTCGCGCACGGCGTCTACCAGCTTGCTCTCGTTCTTGCCCTTAAAAGCCTTCTTGTTAACCTTGCGGATAACTTCGTAGTCCGCCTTGGTCTCGGGCCTGATAATGATATTTTCCATTTGCCGTATTCCTATTTAAACAGGTTAAGATATTCTTCCAAAGAGAACAGCCTGTTCCTGGAAAAGCCGGTGATCTCCCTCACAAGGTTAAGGCGCCGGAAGTCGGCCAGCAAGGCGTTCGCCGTGGGCACCGATACGTCCAGATGCTTTCTAACCTGCGGAGCCGACACGACGGGCTGCGAGAACATATAAGTAAGCAGCGCGTACGCCGGTTTGGCCTTCCTGCCCAGTCCCAAAAGCTTCTTTTCGGCCGCTGTTCTAAAAACGACGACACGCTCAAAAGTCTCTTTACCGCTTTTAGCGGTGACGGCCACTCCGTTCAAAAAAAACCGGACCCATTGCTCGATGTTGTTGCTCTGGCGCACCATGGAAAGCGAATCATAATACGCGCTGCGGTTCTTTTCGAAGAACGCCGACAGATATAGCACCGGCTTGCGCAGAATCCCCAGTTCCACCAGCTGTAAAGGCACAAGAAGCCGCCCGATCCGGCCATTACCGTCCAGGAAAGGATGTATGGTCTCGAACTGGTAATGCGATACGGCTATTTTAATCAGGAACGGGATCTGCAATTCCCTGTTATGCCAGAACTTCTCGAAGTCGGACAGCAATTCCGGGAGGTCCTCATGATGCGGCGGGATGAAGAACGCGTCGGCGAGGCTTGACCCTCCTATCCAGTTCTGACTGGTCCGCACATGCCCGGGCATCTTGCCGTGCCCGCGGACCCCTGAAAGGAGGATCTTATGGGTCTCCCTCACAAGGCGCATGGAAACAGGCAACTTCTCCAATTCCGTCACCGCGAAGTTTACCGCCTTTATATAATTCTGGACCTCGGCCCAGTCATCCCGCTTTTCCGGCTGTATTTCCTCGGCTGGCAGCACGGCCTCTTCTATGCCGGTGCGGGTGCCTTCGATCCGGCTGGAGGTCGTGGCCTCTTTTAGGAGGTGCATCCTTATAAAAAAGTCGACGTCCGGGATCAAAAGGGAATAGGCGTTCAGTTCCCCGAGATAGCGGACCGCCTCCTCGAGCAGAAGATCTATGCGCCTGTCCTGCCAGTTAAAGTCCCTGTTAATGGCGGACGGCTGAAAACTTTTGTATTGATATTGCTGTTTGTAGGCGCCGGCCCTGAATTTATGCATTTTTACCCCTCCAAACATTATTATAGCAATTTATAATTAAATTTGGCGCTCTATATTTAACTATAAAATTCCTTAACAAAAGTTACCGAAAACAAGCCGGTTCAGAGTTTTATCTCAGCTATTTTATTCAGGTCCACGTAGGCAAGGAGGCCTTTGGCGGGGCGGGCGTACACTTCGGAGATGATGGCCAGGTAATTTTTCATCTGGGCCGGGTATTTCTGTGGGTTCTCGCGGCCGGTCTTGAAATCTATTACGGTGACGGCGTCTTTATCCACCAGCACGCGGTCCATGCGGAACAGGGCGCCGTTCTTGTCTATGAATTCGGCTTCGGTCAGAGTCTGGCGGCCGGGCACGTCCATGAACAGCTCCACCACGGCGGAATTGCTCATGAAATGCACCAGGCTTTTGGCTATTTTCTCTTCGTCGAACTTGAAAGGGTACTTGGGGGAGAGCTCGTCGTAATAGGCCGAGATCTGGCCGCCTGGGTCCTGCGGCTGGGCGGTGAATTTGGCCAGAATGGCGTGCACAAGTTCGCCTTCGGCCGTTTCGAAGAAGCTGGTATAGGTGGGGCGCTGCGCGTCGAAGCGCTGCTCAGCGCGGGCGGCCACGCTGGCCACTTCCACTGGCGCGCTCGGCGCGGCGTGCTCGGGCTTGCGCGCCTTGGGGGCGCCCAGCTCGCGGTTCTCGAAGATATCTATAAGCCGGGCCTCTTTGGGCGGGCTCTTGCGTATCTTTTTTATGACCAAATTGTAGAGCTCGTGCCGGGCGCGGGTGGAAATAACGTAAAGCAGGTTGAGGTCCTGCACATTGCCGTCGCTCTTGCGGCGGTCGTAGATAGGGCGCAGCTTCACGCTCTGTTCGGCCGCGTCCTTGGTGATGTGGTAAACGTGAATCTCGCCGCCCTGCTCGTCGAAATACATGGGGTCGCTCTGGTCCTTCTCCTCGTACATGAGGTTTATGACCACGGAGAAGCCCAGGCCCTTGCTCTTGTGGAAGGTCATGACGCGCACGGCGTCTATGTATTCCGGCAGGGCTATGGCGAACAGCTTGCTCTTGTCCTCGTCCTCGCCGGCGGCGTATTCTATGAAGGCGCGCGGGCTGGTAACGCCCTGGGCCTCCAGTGCCGTCACCGCGTCCAGGAAGCGCGCCAGGAAGGCCTGCTCTTCGGGGAAATTGGAGAACAGCTTGAAATCGGAATAGACCAGCGCCGCCAGTTCGTACAGCGGCAGGTAGCCGATCTTGCGAAAGGCGGGGTCCAGGTACTGCTCCCAGTACTTGCCGTAACGGGGATGGTTGCGGAAAGCGGCGTAAAGCAGGGCGCCTTTGTCGCCCCGGCGGGCGTTGAAGATGAAATCCGTCATTTCTTCGCGCTTGAGGCCGGTGAGCCGGCCGAAAATGTCGCCGGTGATGAAACTGGCGAAGGAAAGGTCGTCCGAAGGGGTTTCCAGGAACTTCAGCCAGGCTATAAGTTCGGCCACCACCTTGCGTTTGCGGATGTCGAGCGAACTGAGCGAGGCCACGGGGATCTTCGCCTCGGTGAGCCAGTCCACCACGGGCTCTATGCGCTTGTTCTTGGCCACCAGGATGGCTATCTCCCCCAGCGGGTAGCGCTTGCGCGCGCCGTTCACGGCGGCCAGCAGCCACTCTTTCTGGGCGGCGGTCTCGTCCAGGCTTTCCAGTTCCAGCACGCTGGTCTTAACGTAGCCGTCTTTCACGCGGCTTGGCTGCACGTGCTGTTCGTACGAAGTCAGCTCGGTAATGTCGGCGCCTATGAGTTCCGGCGAACTCTTCAGCCTGGTTTTAAAAAGATCGTTGACGTAGCTCAGCACCTCTCCGTCGGAGCGGTAATTCACCGGCAGGTTCACGTATTTGAGTTCGTTGCCCAGCGGCTCCAGCGAAATATTGTCGGTGACGGCCTTCTTGCCCTCGGCCTTGTCCAGGAAATCCCGCATTATCTTGTAGTCCGCGTTGCGGAACATGTAGATGGCCTGTTTGATGTCGCCCACCACGAACAGCGACCCGGTCTTGGAGAGGCCTTCTTCCACCAGCGGGCGGATCACGTCCCACTGCAGGCGGTTGGTGTCCTGGAATTCGTCTATGAGGAAATGGGAAATGCGCTCGCCGAGCTTCAGGTAGATCTCGGGCACGTTTTTCTCGTTTATGTAGGCGGCGAGCTTCTTGGCGATGTCGCTGATGTGGATAACGTCGGTCTTGCCGCGCTTCACGCGTTCCAGTTCGGCCTTGAAGCGGTCGTAAATGCCCACGTAAGGGTGGTAATACGCCACGGCGTTCAGCTCGGTGAGCTCTATTACCAGGTCGTTCAAGTGGTCGCGGTCTTTCTCCCAGCCGACGGGCAGCTTGCCGCGCTTGGCGCCGTTGAAAAGGCCGTAGTCGAAATTATAAGCGGCCAGGAAATCGGTAAGGTTGCCGTCTTCGAGCACGGCGAGCAGTTTGGCTTTGAAGAAATCGGGGTTCTTGTAATGCTTTACGAGTTTGTCGCAATGCTTTACCGCGGCCACGAACTTGTTCTTGAGCAGGGCCTCGTAGTCGCCGGCGGAATTCTTTATGAGGCCGGCGGTCTTGCCTTCCTGTTCCAGGAAGCTGTTGAAATGCTCTTTCACGCGCGCGGCGGGGTTCCAGGGGTAGGAGCCGGTCTTGGGCAGCACGGAGAGGAACTTATCCACGGTTTCTTCGGGCAGGTCCGGCTTGCCTATGCGGGCGAACATGGCGTACAGCGCCAGGTCTATGAGCACGTCGTAGGCCATGGTGATCTCGGCCTTCAGCGGGAGCTTCAGTTCGTCCACACTCGCGGCCATTACGCGGGCCAGGAAACTGTCTATGGTCTGTATGTGGAAATCCGAGTAGTTGGCTATGATCTTATCCACCAGCTCCACGGCTTTTTTATGCGCCTCGTCGCGGGTCAGCGACACCAGCTCCAGGGTCTCGTCCATCTTCTTGCAGTTCTTGTCCAGCGCCAGGGCCTTGAGCCAGTCCAGGATGCGGGCCTTCATTTCCTTGGCGGCGTTGTTGGTGAAAGTGACGGCCAGGATATTGGACAGGTCGTGGCCGGGGACCTTGTCGGACAGCAGGAACTGCACGTAGCGCTGGGTGAGGGTGTAGGTTTTGCCGGAACCGGCCGAGGCGCTGATCAGAAGGGCGTGCGGGAACTTAAGGGTTTTATCCCCCTCCAGCACCGGCGCGGGCTTGGCGGCTTTAGACATTAAGGAGATTATAAGAAATTAAGCCGACCGGGCGATGCCCGTGCCTCAACAGGCGACTTTCGCTTCAGGCTGCCGGCGCGGTGTCGTGCGGAAAAAGGCTCGCCATCAGGCCAGGCAGCGCCAGGATGGGTCTGTCCTTGAAGACCAGCATATCCGCGCGGTGCGGGCCGAACATGTACTCGGCGGCGGCTCGGTCCGCGGTGAACATTATCACCGGGGTCTTAAAGCCGGAATCCATCTCGCGTATGGCCGCGCAGATGGTCTCCCCTGTACCGTCCGGAAGGTTGTAATCCAGAATGGCGCAATCCACCCTGGAGGTCCGGAGCTTCTGCAGGGCCGACTTGCATGACGAGGCCTGCAGCACGGCATACCCCTGACCCGCGAACAACCTGGAAAGCAGCCGCCGCCAGACGTTTTCATCGTCCACTATCAGGATACTTTTTCCTTGCATATTCCCACCCCCGGCTTTAATCTATAAAATGCCGCTCCGCTTGTCAATACCATAAGGTTTACTATAATTAAACCTTTTGGGCTCTAGAAAGCTCCCACTGTTGATTGCGAGAATATAAGGCATCACGATGAAACCCGATATCTACTCGGCGCTTGGGCTAGCTATACGCGCCCATCGCAAGAAACTGGCCTGGTCCCAGGAAGAACTGGGCGAGCGCGCGGGGCTTCACCCCAGCTACATAGGCCAGATAGAACGCGGCACAAAGAAGATAAGCCTGCTCACCCTCCAAAAGCTGGCTGGAGCGTTGAGGGTGAAAATCTCCGATCTGCTGCAGGAAAAAGCCCCCGATATCTCTCCCTCTTCCTGGGAAAACCGCATACTCGGCATTATCAAGGACCGGCCGGAGGAGCAGCAGAAAAAGACCTTCCTGATACTCCGCGAAGCGCTGCGCCCGTATTCCAAGCCTAAAAAGTAGTTTCTCCCCCCGGCCAATAGCATAGCAGAACACCCCGACACCGTAGTGTCGCGGCAAAAAAAGACCGCCGGATCTTTCCGGCGGCCTTTGCCAGCGCTATGGGATTTTTAGGCGGTACAAGGGGGGCTATGCGGCGGGAAATTGAACCGCAAAGTAAGCGGCTGCCCGGGCCTTAGCCGGGAGATTGAGGCCCAACCGCTGTTTGCATCGGGGAGGTTATTTTTTCACCCTGCTGCGGATGGTCAAGTACGGCGCGCCCCGCGCCGCCCGCCGCCTCGGCGCCGGTTTTAGCCGGCGCGGTTTTCCGTTTGCCTATAGCCTTTATCATCCTGGTTATTCCCATGTTCTTACGGTCTCCTTTTATCTCCCGGTACTATTATCCGCGTTATTTTCAGGTTCCTTAACATGCCCCACATCATATTCTTGCGCCGCTGCGCGAGCGCGCGACAGTTCTTGCAGTCCTGGCTGTCACCCTTATGATCAGCGCAAGTCAAAAGCGAGTCGGCCTCCTGCCCCAGTGTTTTCACCAGCCTCATTTTTTCGCCGTTGGTCCTGCCCCGGCCCAGCCTGTCGGCGATGGCGCCCATCACCGCCGCTTTATTGCGGAATATCTGACATTTCATACTTATACCGCCTCACATAAAAGCCGCAGCGAAGTCTTAAGGAACTGTTCCGACTTAAGATAATAGAAGGCGCTGCGCATGAATTGCCCCGCCATACGCCTTGCCTGGCCTGTTTTCCTCTGGCTTGAGCGATGCCGCCCCGCGGCGGCGCGGCGCCGCTTGTGAATAAGCCTCATATTTCCCCCCGCTAAGATGCGACAACTTCGCCGGCCTTGTGACAAAGACACAAAAGCCGGAAGGTTGCAGATTCAGGATCCCGGCAGTGAACCGGGATCACGGTTGTAGTATTTAGAGCCCCTACCCCTAGGAGTTCAATTTCTACGGTTAGTCTAATTAAAACGTTCTTCCGCTGTCAAGCCAATTTTCGACAGGGCTTTTCAGCGGGCGACAAAGCCCTGCGCCTGCGACCAGAGCTCCGGTACGTACCGCGGGCTACGCCAAACACATCCGCACCCCGTCGGCCACGGCTAACGGCAGCCAGGACAATAAAGGCCCTTACGCGAAAAAAACCGGGGCCTTTACGGGTCCCGGTTTTTTTGCGCCTTGGTTCAAGTTTATTTGGCGGGCGCGGCTTCTATCTGCAGGGCGAGGATGAAGGAGGCGATGGCGGCTATGGCCTTCTTGGGCAGGCGTTCCTCTTCGAACCAGCCGTTGATGCTGCCGCGGGAGATGAACAGGTTGAGGCCGTTGCCGTAGGCGTTGCCGCTAAAGGCGTCCATGCCGCTCAGGTTCACGCTCACGAAGTAGCTCTTGCCGTTCTCCATGAAGTTGCCGTTTATGAAGTGGCTGCCGTTGCCGCCGCTCATGTAGAGGTTCATGCCGGAGCCGAAGAAGTTGTAGCTGGAGCCGTACTTGGTGATGGAACCCCAGGTGTAGCCGGCGTCGGTGCGCAGGTTCACGTCGTAGCGGTCGGTGCCGTTGCCGCGCACCCGGGCCTCTATGCGGTTGGCCCAATCGCTGGCCTGGGCTTCCTTGAAGGCCGGGTTATTGGTGACGCTCATCCAGACATGCTGGCTGGCGGGCTTGGCCACGGGCACAACGGGCACGGCCGGCGCGTCCATTACTATGGTCTTAACCGCGGAAAAGTCCGTGGCCGGCAGGTCAAAGGCGTAAGCCTGGCCCGCGGCGGCTATGATGAGGCTGAAAAGTATCTTTATCATTGGGTCCCCCGATATTTGACTACCCCCATATTTTACAAAATCCGGGGGTACAATGAGAGAGCCCCCTACCAGCGAGCGGTAGCGAGCTCAGATAAGGACATAACGAGAGAGCCCCCTTCAGTCAGGGGGCTCTATCATCGGCCCAGGGGCCGTTACTTTAGTTTGTACCGCAACCGCGACCGCAGAAACACTACCGTCAGGGCCTGTCCGGGAACCCTGGAGGCCGAGGGGCACAGGGGCGGATCGCCACCGGGAGCCGGGAAACCGCCGCTAAGGGCGGTCCGACCGAACCGGGACCCCGGCAACCGCGCCGCCCTAAGGGCGGGAGACGTACCGGGAAACTCCAGGGGGGCGGGCACCGCACCGAGAAACCTTCCGACGCCGCAAGACACCGGACCAAAGCGGGCCGCGAAAACCCTGGGGGAAACCGAGCCTGACCGGGGCCGAACCCCGAACCGAACTGCCAACCGCGCCGCAGGCTCACTTCAAAGATCAGGACTACACTTGAAGTATAACAGACGAACCTTGACTTGTCAAGGGGTAGGCGAAAATATTTTTTTAGCGGGTTTTTACGTCGAGATCAGGGTTTGACGGTAAAGTCTTCGAGCTTGCCGAAATTAAAACCGCGTTTTCGCAGCTCGGGCACGGCCAGCTCCAGCGCCTTGGTGACGGGCCATTCGGGATGGTTGAAATGCATTATGACCACGGCGCCGTGGCGGGCCCCGCCCAGGATGTTGCGGCTCATCTTTTTGGCGCCCTGGCGCATGGCGTCGCCGGAGAGCACGTCGTAGCTGACCACTTCCATGCCCAGGCGGCCGGCCACCTTGAGGGAGAGTTCGTCCGTGTAGGCGGTGGCCGAACGGAAGAACACGGGCCGGCGGCCGGTGAGTTCGGCTATCTTGCGCGCGCCCAGTTCCATTTCGTCTATCACGTCGCCCAGGTCGCGGGTGCCGTGCACGCCGTACTTGGTCCTGCCCTCGGTGGAGCAGAGCCGGTGCATCAGGCCGTGGTTCTCTATTTCGAACAGGGGGTCCTTGGCGAGCTCCGCGAAGGTCTCCTTGTTCTTCTCTATCCAGATGCCGGTGACGAAGAGGGTGGCCGGGATCTGCTCCTTACGCAGATAGTCTATTAATTCCTTATTGTAGCCGCTGTGGCGGCCGCCGC
>MGTV01000033.1:8735-31138 GCA_001799635.1 Elusimicrobia bacterium GWA2_62_23
AGTCGGGAGTGTAATAGGACACGAAGGCGTTGCGTTCGTCGCCGCGCTGGCGGCGGGCGTCGGCGAGGGGCGCCAGCGCCAGAAGCGCGGCCAGCGAGAGCCCCAGCGATATCCTTAAACCAGGCATAGGCATATTCTAGGAAATTATCCCCCCCTGCCCGACAAGACGCTGTCGGGTTGGCCTGCTATGCTATTTAAACACGGGGGCGGGAGGTGGATTATGAAATGGAAAGTGGACAATTGGCTGAGCGAGGGATTCAGGGCGCGCAAGGCGGGGGCGCTAACGGCCTACATCTACAAGTCGCTGAACTGGCCGGACTTCTACCGGGGTACGCCGGCCTACGAGGTGCGCTACGCCGGCGCCTCCATAGCGCTGATACGCCTGGACGGCAAGGGGGCCACGGTGCGGCGGCTGCAGGCGGGAGAGGTGTTCCCGGAGATAAGCGAGCTGGACCTGGTGGAACTGGCGCTGTGGGTGAGCAAGCTGCGCGGCGGGGGCGGACAGCTCAATTAGCCGGCGGCAGGGCGAGGGCGCGGCGGCGGATCTCGCCCAGCAGGCCGCGGAAGATGAAGGTGTGCACGGGGTACAGGCAGTACCAGTAGAGATTGCCCAGGAAGCCGCGCGGCTCGAAGTAGGCGGTCATGCGCAGCACGGAAGAGGTTTCGTTCTGCGGCTTGGTCTCGAACTGCAGCCAGCCCTTGCCGGGCAGCTTCATCTCCGCGCGCAGCAGCAGCATGCGGCCTTCCACCACGCGCTCCACGCGCCAGAAGTCCAGCACTTCGCCCTGGTGGATGGTGTCGGGGTGGCGGCGGCCGCGGCGCATACCCACGCCGCCTATCAGCCGGTCCTGGAAGGCCTTCGGGTCCCACAGCCACTGGGCGTAGAACCAGCCGCGCTCGCCGCCTATGCCGGAGAAGACGCGGAACACGCTCTCCGCCTGGGCCTCCACGGTTATGAAATGGTCCTGCAGGATGAGGCCTTCGGTGTCTATGAAGGAGCAGGGCTTGGCGTAATGCGGCTCGTAGGCGGTGGTCCAGGAGGTTTCCACGTTGTTCTCGGCCACGCGCATGAGGGCGTACTGCACGGCGGTGCGGTAGTCCAGGGGCTTGATCTCCGGGAACAGGCGCAGGGCGTCGTCCGAGGAGCAGACCACGTCGTTCTTGAGGCTCTCGAGCAGGGGTTTGGCCAGCACGGCCGGCACCGGGGTAATGAGGCCCACCAGGCGGGCGCAGAGGGCTGGCGACCAGAACGGGCAGGAGAAAAAAACACGCCGCAGGCCGCGGGTTTCGGCGTAGATGCTCATAAGTTCCCGGTACGGGTGCACCGCGGAACCGCCGACCTCCACTATTTTACCGTCGGCGGCGCGGCTTCCCATAGCGGCGGCCAGGTAGGCCAGCACGTCACGGATAGCCAGCGGCTGGCAGAGGGTGTCGCGCATGCACCTGGCGCAGGGAATGAACGGCAGGCGCTCCGCCATATAGCGGATCATCTCGAAGGAGATGCTGCCCGAACCCACTATTATGGCGGCGCGGAACTCCACAACATTAAGGCCGGCCTGGCGCAGTATCTCCCCTACCCGGTGGCGGGAATGCAGGTGGTGGGAAAGACTGGCGGCGTCTCCGCCCAGGCCGCCCAGGTAAACGACCTTCTTTACGCCAGCGGCTTTGGCGGCCCTGGCGAAATTACGGGCCGAAACCTCTTCAAAGGCCTCGAAATCGGCCGTGTCGGCCATGGAATGGATAAGGTAGTAGGCGGCGTCGGCGCCTTTAAGCGCCTCGTCCAGCCCAGCCCCGCAGAACACGTCGCCCTTGTAAATGTCCACACTGCCGGTCCAGGGGCGGCCCTCCAGGTTCTCGGGGTGGCGGGCCAGGGCGCGCACCCGGTAGCCGCCGGCGAGCAGGCGCGGGATAAGGCGGCCGCCTATATAGCCGGTGGGGCCGGTAACGAGGATGGTTTTAATGCCCTGGTCAGCCATGTTCAGGATATTATTATACTACGCTTGCCCGCCCCCCCCGGCCTTTATTAGAATACCTAGGAAGTTCCGTCCGTTCTTTTTGCTGAAACCCGAAAAATCAGGAGGCGGCCCCGCCGCCCGCAACATGACGCGAGCACCAAGGAGAAACCATGCCCACGCATAAGATATTCTGGACCGAAATAGACGAAGCCCCGGCCCTGGCCACGTATTCCCTGCTGCCCATAGTCCGCGCCTTCATCAAAGGCACCGGCATAGAAGTGGAGCCCAGCGACATTTCGCTGGCCGGCCGCATCATAGCCAACTTCCCCGAGAATCTCACCCAGGCCCAGCGCATCCCGGACAACCTCTCCAGGCTCGGCGAGCTGACGCTCAACCCCGAGGCCAATATCATAAAGCTGCCCAACATCAGCGCCTCCGTGCCGCAGCTAAAGGCCGCCATAAAGGAGCTGCAGGAACAGGGCTACAAGATCCCGGACTACCCCGAAAATCCCCAAACCCCGGCCGAGAAAGAACTGAAAGAGCGGTTCGCCAAGGTGCTGGGCTCGGCCGTGAACCCCGTACTGCGCGAAGGCAACTCCGACCGCCGCGCACCGCTGTCCGTAAAGAATTTCGCCAAAAAGCACCCGCACAAGCTCTCCCCGTGGAGCAAGGACTGCAAGGGCCGCGTGGCGCACATGACCGCCGGCGACTTCTACGGCAATGAAAAGTCCGTCTGCGTGGAGCACGCCGGCGAGCTGAAGATAGAGCTGGTTGCGGGCGGCAAGACCACCCTGCTCAAGACCGTGAAGGCCTCCAAGGGCGAAATAGTGGACGGCACTTTCATGAGCGCGAAAGCCCTGCGCAAGTTCTACGCCGAGCAGCTGGAGACCGCGAAGAAAGAGGGCCTGCTGCTGTCGGTCCACCTGAAGGCCACCATGATGAAGGTCTCCGACCCCATCCTGTTCGGCCACGCCGTGGGCGTGTTCTTCGAGGACGTCTTTAAGAAGCACGCCGACGCCTTCAAGGCTCTGGGTGTGAACCCCAACATGGGGCTGGGCGACCTGTACAAGAAGCTCGAGACCTTGCCCGCGGACCAGAAGGCCGCCATAGAGGCCGACATAAAGGCCGAGTACGCCCGGCGCCCGGCGCTGGCCATGGTGGACTCCGCCAAGGGCATCACCAACCTGCACGTGCCCAGCGACATCATCATAGACGCCTCCATGCCGGTGGTGGTGCGCGACGGCGGCAAGATGTGGAACGCCGAAGGCAAACTGCAGGAGACCCTGGCCCTGGTGCCCGACCGCTGCTATGCCGGCGTGTACAAGGCCATGATGGACGACTGCCGCCAGAACGGCGCTTTCGACCCGGCCACTATGGGCAGCGTGCCCAACGTAGGCCTGATGGCGCAGAAGGCCGAGGAATACGGCTCGCACCCCACCACTTTCGAGATCCCCGCCGACGGCCTGGTGCGCGTGGTGGACGCGCACGGCAAGGCGCTCATGGAGCACCAGGTGGAGAAGGGCGACGTGTGGCGCATGAGCCGCGTTAAGGACATCCCCGTGCAGGACTGGGTGAAGCTCGCCGTGAAGCGCGCCAAGGCCACCGGCGCCCACGCCATCTTCTGGCTGGACAAGGGTCGCGCCCACGACGCGCAGGTCATCTCCAAGGTGGAGCAGTACCTCAAGGACCACGACACCGCCGGCCTCACCATAAAGATACTGCCGCCGGTGGAGGCGCTGAAGTATTCCAACGAGCGCATCCGCAGGGGCCAGGACACCATCTCCGTGACCGGCAACGTGCTGCGCGACTACCTCACCGACCTGTACCCCATCCTGGAGCTGGGCACCAGCGCCAAGATGCTTTCCGTGGTGCCGCTGCTCGCCGGCGGCGGCCTGTTCGAAACGGGCGCGGGCGGCTCGGCCCCCAAGCACGTGCAGCAGTTCCAGAAAGAAGGCTACCTGCGCTGGGACTCGCTCGGCGAGTTCTCCGCCCTGGGCGCCTCCCTGGAACACCTCGGCAACATGTTCCGCAACGAGAAGGCCCTGGCGCTGGCGGAAACGCTGGACCAGGCCATAGCCAAGTTCCTGGACAACAACAAATCCCCCGCCCGCAAGGTGGGCGAGATAGACAACCGCGGCAGCCATTACTACCTGGCCCTTTACTGGGCGCAGGCGCTGGCCGCCCAGGAGAAGGACGCGGCCCTGAGGGAACGTTTCGAGGAGACGGCCCGGCAGCTGGCGGCGAACGAAGCCAAGATCAACGCCGAGCTGATAGGCGCGCAGGGCCGGCCGGTGGACATGGGCGGCTACTACCACCCCGACCGGCAGAAGACCGGCGCGGCCATGCGCCCCAGCCACACCCTCAACGCCGTCATAGACGCGCTGCTGAAGAAGACCGAGGCCTTCGCGGTCTGACCCGGGCGTTTCGCCCGCAAAGAACCCCGGCCACCCGGCCGGGGTTTTTTTGCCGCCATTGACAACCGCCGGAATACCTGCAAAACTATTAAGTAAGCCGAAAGGCTGCTTTATGAAGACCTATACGCTGCTGGCTTTCCTGCTTCTCACCGCGGCTTTCGCCTGGCCCGGGCCGCGGCAGCATATCCCGAAAGATTTCCGGGACGCCCCCTCCTCCGCCGCCTTAGAAGAGCTTTCAGGAGGCGCCGACCCGGCCTCCGCCCCGGAGATAGCCCCGCAGCCGGCGGCGGCGGCGCCGGCGCAGCCCGCCGCCAGGAAAGGCACCGGCAAGTGGACCGGCTGGCTGCAGGGCCGCTCGGACTACGGCTACCTGCCGGGCACGCAGAACGTCAATTCCGGCGCCAGCGGCTTCAAAGTCTATTACCGGTGCTCCTCCTTCCGCCGGGAACCGGACGGCGGTTTCTCCATGCGCATGCAGTTCGGCAACGACAAAGGCGGCGACCTGGGCATAGTCACCTGGACCCGCGGCCCTTCGGCCGAGAACTCCCTTACCGTTAAATTCGAAGGCACCGCCAGGTTCTACGACGCCGCTGGCCGTGCCTACCAGCCTAAAAACCCTGCGAGCGTGCTCAACGCTATGGACGGCTACTCCGGGTTCTGCTCCAACGCCTACAGATCGCTGGAAGTCCACCGCCCCGCCATAGTCAAATACCTGATGAAGAAGGACCTCAAGTCCATGGAGCGCCTCTACTCGGCCGCCAAGTTCATCCCCGGCCCCATAGGGCTGTACGCCGAAGGCATGGAGATCACCATCGCCCTCTCGCAGCAGGAGGGCTTCAAGGCCGCCGAAGGGGCTGGCTGCCTGATCACCGGCCTGGTGCTGGAGAAAGCCACCCACCGGCTGGTGAAGAAAGAGGTTTTGAAATACCTGATAGAGAAGAGCTGCTCCGGCGCGGCCACGGCCATAGGCGCCCTGCACCACGGGGAAAAGCACGAAGGCCCGCTGTATTTCACCGGGGTGGTGAAAGAGACCCGGGCCGCCACCGACTACCTGGGCAGGCGGACCCTGTACCCTGACCCGGCGGCGGCGAGGGTGGAACTGGCCTACCTGGAAACGGAAGAGACGGTAAAGAACATCTTCTTCGACAACTGGCGTTAAAGAACCCCTTAAATAAAAAAAACCCGCTTCACGGCGGGTTTTTTTATCGGTTTACGGAGAATACCCACTAGAGGTTTTGAACCCAACCGGGGCCGGGCTTTGGACCTAGGGAGAAGGCTTGGCCTGGCGGCGCAGGAGGTAAAGCCCGGCTTCGCCGTAGTTGTGCAGCGTTTCGGGCGGGAGCCATTTGCCCTGGTCCACCTTCCGCCTGCAGAAATCGAGGAGGTTGCCCGGGTTATCCGCCAGGATGAAGATGCGGCTCAAAGCGGCCCTGGCCGCGGCGTCCTTGGAATTGCACCAGGAGAACGGATCTCTTTCGAAAGTATAGAACGCTACCAGGCTGTCGGCCGACCCGGTCCCCGCTATGCAGTCGCCGCTTTTGGAGAAGCCCTCCATGGTTTCCCTGACGGATCTCCTGTAGTAGTCGAATAAGTCCCGGTCCGGATAGAACAGCGTTCCCCTGTTCCTCGCCATTGCGACGTCCTCCCAGGCCCCGCGCAGCAGCACCAGAGCGCAAACAACCGCCAAAGCCCGCAGGCGCCAGCCGGAAAATGCCCGGAGCGCCGTTTCCATGCCGGCCGCGGCCAGAATATACGCGAACGGGAACAGTACCAGGAAGGAGCGCGGCAGGAGCGTGGCCGAAGGAAAGATCAGCGCCAGGAGCGCTATGCCAAGGAGCGGGAGCAGCAGCAGTGAACAGAAAAAAAGCAGGCGGGAGGCGCTCTTAGGAGAATAGAACAGCCCGGCCGCGGCGAAGAGAGCCAGGAGAAAGGCCGGCATTACCCCGGGCGTCAGGCTTGAGAGCGCTACGCCCAGGACCGGAAGAAGCGGCCCGCCAACGGCGCCATGCATGGCCGCCGCCATCTGCCGCAATACCGGGACATACAGTACCGCCGCGAGGAGCAGGCAGCAGGCTCCCAGCGCCGCTACCCTGCCGCGGGAGAAGCCGCCCGGGTCCAGGAATAAAAAGGCGAAGAACGGCAGCACGAATATCAGCCCCGTAGGCACCGTATAAAGTACCAGCACGTTCAGCGCGCAGAGCAGGGCCAGGGACGCGGCCGGCATGGCCGCCCTGCCACGCGCCAGATAAACCAATGGACAGAGCACGGCCAGGAGGGCCTGGATAGAATAACCGCGCGCGTTGACAGAGTAATAGACCAGCCCGCCGGAAGAAGCCGTGAAGAACGCGGCGAGCCTGGCGGAGTTCCTGCTTAAACCGAGGGCCAGGACCAGTTCGTAGACGGCGGGGATCAGCGCGCAGCCGGCTATGAAAGCCGGCAGCCGCAGAACGGCTTCGGAAGTGCCGCCCAGCAGGTAAAAACAGCGCGCCAGCAAAGAATGGAAGATGTGGTTGTTCGGAGCGTCGTAAGTGGACAGGATGTGCCGGAACGGGTAGACGACGTAATTGAAATAGGTATAGAACTCGTCCAGCCTGACCGGTTCCCGGAGAAAGAAGAGCCTAAGGGCCAGCCCGTAAGCGAGCACCGCCAACAGCACAAGATCCGCCCTGAACGGCGTTCGCGCGCTTTCCGGGCGGACATTTTCGGGATCAGGCATAGCGTAACAGGACGGCGAAACGCGGCTACACCGGCAGGATGTTGCGCTCTTTGGCCCAGTTGCGCAGGAAGCCCACCGCCTCGGCCTTGATGACAGAAAGCGGGCTGGTCTGCTTTAGCTGGGTGAGCACGTGCTGGGTGGAGATCTTTTCCCCGGCGCCGGAGGCGCTGTAGAGGGCGGAGATCACGGCCTGCTCTATTTCGGCGCCGCTGAACCCTTCCGAGTTCAGGGCCAACACGCCGGTATCGAATTCGGCCGGGATCAGGCCGCGTTTGAGCAGGTGGATCTTTATTATCCCCTCGCGGGCGGAGACGTCGGGCAGGTCTGCGAAGAAGATCTCGTCGAAGCGGCCCTTGCGCAGCAGTTCGGGCGGCAGGCCGTTAATGTCGTTGGAGGTGGCGGCTATGAAAGAACGGTCCTTGCGCTCCTGCATCCAGGTGAGCATGGTGCCCAGCACCCGCTTGGACACGCCGCCGTCTATGTCGCCGGAAGAGGAGGCGAAGATCTTCTCTATTTCGTCTATCCACAGGCAGACCGGGGACAGGCGCTCCACCGTGGCCAGCGCCTTGCGCAGGTTCTCCTCGGTCTCGCCGATGTACTTGGAGTAAAGGCGGGTGAGGTCCAGCCGGTAGAGCGGAATGCCCAGTTCGCCCGCCGTCACCTTGGCGGCCAGGGACTTGCCGCAGCCCTGCACGCCCAGCAGCAGCACGCCCTTGGGCGGCGGCAGCGGGCCGTCGGAGAAAAAGGTCTTCTTGCGGTCGCTCACCCAGCGCTTGAGGTTGGCGTAGCCGGCTATACCCGAAGGCTGCTCGGAACCGAAATATTCCAGGATGCCGTCCCGGTCGAACGCCTCTTTTTTGAAGCGTTCCAGCTCGGCCACGTCCCGGCCGTCGAAAGCCGCGTCCTTGAGCAGGCAGAGGTTCATGGCGTTGCGCACCTGCTGCAGGGAAAGGCCTTTGAGGGTCTTCACCACGCGCATGAGGGTTTCCGGCGGCATGTCCACGGAGAGGGCGGAGGATTTAAGCCTGAAATCCGCCACCATGCGGTTCACCTCGGCGAGGATCTGCTTTTCGTCGGGGTAGCCGCCGGAGATGCGGGCGGCCAGCGGGGCCAGGTCGGCCGGGAGCTTCACCTCGGCCCCGAGCAGCACCACGGTGGTGGGCGTGCCCTTGGCCTTGTTGAGCAGGTCCTTGAAAAGGCGGGCCGGGGCCGCGTCGGCGAGGAACCGGTCCAGGTCGCAGAAAACGAAAAGCGCCGGCTGCTGCTCTTTCACCAGGTCGTTGGCGATGCGCAGCATGGCGGCGGGGTCGCCGCTCTTGTAGAAAGCGTTCTGGTTCTGCCCCACCCGCAGGCCCTCGCTGAGCGACCACGAGTAGAAAGCCAGGCGCTGGTCGCCGGCCACGCCGGCCAGCTGGCCCAGCACGTAGCCTTCGTCTATGGTATCCACCAGCACCAGCGGGTAGCGGGATTTTATCAGGAGGGAGATCTCTTCTTCGAAATTCATCAGGCGGAATGGACTGCGGCACTACCCCCGGAAAATCTGATTGCGCCCGGCAGGAATCGAACCTGCACTTAGAGCTTCGGAGGCTCCCGTGATATCCATTTCACTACGGGCGCGCAAATCGCTGCTTATATTATAGCCAAAACCGGCCTAAATATGTTTCCTGGCCAGCTCTACCAGCTGACGCTCGAACCCCGGCATGTCGGCGGGCACTTCGCCGCCGCCCTGCGCGAAATCCTTGCGGCCGCCGCCGGAGCCGTTCACCACTTCGGCCACGTGCTTGGCTATGGCGGAGGCGTCGGCCTTAACGTCTCCGGTATGCGTCACTATGAAAGTGAATTTCTCGCCCAGGCGCGAGTAGATGAACAGCAGGGTGGCTTTCAGCCCTTTCTTGATCTCATCCGACAGGCCGCGCAGCTCTTTCATCTCGGCGGCGCCGGCGTCGTACACCAGGAAACTGGAGCCGGAGCCGTCTATGCCCTCGGTGAGCGTCCGGCGGCCTTCTTTGGGGGCGGCCGCGGCGGACCTGGCTTTGCCGCTCTTAAGTTCCTTGATGTTCTCCAGCAGCTGCTCCACCCGGGCCGGCACTTCGGCTGCGGGCACGGACAGGCGGGCGGCCACGGTTTCGGCCACCTTGGCCAGGCCGGACAGGTAGAAGACCGCCGCCGGGCCGGCTACCCCTTCTATGCGGCGCACGCCGCGCGACACGGAAGAATCCTTCAGGATCTTTATCACCAGCAGCTCGCCGGTGCGGTCTATGTGGGTGCCGCCGCACAGCTCCAGGCTGTAGCGGTCCTTGGCGGTCTCGAAGCCGCCGCGGTTGATGAGGATGAAACGCGCGGGGTCGGCGTACTTCTCGCCCAGCAGGGTGGTGGCGCCGAAGGCCTTGGCGTCAGCGAGCGGGCGCAGGGCCTTGTGTACGCGGTAGTCTTCGCGCACGGCGGCGTTGGCCATCTCCTCTATGCGGGAGATCTCTTCTTTGGTGGGGGCTTTGGCTATGGTGTAGTCGAAGCGAAAGCGCATGGGGTCAACTTCGCTGCCGGCCTGGCGGGTGGTGTCGCCGAACACGGACTTGAGCGCCGCGTTGATGACATGCGTGGCGGTGTGGTTGCAGGCGGTGCGGTAGCGGTCCCCGGAAACGCGGGCGGAGACCTTCATGCCGGTCTTGAGCGGCGCGTGCGTGCGGATGGAATGAAAATAGACCTTGGCCACCGGCTTCTGGGTGTCGGTCACGGAGGCCAGCTCGGCCCCCTCGAACATCAGCGAGCCGGTGTCGCCCACCTGGCCGCCGCTCTGCGCGTAGAACGGAGTGATGTCCAGCACGGCGTAGCCCTCGGCTCCGGCCGGCAGTTTCTCCAGCATATTACCCTTGCTGTCCAGCAGGGCGAGCACGGCGGACCCGGTCTCGGTCACGTCGTAACCTTTAAAAACGGTAGCGGGGAGTTTTTCCTCTGCGGTCTGGAAGATGAAGGCGTTCTTCTCGCCGGAATCCTTCCAGCCGGCCTTGGCGGTGGCCTGGGCGGCCTTGCGGGCCTCGTGAAAGCCCTTCTCGTCCACATCAACTCCTTTCTTCTCGGCCAGCTCGCGGGTGAGCTCGAAAGGAAAACCGTAAGTCTCGTACAAACTGAAGGCCTCGTCGCCGGGAATGCCCTTGGGGTATTTGGCCAGCAGGTCGGACAGGTACTTCTCGCCGGTCTCCAGCGTTTCTATAAAGCCCTGCTCCTCGAATTTCAGCGTCTCATTTATCTGCTTGGCGGCGGCTTCCACCTCGGGGTAAACACCTTTGAAGATGCCGAACACCGAAGGCGTGAGCCTGTGCAGGAAAGGGTCCCGGGCGCCTAGCATGCGGCCGTAGCGGCTGGCTCGGCGGATAAGGCGGCGCAGCACGTAGCCGCGGCCCTCGTTGGACGGGATGATCCCTTCGGAAATGAGGAAAGAGGACGCGCGCAGGTGTTCAGCTATGATGCGGTAGGCGGAAACGCTCTCCGGCGAGGCCTGGTAGTCGGACTTGAGCAGGCCGGAGGCCGCCTCTATGATCGGGTAGAACAGCGAGGTCTCGAACGGTGACTCTTTCCCCTCCACTATGAAGGTGAGGCGCTCCAGGCCCATGCCGGTGTCTATGTTCTTCTTGGGCAGCGGGTTGTAGACGCCGCCGGGCTGCTTGTCGAACTGCGTGAAAACGTGGTTCCAGATCTCTATGTAGCGGTCGCACGAGCAGGCGCCGGGTCCGGCGCAGCCTTTATGGTCGTACTTTTCGCCGCGGTCCCAGTAGATCTCGGAGCAGGGGCCCGAGGGGCCGGTGTCGCCCATCGCCCAGAAATTATCCTTGTCGCCCAGCTCGATGATATGGGAGTGCAGCTCTTTCGGCAGGATGTTCTCCCAGATGCCGCGGGCCTCGGCGTCGCGCGGGGCTACGCCGCCCTTGTAGATGGAAGGGTACAGGCGCCGGGCGTCCAGCCCCATGTCCTTGGTCAGGAATTCCCAGCCCCAGGCGATGGATTCCTTCTTGAAATAATCGCCGAAGGAGAAGTTGCCGAGCATTTCGAAAAAAGTCAGGTGGCGGATGGTCTTGCCGACGTTGTCTATGTCGGTGGTGCGGAAACTTTTCTGGCAGGAGGCGGCGCGCTTCATGTCTGTCTTGAGGCCGAGGTAATAGGGCTTGAACTGCACCATGCCGGCGGAGGTGAAGAGCAGCGTGGGGTCGCCCTCGGGGATAAGCGGGCTGGACTTAACTACCGGGTGCCCGTTCCTGGAGAAAAATTCCAAAAAACTCTCGCGTATCTGTTGGCTTTTCATCGTAATGCGCTTCCTTCCGCTTGAATTAGACGTAAATTATACAACTTTGGCCGCCCCTCCCGCCCTGCCGGGCAATAAAAAAGCCCTCCGGAAGCGACTGGCGCCTTCCGGAGGGCAGGGAGCGGCTAGAATACGCGAACGGCGAACCAGTAGAAGAGGGCGGAGATGGCGGCGGCGGCCGGGATGGTGATGACCCAGGCCCAGACTATGTTGCCGGCCACGCCCCACTTCACGGCCTTGATGTTCTTGAGCGTGCCTACGCCCACTATGGCGCCGGTGATGGTGTGCGTGGTGCTTATCGGCACGCCCATGGCCGAAGCGCCGAACAGCACCATGGAGGCAGCGCCCTCGGCGCAGAAGCCGTCCACCGGGCGGAGCTTGGAGAGCTTGTCTCCCATGGTCTTCACTATGCGCCAGCCGCCGGACATGGTACCGATGGCTATGGCCGCGTGGCAGGTGAGTACCACCCAGAGGGGCACGTGGAACTCCGTGCCCAGGTAGCCGGCGCTGAACAAAAGGCCGGCTATGATGCCCATGGTCTTCTGCGCGTCGTTGCCGCCGTGGCCCAGGCTGTAGAGCGCGGCGCTGACCAGCTGCCCTTTACGGAACCAGTGGTCCACTTTGGACGGCGTCTGTTTGGCCACCAGGTTGTAAACTATGAGTCCCAGGACGATGGCCAGCAGCATGCCCACCAGCGGCGAGACTACTATAAATACCAGCGTCTTTATGATGCCTTTCATCACCAGCATGCCGGGGCCCGCCTTCACCAGGGCCGAGCCTATGAGCCCGCCCACCAGCGCGTGCGAAGAGCTGGACGGGATGCCGTAATACCAGGTGATGAGGTTCCAGGCGGAAGCCCCCACCAGCGCGCCGAAGATGACATAACTGTCCACCTGGGCGATGTTCACTATGCCCTTGCCTATGGTGCCGGCCACGTGCAGGCCGAAGAAGGCGAAGGCGATGAAGTTGAAGAAGGCCGCCCACATCACCGCGTATTTCGGGGACAGTACGCGGGTAGCCACTATGGTGGCTATGGAGTTGGCTGCGTCGTGGAAGCCGTTCAGGAAGTCGAAGAACAGCGCCAGCGCCACCAGGAAGATGATGGCTATGAGCGTGCTATCCATGCTTCACCAGGATGGACTCTATGAGCTTGGCAACGTGCTCGCACTTGTCCAGGGCGCCTTCGGCGGTCTCGTAGATCTCTTTCCATTTTATGACGGCCATGGGGTCCTTCTCGTTCTCGAAGAGGTGGCTGATGGCCTTTTCGCGCACGGCGTCGCCCAGGTTCTCCAGGCGGTTCACCTCTATGCAGTGGTCCAGCACCCGGCGGGCGCGCTTGGTGTCGTGCAGGTGCTCCACCGCCTTGGCGAGGGAGGCCGCGGACTGGTCCAGCAGGTCTATGAACTGGGCGAAGTATTCGTCGTTGGGCTTTATCTTGTAGAGCTTTATGCGGTTGGCCATGGCGTTGAGCAGGTCCAGCACGTCGTCGAGGCTGTTGGCCAGCGCGTAAATGTCCTCGCGGTCTATGGGGGTGATGAAGGTGCGGTTGAGCATGTCCGTGATCTCGTGGGCCAGGGTGTCGCCCTCGTGCTCCAGGTCGCGCATCTTCTTGACCTCGGCTTCGTCCAGCACGCCGTCCTTGACGGCGGCCTTGAAATACTCGGCCGCCCTGGTCAGGTTCAGGGCCTGCTGCGTGAGGAAGTCGAAGAACTTCTCTTCTTTCGGCATGAAATTGAAAGCCATCTTTTTTCTCCTTGTCCGCTTGTCTTACGTATAGGATAGAAAAGCCGGATGAAGCCCGGTTAAAGCCCATGTAAAATGCGTGTAAGGCCCGGAGGGAGGCTACTTCAGCTCTTCCGGGTGATGGCGCACCACTACCGCGGAAACCATGTAAATTATGTCCTCGGCCATACTGACGGCGTGGTCGCAGACCCGCTCCAGGTGGCGGGCCGCCAGCAGCAGCGGCACGGCCCGGTCCGCCGTGGAGCCGTCCTTAACCATATAATCGTAGACAAGTTCCTTCTCCACGGCGCGTTTCAACTCGTCCGCTTCGGAATCGGAAAGTATCACTTTTTTGGCCAGCGCCGTATCGCCTTCCAGGAAAGCCTTTACGGCGTCCCCGGTCATGCGCTTGGCGATCTCGGCCAGGCGAGGGATGTCCACCAGCGGCTTGAGCTCCGGCTTGCCAGCCAGCTCCAGCGCGCGCTGAGCCACGTCCACGGCCAGGTCGCCGATGCGCTCCAGCTCGGCGTTCAGCTTTATGGCGGTAGTGATGAAGCGCAGGTCGCCCGCCATGGGCTGGTGCAGGGCTATCAGGTCCAGGCACTTGTCGTCTATGACCAGTTCCAGGCTGTCCATCCCCACGTCGGAATCTATCACGCGCTGCGCCGCCGCGGCGTCGCGGTTCTTCAGCGCCTCCACGGCCACGGTGATGGCCTCCTGGGCCATGGCCGCCAGCCGCGCCAGCTGGCCTTTAAGATGGTTGAGTTCCTCGTCAAAATGTCTTTGCATCATCCGAACCTCCCGGTTATATAGTCTTCCGTGCGCCTGTCGCGCGGGGCCTTGAAGATCTGCTCGGTGCGGCCTTCCTCTATCAGGTCGCCCATAAGAAAGAAGGCCGTCCTGTCGGAAACGCGCGCCGCCTGCTGCATATTATGGGTGACTATGACTATGGTGTATTCTTTTTTCAGCTCGAGGATGAGTTCCTCTATCTTGCCGGTGGAGATGGGGTCGAGGCTGGCGCAGGGCTCGTCGAAAAGTATGACCTCGGGGGAAACGGCGAGGCAGCGGGCTATGCAGAGGCGCTGCTGCTGGCCACCGGACAGACCCAGGGCGCTGTCCTTCAACCTGTCCTTTACCTCGCCCCAGAGCGCGGCTTTCCTGAGCGAATCCACCACCTTCTCCTCTATAGCGCGCTTATCCGTCATGCCGTTGACCTCGAGCCCGTAGGAGATGTTCTCGAAGACGGTCTTGGGGAATGGGTTAGGCTTCTGGAACACCATCCCTACGCGCTTGCGCAGGTCGGCCGCGTCGCAGGCCGGCGATAGGATATCCAGGCCGTCGAGCAGGATCTCCCCTTCGAACCGGCTGCCGGGCACCAGTTCGTGCATGCGGTTGAGGAGGCGGATGAAGGTGGATTTGCCGCAGCCGGAAGGCCCGATGATCGCCGTAACCCGCCGGGCCGCGAAAGCGATGTTGATATTATTGAGGGCGCGTTTGGAGCCGTAGTAAAAATTCACGCCGCGGGCCGTTATCTTTGGTTCGGAGCCGAACATGTCCGCCTCGCCCAGGGAATTGAGGTTGATGCCTACCGGCCCCCTCACCAGCGCCGGATGAAAACCCTCCATTCCCATCTGCCTCTCGTGGTCGATATTCACGTCATGCATGGTATGCCTTCCTTTGGCGCTGCCTTATCCAGATGGCCAGCATCGAAACCGAAAGCACCAGGGCCAGCAGCAGCAGGCTGGAGGCGTAGGCGATGCGCGTCTGTTCCTCGGGGTGCGTGCCCTCGGTCATCAGCGCGTAGATATGGTAGGGCAGCGCCATTACTTCCGAAAGAACGGAATCGGGATAACCTTTTACGTAGAAAGCGGCGGCCGTGAAAAGTATGGGGGCGGTCTCTCCTGCCACGCGGCCCACGCTGAGTATCACCCCGGTCAGGATGCCGGGCAGGGCCGCTGGCAGCACCACTTTGCGGATGGTCTCCCACTGCGTGGCGCCCAGCGCCAGCGAGGCCTCCCTTATGGACTGCGGCACCGCCACCAGGGCTTCCTGCGCGGCCGAGATGATGACGGGCAGGGCCAGGATGCCCAGGGTAAGCGAACCGGACAGAATGGAAACCCCGAAGCCCAGGTACTTGACGAAGACGGTCAGGCCGAACAGCCCGAACACCACCGACGGCACGCCGGCGAGGTTATTGATGCTGATACGCAGCACGTTCACTATCCAGCCCTTTGGCGAATACTCCGTGAGGTACACCGCGCAGGCCACGCCCAGCGGCAGCGAGAAGAGGATGGCGCCGAGGGTGAGGTAAAACGTGCCGAGTATGGCCGGGGCCACACCGCCGGCGGTCATGGAATCGCGCGGCACCTGCGTCAGGAAGGCCCAGTTGATGGTGCCCAGGCCCTTGGCCGCTATGAAGAACAGTATGGCACCGAGGAAAAGGATATTGGCGCCCATGCAGGCCGCCAGGAAGGCGAAACCCGCCTTCTGTACTATGCCCCGGTTGTTTCTCTTAACGGCGCTCATCTTGAAAGCCCCAGCTTAAGCCGGTAGCGGCGGCTGATAAGTTCGGCGGCGATATTGAAAGCGAAGGTTATAAGGAAAAGTATCAGCGCTATGGCGAACAGCGCGTGGTAATGGTCGCTGCCCACCGGCGCCTCCCCCATCTCGGCCGCTATGGCGGCGGTCATGGGGCGCACCGGGTCGAAGATGGATTCCGGGATCACCGCCGAGCCGCCGGCCACCATCAGCACGGTCATGGTCTCGCCTATGGCGCGGCTCATGCCCAGGATGACCGCGGTAGAGATGCCCGACCCGGCGGCCGGGATGATGACCTTGGTCAGCGTCTGCCAGCGGTCGGCGCCCACGGCGAAGGAAGCCTCGCGGAACGAACGCGGCACATAGCTCAGCGCGTCCTCGGCGATGCTCGCCACGGTGGGCGTGGCCATTACGCCCAGGATCACGCTGGTGGTAAAGGCGGTGAGGCCTATGGGCAGGTCGAAAGCCGTCTGCAGGAAAGGGGCGAGCACCACCATGCCGAAGAAACCGTAGACGATGGAAGGCACGGAGGCCAGGATCTCTATGACCGGCTTGAGCACCGCGCGCTGCTTATTGCCGGCCAGTTCGTGCAGGTAGAGGGCACTGCCCACTCCGAGCGGCACGCAGATCACCAGCGCCCCGGCGGTAACCCACAGCGAGGCCAGGATAAGCGGCAGGATGCCGAACTCCGGCGGTTCCGCCGTGGGATACCAGCTGGTCCCCAGCAGGAAGGCCTTGGGAGAAATTATCTTGAAGATCGGGAGGGCTTCCTTGAACAGCACCAGCACAATGCCTACGAGAAAAGCCAGCGAGGCGAACGCCGTCACCGTGAACAGCCACTTTATCAGCTTCTCTTTTCTCCGGTTCATCCCCCATAGTTTAGGAAAGACCGGTCAAGGCAGCATAAAGGGCGGGTAAATTCCCTGTAAATTGCGGAGAACAGGCACGCTCTCACTGCGGGGTTAGCAGAGGGGACGCTGATCCCCAATTCCCGATTTCCCGCGCGGCCGCGTTGATCTTGCCGAAAATCTCCAGCCGGACATCCCCGCGCTCGCACTTTACAGGGGGAGGACTTTGCTGGCGCCTCTTCAGCCATCCGCGCCCCGGCCCGCGCTACCGCCACCCCAGCTTGAACCTGAAATTATGGGAATCACTCACGGGGTCGGTAAGCCAGACACCATCGACCACCACCGCTATTTCATGGCGGTAATTGTACCCATAACCTATGTGGCTTTCAGAGAGCTTCACCCCCCGGCCCACGCCACGAAAAACCTGGCCGTCGAATTCGAGATCTATGTTCTGGGTTTCCAGCAACGTGTTGGCCGGCATATTCGAGCTGTCGTAGTATGTCATTATCACCACGCGAATTTTTTCCGTGCCTTTCGGCCGAGGAAGCGACGCGGTTACCCTGAACGGGTCGGCTATTGTTTCACCGTCGGCGCTGCGCAGGATGTACTCCATCATCAGCCCGGTCCCATCGGAGGCCAGAAGACTGAGACTTTTCAGGGCCTGAACCACGCCCAACTCCAATTTTGCGCGTTCCCCCCGGCCGGGCTCCGGAACCCGCATATCGGCTGCCTGAGTCACATCCAGCGTCTCTGCCGCCCTGATCCTTTCAAGTTGGGCCGCATTGCCGATCCCGCCGCAGAACTGCATGGCCATCGTTAACAGCATCAGATTTTTCATTGTCTCGTTCTCCTTAAACTTCTTCATTACCGCAGAATAGGCACAGATTACGCCTCTTTTAGCGGATACGCCCCTGGACCGGGATGCAGGCCAGCCAGTTGTACTTCGCCAGCCCTGAGATCTTAGAAACGGCCGCCTCGCCGATAGCCTTGTACGGGGCCTGAATATAGGCGCCGGTGTAGCTGGTGTAGGTCCACACGTTTATATTGGTCTGCAACCGGATAACCGGCTGGTTCATCAGCAGCGTCGCGTTTGCTACGGCGTCCGCCGGATTCTTCCCAAGTTCGCACACCGAGCCGAATTCAACCAGTTTATCGTTCGAAATATCCAGCGGGTCCGGAATACCGCAGCCTGCGGGGCATTCGGCAGTGGACTTTACCGCCGCCTCTTTAGCCATCAGCACCCGCACCTTGGCCTGGCCGGAGGCGTCCAGCCGCACCGTACCGTTGCAGTTGAGCATCTCTTTCGCCCCGCCGGAGGGCCCGGCGCTTATTATGCTGCAGGCCACTTCCTGTTCAGCGGGCCCGCCGCCGCCTTCCAGCACGGCCACTGAACTATAAGCCTCGGCGCGCCCTGGGACGGAAAAACTCAGGCTGATGCCGCCTTCCCTGCCGTAGTCACAGCTGGAAGGTATGCTATCCGGGATGGAGAGCAGGCCGTGCTGCGGTTTGAATTCAGGGTAGGTCCGCTTAGGGACCCTGGTCATGGAGCCCTCGTTCCAGGAAAACTCGGTGCAGAAATGGGAGTCTTTCCTGGCCGCAAAGGAGGCGGAGCCAGATACGGCCAGCTCCCCTCCCATCCTTATATACAGGCTGACCGGCGCCACTCCCGCTTTGCCGTACAGACTGCCTCCGTCCGCCGCTTTTTGCGGTTCTGGGATCCCGGCCTCGATGATCGCCATAGTTTCCTGTCCGGAAACGGCTCTCAGGTCCTCAATCCCACCGGCATACCCCACACCGGAAACGCAGAACAAAACCGCACCGCAACAGAGCGCCAGATCCATTATCATCATCGCCATTTTCTTCATATTTTTCTCCTCCGTCAGACTTCTTCCTTATTATTTCCCCGGCTATGCCGTTCTTCTGCTGCTTCCGGGGCCACACACTAAGGTTATGTTCATATTCTACAGGTTGAAAACAGGAACGCCCTGAGGCCAAATACCCAACAGGCGCTGGTGTTCGTGCTCAGCCGGATTGCCCGGGCGGCTTAGGGCAGGAGCGCACGGGCGGACGCGTTTTTAGTGACCCTAGGGGTCTTTATAGTTATTCGGCCAAGAAGCCAAGAACGGAATTGAGAGACTGCCGTGAAGGGGATTTTTCCACAGGTTAGATGCCGCTGCGAGCGCAATGGCACGAAATCAAGCGCGGTACTGTGAGAATTACAACAGTAATCAGAAGTCCCACATTTTCAGCACCCGCCCGATCACAAAGAAGGCCGCGGAGTTCCCGGTTTTTTTCACGGTCGAGTAGGAGTGGGATGCCTCCACTGTGGACTTAAGCAGCGGATAATACCCCTTGAGGGCGTCGGAATCCGCCCGGAACAGGCCTATGGACGAATACTGCGCGTGGCTCTCCTGCTCGAGCCGTTTTATGTAACCGCGCACTTTCTCGCGCACTTCCTGCCGCATAGCCAGAAGGGAGGGATATACCACCATCTGCCCGGAGAGCCTGGACTTATAAACCCCTTTCTTCACTTCTTTCGCCAGCCCCGCGGCGGCAAAGTCTTTCAGCGCCTTCTGCGTTTCGGCTTTTTTTATGCGCAGGGTTTTCGCCAGCTCTTCCGGAGTCCAGGCGCCGCAGTCGTACTCCAGAGCAAAGGCGCATTTATAGGCCTCAAAGCTGGAAAGCGTGGCCAGCGCCTGCGCCTCGGTCATGTAGCACTTCTTATCGGCAATGGACCGCCGCAGCGCCTGTTCCACAGGGGTAAACGCCGTGGCCGCGGCTTTAGCTAGCAACGGGGCGAAGAGGTCCGCGTAGATTTCTTCTCCGGCCAAGGTCTTCAGCCAGGCGGCCACCAGCTCCCTGGCGGCCGGGGTATTTTGAGGCAGCCGCAGGGCTACCAGAAGTTTCGGCAGCCTCTCCACCCCCGGCAGGTTCTTCCCCTGCTCCATCAGCAGGTATTTGCGGTAAGAGACCTTAAGCACGGGCGCGCCGCCGTTGTCGTGATAGAAGCGGTAAGCGGTAGAAAAACCTCCCTCCGTGCGCAGCCTGCTCAGAGTTTCAGAAAATACAGTTCCCATGGTTTACGCACCTCAGCGCTTAAGTCGGCTATTCAGATCCGAGCCCCAGGCTCACTGGATCATCGGACCCAGCAATTTACGGAGCGGCAATGTCTCCAGTTCGTGCCCGGCGCCTTCTTCAACATGAAGAACGCAGGATTTGATGCCCCGACCGAACTCGGCGATATCTTCGCGGGAAAGCATGGAACCAGGCTGCCCCCCGGCCACCAACAGGACCGGGCAAGTCAACCCCGCCAGCGCCCCCCGCAGGTCCCGGAAGTCCGCCTCCCGCTGCAACGCACGGATCACTTTTTCGGGAGGCATTCCGGGTCTTATTTGAGCGCACAGTTTTTCAGCCCACGCCGGTTCAATGGGAAGGTGGAAAGGAGGGTGGTCCAAAAGCGCAAGAGCTTTTACCGCGCACGGATGGTTTGCGGCAAATCCCAGGGCATAGGGGACTCCGCGGGAATGGGCGACAATAATTACACCGGACATCAGGGCGAGCTGCTCGACAACAGAAACGATATCGGAAACATGGTCCGCAAGCTGGTAGCCCTGACCGGGAGCATCGCTTTGCCCGCGGCCCCTGAAACTAAGACTGACACAGCGCCTGTCCCGCCAATTCGTCTCGATCTCGTTTTGAAAACTTACGGCAGTCCCAAGCATTCCCGGCATGAAGAGAATGGGCGTTAGCGAGGGGTCTGTGCCCTCCCAGTCCGTCACCTCAAGTTTGCAGGTTCCATTCTTAATAAAATAGCGCTTCATGTTTTTTCAATCTCACGGGCTATCCATACGGGGGTACCGGGATAGTATACATATTCCCTAGCGGCCTGGCGGACATTCCGATGCCGCCACAGATACTACATAAAACATCATGGCATTTTTTTTACGGCTTTTATGCCTTCCGGGGTTTGTATGCGAAGTTTTGAGGCGTTGGCGTCACCAGGATCGACAAGGAGTATATTGTAATTTACCCCCGCCTTATGCATTTTCAGTCTGGAATCTATAATCAGTGTAGCAGTCGAACCCAGAACTTCGAACCCGGATTCCACACTGTTTAGATTTCTGGACTGCACACGGAAATAGAACAGGGGCCCGTGGACCGAACAGGCGAACGGGACCACTGAAGTTCCGTCAAACATCTTGAAGCCGCATGCCGCTTCGGCATCCCCGCCGGGCAACGACACCACCGTGGTGGACGTGGCCACCAGCCAGACCGCCGGCCCGGCGGCGGGGCCGTAAAGGGTGCCGCTGAAATCTGAAGAGGTAGAGGCTTGCACGCGGAATTCAGTATACGGCGGATTGCCATTGGCCAGCCAACTTAGAGTAATGCTGGAATAGAAAACCCCCGTGAACGGATTAGCCGGCGTACCGGGCACGGCGGAAAGAGTTATCGTCCCGCCGACGACTATATAGTCGGTCGCAAGCAGTTTCAGAGTGGCATAACCGGCGACTTTGGTCCTGACATAATAGGTGGTATTAGGGTTCAGTACGCCGGTACACCAGGCCATGCGGTTATATGTGACGCTTGACCGCTCTATCAGCGAATAATCAGCGTGCGAGGAGACTTCGGCCGTGAACTGGGCGTTGGTGGGATTACCGGCGGCGCCCCATTTAACGCTGAATGAGCTTACCCAGACCTCCGGGAACGAGCCGCCGTAGACATTGCCGCTGACGGTAATGGTGCTGGTGTTGTCGCCATCGAAGAAGGCGTTTTCCCCTTTTATCGTGAGAGTACTGAACGAGAGGAAGGCGCCGCTGCTCTTTTTGACGGAGTAGACGGAATCAAGAGTGTTATCGCCAGCCAGAACACCGGTGTATCTGGCTGTGGCTATATTGTTATTATCAATAATCAGCGTGCCGTTGGTCCCCGGCGTCTTTATGAACACCGTACCGGCCGCGCTGTTCTGTTCAGACGCGCTGTCGCCGTAAGCCCGTATGGTCCCGGTAAATCCAGCTGTGCTGGATATAACCGCTATCCGTCCGCCGCCGCCGCCATCATAAGTACCGTTACCCCCGCCGGCGTCAAGTGTGCCGCTGCCGGTCATGGAAGCGGCGGTGATGTAGATGCTCCCGCCCGAACCTGGCAGCTGAACCCCTCCGTTGCCGTTTGCTAATATCGAGCCGTTCAGCGAAAGATTATTTGAGATATTCAAAATAACGGCGCCGCCCCCGGATTGATGAGCCCCTCCGCTGCCCAGGTTGACCGGTGCGCTGTAAGATCCGTAGGTAAGCCCCTGACAGTTCTGCACACTGCCCCCTTCCCCGCCGTAACTCGCGCCAGCATTGGCACAAAGCTGTTTGCCAGGCCCCTGGCTGACTGCATAGCCTTTTCCAGTCACGTTTATCTGACCGTTGGTGGCTATAGTAAGATTTGTAACGCTGAAAGAGGCTTTGTGCACCTCCGCGGTAGTATTAAGTTCATGCGTTATTACTGCGCCTGAGGACCCGCCCACGGTCAAATCAGTAAGCCCTGAAAAGTTAGTCATACTGGATAACAAAAGCCCGAACCCGGACAAGGTGTATGCCCCGGCGAAGTTGATATTGTCATCCACGCGCAGATAACCGGTAGTCCCATCGCCGGTAACAGCACTTATCGTAATAGTGCTTGGATAAGCAAGCAAAAGGTTTCCCCGCCTGTTCAGCCGCACCTGGTCAAAAGCACCGGTATGGTCGCTGGACGGTATCCCGGCATACCTGTTGGTGTCAATATTGTTATTATCGATAATCAGCGTGCCGTTGGTCCCGGGCGTCTTTATGAACACCGTGCCGGCCGCGCTGTTCTGTTCAGACGCGCTGTCGCCGTAAGCCCGTATGGTCCCGGTAAATCCAGCTGTGCTGGATATAACCGCTATCC
>MGTV01000034.1 GCA_001799635.1 Elusimicrobia bacterium GWA2_62_23
CTGGACGCCGCCGGCAACCCTATCAACACCTATACCAATGGCCCCGGCATAGACGAACCATTGATAATGTCAAAGCCTGATTGCAGGAACTATCTCTACCACGCCGACGCCCTGGGCAGCATAACTGCCATAACCGACGAGAACGCCAAAATAGTCGAGACCTACAAGTACAAAGCCTATGGCCGCCCCGCCATAACGGACGCGCAAGGCCAGCCCTTGGAGAGGTCTTCAGTAGGCAACCTGCGCCTGTTCACCGCCCGTGAGTACGAGTTGGAAACAGGTGACTACAATTACCGTGCCCGCTATTACGATCCTTCCAGTGGGGCCTTTACCCAGGAGGATCCTATTGGGTTTAATGGTGGGGTTAACTTGTACGTGTATGTGATGGATAATCCGGTTAACTTTACTGACCCTATGGGGGAAGAAGTTGACATTAATAAATTTGTCCGATGGATAGATGCTAATGCTCAATTAAAATCTCAACATACCTGTGCCAAAGCTGTTCGCCAAGGATTGGAGGCGGGTGGATTGGATGTGTCAAAACGCCCCGAAATGGCAAAGGATTATGGGGCATTTCTTGAGAAAAATGGCTTTAAGGTGATAGGTCCTGATGGATATTCTCCCCAAAAAGGAGACATCGTTGTTTTTCAGCCCGGGCCTAATCCTGCGGGACACATTCAGGTGTGGAATGGTAGAACATGGGTTTCAGATTTTGTTCAGAATCCGAATAAGGTATCTCCTTACGGTAATCAAACACCTTCTTATGCGATATATCGTCAGGGCTCCCATGGATTCTGGCGAAGTTTGGTTCAAAATTTAAAGGGAATAGCCTTTTGAGTTCGGGAGGCATGCTATGCTAAATAAAAAAATTGCTGCCGGAGTAATCGTTGGGGTTTTCATGTCTGGATGTGTTGAGAAGAAGGCATCGGATCCGGAAACTATTTCATGTCTAAATTTTGTCCAGGGTTTCTATGACTGGTATGTCCCTGTTGCATTTAATGCACGAAATACCCCGGTTTATCCCACAGCAATTGAAAAAAAAGGAGATATTTTTTCTCCTGAATTGAAGTCGCAGTTACAAACGAATTTTAAGATATATACGAATCAGGGAGATTTGATTAAAAGCCTTGATTTTGACCCGTTTCTCTTCAGTCAAGATCCTTGGCCAGCGTATAAAGCTGCTAGTGCAGTTTTAACCGGAGAAAAGTGTTATGTCTCTGTGAGTGGGGTTTCGGGTGGGAAGGCCCAAGAAATATCAAATTTGCGTGCGGTGTCTGAAAAACAAAACGGGAAATGGGTCTTTGTGGATTTTATTTACAAGGGGTCTAACCAAGTGGAGGAGACGAATCTGCTGGAATTGTTGTCCGAGATTGTCGGGAGTGAAAATAAACGGTGACCTTCCTCCTGAGAACTGGGCCAGGTGAAAGTTGTTGTGATTGTTAATTGAAGAGATTAGGAATGAAATTCAGGATAAGTGCGGCAATTGTTTTTGTCTTTACTGCGCTCGCGGGGGCGGCGGAGCCGCTGCATGGGCGCAGCGCCGTGCTGCTGCTTGGGCCCGACGCGACGGCGGCGCAGCGCGCGGCCGCGGAGAAGCTTAAGGCCGACCTGGCCGCCGAAGGCGTGCTGGCGGTGGAGATACCGGCGGAGGAAGCGGAGGCGTTTGGCCAGGCTGGCATTTTAAGTGAAGGCGGCTTGGTGGTGGAGGCGCAAGGCGGTGATGCCGGTCTGAAAATATCTGAAGGCGCTTCGGGTAAGGCTGTGAAGAATTACGGTGTGCGCCCTCCGGCGGCGGAAAAGATCGCGCCCGCGCCGGTGGCACCCGCGAAAAAAGAGAAAGAGCTTAAGCCGACTGTGGCTTTGGGCGCGCGCGGGGCGGATAAAAAGAACCATATCGGATTAACTTTGGGCCATTCGAGCCTGTTCTCCCGCAATAAGGACAGCTTCGACGCGCTACCTGCCGGCTACCCCGGTGGCTCCGTGGCCTATGACCCCAACCGCGGCCGCTTCCGGCTATTCTACGAGAGGGTTTTGTCGGAGAAATATTCCATAGGGATAGCGGCCGGAAAAGAGATGGGCGGCTCCGTGGAATACGAAAGGGGCGGCTCCACGCTTATGCTGGAGCCGGAGATTAACACCGCCACTCTTTATGTGATTCGGCGGATAACGCGGGGCTTCGGCCTCTTTGCCGGGGCGGGCGCGGACATGTACTCGTACACTATTTCGGACCCGGTAGTGTTCAGCGGCAACAACGCCGTGCACAGCACGTTTCAGGGAGAGGCCTCCGGGGCGCATGCGGAGGCCGGTATTCTGCTGGCTGCGGGAAACTTCTCCCTGAGGGTGGGGCTCAAGCAGATCCTGTTCGGCGACCCTGGCGATATAACCTCCAATTTCACCGGCGGCGGCTCCTATACCCCCGGCAAATACCGGCTTATAGTGAAGAACGGCCAGACGCTGGATTTTAAGGCGGCCGGCCAGCCGCTGGCCTCAAATGAAAAGCCGTTCAAGCCCGACCTGGGCGGCAAGGCCGTTACCGTTTCACTGACCTACGCTTTTGCCAACTGGTAGTCTGTTACCCATATAAAATAATATAATTATCCTTTGCGCGACCGGCCTCCCGGCGCGCGCACAGGAGGGCGTTCTATGGCAGAAACATCCGCTCAGGAAGTCATCGCCGAAGCAGAGATGGAGATGATGGAGAAAGTCGATAAGTTCCGGCGCGAACTCACTTCGCTGCGCACCGGCCGGGCCAACCCCCAGCTGCTCGACGGCGTTTACGTGGAATATTACGGCGCCAAGGTGCCGCTCAAACAGGTGGCGGCCGTGTCCGTTCCCGAGCCCCGCACCCTCGAGGTCCGCGCCTGGGACGCCGGCGCGGTGGACGCCATAGAGGCCGAACTGCGCAAGATGGATTTCGGTTCCTCCCCCTCGCGCAACGGCGGGGTCATCCGCATCAACCTGCCCCCCATGACCGAGGACCAGCGCAAGAAGATGGTCAAGATAGTGCACTCCATGGGCGAAGATTCCCGCGTGCAGATGCGCAACCTGCGCCGCGACGCGCTCGAGAAGATCAAGAAGGCCCAGAAGGCCGGGGAGATCTCCGAGGACGACCTGGCCCGCCACGAAGAGGCCGTGCAGAAGCTGACCGACACCTACGTCAAGAACGTGGACGACGTGGTGGCCGCCAAAGAGAAGGAACTCACCACCATCTGATGCCGAAAAGCAGCTCCCTCGACCCCGCCCGGTTGCCCGCCCATGTGGCTATAATCATGGACGGCAACCGCCGCTGGGCCAAAAAGCGGGGGCTGCCGGCCGTGGCCGGCCACAAGGCCGGGGTGGATTCGGTGCACGCCGTGGTCAAGGCGGCCAGCGATTCCGGGATCAAGGCCCTCACCATCTACGCCTTCTCCACCGAGAACTGGGGCCGGTCCAAGCTGGAGGTCAGCGCCCTGATGTTCCTGCTGGAGCGCACCATCGCCGCCTACGCCGACGAGTTGGAGCGCGAGAACGTGCGGCTGATGTTCAGCGGCCGCCTGGACCAGCTGCCCAAAAAAGCGCGGGCCGTTATGGACAAGGCCGTGGAGCGCCTTAAGGGCCGGACGGGCATGACGCTCAACATAGCCCTCAACTACGGCGGCAGGCAGGAGATAACAGACGCCGTCAACAAGGCCCTTGCGGCCGGAGTGAAGAGCGTGGATGAGAAGTCTTTCGCCGGTCTGCTCTACTCCCCCTCGCTGCCCGACCCCGACCTGCTCATCCGCACCTCCGGCGAACTGCGCGTTTCCAATTTCCTGCTCTGGCAGGCCGCTTACGCCGAGTTCTACGTTACCGAAACGCTTTGGCCCGATTTCCGCGAGAAAGAGTTCATAGCCGCGCTGCTTGACTACCAGGCGCGCGAGAGAAGGAGAGGAAGATAATGCTTTTACCCAGAGTTCTGACCGCGCTGTTCGGCATCCCGGTGGTACTGCTCCTGATCCGCGCCGGCGGGCCCGCCTACGCGGTCTTCGTGTTCACCGTCATCGCCATCTCCCTTTACGAGTTCGCCACGCTGATGAAGCTCGGCTCCAAGCCGGTGCAGGAGGTCCCCCTCTACTTCTTCGGCCTGCTGCTGCCAGCGGCCCTCTATTTCGACCATTACTCCGCGGCCCAGGCCGGCGGCGACAATTTCGCCGGCTTCTTTATAGCGCTGACCGTGATCGGCGTGATGTCCTGGGAGCTGTTCTCCCCCAAGAAATACCTGGAGCGCATAGGCCTGACGCTGCTCGGGATCTTCATGATCTCCTGGTGCCTGTTCCACCTCATCGCCATCCGCGGCCTTCGCCCCGGCGGGTTCGCCCTGACGCTGATGCTGATCATCACCGTCTGGATCATGGACACGGCCGCGTATTTCCTCGGCAAATCCTTCGGCCGCCGCCAGCTTTCCTCCATAAGCCCCAAGAAGACCTGGGAGGGCGCGGCGGCGGGCTTCCTCGCGGCCATCCTCACGGCCTGGGGCGTGAGCCGCCTGACCGGCGGCGAGTTCTCCCCGCTGTTCGCGGCCGGCGCCGGCGTGCTCATAGGCATCTTCGGCCAGATCTCGGATATCGCCGAGTCCATGCTCAAGCGCGCCGTGGGCGCCAAGGACTCGTCCAACCTCCTGCCCGGCCACGGCGGCATCCTCGACCGCTTCGATTCCTACATCTTCCTGGCCCCGGTGATCTACTATTACGCCGTGCTGGCCCGCTGAGACCTGGACCAAGAATGAAGAACATCGTCATCCTCGGCTCTACCGGCTCCATCGGCGTCAACGCCGTGAAGTCCGTCAAGAACCTCGGCAAGGGCTGGCGGGTGCTGGGCCTGGCCGCCAACTCCAGCGTGAAGGCGCTGCTGGCGCAGGCGCGCGAGGTGAAGCCGGCCTATGTTTCCGTTTTCGACTATGACGCCTGGCGGGAACTGAAGGCCGCCGCGCCCCGCGGCGTGAAAGTGCTGCCGCCCGGCGTGGAAGGCCTGGCCGAGATGGCCTCCCTCGGGGAAGCCGACATCGTTCTCAGTTCAGTCACTGGGGCGGTGGGTTTCGCACCGCTGCTGGCCGCCATCCGCGCCTCCAAGCAGATAGCCCTCGCCAACAAGGAGCCCATGGTGATGGCCGGCGGCCTGCTCATGAAGGAAGCCGAGCGCTGGCAGGCCAGGATCATCCCCGTGGATTCCGAGCCGTCGGCCATCTTCCAGTGCCTGGCCGGCGTGAAGCCCGGCGGGTACGACGCGGTCCTTTCCCGCGTTTTCCTCACCGCTTCCGGCGGCCCTTTCTACGCCCATAAAGGTTCCCTCGACAAGGTGGCCCCGGCGCAGGCCCTCAAGCACCCCCGCTGGAGCATGGGCCCCAAGATCACCGTGGATTCCTCCACCCTCATGAACAAGGGCCTGGAGGCCATTGAGATACAGAATCTTTTCGGCCTGCCGATCTCCAAGGTGCAGGTGCTGATACACCCGCAGTCGGTGGTGCATTCCGGGGTGGAGTTCAAGGACGGCTCGGTGCTGGCCCAGTTGAGCTGGCCGGACATGAAGCTGCCTATCCAATACGCCCTGACCTGGCCGGAACGCGCCCCCTCCCTGGCGGAGCCGCTGGATTTCTTCAAGCTCGCCCGTCTGGATTTCGCCAAGCCCGACTTCCGCCGCTTCCCGTGCCTGGCCCTGGCCCTGGACGCCGCCCGCCGCGGCGGCGTTTACCCGGCCGTGCTCAGCGCCGCCAACGAGGCGGCCGTGGAAAAATTCATAGCCGGGAAACTGCGGTTCACCGGCATAGCCGAGACGGTAGAGAAGACCCTGGCGGCCTGCCGCGGCGGCGCGGGCCGGCTCACCTTCGCCGCGGCTGTCGAGGCCGACGGGTGGGCCAGGCAGAAGGCCGCCGACATAGCTTCCCGGATAGGTAAAAAGAGGTAACAATGCTGATATCCATCGTAGCGGTGCTGTTCACGTTCGGGCTGGTCATCTTCCTGCACGAGTTCGGCCATTTCATCGTCTGCAAACTCTCGGGCATCAAGGTGGAGGCTTTCTCCTTCGGCTTCGGCCCCGAGCTCTGGGGCCGCACCAGCGGGCCCACCCGGTATTCTCTCCGGGCCATCCCCCTCGGCGGCTACGTGAAGCCGGCCGGTGAGAGCATAGACGAGGTTTCCGGGGCGCCCGACGAATATTTCTCCAAACCCTGGTACACGCGCTTCGGCGTGGTGGTGGCCGGGCCGGTCATGAATTACCTGCTCGCCTTCGTGCTGTTCTCCGGCGTGATCCTGATCGTGGGCGAGCCCGTCCCCTCCAACCAGCCGGTCATCGCGGACCTGACGCAGGGGTATCCCGCCGAGGCCGCCGGGCTGAAGGCCGGGGACCGCATCCTGAAGGTGAACGGGACCGAGGTGGCCACCTGGGCCGCCATGGCGGAGCAGATCTACCCGCGCGTCGAAAAGGACGTCACCCTGGTCTATTCGCGCGCCGGCGCCGAGGCCACGGTCAAGCTCCGCACCAAAAAGGCCCCCGACGGGTCCGGCCGCGGCGTGATCGGCATCGCTAACGGCATTGATTACGCCCGGGTCCCCCTGCTCAAGGGCCTGCACATGGGCGCGCACCAGTGCTGGTACTGGACCGCCTTTACCGTGAAGACGCTGGCCTCCAATATCTACAAGCGCGAGAAGCCCGACCTGGCCGGCCCCATCGGCATCGTCAACATTGTCAGTAAGGCCGCGCATACCGGCGCGGCGGATTTCTTCTTCCTGATAGGCCTGATCTCGGTGGCGGTAGGGTTCTTCAACCTGCTGCCGCTGCCGCTGCTCGACGGCGGCTGGATGGTGCTGTTCCTCGTCGAAGGGGTTACCCGCAAGAAGGTGACCGGCGAGGTGATGAAGTACGTCAACGGCGCCGGCATCGCCCTGCTGCTCTCCATCTTCCTGTTCGCCACCTACAGCGACATTATGCGCATCAAAACGTCCCGCGACGCGAAAAAGGCCGCCGCTGCCGCCGCGCAGCCGGCGGAATAATATGGGCTGCGACTGCCGCGACAAGGTCCGCAAGACCCGTAAAGTGAAAGTAGGCCGCTTTACCATAGGCGGCTCCAGCCCCGTGTCGGTCCAGAGCATGTGTAATACCGACACCCGCGACCTGAAGGCCACCGTGGACCAGATCCGCCGCCTGGAGGACGCCGGCTGCGAGATCATCAGGGTGGCCGTGCCCGACATGGAAGCCGCTCTGAACCTCGGGCGCATCAAGAGCGCCATCGCCATCCCCCTTGTGGCCGATATCCACTTCGACTGGCGCCTGGCCGTGGAGGCCGTGAAGCAGGGCGTGGACAAGGTCCGCATCAATCCGGGCAATATCGGCGAGAAGGACAAGGTGGCCGAAGTGGTGAAGGCCTGCAAGTCCGCCGGGATCCCCATCCGCATAGGGGTCAACGCCGGTTCGCTCAAAGCCCTGCGGGAGAACCCCCAGCCGCGCTGGGAGCCCTACGAATGGGCCAAGCAGATGGTGAAGGAAGCTCTGGACGAGGCCAGGACCCTGGAGCGCCTGAATTTCCGCGACATAGTAGTATCCCTCAAGGCCGACGACATCGAGCGCACCGTTATGGCCAACACCCTCTTCGCGTCCAAGTCCGATATCCCGCTGCACCTCGGCGTCACCGAGGCCGGCAGCTTCCTGGCCGGCACTGTGAAATCCTCCATCGGCATCGGCCTGCTGCTCTCGCAGGGCATAGGCGACACCGTGCGCGTTTCCCTCACCGAAGACCCGGTGATGCAGGTGCGCGCCGCCTACGAGATCCTCAAGAGCCTGGGCCTGCGCCAGTACGGCCCCGACCTCATCTCCTGCCCCACCTGCGGCCGCTGCCAGGTGAACGTGGGCAAGGTGGTCCGCGAACTGGAGGACCGCATCTATTCCGACCGCGACCTGCTCAAGCGCTCCGAGGGCATGAAGATCGCCGTGATGGGCTGCGTGGTGAACGGGCCCGGCGAGGCGCGCTCCGCCGATTTCGGCGTGGCCGGCGGCAAGGGCCGCGGCGTCTGGATAGAGAAGGGCAAGCAGATCAAAGTAGTGAAAGAGAGCGAGTGGGTGAACGAAGTCATCCGCAAGATCAGGAACGCGAAGTAGTATAAGGAACCGATCTATGAACAAACCCAATGAATCCCAGAAAACCGCGCCGGCGGCTGCGGGCGCGGTCACGCCCCGCGCTAAAGATTACTCGCAGTGGTACCTGGACGTTATAAAGAACGCCTGCCTCGCCGAGCATTCCGCGGTGCGCGGCTGCATGGTGATCCGGCCGCACGGCTACGCCATCTGGGAAAAGATGCAGCGCGAGCTCGACGACCGCTTTAAGGAGACCGGGCACGAGAACGCCTACTTCCCCCTCTTCATCCCGCTTTCCTTCCTGACGCGCGAAGAGAAGCACGCCTCGGGTTTCGCCAAGGAATGCGCCGTGGTGACCCATCACCGCCTCAAGTCCGTGAACGGCGAGGTGGTGCCGGACCCCGATTCCAAATTGGAAGAGCCCCTGGTGGTGCGCCCCACCAGCGAGACCATCATCTGGGCCCAGTACAAGAACTGGATCCAGAGCTACCGCGACCTGCCGCTGCTCATCAACCAGTGGGCCAACGTGGTGCGCTGGGAGATGCGCACCCGCCTGTTCCTGCGCACCGCGGAGTTCCTCTGGCAGGAAGGCCACACCGCCCACGCCACGGAAAAAGAGGCGCTGGAAGAGACTTGGAAGATGCTGGACGTTTACGCCGATTTCGCCGAGAACGTGATGGCCGTGCCGGTGATCAAGGGCCGCAAGACCCCCGGCGAGCGCTTCGCCGGAGCCCTGGAGACGCTCTCCATAGAGGGGATGATGCAGGACGGCAAAGCCCTGCAGATGGGCACCAGCCATTACCTGGGCCAGAATTTCTCCAAGGGCGCCGACGTGAAGTTCCAGAACAAGGACGGCCAGCTGGAATACGTTTACGCCAGCAGCTGGGGCGTGAGTACGCGCCTGGTGGGCGCGCTCATCATGACCCATTCCGACGACGCCGGCCTGGTGCTGCCGCCCAAGCTGGCCCCGGTGCAGGTCATAGTGATCCCGATCTACAAGAGCGACGAAGAGCGCGCCAGGACCGTGGCGGAAGCGAAGCAAGTCGCCGCGGAGCTCAAGGCCCTCGGCGTCGCCGTAAAGGTGGACGACCGCGACGGCGTCATGCCGGGCGCCAAATATTACGAGTGGGAAGGCAAAGGCGTTCCCCTCCGGATAGAAGTGGGGCCGAAGGACCTCGAGAAGGGGTCGCTCTGCATCGCCCGCCGTTTCGTGGCCGAGATAAAGGGCGAGGCCCCGGCCGACCAGCGCAAGCGCCGCAAGGCTTTCCTGCCGCGGGCCGAGGCCATCGCCTCCATAGTGCCCACGCTGGCGGCCATGCAGAAAGAACTGCTGGAGCACGCGCGCGCCCTGCGGGCCGAACGCACGCGGGTGATAGACAAGCTCGAGGACTTCGAGCGGTTCTTCAAGGACGAGGGCGGCGGTTTTGCCTGGGTGCATTGGGCCGGCACGCCCGAGCAGGAAGACGAGATGGCCAAGCGCTTCGAAACCAGCATCCGCAATATCCCTTTCGAAGACCAGATCCCGGCCGAAGCCAAAGGCGAGGGCAAGTGCGTCCTCACCGGCAAGCCTTCGGCCCAGCGTGTGCTGATGTCCAAGTCTTACTAGGCCCGGGGTGCGATAAGGTGGATAAGCTTTTCGATAATGCGGTCTTCATGCGCCACGCCCTGGACGCCATCCCGTCCATAGTGCTGGTGACCGATGAGGATATCCGTATCCTTTACCGCAACAAGGCCGGGCGTGATATCCTCAAGGGAGAGCGGATCTACGCCCGTCGCGCCGGGGACGTGATGCACTGCCTGCATTCCGAAGACTCCGCCGGCGGCTGCGGCACCGGGCCCGCCTGCGCGGACTGCGTGCTGCGCAATTCCGTGGGACACGCCTTTGCCGGAAAAACCGTGATGCGGCAGCCTACGGACATTTCTTTTTCCGCGGGCGGCAGGACTTCCGTGATCCGGGCGCTCATTTCCGCTTCCCCGTTCAGCTTCGAAGGCAAACTCTATTCCCTGCTGGTGATAGAGAATATCACCGAACTCGCCGGCATCCGGTCCCTGCTGCCCGTCTGTTCTTCCTGCAAGAAGATCCGGGACGCGAACGGGGAATGGGAGAAGATAGAGACCTACCTGAAGCGCCAGCTGCCGGACGCGGACATTTCCCACGGTCTCTGCCCCGCCTGCGCCAAAAAGATGTATCCCGGCTATTCCGACTGACCTCGCTTCCGGCCGCTGAAAGGCGCCTCCCGGGGCGCCTTTTTTGTCTTTATTTGCCCCCCGGCATTTGTTAAAATTTGAGTATAAAGAAGTCTTGTTTTCCCCGATGGAGGACCCCCTATGAAGCCCAATGATTTCATCAAGTTCCTGGACAAGGCCAAGATGTACGACCTGACCCAGCCGCTGAGCATCCACACCCCCCCGTGGCCGAGCTACATGCCGCTGCAGCTGCAATATTTTAAGCGCATCGCCGGGGCCCACATGGGCCAGGGCGCCAACGGCCAGATCATGACCACCTCCAACCACGTGGGCACCCACATGGACGGCGAGATCCATTTCTACAGCGCCGGCCGCACCATAGGCGAAGTGCCAATGCGCGAATGGGCCGGGCAGGCCGTCGTCGTGGACATCTCCAAGGACGTGGGCGACTACGACCTCTACGAGCCCGAACTGCTCATGAAGCGCGCCGACATCCGCAAAGGCGACATCCTCATCATCAACACCGGCTACCACAAGTACGCCTGGTACGAGAAGAAGACCTGCGACGAGGTCCGCTACTTCTGCAAGCACCCCGGCCCGGGGCCGCGCTTTCACAAGTGGGCTCTGGACATGAAGTTCAAGTGGATAGGCGTGGACTGCGGTTCGGCCGACCATCCGATGAATACCATCATCCGCAACTGGCACCCCAAGCTCTTCATCGAGGCGGAGAAGAAGCTCGAGGCCAACTACGGCAAGAAATGGGACGAGATGTTCCCGCAGGAGGTCTACTACCAGGTCATGCACCTGAAGCTGTTCCCCAAGCGCCTCGTGCACGCCGAGAACATCGGCGGCGAGATAGACAAGCTGTCCAACAAGCGCTGCTGGCTGGGCTTCTTCCCCCTCAAGGGCATAGAGCTCGAGTCGGCCATGGGCCGCGTGGTGGCCTGGACCGCCTGAGCCTTGTCTGGCCGGGCCGGGAGCCGAGCTTCCGGCCCGGGTCATTTTAGCGGGAGGAAAAATGCCGATAACTGCCGAATTCGAGTACGTGAAGCCCAAGGACATGGACGAAGCCCTCCATGTCTTTTCGCTTTACAGGGAGAAAGCCCGGGCCCTCGCCGGCGGCACCGACCTGGTGGTGCACCTGAAGGAAGGCCTGGCCCGTCCCGACGTGGTGGTGGATATAAAGGCGCTGCCGGAGCTGGCCGGCCTGTCCCTGAAAGGCGATACCCTGCGCCTTGGCGCGCTGGTCACCTTCTCCGACCTGATAGAGTCCCCTGTGATAAAGAGCAAATTCCCCCTGCTGCTGGAGGCGGCGCTCACCGTGGCCTCCACCGGCGTGCGCAATCGCGCCACGCTGGCCGGCAACATCTGTTCCGCGGTCCCTTCCGCCGACTCCGCCCCCGCGCTGGCGGTCTATGACGCGGAAGTGCTGGTCCGCAGCATCCGCGGCGAGCGCCGCGTGCCGATGGCGGAGTGGTTCACCGGCCCCAAGAAGACGGCCCTGGCCCCCGACGAACTCGTGACCGCCGTGGAACTGCGCCTCCCTGAAAAGAAGCACGCCGGCTGCTACATGAAGCTTTCCCGCTACGAGGGCGAGGACCTGGCCCAGGGCGGAGTGGCCGCGCTGGTTTTCGCCGACAACACCTACCGCGTGGCCGTCTGCGCGCTGGGGCCCAAGCCGGTGCGCTGTTCCGCTACCGAGGCGGTCCTGAACGGCGCGAAGCTCGGCGACAAGGCGCTGGCGAAGGCCAAAGAGGCGATCCTGCGGGAGGTTTCCCCCATCAGCGATATCCGCTCTTCCAAAGAATACCGCCTGCACATGACGCAGGTGATGCTGGGCCGCGCGCTGGAAACGGCGGTAGCCCGGCTTTTCGGCAAAGGGCCCAAGTACGGTTCGGAGAACATAGCCTGAGCGGGGCGAGGTGACCATGAAAGCACACAGGATAAATTTCACCCTGAACGGGGAGAAGGTCTCCCTGGAAGTGGAGCCCAACGACGTGCTCCTGGACACGCTGCGCGGCCGCCTGGGCATCAAGAGCCCCAAGGTGGGCTGCGACCGCGGCGATTGCGGCACCTGCACCGTGCTGATGAACGGCCGCACCGTCCGCTCCTGCCTGGCGCTGGCGGTGGAGGCCGACGGGGCCGACCTGGTCACGCTCGAGGGCGCCGGCACCCGCAAGTGGACGAAGCGGCTGCAGGCGAAGTTCCACGAGAAGAACGCGTTCCAGTGCGGTTTCTGCGCGCCCGGCGTTATCCTCTCCGCCACCGAACTGCTGGAGAAGAACCCGAAAGCCTCGCAGCACGACATCAAGGAAGCCATAGCCGGCAACCTCTGCCGGTGCACCGGCTACGAACCCATAGTCGAAGCTATCGCCGAGACGGCGAAAGGGAAATAATATGAAGAACTTCATGCTCGCGGCCGCGGTGACCCTGCTAGCGGCCTGCGCCGTACCCCAGCAGGGCATGTACGGCGGGATCGGGGCCCAGAAAGGCTTCGGTTTCGGCGCCAAGCGGACCATGGTAGCGCAGCAGCCGGCTCCCCAGACCTACGTGGACGAGGTTCTGGACGTGGTCACCGAGCCGGCCGGGGCGCGGGTCATGATCAACGACGCTTCCGTCGGATATGCCCCAGTGCGCTACTCCGTGCGCCGCCTCTGGCGCGGAGAGCCCGGGCGCATGACGCTCGATACCGTGAAGGTGGAGGCGCTGCCCGTCGCCGCCGGCCAGTGCGTGCAGAGCGGCATTTACGGCCAGAACAACCTGAAAGTCTCCTCCCCGGTGCGCTTCGTAATGTCCAACTGCGCCCCGGTCACCGGCAAATAGTTCTCAGCTGACGAGAGGTAACTATGGATCTCCAGAAACTCATAACCAGGCCTGAGAAGGGCGCGAAAGCCGCCAAGGCCGCCGACGCCCTGGAAGTGGTCGGCAAGTCGGTGCAGCGCGTGGACGGGCTGGAGAAGATAAAGGGCGCGGCCAGGTACACCGACGACCTGGAGTTCGGGCCGGGCCTGCTCTACGCCGCCCTGGTGGAAAGTCCCCACGCGCACGCCAGGATCAAGGCCATCGACACCGCCCGGGCCGAGAAGGTCCACGGCGTGGTGAAGGTGGTCACCGGACGCAACTTCAAGCACAAGTTCGGCCTGTACATGAACGACCGTTACATCTTCGCCAATGACGTGGTGCGTTTTGTGGGCGAGCAGGTGGCCGCCGTGGTGGCCACCGACCCGAAGATCGCCCTGCGCGCCGCCGCGCTGGTGAAGGTGGACTATGAGGAGCTCCCCGCGGTGATGGACGCCGTGAAGGGGCTGGAGAAAGGTTCTCCTCTCGTCCACCCGGACCTCAAAGATTACACCCACGTGCCCTGGTTCTTCCCCAAGCCGGGCACCAACATCGCCCACTGGCGAAAGATCCGCAAGGGCGACCTGGCGAAGGGCTTTAGGGACGCCGACCTGGTGCTGGAGGATACGTACACGGTGCCGCGCTACGCGCATTGCGCCATCGAGCCGCACTCCGCCATCGGCCTCTACGACGCCTCCGGCCGCCTGACCATGTGGACCTCTTCCCAGTCCCCCTTCACCCAGCGCCACGTTTTCGCCGAGACCCTTAAGGCCTTCGGCCTCAGCCACAAGGACGTGCGCGTGATCAGCACCTATATCGGCGGCGGCTTCGGCGGCAAGGCCGGCGTCACCATGGAGATCATCGCGGCGGCGCTGGCCATAGCGGTGCCCGGCCGCCCGGTTAAACTGCTCTGGAACCGGGCGCAGGAATTCTACAACACCTACCAGCGCCTGGGCGTCACCGCGAAAATAAAGATGGGCGCCACCAAGGCCGGCAAGATCACCGCGCTGGACTTCAAACTGTACTGGGACTCGGGCGCCTACGTGGAGTACGGCGCCAACGTGGTGAACGCCGCCGGCCTGTCGGCCAGCGGGCCTTACCGCGTGGACAATATCAGCGTGGACTCCATGTGCACCTATACCAACCTGCCGCCCTGCGGCGCGTACCGCGGTTTCGGCTACTCGGAGTTCCTCTTCGGCCTCGAGTCGCATATCACCCGGATGGCGGAGCAGTTGGGCCTGGACCCGGTGGAGTTCCGCAAAAAGAACGCCATCAAAGAGGGCGAGACCCTGCCTTACGGCGCGCACATGAACCCCACCGGCATCCGCGAGGCCATAGAAAGGGTGGAGAAGGAAATTAAATGGGGCGTTAAGGAAAAGTCGAAGGACCCGAAGAAGGCTTTCGGCAAGTCGCTGGTCTGCTTCTGGAAGGCCCCCGCCATGCCCCCGAACGCCAGCTCCAGCGCCTTCCTGAAATTCAACGAGGACGGCAGCGTCAATATCCTGGTGTCCGGCATGGACATGGGGCAGGGGCTGCTGACCGTCATGGCCCAGATAGCCGGCGAGGTGCTGGCCCTGCCCGTCTCCAAGATACGGGTAGAAACGCCCGACACCGACCGCAACCCCTACGAGTGGCAGACCGTGGGTTCGCACGTGACCTGGGGCTGCGGCAACGCCGTCAAGCGCGCCGCCCTCGAGGCGCGCGAACGCATCTTCGACCTGGTCCAGCGCGTGCACTGTCTGGACAAGAGCACCCTGTACCTCCAGGACGAATGCGTGAAGTGCCGCACCAAGCCGGACTTCTCCCTGCCTTTCCGTGACTTCGTCATAAACGGCATCCAGGCCGAGGACCATACCTTCAAGGGCGGCCCTATCATGGGCTCCGGCGTGTTCATGCCCGAGTTCACCTCGGCCATCAGCGACCCGGAGACCGGCCAGGGCGGCCATCCCAACGTGCACTATACCACAGGCGCCGCTGGGGTCATCCTGGAAGTCGATAAAGAGACCGGAAAGATGCGGATAAAGAAGGTGGCGTTGGCCGTGGACTGCGGCAAGGCCATCAACCCGGACCTCGTCAAGGGCCAGATCGTAGGCGGTCTGCTGCAGGGCTTTGCCACCGTACTTTACGAGGACATGCGCTACAGCGAGAAGGGCCGGCTGCTGAACCCGAACTTCTCGGACTACAAGATCCCCACCTCCATGGACATGCCCGACGAGGTGGTGCCGATCATTATCGAGGTGGCCCAGCCCGACGGCCCGTTCGGGGCGCGCGGCGTGGGCGAGCACACCATGATCCCGTGCGCGCCGCTGATAGCCAACGCCGTGGCGGACGCCGTGGGCGTGCGCGTAAAGTCCATGCCGGTCACCAAGGAAAAGGTGGCCCTCGCGGTAAAGGCGGCCGGCAAGTAGGCCGCCCGGAGAAAAAATGAAGATCGCCCTCTGCCAGTACGACATCAAGTGGGAAGACAAGGAAGCCAATAAGAGCAGGATCGAGACCCTGCTGGAGAATTGCCAGCGCAAGTCTGAGATAGACTGGCTTATTTTTTCGGAGATGACCCTGTCCGGCTTCACCATGAACACCGCGGTCTCCGAACTGGACGATTCCGACCGGGCCTTCTTCTCCGGTCTGGCGGCGGAGAACAACGTGAATATCTCCTTCGGCGGCGTGGAAGGCGGGTATAACAAGCTGATCACGCTCGACCGCCGCGGCAACCGCGTGAACGCCTACGCCAAGACCCACCTCTACGCTTTCGGACAGGAGGACAAGTACTATAAGGCGGGCACCAAGCAGGAAGTTTTCGCCCTGGAAGGCCTGCGGGTGATGCCCGCCGTGTGTTTCGACCTGCGCTTCCCCTACCTGTTCTGGAGCAAGGCGCACGACGTGGACGTGTACGTGGCCATAGCGGCCTGGCCCATGCGCCGCGCCGAACAGTGGATGACCCTGCTGCGCGCGCGGGCCGTGGAGAACCAGGCCTACTGCATAGGCGTGGACCGCGTCGGTCTGGAAGGCAAGGTGGAGTACTCCGGCAACTCCATGTGCTACGACCCGCTCGGCAAGACCGTGCTGGACTGCGGGACCAAGGAAGGCATCTTCGTTTCCGATATCCCCGTGGAGCGAGAGCTCGTGGCCAAGACCCGCGAGCGCTTCCCCTTCCTCGGCGAGAGGAAGACTTTCCCCTGGCAGTGACCAGCGGGACGCCGCCGCCCGCCGGAACGCGGACGGCCGCTTTTTCTTAAGGACACTATCATGATAAAGACGGTTATAAAAAAAGACGCGTATTACGACTCGGTGATGCTCATGCAGGCGGCGAGCGTCCTGCGCTCCATGGCCGGGATCAAAGAATCCACGGTGGTCATGGCGACCAGGGAGAACAAGGGCATCATCAAGGCCTCCGGCCTTCTCACCCCGGAGATACAGGCGGCCGGCGACAATGACCTCGCCATCGCCGTCAACGCCGAGACCATCGCCGCGGCCGAGGCGGCTTTTGCCGCCGCCGAACAACTTTTGAATAAAAAACCGGCGGCCGCGGCCGCGGGCGACCGCAAGGCGGCGGGCCTGGACGACGCGGTAAAAACCCTGGAAGGCGCCAACCTGGCGGTGATCTCCGTAGCCGGCCGTTTCGCCGGCGCCCTGGCGGCCGAGTGCCTGGAAAAGGGCCTCAACGTGCTGCTTTTCTCCGACAACGTGCCCGTGGAGACCGAAGTGGCGCTCAAGAAGCAGGCGCAGAAGAAGGGCCTGCTGGTGATGGGGCCCGACTGCGGCACGGCCATCATCAACGGGACGCCCATAGCTTTTGCCAATTCCGTGCGGCGCGGCAGCGTCGGCGTGGTCGGCGCCTCCGGCACCGGGCTGCAGGAGGTCACCACGCTGATCTCCAACGCCGGGGCCGGCATTTCCCAGGCCATCGGCACCGGCGGGCGCGACGTGAAACAGGAAGTCGGCGCCCTCACCTTCCTGCAGGCCCTGCGCATGCTGGCCGAGGATCCCGGCACCGGCGTCATCCTGCTGGTCTCAAAGCCCCCCCACCCTTCGATACTGAAGAAGATAACCGCCGAGATAAAGAAGATCCGCAAGCCGGTGGTGGCCGTCTTCCTGGGCGGCGAGATCAAAGAAAAGATCAAGGACAACTTCTACCCCGCGAAAACCCTGGAAGAGGCCGCCTTCAAGGCCGCCTGCCTGGCCAAGGGCCAGGAGGTCGGCAAAGCCAAGGAGATCATTTACGACATCAACCTGATGGCCGTGGAATCCGCCAAGAAGGAGGCGGGCAAAAAGAAAACGAGCCGCTTCCTGCGCGGGCTCTTCTCGGGCGGGACTTTTGTGAGCGAAGCGCAGGTGATCCTGCCCGAACTGGTGGGCGAGGTCCGCTCCAATGCCCCGCTCGATAAGAAACTGAAACTTAAGAATTCGCTGCAGCTGTCGGGCCACGCCGTGATAGACCTGGGCGAGGACGAGTTCACCGTCGGGCGGCCGCACCCGATGATAGATTTCTCCCTGCGCAACCGGCTGATAGTGGCCGAGGCCGCGAAGCCGGAGGTTTCGGTGCTCCTGCTGGACCTGGTGCTGGGCTACGGCTCCAACCTGCGCCCGCTCGAGGACATCATGCCCGCCATCGTGGAGGCTTTCATCCAGAACAAGGAGCTCTCCATCGTGGCCTCGGTGACCGGCACCGAGACCGATCCCCAGGCGCGGTTCAAGGTGGTGAAGGCGCTAGAGGCCGCCGGAGTGCTGGTGATGCCTTCCAACGCCGGGGCCTGCCGCCTGGCCGGGGAGATCATCCTCCTTGCCGGCAAGAGAGGTAAAAAATGAAACTTTTCGAATCGGAACTGAAAGTCATAAACATCGGCCTGGAATCCTTCAGGCAGGGCCTGAACGATACCGGCGTGAAGAACGTGCAGGTGCAGTTCAAACCCCCGCTCTCCCAGGAGGCGGCCCTGTTCGCCAAGGCGGCCAAATTCTCCGCCCGCATAGAGAAGGCCAACGCGAAAGCGATGGAAAAGATCCTGGCCGCCAAGCCCGCCCTGGTGGGAATGGGGATAGCGCTCGACGTGATACCCGGCATGAAGAAGAACCTGATCCTGCACGCCGGCCCCCCCGTGAAATGGCCCCGGATGTGCGGCCCCATGCGCGGCGGCATAATGGCGGCCCTGATGTACGAGGGGCTGGCCAAGGACCCGCTCGAGGCCGAGGCGCTGGCCGCCTCCGGCAAGATCAAGTACGAGCCCTGCCACGAGCATAACGCCGTCGGGCCCATGGCAGGCATCATCTCCGCTTCCATGCCGGTCTTCATCGTGAAGAACGAGGAGCACGGCAATTACGCCTACGCCACGCAGAACGAGGGCCTGGGCAAGGTGCTGCGCTACGGCGCCTACTCGCCCGAAGTTATAGAGCGGCTGCGCTGGATGGAGAAGGTGCTCTACCCGACGCTGAAGGACGCCATAGAGTTTTTGGGCCGGATAGACCTGAAGTCCATGGTGGCGCAGGCGCTGCACATGGGCGACGAGGTGCATAACCGCAACCGGGCCGGCACGTCCCTGTTCTACCGGGCCATCGCCCCGGCGGTCATCAACACCTCCCGCGACCCGGGCACCGCGGCCAAGGTGCTGGAGTTCATCAACGGCAACGACCATTTCTTCCTGAACCTGAGCATGGCGCTGTCCAAGGCCTCGCTCGACGCTGGCCGGGACGTGAAGGATTCTTCCGTGGCGGTGGTGATGGCGCGCAACGGCACAGAGTTCGGAGTGCAGCTCTCCGGCACCGGCGGCAAATGGTTCACCGGGCCGGCACCCGTGCCGGACGCATTGTATTTCCCCGGCTATACCAAGGCCGACGCCAATCCCGACATCGGCGATTCCGCCATTACCGAGACCAACGGCTTGGGCGGCTTCGCCATAGCGGCGGCGCCGGCCATAGTGCAGTTCGTGGGCGGCAAGGCCGCGGACGCGCTTAACTATACGCTGGCGATGTACGAGATCACGGCGGGTGAGAGCAACATCTACAAGATACCGGCGCTGGATTTCCGCGGCACGCCCACGGGTATAGACGTGATCAAGGTGGCCAAGTCCGGCATCCTGCCGTTCATCGACACCGGAGTGGCGCACAAGAACGCCGGCGTGGGCCAGGTGGGCGCCGGCGTGCTCAGCGCCCCCCCCGAACCCTTCGCCAAAGCCTTCGAGTATTTTGCTAAGAACCTGAAGTAGTCGCCCCCGGCACCTAAATGAAGAAGCCCCTCACGGGGCTTTTTCATTGGAAGACCGCGAGATGTGAAGTCGGGGGCCAGCCGGGGAGGGGCCCCGCGCTCCTGTGCAGAGGGGAACCGTTGCGCGGTTCCCCCCGCCCTTGGGAAATTATGGGCGGGTCCCCCCTCCCCAAAGTCGCGCGGAACCCCTCCCCGGCCGTCCCCTCCGTCACAAAACAAAACCGCCGAATCTCTCCGCGTTCAAATGGTGAAAGTTCGGAAGAATAGGTAAAGCTGTTTCCTCTATCTCCCCGGTGAGGACTAATAGTTAGGGCAACCCGAATTTCGCAGTACAAACTCACTCAGTAAATACACTGTGATTGCTACAATTCCAGACGAAATACAAAAAATATTGAAAAACGACAGTTTTTCCTTCTCTAAATACGAATGTATAAACAATCCAAGCGATATTAAAGCGATTAACGGAAATATGGGGCCGAACAAAATGATAATCCCTAGGACAGAACTTTGTGCGTAGCAAGCGTACTTTGTTAAAGTGAGTTCGTTTCCAATCTTATACTGCTCAAATAATCCGTGAAACCCTAAAATCGAGCCAACAGTAATTGGACTTCCTCCTAGCCCAATTGCGGAAAGTATTGCAAGAAAGACTCTCAATGTTTTAAATAGACGGGACCCCATGCTGAACATTATACTAACGAATAAGTGAACTCGGAACTATACTGAGCCTGCACAAACATCCCGTAGTAGGAAGGTGTAAGAATATGTTTAGGTTGTTCGGAGGGACTGGCGGGGGTGTGGGGTTGGAGGGACGTCACGGACTGAAGGCGCTTGCGTAGCGCGCCGAGGGAGTGACGAGCGGCGCGCACGGTGTGCGCGACCGCGTGCCCGACGGCCCCACACCCCCGTCAGTCCCGACTGGGCTTCCCGAGGTCCGTAAAAAAGGAAACCGCCGGATTGCTCCGGCGGTTCTTGTTACATTAGGAAGATAGGAAGCAGCGTCCCCTAGGTGCCGGGCTGGTATTCGGGCTCGGCGGGGACGGCGACGGGCTGTTTCGCCTTCTTGGGGAGGGCGTTCCAGATCTTCATCGAGAGGAGGAAGCCGATGATGGCGAAAGGCACCAGGAAGACGGGCCACATCCGCCAGTTGGCAGGGTCCTTGGCCAGCTCGCCCACCGGCGTAATATGGCCGATGACGATGGATTGCATACCCGTGCCCAGGTACACCATCCCGTCCACGATCCCCGTGGCAGCGCCCGCGTTCTTGGCGCCGCCGAAGTCGGTAGTCGAAGTGCCCGACAGAATGCCGTGCACGCCCGTCACCGACATCGAGATCAGCATCGTCGCTACTCCGGCCCACCAGATATTGGCGCCCAGCGTCAGCGCCATGATGCCGGCGCTCGCACCCATCACGCCGTAGAGGATGGCCGCCATAGGCCCGCGGCGGGAGTTGAAGATCTTGTCCGAGCACCAGCCCGTCAGGAAAGAGCCCGCCAGGCCCGTCAGCAGCAGCATCAGGCCCCAGTTCTGCGTTACCCAGAAGCTTTTCTTGAAGCCCACCTCGGCGGCGAACAGCGGGTACCAGTGCATGATGCCGTTGCGCATCACGCCGCTGCAGAACTCTATGCCGCACACGACTATCAGCACCGGGTGCGTGATGATCTTCAGGAATACCTGCTTCACCGGCAGCCGCTCGCCGGTGGCCGAGACCGAGTCTTCGCCGGTTTCGAAGTCCTTGTAGCCGGCTTCGCCGGGCGTGTTGCGCAGGAAGAAGAACATGATCAGCCAGAAGATCGTGAGCATGACGGTCGGTACGAAGAAGATCCACCAGTTCTGGTCCACGCCCGTCCCGCCCAAGCCGAAGACGGCGGAGAAGATCCTGGCCATCACCGAGGGGTCGGTCGCGGCCGCCGCGCGGCTGGCCTCGGCCACCGCGAAGCCCCAGTCGAAGGCGAAGTAAAGGCCGAAGGCTATCATGGCGCCGAAGATGGTAGAGAAGGTGCCGCGCTCGCGCACGTGGAACCAGGGAGCCTTAACCGTCACGATGGAGATGGCGCCGTAGCTCTGGAAGTGCATGTTGAGAGCGTAAAGCAGCATGAAAGCGGTAAAGACCGAGACGTTCCAGCCCCAGTTTGCCATGCCGTAGAGGGCCAAGCCCATCAGGAAATTCACCACCAGCGAGCCGCCGGTGCCTACCAGCATGGCCAGGCGGCCGCCCAGCCGGTCGGCCAGCGGCCCGGTGACCAGGAACGACAGGGCGTAAACCCAGGCGCCCACGGCGAAGATCTCGCCGAACTGCGCCTTGGTCATCACCCCGTCGCCCAGCACGCTCTTGGCGACGGTGAGGTTGTAGCGACCCATGTAGAGGAACGCGTAGGCGAAGCCGAGTGGCACCCAGTTAAGGGCGCGGCGGAAGCGGTAGGCTGCGGAATGTGTCGGTATTTGCATGAGAAAATTATAACTTTTTGCCGGCCGGCAGTAGGCGGGCCGCGTGTAAAATCGGTGTAAAATCGGCCTCCCGCCCCCCGGGCGCTTGTGTTATCTGGGAGGAATTGCTATTATTATATATGGAAGGTGGCTGTTGTTCAGGCCGCTTTTTTTACTAATAAGGCGATTTTTATGGATAAGTCAAAATTAGAGAGCGAGATAGAAAAAACCCTTTCCCAGAGCGGTTTCGAACTCGTGGACCTCAAGCTGGCCAGCCATAACGGCAAGCCGCTCATCCAGCTCTTCGTGGACCGCGAGACCGGCGGCGTGCTGCTGGACGACTGCGCCGTGCTCAGCGAAAAGGTCGGGGAGTGCCTCGACGCCAACAATTTTTACGAGAACGGCTATTTCCTGGAGGTCGGCTCCCCCGGGATGGACCGCGTGCTCAAGAAGGAAAAAGATTTCAAGCGTTTCGCCGGCCAGCAGGTGAAGGTCAGGCTTAAGCGCCCGGTGAACAACTCCCGCGTCTATTACGGGAACATCTCCGGCTTTGAAAACGGCCAGCTCCTGCTGACCGGGGACTTAAAATTCAGCCTGGAAGACATCGACGAGGCCCGGCTCCATCCGGCCGACGACGAGATCTTCAAGAAAAAATAATACAGGGGTAAGGAACATGACGAACAAGGAACAGAAGAACAAATCGGACCTTTTACTGGCGCTGGAGCAGCTCGAGCGCGAGAAGAACATAAAGCGCGAGGACGTCTTCAAGACGATCACGGACTCGCTGGTGAGCGCCCTGCGCAAATACTTCGGCAAGACCGCCCAGATCATGGCCGGCATAGACCCCGAGACCGGCGAAATGGCCGGCTTCCTGGTCAAGAAGGTGGCGGACCCCGTGGTCACCCCCGAACTGGAGATCACCGTGGAAGAGGCCCAGAAGCACGTGCCCGGCGCCAAGCTCGGCGACGACGTGCACATCCCCGTGCCGATCCAGGATTTCTCCCGCATCGCGGCCCAGACCGCCAAGCAGGTGCTCATCCAGAAGATCCGCGAGATCGAGAAGGTCCGCATCTTCGACGAGTACAAGCCCCGCGAAGGCGAGATCGTCACCGGCCTGGTGCACCACGTGGCCGGGCGCGACATCTTTGTGGACCTCGGCAAGGCCGAGGCCATCCTGCCCTTCTCCGAGCAGATCCGCCGCGAACATTACAGCGTCAACCAGCGCGTGCGCGCCATCATCCACCGCGTGGACAAGGAGAACAAAGGCCTGCAGATCGTCCTGTCCCGCGCTTCCGGCAACTTCCTCAAGGCCCTCTTCGAAGCCGAAGTGCCCGAGATCGCCGAGAAGGTCATAGAGATAGTGGACGTGGTCCGGGACCCCGGCTTCCGCGCCAAGGTGCTGGTCCGCAGCAATTCCCCTAAAGTGGACCCCGTCGGCGCCTGCGTGGGCATCCGCGGTTCCCGCATCCGCGTCATCATGAGCGAACTCGCCAACGAGAAGATCGACCTGATCCCCTATATCGAGGACACCCTGACGATGATCGCCAAGTCCTTCTCCCCCGCCACGGTCAGCTCCGTGAAGGTGCTGGACAAGGAAGGCAAGCGCGCGCAGGTCATCGTCCCCGACGACCAGCTCGCCATGGCCATCGGCCGCGAAGGCCAGAACATCCGCCTCGCCAGCCGCCTGACCGGCTGGGAGATAGAGGTGAAGTCCGAAGGCCAGCGCCAGGAAGAGAACAAGCGCACTACCGATATGGCCATGCAGGACCTGCTCAAGATCGAAGGCATCGGTTCCAAGGTGGCCGAGACGCTCATCACCATGAACGTCCTGGACATCCGCACCGTCGCCGGCCTCACCGAGGAGGAGCTCTGCTCCCTTGAAGGCATCGGCGAGAAGACCGCCCAGAAGATACTGGCCGGCGCCAAGAAATTCCTCGAAGAGAACCCTAACTATGGACAGCAGGCCGCCCAGGAAGAAGCTCCCGCGACCGAAGAGGTGAAAAATGACAGCCAAGAAGAAGGAAAATGAAGATTTAGAGAAGAAGGACGCGGCGGTTAAACCCGAAGGCGAGGCCAAAGCGGCCCCGAAGAAGAAAGCCGCCCCCAAGAAGAAGGAAGAGGGCGCCGCGCCCGCGGAAAAGAAGCCCGCGGCCAAGAAAGCCGCCGCCCCCAAGGCGAAAAAGACCGAGGCGGCGGAAGGCGCCCCCGAGGCCGAAAAGCCCGCCAAGGCTCCCGCCAAGCCCAAGAAAGCCAAGGCGGAAGCCGAGGCTCCCGCTCCCGAGCCGGAACTGCCCAAGAAGCCCGACCTCAAGCGCTTCATGTTCTCCCATTCCACGGCCGAAGGCACCATCGCCGCCGGGCCGTCGGGCCAGAAGGAAGAGCCCAAGCCGGTGGAACCGCCCAAGCCGGCCGCCCCGCCCCCCGCCGCCGCGGCCCCGGCCGCGCCGGCCAAGCCCGGTTTGCCTCCGGCCCCGGCTGCCAAGCCGCCGGTCCCCGGACTAAAGCCGGGCATGCCGCCGCTGGGTGCCCGGCCCGTGCTGCCGCAGGCCCCCCGCCCGGCCCCGCGCCTCATAATACCGCCGCTCATAAAGCCCTCGGCCCCCGTCATGCGGCCCGGCCCCGTGCTGCCCAAGCCGCAGACCCCCGTGCGCCCGGCTTACGGCCCCGGCAAGCCCCAGCCCCCCAGGCCCGCCGCCAAGCCCGCGCCGAAGCCCGCGGCCCCGGCCCCCAAGCCGGCCGCCCCCGCCGCCCAGCCCGCCGCCGACGGCGAGAAGGCCGCGCTGCCCAAACTGAAGGTCTCGACCAACGTCATCGTCCGCGAGCTGGCGGAAAAGATGGGCGTGAAAACTACCGACTTCATCAAGAAACTGATGGGGATGGGCGTTTTTGCCACCATCAACCAGCGCCTGGACCAGGACGCCGCCCAGCTCATAGCCGCGGACTACGGGTTCGACCTGGAACTGATCCCGATGTACGGCGAGGAAGAACTCAAGGAGGAGATCGAGCACGAGAAGCCCGAGAACCTCAAGCCCCGCTACCCCATCATCACCATCATGGGCCACGTGGACCACGGTAAAACCACCCTGCTGGACGCCCTGCGCGAATCCAACGTGGTGGACTCCGAGGCCGGCCAGATCACGCAGCACATCGGCGCCTACATGGTGAAGACCCCCCGCGGCAACATCACCGTGCTCGACACCCCCGGCCACGAGGCGTTCACCGCCATGCGCGCCCACGGCGTGAAGATCACCGACA
>MGTV01000035.1 GCA_001799635.1 Elusimicrobia bacterium GWA2_62_23
CCCGCGCATAGTGAAGCTGATGATCCCCCGCGACAAGATCGGCGCCTTCATCGGGCCCGGCGGCAAGAACATCCGCGGCATCCAGGAGCGCACCGGCGCCGAGATCGCCGTAGAGGACGACGGTTCAGTGTTCATCTCGAGCTGCGACAAAGCCAGCCTGGAAGCCGCCAAGAACTTCGTCGAGCAGTTCAGCATGGACGTGGAAGTCGGCAAGACCTACAAAGGCACGGTCGTGTCCATAGTGGACTTCGGCGCCTTCGTGGAAGTCCTGCCCGGCAAGGAAGGCCTGCTGCACATTTCCGAGATCGACACCAAGCGGGTCAACCGCGTGGAAGACGTGCTCAAGATGGGCCAGGAAGTGGAAGTGAAGTGCGTGGAGGTGAACAACGGTAAGTACCGCCTGTCCCGCCGCGTGCTGCTGCAGGACGCCGCAAGGAAGTAGGACGTGTATCCGGCCCCCGCGCCTGCGCGGGGGCCGGGATATCTCCGGAGGTTCAACATGAAAAAAACCGTAAAACCCCAGGAAACCGCTTTCGACCAGGTGCAGAAGTTCTACCAGTTCATGAACTCCAACAAGCTGGAGGTCATCGAGTTCTCCAAGGACAGCACCTATATCAAACTGGTGCGCAAGCACAACAACGTGGTGCACCAGATCCCCGTTTTCGCCCCGGCGGCCCACGCCGCCGCGCCCGCCGGCAAGACCGCCGCGCCCGCCCCCAGGCCGGCCGCGCCCGCCGGCGAGACCATCAAGGCCCCCATGTCGGGCATCTTCTACCGCTCACCGAGCCCCTCCAGCCCGCCCTACGTCAGGGAAGGCGACGCCATAAAGGAAGGCCAGGTCATCTGCGTGATCGAAGCCATGAAGGTCTTCAACGAGATCAAGGCCGAATTCAACTGCGTCATCGAGAAAGTGATACAGGAGAACGGCAAGGCCCTCGAACCCAACGCCGACATGTTCATGGTGAAGAGGTAATATGCAGGACGCCGCCAAGTTCACCGATACGGTGGCGCAGACCGCCGCCAACCTCCTTGAAGCCCTCAAGGCGGCCGGCGGCGACGCCTCCTCCTGGGACCTCAAGCTCAAACTGCACCTCTCCAGCTCCGCCCTCTACCTGTCGCTCGGGTGGCTGGCGGCGCAGGGGAAGGTTGCCCTCTACCCGAAGGAACTCAACTTCAGGGTGGTTCTCACCGACAAGTAAAGCGCCCGACCCGGCGTACCCCATAATGCGCGACCTCGCCAAGAACAGAGCTTCCGCACAAGGGAAGAAAAAGACCTCGGCCCTCTCCTATGTCCTCTACTGGGCGGGGTCTTTCGCTTTCAATATCTGGCTGATCTGGGTGCTCATCAGTTCGGGCCCCCGCGGCATGGTGGGGGACACCGTGGCCGGCGCCCTCACCGCCTTCCTCGGGCACACCGCTTACCTGTTCCCGTTCATCCTCCTTTACGGCCTGGTGGCCATACTGGTTAACCTCAACAAACCGCACAAGGGCGCCCTGACGCTGACCGCCGGCACCCTGATGGTGCTGGGCGCCATGTCCTCCATGATAGAGCTGCTCAGCGCCCGCTTCGGCCCATGGGAATCCGCCGGCGGCTGGCTAGGCTATTTCCTGGGCCAGGTGCTCACCAAGATGTTCGGCGGGGTAGGCGCCGGGCTGTTCTCCGCCGTGCTGTTCTTCGGCGGCGTCCAGCTGCTCTTCAAGATCTCCTGGCGCAAGGTGCTCAAGTACGCTTCCTCCGCCGCCATGGACGATTACCGCAACTGGTCCGCCGCCCGCCGCGAACTCAAGGCCCGCCTCAAGATCATCTCCGAGAGAGAACAGGCCGAGGGCCCGGTTTACGACGTGGCGCCCATCCCCGAGCCGCCGCCGGTGATCCGCGCCGTGGAAAAGCCGGAACCCGAACCCCAGCCCGCCCCCGAGCCGCAGGTAGTGCGCGCCCAGGCCGCCGACCCGGCCAAGCCTCAGCCTAAGCCTGCCGCGGCCAAGCCCGCCGCCGGCGGCAAGGAAAAGCTGGCCGACCCCTATTTCAAGGATTTCAAACTGCCCGGCGCCGACCTGCTCGAACCGCCGGCCAAGCAGGTGGCCGTGGGGCCCGACGACGCCGAGATCAACTCCGCCCGGCTGCAGCTGGAGACCACTTTCAAGAGCTTCAACGTGGACGTGCACGTGTCCGGCGTCTATCCCGGCCCCGTCATCACCCGCTATGAGGTCACCCCGGCCCCGGGCGTGAAGATCAGTTCCATAGTCTCGCTTTCCAACGACGTGGCCCTCGCCATGAAGTCCGCCGGCGCCATCCGCGTCATCGCGCCCATCCCCGGCAAGTCGGCCATCGGCTTCGAGATCCCCAACAACACCCGGGCCAAGGTCTGCCTGCGGGAACTCCTGGAGAGCTCGGTCTTCAATGAAGCCCGCTCGCCGCTCACCTTCGCGCTGGGCCGCTACGCCGAGGGCAAGGTGGCCGTGGCCAACCTGGAGACCATGCCGCACCTGCTCGTGGCCGGCGCCACCGCCAGCGGCAAGAGCGTGTTCATGCAGTCGCTCATCCTTTCGCTCATCTTCCGCAACAAGCCCGACGAGGTAAAGTTCCTCTTCATAGACCCGAAGCGCCTGGAGCTCACCTTCTACGAGGATATTCCTTATTTATACGACCCCAAGGAAACCCCGGACAGGGTGTCCGTCATCACCAACCCCAAGGACGCGGCCAAATCCCTGGTGGCGCTGACCCGCGTGATGGAGAAGCGCTACGAGAAGTTCGAACGCGCGCGCGTTAAGAATATAGCTTCCTATAATAAGTGGGCGCTCGAGAACGACGAACCGCAGGAATACTACATCATCGTGGTCATCGACGAGCTGGCCGACCTGATGCTCCAGACCCGCAACGTGGTGGAGGACGCCATCCAGCGCCTGGCGCAGATGGCCCGCGCCGTGGGCATCCACCTGGTGCTGGCCACCCAGCGCCCGTCGGTGGACGTCATCACCGGCGTCATCAAGGCCAACCTGCCGTCGCGCGTGGCGCTGCAGGTCACCTCCAAGACCGATTCCCGCGTCATCCTGGACTGCCCCGGCGCCGAGGCGCTGATAGGCAAGGGCGACCTGCTCTACCTCGCTATCGACGCCCAGAAACCGTCGCGCATCCAGGGCGCTTACGTGAGCGAGGACGAGATCCGCAAGGTCGCCGACTTCGTCAAAGCCCAGGCCAAGCCCAACTACCAGCCGCTCGCCGAGGACGAGGAAGCGGCCAGCACCGGCAAAGGCAGTTCCTCCGAGGAACTGATAGCGGCCCTCAGGCTCGTGCTGGAACGCCGGCGCGTCTCGCAGGACCTGCTGAAGGCCCATTTCGGTTCTTCGGCCAGGGCCACCAACATCCTGAGCCTGCTGGAGATGAAAGGCTTCATACACAAACCGGAAGGTTCCAACCGTTGGGAGATCTTCTTCGACAAGATAGAGACCCACGTTAACTCCCACGCCGCCGCCGCGGCCCAGCCGCAGCAGGCCGAGGAGCCCGCCGGGGAGGAGTTCTCGAGAAATGAATAAGATCCTGACCGCGGTCCTGCTCCTCGCTTTCGCCCCCGGGGTTTACGCCCAGCAGAAGGCGGCACCCAAGAAGCAGCCGGCGCTCAAAAAAGCCCCGGCCGCGGCCGTCTCCACCGCCGCCCCCGCGGCGCAGGCCCAGCCCGCGCCGGACCCGGCCCCGGAAGTATTGGAGAAGCTCAAGGCCTGGGACGACCGTCTGGAAACCCTGCAGGCCGATTTCACTCAGGAAGTCAATTTCAAGGAAGCGGGCCTCAAGCAGAACATCGAGGGCACCCTGCGCTACGCGAAACCCAACCTCCTGCGCATCGAGCACGTGAAGCCCGCCAGGCAGGTGGTGGTAACGGACAAGGCCGACATCTGGATCTACAAGCCCGAGGACAAGCAGGCCGTGCGCACCAGCTGGGACGCCTGGCGCCGCACCCAGGACCAGAACTTTTCCGGCATCCTGGACTTCGGCAACTACTCGGCGTTGACCGCCAGGAACCGCACCGCGGTGAGCGGGGGGAAAGACGGCCGGCCCTGGAAGATCACTTTCACGCCCCGCTCCGGCGCGGCCTACTCGCTTACGCTTACGCTGGACCCCGCGGACTATTTCCCGGCGGAAGCCGAACTGACGGTGGACAGCACCGTAATAACCACCCGCCTGCTCGCTCCGGTAAAGAACGGCCCGCTGGACAAGGAGATCTTCAAATTCTCGCCCCCGAAGGGCGTGGAAGTACTGAAGTTCAAAGACTAACCCTGATGACACTCGCCAACCGCATAACCATGACCCGGATGGGTCTCAGCCTGGTGATCTTCGCGCTGATCATCTCCAAGACCCTCTGGACCGCCGTCGCCGCCCTCGTCCTGCTCACCGTAGCGAGCATTTCCGACGGCATCGACGGGGCCATAGCCCGCCGCACCAAGACCACCACCCCGTTCGGGGCCGTGGCGGACCCCTTCGCCGACAAGATCCTTATCATGTCCGTCTTCCTGGCCTTCGCCTCCCTGCGGGAGCTGGCCGTCCCCATCTGGGCGGTCTTCCTCATCCTGCTGCGCGAACTGACCATCTCCACCCTGCGCGTGCTCTCGGCGCTGCACGGCGACGTCATGAAGGCCGAGGCGGCCGGCAAGATCAAGACCACCATCCAGCTCATAGCGGCCTTCACCATCCTGGTGCTGCTGGTACTGCACCTCTGGGCCAAGCGCGAGGCGCTGCCCGCCTTCCTCGCCTGGGCGCCGCCCCTCGCCCAGCCCGCCACCTGGTGGCTCACGGTCACGGCGGCCTTCTTCACCATCATCAGCGGCGGCATCTACCTCTACAACCACCGCGCCCTCCTCTACAAATCCTGGAGCGAACGCGGACGCTGATGCCCGCCAAAGACTTCCTGGTGCGCTTCCTGGCCAGCGGCGGCTTCGTCAGCTACGTCCCCGCGCGCCTGACCGGCTTCAAGAAATTCACAGGCTCCGGCATGGCCGGCACCGTCCTGGCGCTCCTCCTGGTCCCGTTCCTCCCCGAGGACAGGACGCTGTTCGCCGCTTTCTGCCTGGCCTTCCTGCCTTTTTCCGTCTGGATCGCGGGGCTGGCCTCCGCCTCCTACGGCACCCACGACGACCCCCGCATAGTCATCGACGAGGTCATAGGCTATTGGACCGCCCTGCTGTTCCTCGAACGCACCCCGTTCAACCTCGCCGCGGCCTTCGTTCTTTTCAGGGCCCTGGACACCCTCAAGCCCTGGCCCATCAAGAAACTCGAGACCTCCGTCCGCGGGGGTTTTGGTATAATTATAGACGACGTGCTGGCGGGACTGGAGGCCAACCTGCTCACGCGCCTCGCGTCGCTCTTCATATGAGAAATTTGCTCCTCGCCTGCGCCCTGCTCCTGCCGCTAGTACCACTGCGCGCCCAGATGATCCAGGTGATCCCCGCGGTCAGCACGGCCGCCCCCGAAGGGCTCCTGCTTTCCACCGCCGCCGCGCCGGCCAAGCCCGGCCCTTCCCGGCCGGCCGCCTACGACACCGGCAATGTGCCGCTCAGCGGCATAGTCCTGATGCCTACCGCCTACCGGGGCCGCGGCCGCAACACCGTCGGGCTCGGCCTCGATTTCAACGCGGCCTATTACATCGGCCGCCTCTATGGCAAGAACAATTACGCCTGGACGGTGGAGAAGAAGAACTACCTGGACCGGGTCGGCCTGTGGCTGCTTTCCGCCGATTCCAAGATGCAGGTGCAGACCGAAGGCAAGTGGCGCCCGGCGATGGCCGCCGGCGTGCAGGGCATCCTGAAGTTCCGCGACGGGGCCCAGCCCACCCTGAACCAGCCCACGGTCTCCACCAAGATAGACTCCAAGAACACCGATTCCTACGCCAACGCCTACGTGGCCCTCACCAAGCGCCTGCACCCCAAATTCCTGGTCAACGCGGGCTACTCCGACGGAGACATGCCCAAGGTGATCTACGGCCTCTCGGAATTCCTCTCGAAGGAAGCCATCAACCTCTCCCGAGGCAGTTCCTCCACCACGGACCCGGTAGTGATCCCCACCGGCATGCTCTTCGGCGGCTTCATGTGGCTGCCCAAGAAGGATTCACCTATCGGGTTGGAAGTGATGATCCCCCAGGGCGCGCCCCAGAGCCCCAAACTTTTCAACCTGCACCTCGGCACCCTGCTGAAGCTCAACTTCGAACTTTCCTACCTCACCTTCAAGGGCGGCTGGGACCTGATGGGCATGTTCCAGTTCCGCTACAACTACCTGCCCAAATAACTTTTCCGCGCGAAATAAAAGAGCCGCCCTTGGGCGGCTCTTTGCTTTTACTCCGGCTGAATTTGTCAGCGCCCGCGCAGCTGCGCCAGGTAGCGGCCCGCCTGCGGATGGGCGGGGTTCAGGAGCAGTGTCTGCTCCAGTTCATGGCGCACCCGGCCCCAGTCCCGGCCCCAGTAGACTATCGCCAGGTTGTAGTGGGCGTCGGCCAGGCGCGGATTGGCGGCGAGAGCGGAGAGGTAGGCCTGCTCGGCGCCCGCCCTGTCCCCGGTCTTCTCCAGGGCGACGCCGTAGTTGAGCCAGGCGTAGGCGCTGGCCGACTGAAGGCCCGCCTTCAGGGACGGGAGGGAATAATATTTTTCGCTCAGGCGCAGGAGCCGGTCGTAGATCCCGACCGAGGCCAGGAAGCGGTCGCGGGCCGCGGCCCACTCGTTGCGGGAGGAATAGTAGAAGCCCTCGTAGAGCGGGGCGTCGGGGATGTCCCCGTCGAAAACTGCGGCCAGCCGCAGGCGGCGCAGGTCGTCCGAGCCCAGCCCGGCGGTGCCGCGCGCGGCCCCGGCCGCCATCAGGGCCTGGGCGTAGGAAGTGCCCAGGTCCCGGTCGAAGAAATCCCGGTAGGGCCGGCCCAGCCGCGAATAGGCGTAGAACGGCCAGGGGTCCCGGGCCGCGCCGGCCGCGGGATAGACCTCGGTGACTATGCCGCGCGGCGCGCCCGGCACCTTGCCGGGCAGTTCCGCGTCCATGGTGGCGTAGAGGGGGCCGGCGTTGGCGGCGCGGAAGGCGAACCACTCGGCTTCGCTCCCGGCGTTAAGGTTCGCGAGCGTCAGGCGCGGGCTGTACCTGGCCTTGGAGGCCCGGTACCAGGGCGAAGCGCTCAAGCCCTGCGCCACAACTTCCACGTCGGGGCGCAGCCCTTTTACCGCCTGCAGGTACCACAGGGAAAAAAGCTGCACGTCCTTCTTGGCCACCAGCACGGAGCCGGGCGGGACGCTGCGCAGCGCGTCGGCGGCGTAATCCTCGGCCGCGAAAAGCCAGCGCCTGTTGGCGCCGTAAGCGGTGGAGGCGAAGACCAGCCCGGCCGCCAGCAGCGCGGCAGCGGCCAGTCCGGCCCTGGCGCGAGGGAATGCGGCCCCGGCGTAAAAGAGCCCGGCCGCGGCCCAGAAGGCCACCGCCAGGTCGGGCAGCAGGTAGTACGGTTCCACGATGGCCAGGGCGTGGGGGTTGGGCGGCATGTTGGCCAGGAAAAGGAAGACCGGGCCCGAGGCGGCGAAGAGCGCGGCGAAGGCCAGGAACCTGCGCCTGTCAGAGCGCCACTCCGCCCAGGCGCCGCCGGCGGCGAAAGGCAGCAGGAGGCTGAAGTTGGCCCACAGGTGCCCGGCGTAATATTTCAGGTTCGGCCAGAAAAGCTGTCCCGTGGAGTAATTCAGGGAGATCAGGTCCAGCGTGGAACCGTAGTTCTTGCGGGTGATGACGGCCAGGAAGGAGGCCGCCTCCGCGGGATGGCTCCAGTCGAAAAGCGGCCAGCCCGACGAGCGCAGCGGCAGGTAGAGGTAGAGCGAGAAACCGAGGAAGAAGAAGCCGCACGACTTCAGGAACAGCGGCCAGCCGCCGGCGCGCAGCTGGGGCCAGAGCAGCAGCAGCAGGGCGGGCGCGCAGAAGACCAGGTCCATGCGGTTGGCCATGCCCAGGCCCAGCAGGAACGCCGTCAGCGCCGGCGCCCGCCGGCCGCCGGCGCAGGCGCAGAACAGCAGCGCGCCCGCCAGCAGGAAGTTGAGGGCGTACATCTCAGGAACCGAGGAAACGGTGCGCAGGGTGAAGTTCAGCCCCAGGAGCAGAGCGGCGAAGAAAGCGGGCAAAGGAGAGAAAGCCGCGCCCGCCAGCCGGAAAAATGCGTAAACCCCGGCGAGGCCGGCGGCGGCGGAGAACAGGTTCAGCAGCCAGGCGGGATTGCCCAGCGGCAGGTGCGAAAAGACCCGGGCGGCCAGGATGTAAAGAGGGTAGCCAGGCTGATGAGCCACGCCGAGCGTCCACGCCGCGCTGGCCATTTCTCCGGCGTCGCGGTAGGGAGGCAGGCCGGGCGGCAGGGTGTACAGATAGAGCGGGACCAGCAGCGCCAGCAGCAGCGCGGCCAACGCGCGCTCCGGCGGCTTTCCGGGATGGACGTCTTCAGCGGGGCCTGTCATACCGGCTTTATTTTATAACTTATTGCGAACGGCGGGAACTGGCGGGCGCCCCCAGCGCGGCGGAGATCTCCGCGGCCTCGGCGGCCAGGGCAGGGTCCAGGACTATCATCTTCCCCAGGTCTTTCCGGGCTCCGGCGGCGTCGCCGCTTTCGGCGCGCAGCCTGGCGCGCAGCCGGTAAGCCGCCGGGGAGAGGGGGGAAAGGCTGACGGCTTTTTGGGCGGCTTCCAGCCCCGGCCCGAGTTCCCCGACGCGGTGCATGGCCGCGCCCAGGACAAGGTAATGGGTAGCGTAAGAGGCGACCTCGTTCCAGTCCATGGCCGAAGCCTGGTCCCAGGCGGCGCAGGACAGGTCGCCCTCCGCCTCGCAGGACCTGGCACGGTCGAGATAATATTGCGGGCGCCCGCCGCTGAGCCGGATGGCCTCCGAGTACCTCTTGATGGCTCGCTTATGCAGGCCGCGCGCCGCGTGAACTCGCCCGAGGCGCCAGAGAGCCGCGTGGGACGACGGGCGCAGGTCGAGCAGCTTCAGGCCGGCCGCCTCCGCGCCGGCGAGGTCGCCCAGTTTTTCCAGGCACAGCAGGGAATACTCCCAGCCGTCGGGCGAGCCCGCCTCCAGGCGGGCGAAGGCGGCGGCGTCCCGGGCGCAGCCGGCGTGATCGCCAGACGCGTAGAGCCCCTCGGCCCGTATCAGGTAAGCGTCCGCATAGGTAGGGTCGAAGGCCAGCGCCTTGGAGGCCAGCTCCGCCTGCTTCTTCCAGTCGCCGTACAGGCGCCCGTACACCAGCGCCTTGAGCAGGTGGGAGATCTCCTGCGCGTAACCGAGGGCTATGGCCCTGTCCGCGTCGCGCAGCGCGGCAGGGCCGCTGCCGCTGGAGAAATTAAGGCGCGCGCGGTAGTAATGCAGCAGCGCGTCGTTCGGATGCAGCGCAAGTTTCTCGTCGAGAAAACTCAGCGCCCGGCCGTAACCGTCCTTCAGGGCCAGCTCTTCCACGCTGGGCCACGTAACGGCGTTTTCCCTGGCCTCCTCCGCGCGGCGCAGCCCGGAAAAAAGCGCGGCCAGCCCCAGCGCCAGACAGGCGCCGCAGGCCGCTATCAGTTTAAGGTTCCAGGACATACAGGCAAAAAAAAGGCAGGGCTGCCTTTTGGGGGGTAGGGTGAGGGAGGCAGCCCTGACATATTTATTCTACCAGCGCGGTTGACGTTTGTCAAGTCCCTGATGTAACCCAGGTTACACAGCCCCTCTTCACGTCGGAAGCCCCCGCCCCGCGCGAAGCGGAACGGGGGCCCGTTAGTGCGCCTCCCCTTACCCTTACCCCAAATTTTAGTCCCGCGGACCGTCCCAGGATTCGATGCGTTCCACGATGTCCTGGAACTTGAACGGCTTCACGTAATACGCGTCGGCGCCGGCGGCCAGGATCTTGTTCTTAATGTCCTCGGAGTCGTAGCCGGTTATGGCGACCACCAGCGTGCGCTTGTTGCTGGCCTTGATGATCTCGCAGACCTTGAAACCATTGATGTCCGGCAGCATGATGTCAAGGATCACCACGTCGGGCTTCTCGCTGCCCACCAGCGAGCCCGCCTGGAACCCGTCGGGAGCGGAGAAGACCTCCCATTTCTTGCGGAAGGTGCGGAAGAAGCGCTCCATCAGCTTCAGGAATTTCTCGTCGTCTTCGACGATAAGGACTTTTTTGGCGGTAGTCATGCGGTCTGAAAGTTCTTTCGGAGCCGGTATTTTGTTCTCCTTTAGAAACTCCTCCAGGTCCTCGGCCTTTATGCGCCGGTGCCCGCCCAAGGTATTGAACGCCTTGAGTTTGCCCGCGTCCACCCAGTTCGCCACCGTGCCCGGTGACAACTCCAGCATCTTCGCCACTTCGAAAGTACTAAAGATCTTCTGTCTCATTGGTGCCTATCCTGTTGTTTGTGATTTTTACGACTTTTGCGCTTGTTGATATTATAGCACAAATACGGTATTTGGCAAGACCCAGGGCGCTTTTTACCGACAGCGGCCCGCGCCCCGCCTTTTCCCGGCCCCGGTGCCGGCGCCCTTGATTGGGCGTTGCGTTTATATATATTATGTTTTATAATTGAATTACCAAATTTTTGCGAGGCTTGCGGTTAATCTTTAGCGGACCTTGGGGGAAGGCGTGCTTGGAAAGAAAGTCCTGGTGGTGGATGACGACCCGAACGTCGGGCTGCTCATTTCCGCCGTCCTCAAGAAATACAACTACCACGTAACCACCCTCTACCACGGGGACGAGGTGCTGGTTTTCCTGAAGGACAACAAGCCGGACCTGATCCTGCTCGACCTGCGCATGCCCGGCATAGACGGCTTCGCCCTGTGCAAGCGCATCCGCGAGGCCCCTGACACGCGGGACATCCCGGTGGTTATCCTCAGCGGCGTTTCCGAAGTGGACGCCAAGGTGGACACCATTGAACTTGGCGCCGACGATTTCATAACCAAGCCCTTCGACGTGCGCGAACTGCGGGCCCGCATCAACCGCATCCTCAAACGCAAGAGCTCCGACACCGCCCTGAACCCGCTGACGCGCCTGCCCGGCAGCCCCGCGATAGAGGAAGAGGTGATGCGCCGGGTGGCCGACAACGAACCGTTCGCCTTCTGCTACGTGGACGCCGACAATTTCAAGGCCTACAACGACGTGTACGGCTACGCCAAGGGCGACGACGTGATAAAGCGCATCGCCGCCCTGCTGGTGGAGAAGGCCAAGGCCGTCGCCGGGGACGATTATTTCGTAGGCCACGTGGGCGGCGACGATTTCGTGCTGGTGACCGGGCAGGACACCGCCGAGCAGGCCGCCAAGGCGATAACCGAGGATTTCGACAAGCTCATAGGCGAGTACTACAACGAAGTGGACCGCCGCCGCGGGTTCATCACCACCATGGACCGCAAGAACAAGACCAGGGATTTCCCCATAATGTCGCTGACGGTGGCCATAGTGGCCCCGCGCACCCAGCAGAAACATTACGCCAAGATCGTGGAGAGCGCGGCGGAGCTCAAGCGCTACGCCAAGGACCTGCCCTCCCGTAACGGCAGCATCTACGTGAGGGACCGGCGCCTATGAACGGCAACGAACAGAATTTCGAGGGGACCAATTTCGCGGGCTGCTCCATAATGAACAAGCTGGGCCAGGGGGGCATGGGCACGGTCTATAAGGCCAAGCACCAGGCCCTCGACAAACTGGTCTGCGTGAAAGTCCTCTCGGCCGACCTGGCCCGGGAACAGCGCAACATCGAATTCTTCCTGCGCGAGGCCCGCTCCGCCGCCAAACTGGAACACCTCAACATCGTCCACGTCTACAATTTCGGCCAGGAGAACGGCACCTACTTCATAGTGATGTCCTACGTGGAAGGCAAGAGCCTGCTGGACATGGTGAATGAAAAAGGCCCCCTGCCGGTCCGCGAGGCGGCCGACATCATGGAGGGCGTCCTTGACGGCCTGTCCCACGCCCATTCCAAATCCGTCATCCACCGCGACATCAAGCCCGCCAATATCCTGGTGGGCACCGACGGCGTGCCGCGCATAGTGGACTTCGGCCTGGCGCGCAGCATCAGCGAGGAGAAGCAGCTGACGATGGCGGGGGAAATGGTGGGCACGGCCTACTTCATGTCCCCCGAGCAGGGCCTGGCCGGCACGGTGGACCACCGGGCCGACCTCTACGCGGTAGGCGCCACCTTCTTCTACATCCTGACGGGGAAATACCCGTTCGAGGGAAAGACCTCGGTGGAGGTCATCCACAAACATATCAGCGACCCCGTGCCCAACATAATGCTGGTCCGGCCCGACGTGCCCCTGTGGTGTTCGAGGGTGATAGACAACCTCATGCGCAAGAAGCCCGAGGACCGCTACCAATCGGCCCAGGACGTCATAGCGCTGTTCAAAAAGCACAAGTCGGGGGACGGGGAGCTGGGCCTGGAGGACGTCTCCGCCGAGAAGACCTTCGACCTGCCCGAAGTCACGGCCCGCATGAAGGCCGCCGCCCCGCCGCCGCCCACTGCCTCGCTGGAGCGGGCCGCCACGGCGCTCTCCGACAGGAGCATTTCCGCGCGGCAGATGTCCCAGGCCGCGCCGCCGCCCAGGCAGGAAGCCGCGCAGATAAAGACCATTTCCGGCCAGGCCGCCGCTCCGGCGCCCGCGGCCAAACCCGCGCTGCAGCTGGGCGCGCTGCACAACGGCATCAAGGCGGCCGTCCACGTTTCCCTCTCCATGTTCGCCACCGGCCTGTTCATCCTCGCCGGGGCCTCCGGTCAGGTTTCCGGCTCGCTGCGCTCCCCGCTGGATTCCAACCCCGGCGCGTTCTTCATGCTTACCGGCATAGCGTCCGCGCTCCTGGTCTGGGCCGTCTGGCAGAAACCCCGCAAGCTCACCCCCGTTTACGCCCTGTTCACGCTGGCGGCGGCGGCCGCGGCCTACGCCGGCGGCGCCTACATCCCGGCGCCCCAGGGCACGGACACCGTCTCCAAGGCTTTCCTGGCCCTCAAGATAGGGATGGGGAACATGTTCTCCTCCGCCAACGTGATCGTCTACGCCATAGTCCTCTACCTGGCCGGCTCCAAAGTGGTCTACCGCAACAACTGGGCGCTGAAGGGCCTGGCCGTGCTGGCCTATCTCGGCGGCCTGGCGCTCACCTACTCTTATTTCAAGGCGGGCGCGGAACTGACGCCAGAGAAAGCCTGGCTGGCCGCCGGGGGCGCGCTGGCGCTGCTGGGCGTGCTGGCGGCCATGACGCAGAAGGAACCCACCCTGTTCAGCCCGCAGCTGCTCTTCCTGGCCGCCAACGCCGCCATGTTCGCCATGTTCACCAACCCCCAGGTGGAATCCATAACCGCCGAGAAGGTCAGGGCGGAGGGGCTCAAGGCCGCCCAGGAGAACCGGATAAACACTTATAAGTACAGGCGCCTGCTGATGGAAATGCAGGCCGAAGCCCTCTACGACGAACAGGGCAACCCCATACAGCGCACCCCGCCGCCCGCGCCCGCCGAGGTGACCCCCCCGGAGACGGGCAAGTTGCGCAACGCGGCGCGCATGGAGTACTACAAGGCGCTCGGCCTGCGCGTGCGCGGCGCCCTGGCGGAATCCGCCGGCATAATTTTCATAGCTTTTTTCCTGGCCCTGCTGGCTAACGTGTGCTTCATCGAGGAACTTATAGCCGCCTACAGGGAACAGGATTTTATGAGCGGAGGCTAATACGTGAGAAAATTCATCTTCTCGGACATTCTGTGGGGCCTGGCCCTTACTCTCGCCGCGCTGTTCTTCTATTTTACCGGCACCGGCCTGGAGACCGCCGAGCTGAAGTTCTACGACTTCCGCGCCCGCCTCAGCGCCGAGGCGCCGGCCAAGAACGACATCGCCGTCATAGAGATCAACGACGACAGCATCTCCAAGATCGGCCGCTGGCCCTGGTCCCGCTCCAGGATAGCGGACATGCTGGTCTGGCTGTCCTCCGCCCCGGCCAAACCCTCCGTCATAGGCCTCAACATCCTTTTTTCCGAGCCCGAAAAGAATACCGGCGCGGAGATGGCGGAACTGCTGAAGGCCCGCTACACGGACCTGGTGGCCGCCAAGAAGATCAAGGAGACCGGCAAGGAATCCGAATTCCTCAAGGTCATAGAGGCGGAGAAGAAAGCCACCGACAACGACGCCAAGCTGGCCGAGGCCTGCTCCGCGGCCGGCAACGTGGTGCTGCCGCTCTACTTCGCCACCGGCGCGCCAGTTTCCAAGATCAAGCCCGAACCCGACTGGATGAAGAAGTTCGCCCCGGCGGTCTCGCACAGCGCTGGCCCCGCCAGCTTCTCCGTGGAGGGGGTGGAGATCACCGCCCCCATAGAGGTGCTGGCGTCCTCCGCGGCCGGCGCCGGCCACGTGAACGTTTTCAGCGACGTAGACGGCGCGGTGCGCAAGGAATACCCCTATATCCCCTACGGCCAGAGCTTCTACCCGTCCTTCGCCGTTGAGATAGTGCGCGTGAGCCTGGGTCTCGCCCCGGAAAAGGTCACGCTGGCGCCCGGGCTGGCGGCCACGTTCGGCAAGAGCGTGATGCCGCTGGACTCCGCTTCCTCGGCGCTCATCGCCTTCAACAAGAGCAAGACCTTCAAGTACTACTCCTTCTACGACGTCATCAACGGCAAGATCGTGCCCGAGGCCTTCAAGGACAAGATCGTGCTCATAGGCCTGACCGCGCAGGGCGTGGGCAGCCTCTACGTCACGCCCACCGACAGCGTCATGACCACGGTGGATTTCACCGCCAACGTGGTGGACAATATCCTAGCCGGGCGCTTCGTGGCCAGGCCCGACTGGGCCTTCCAGGTGGAGCTCGCCCTGATCGTCATCGCCGGCCTCTTCACGGCCTTCATGCTGCCGCGCCTCAAGGCCGGCGTGGGCGCCGTGCTGGCGGGGACCATGTTCGCCGCCCTGGTAGGTTCCGGCGTCTTCATGTTCACCTCCAAGGGCATGTGGCTCAAGATCATGTACCCCGCCGCCGTGCTGCTGGTGGGCTACGTGTTCGTGATCAGCAAGCGCTTCTTCCTCACGGAAAAGAAGAAGGAACTCATCGAAGTCTCGCAGATAGAGACCAACAAGATGCTGGGCCTCTCCTTCCAGGGCCAGGGCATGCTGGACCTCGCCTTCGAGAAGTTCCGCCTGTGTCCGCTCGACGACAACATGAAGGACACCCTCTACAACCTGGCGCTGGACTTCGAACGCAAGCGGCAGTACAACAAGGCCGTGGCCGTGTACGAGCACATCTCCGGCAAGGACCCGGAGTTCAAGGATATCAAGGGCAAGATCGACGTGCTGAAGAAGGCGGCCGACGGCGCCGTGTTCGGCGGCGTGGGCGGCAAGGGCGGCGGCGCCGAGGCCACCATGATGATGGCCGGCTCTTCCGCCACCCCGATGCTTGGCCGCTACGAGATCAAGAAGGAACTGGGCAAGGGCGCCATGGGCATCGTGTACCTCGGCGTGGACCCCAAGATCAACCGCTCCGTGGCCATCAAGACCATGCGCTTCGAGGAAGGCCTGGAAGAGAAGGCCATGAAGGACCTGAAGGACAGGTTCTTCCGCGAGGCGCAGGCGGCCGGCAACCTGCAGCACCCGAACATCGTGAAGATCTTCGACGCCGGAGAGGAGCAGGACATAGCGTACATCGCCATGGAACTGCTCAAGGGCGACGACCTGAAGAAATGGGCGAGCAAGGACACCCTGCTGCCCGTGCCGAAGGTGCTGGAATACATAGCCCTCTCCGCCGAGGCCCTGGCCTACGCGCACAAGAGCGGCATCGTGCACCGCGACATCAAGCCCGCCAACATCATGCTGCTGGAGGACGGCACCCTGCGCGTCTGCGACTTCGGTATAGCGCGCATCACGGAATCCTCCAAGACCGCCACCGGCACGGTGCTGGGCACACCTTACTACATGAGCCCCGAACAGATAGCCGGCAAGAAAGTTGACGGCCGCGCCGACCTGTTCTCGCTCGGCGTGACGCTTTACGAGATGCTCACCGGCGAACGCCCCTGGAAGAGCGGGGAATCCATAGGCACGCTGCTGTTCCAGATCACGAGCGACCCCTACCCGGATCCCATGCAGGTCCGCAAGGACCTGCCGGCCGGCATCCTGGCCGTGCTCGACAAGGCCCTTAAGAAGAACCCCGAGGAACGCTTCCAGACCGGCACCGAGATGGCCGAAGCGTTAAGGGCCGTGCTGGCCGGGAAGGCCCCTGAAATAAAGGCCGCCGCGCCCCAGGCCGCGCCCGCTCCGGCGGCGGCTCCCGCTCCCGCAGCCAAGCCCGCCGCCGCGCCCAAAGCGGCTCCGGCTCCGGCTCCGGCCCCGGCGCCCAAGCCCGCACCCGCCCCTGCGGCCGCGCCCAAACCCATAGCCGCTGCCCAGGTCCAGGCCCCGCAGCCCGCGCCGGCGCCCAAACCGGCGCCCGCCCCGACACCCCCCGCGGCCGCGCCCAAACTGGAAGTGGCACCAGAGCCCAGGCCCATGGCCTCCCTGAAACCGGCCGCCGATCCGGCGCCCAGCGGCTCCGGCATAGAGCTGGCCCCGCGCGCCGGCCTGGAAATGACCCTCAACGTATCGCCCAAACCGGCGGCGCAGCCGCAGCCGGAAGCAAAACCGGCAGCAGCAGGCCCGGCACCGGCCCCGACGGCGCCGCCCAAGCCGGCCCCGCTGACCGCCGCCGGCGGGGGGGACTTCGAGAAGACCCTGCCGCTCATCTATCCCGAAGAGGACAAGAAATGAAACTAAAACTGCAATTCGCGGCCGCCTCGGATAAAGGCAAGGTCCGCAACAACAACGAGGACAACTTCCTCCTGGCGCCAGAGCTGGAGCTTGCCATGGTGGCTGACGGCATGGGCGGCCATAAGTCGGGCGAAGTAGCCAGCTCCCTGGCCGTCAAGGTGACCAGGGACAAATACGACTCCATGCACAGCACCGGCATGAAGCCGGCGCCGTATAACGACAAGTTCTCCCTGGAGTCCAACCAGCTCGGCTTCGCCGTGCAGCTGGCCAACTCCGTGATCTACGAGGCCGGCAACTCCGGCCCCGAGAACAAGGGCATGGGCACCACGCTGAGCTCGGCGCTGCTCAACAAGAACCGCCTCTGCATCGCGCACATAGGCGACTCCCGCATCTACCTTTTCCGCAAAGGCGTCATACAGCAGCTGACCGAGGACCACTCCCTGGTCATGGACCACGTCCGCAAAGGCCTGCTCACCCGCGAACAGGCCGAGACCTCGCCGCTGCAGAACATCCTGACCAGGGCGCTGGGCGCGCAGAAGGCCCCGGCCGTGGACCTGGTGGAAGTGGAGCTGGAAGAGGGCGACCGCCTGCTGCTCTGCACCGACGGGCTTTTCAAGGCCGTCAAGGAAGCGGACATCCTGGAAACCCTCAAGGCCCAGCCCGAGGACCAGAAAGCCTGCGACGCCCTGGTGGCCGCGGCCAACGCCAACGGCGGCCCGGACAACGTAACGGTAGCCATAGGCACGGTAAGCAGGAAGTCGCTCAAAGAAAACTTAAAGGACATGTTCAAATAATCATATGCCCAAACTGATGATAAAATTTGAAGCCGCGTTCATGAAAGAGGTGAAGCTGGACAAACCGGCCTTCACCATAGGCCGCAAGCCCGACAACGACATCGCGCTGGACAACGCGGCCGTCTCCGGCCACCACTGCAAGATGTACGAGTCAGGCGGCACCTGGTTCGTGGAGGACCTTAACTCCACCAACGGCACCTTCGTCAACAACAAGAAAGTGCTCAAGGCCGGCCTCAAGCCCGGAGACAGCATAACCGTGGTCAAATACACGCTCGTCTTCGCCGACGAGAATACCGCCGTGGGCTCCGCCAAGGAAGCCCCGCTGCCAGCCCAGAAGCCCAAGACGCCGCAGGGCGCCCTGGAGGTCCTGGAGAACCCGGCCGACGATCGCAAGGAGTTCGACCTGACCGCCCTGTCCACTTACATAGGCAAATCCGCCCAGGCGGCCGTGCCCTACAAGGCCGGCGGCCTCTTCGGCGGCGGCCCCGAGCTCGCGGCCGTGATCACCATGCGCCCGGAGGGCTACTACCTCAACCCCATAAAAGAGGGCTACGGCAAGTACAACGGCAACCCGCTGACCGAGAAGGTGATGCTCAAGGACGACGACACCATAGAGGTAGGGAACACCAGGTTCCGCTTCTTCCTGCGCAAATAACGCAGCTTCTCCGACGGAAAGCCGGGCCCCGCGCCCGGCTTTTCTTTTTTAGCAGTCAAAACCCGCGAGTGCTATTGACACCAAAACCAGGTTTTGCTAAACTAGCACTTGTAGGATTGAAGTGCTAAATTTGACGGCCCCGCGGACCCGCGGGACAAGATTAAAAGAAAACACAGGAGGCAGTAACATGACAGACACCGCTACCAAGATAAAGATACAGCCCCTTGGAGACAGGATCATCGTTAAGGTATCCGAGCCCAAGGAAATAAAAAAGAGCGGGATCATCATCCCCGAGACCGCCAAAGAGAAGCCGCAGGAAGGCCTCGTGGTGGCCACCGGCAAAGGCAAGACCGAGGACGGCAAACTGGTCCCCATGGAAATAAAGACCGGCGACACCGTGCTCTACGGAAAATACTCCGGCACCGAAATAAAGATCAACGACGAAGAATATCTCATAATGACCGAGAGCGACGTGCTCGGCATAGTGCGGTAATATATAAGGAAGGATAACTACTATGGCTAAACAGATAATTTACTCCGAAGAAGGCAGGATGCGCATAAAGGCCGGCGTGGACAAGCTGGCCAACGCGGTGAAGGTGACCCTGGGCCCGAAAGGCAAGGCCGTCATCCTCTCCAAGAAGTTCGGCTCCCCGACCATCATCGACGACGGCGTGACCATCGCCAAGGAGATCGAGCTCGAGGACCATTTTGAGGACATGGGCGCGCAGCTCGTTCGCGAAGCCGCCTCCAAGACCAACGACGTCGCGGGCGACGGCACCACCACCGCCACCGTGCTGACCCAGGCCATCTACACCGAGGGCCTCAAGAACATCACCGCCGGCGCCAACTCTACCTACATTAAGAAAGGCATAGACAAGGCCGTGACCGCGCTCGTCGAAGAGCTCAAGAAGATGGCCAAGCCCGTGAAGACCAAGGAAGAGAAGACCCAGATCGCCACCATCTCCGCCAACGACCGCGAGGTCGGCGAGCTCATCGCCAACGCGATGGAGAAAGTGGGCCACGAAGGCGTCATCACCGTCGAAGAGGGCAAGTCCTCCAAGACCGAGCTGGACGTGGTCGAGGGTATGCAGTTCGACCGCGGCTACGTGAGCCCCTACTTCGTGACCGACCCGGAGAGGATGGAATGCGTGCTGGAAGACGCCGTGATCCTCATCACCGACAAGAAGATCTCCGCCATGAACGACCTCCTGCCCGTACTGGAGAAGATCGTGCAGACCGGCAAGCAGTTCCTCATCCTCGCCGAGGACCTGGAAGGCGAAGCCCTGGCCACCCTGGTGGTCAACAAGCTGCGCGGCACCCTTAAGGGCTGCGCCGTGAAGGCCCCCGGCTTCGGCGACCGCCGCAAGGAAATGCTGGAAGACATCGCCATCCTCACCGGCGGCGAAGTCATCAGCGAAGAGCGCGGCATGAAGCTCGACAAGGCCGACGTAAAGCAGCTCGGCCACGCCAAGCGCATCGTCATCGACAAGGAAAACACCACCATCGTGGACGGCGGCGGCGACAAGGGCGAGATAAAGAGCCGCACCGCCCAGATCCGCAAGCAGATGGAAGACTCCACCAGCGACTACGACAAGGAAAAGCTGGAAGAACGCCTGGCCAAGCTGTCCGGCGGCGTAGCCGTGATCCGCGTGGGCGCGGCCACCGAGACCGAGATGAAGGCCAAAAAGTCAAAGATCGAAGACGCCAAGAACGCCACCAAGGCCGGCGTGCAGGAAGGCCTGCTGCCCGGCGGCGGCACCGCCCTCATCCGCGCCGCCAAGGTGCTGGACAAGGTGAAGACCGACCACGAGGACGAGAAGACCGGCGTGAACATAGTCCGCCGCGCCATCTACGCCCCGCTGCGCATCATCGCCGAGAACGCCGGCGCCGACGGTTCCATAGTGGTGGACAAGATAAAGAACTCCGCCGTGGAGATCGGCTTCAACGCCGACACCCTGGAATACGTGGACATGCTCAAGGCCGGCATCGTGGATCCCTGCAAAGTGACCCGCACCGCCCTCGAGAACGCGGCCTCCATCGCCAGCACCCTGCTCAACACGGACTGCCTGGTGGCCGACCTCCCCGAGAAGAAGCAGCCCGCCATGGCCGGTATGCCCGGCGGCATGCCCCCCGGCGCGGACATGTACTAAATCAGCGCTGAAGCAAATAAAAACCCCGGCCCAAAGCCGGGGTTTTTATTTTAAAGGAGGAGAGAACGAATTATTCGGAATAGTTCGGAATAGGGGTCAGGTCTTGATTCTTGACCTTTTCAGCCGCCGGGGAAGCCCGGTGGTTCTGTTTAGAGGGGTTTGAGCATGTAGGCCGCGGTGGGGCCGTAGGAGGGGAGAGGGGGAGCGCCGGCGGAGACTGCTTTAAAGCCCAACTTTTCCCAGAACGGCACGGTGCCGTAAACAGAGACCAAAGCCAGGTGCTTCAAGCCCAAACTCCGGGCCAGACCTTCCAGATAGGCAACATAAGCCCCGGCGGCGCCGCGGCCGCGGCCCTCCGGCAGAACGGCCACGTCGTGCAGGTAAAGACAATCAGGGGTGGCCGGCAGCCGCTCCATAAAAGCGTTCAGCTTGGGCGCCGCGTTCAGCCGCCAAGGGTGGGCCAGGCCGTAACCCACAATAGCCTCCACGGCCATGAGCTTGCGGCAGCCATCAGGGAAAAGCCGCCGCTTCTCCGCCAGCACCTCAAGCCGCTCCGGCAGTTCCGGGTGCAGCCGCCCGGCAATGGCGAACACGTCGGGGATATCTCCGGCTTCCAGCGGTTTCCAGTCGGCGTTCGTCATAAGGGTTCAGGCGGGTTCAGTGGCCTGTTCTGGGGCGGGGGGAGGCGGGGCGGCGCGCAGGCCGTCCTGTTCGCGGGTGAGGCGGCGGCCCAGGCTCAGGAAGCCAAGGCTGGAGACCACCGCCACGGCCGCCACAATGAACCAGGGCCCCTGCTGGAAATGCGGGCTCAGAAAACCGATAGCGTTGGACCCCACCAGGATCCCCATGGAGCTGCCCACCTGCTGGAACACCCCTTGCACGCCCAGGTAGCGCCCCTTCTCGGCGCGCGGCGCCATGTTGGCCCCCAGCGCCTGCATGCCCGGCGACACCGCCAGTTCGCCCAGCGTCACCACCATGATGGCCCCCGCAGCGAAGAAGAAACTCGGCGCGTAGCCGAAACATAAATAGCCCGCCGCGTAGCAGAGCGCGCCCGCAGCCAGGCCCGACGTAATGCGCCGCATTTCCAGCAGACGCGTCAGGAAATACTGGAACACCACCACCATCAGGCCGTTAATGGAGAACAGCAGCCCTATCTCGCGCTCGGAGAGCCCCAGGTAGGTCTTGGAATACAACGAACTGGACACCACCAGCTGGCTCATCACCGCGCTCATGGTGAATCCGAACAGGCAGAACCGCAGGAAGACCCGGTCGCGCAATATGCGGGCCGCCCCGCCCAGGCTGGGAGAAACGAAACGCCCTTTCGCCAGCCCCGGCAGGTCGCGCACTGAAAGCGCCACTATCACCGAACAGATAGCGAACACTATCGCCGTCACCGTGAACATCAGCGGGTACGAGCCTTCGGCCAGCAGGCCGCCCAGCGCCGGCCCCAGCGCCCAACCGGCGTTATTGGCCATGCGCAGGAACCCGTAGGCCTTGAGCCGGCCGGCCGCCGGGGTAAAATCAGCCACCCAGGAGCGGGCCGCCGGATGGAACAGGGCACCTATGAAAACCCCGATAGGGTGAAAGACGAAAATGACCCAGAGAGATACCTGAGCGTAAATGGCCCAGGCTACCACGCCTATCAGCACGGCCCGGGCGGCCGTGGAATAGACCATGACCTTGCGCCGCCCTATGGCGTCCGACACCTCGCCGCCCACGAACTGCGCCAGGGAAGAGAAAAGCATGGAGCCGGCCAGGAACACCCCGGTCCAGTACATGGGCATGCCCCGGTGGGCGCTCAGGTACACCGCGAGAAAAGGGAAAGAAATGGCGTAGCCTGCCGTTATCAGCCCTTCGGCCGCGGCCAGGATCCAGAAACCGGGAGCGAGCACCATTGCGATATCATAGCAATACCGCGGCCCCGCGCGCGACGGCGTCCACGACGGGAAACCCCGTTTTCCCTATGAAAAATCGGCGTTTTTTGCTATACTATGAGTATCCCAACCATGCCGACCGCTGAACTCACACGCAAGGGCGCGCTTCTTTCAAATTTTCAGAACATCAATACCCGCATTGCCGCCGCCTGCGCCAGGGCCGGCCGCCCCGCCGCCTCCGTGGCCGTGCTGGCCGTCACCAAATACGCCGCGGTGGAGGACGTGAAGGACCTCATAGAAGCCGGCGCCGTTAAGATAGCCGGCGAGAACAAGGTGCAGGACGCCCGGGCCAAGTGGGTCACCGGCCCCCTGGCCCCGCTGCGCAATAAAGTCACCCTCCATTTCATAGGCCACCTGCAGACCAATAAGGCCAAGGCCGCCGTAGAGACCTTCGACTGGATAGACTGTATAGACACCTTGAAGATCGCCGCGGAAGTTAACCGCCACGCCGCCGCCGCGGGCCGCACCGTGCCCGTGATGCTGCAGCTCAAGCTCAACAGCTCGCCCACCCAGTCGGGCGTCACGCCCGACCAGGCCGCGGAGCTGCTGGACGCGGTGCGCCAGCTCAAGAATTTAGAACCGCGCGGCTACATGGGCATAGCCCCGGCCGACGCCGCCCCGGAAACGCTGAAAGCCGTTTTCGCGCAGGCCAAACAGATCTTCGACAGGGATTTCCCGCAGGCGCCCGGCGCCCCGATGAATTACCTGTCGCTGGGCATGAGCGGTGATTACGAACTGGCGGCGGAGGCGGGCTCGACCCTGCCCCGCGTGGGCAGTTCTCTTTTCGCTTAAGTCAGCAAGACCCCGCGGGGGGAGACGTTAGCGCGCAGCCAACAGGACGCGCAACAGGGTGGAGGTAGCGCAAATGATAGTAAAAGTCAGAGTGATACCTAACTGTGAAGACAACGAAGTTGTTTCCCGCATTGGCAGCGTGCTGCGCGTGAAGATCTGCGCCGCCGCCGCCGACCTCAAGATAAACGTCCTGCTGAGGGACTATCTCTCCGAGTTCTTCGAGGTCCCGTGCCGGATGGTCAACATCATCCGCGGCGCCAAAGGCCGCGAGAAGACCGTTGAGATAACCGGCAAGACCGAGGAAGAGCTGAAGAACCTGCTGGATTCCATTCCGTAGACCATGATCCCGCCCCGCCTTAAATTCACGGGCAAAGAACTGAAGGTCCTGGACCAGCGCCTGCTGCCGGACCGGATAAAGTACCTAACCGCAAGGAACGCCAAGGAAACCGCGGCCGCCATAAAGGATATGGCGCTGCGGGGCGCTCCGCTTATCGGCTGCGCCGCTGCCGACGGTTTTGCCCTGGAAATGAGGCGCCTCAAGCCGGCCTCCGCCGACGAACTCATGCTGGCCGCCGTAAGGACGGCGGACCTGCTGAAAGCCGCGCGCCCCACGGCCGTGGCCCTGTTCTACGCCGCGGACCGCATGCTGGAAACGGCCCGGGCCTTCGCGGCCGCCAACCCCGGCAAGTTCAGTCCCGCGACGCGTATTAAATTCCTGAAACTGATAGAGAAAGAAGCCCGCCTGGTAACATCCGAGGACGAAGCCGCGTGCCTCGCCATGGGGGAGTTCGGCGCCCGCCTGCTGCCCCGCAATTGCGTTATCATGACGCATTGCAACGCCGGGGCGCTGGCCACCATGGGCATCGGTACCGCTGTGGGCGTGATCACCGCGGCGCACAAGAAAGGCAAGATCAAGCACGCTTATTCCTGCGAAACGCGCCCCTACCTGCAGGGCGCGCGGCTGACCATCTGGGAACTCATGCGCGAGGGCGTGCCGAGCGAGCTGCTCACCGACAATATGGCGGCCCATATCATAAAGACCTGCGGCGTGAACGCCATAGTGGTGGGGGCGGACCGCATCGCCTCCAACGGCGACACGGCCAACAAGATAGGCACCTACGGCCTGGCCGTGATAGCGAAGCACCACAAGGTCCCGTTTTACGTGGCGGCGCCCACGCCGACCATAGACATGAAGGCGAAGGACGGGGACGCCATTGTTATCGAAGAGCGGTCCTCCGAGGAAGTGACCTTCGTGAAAGGCCGGCGCATAGCGCCTAAAAAGGTGCGCGTGCGCCATCCCGCTTTCGACATCACTCCGGCCGGTCTCATCACGGCCCTCATCACGGAGAGGGGGGTAATTAAACCCGTCTCCCGCGCCGCCGTAAAGAACCACCTAAAATAGGGACAGACACCTATTTATCTCCCTTTACCCCAAGCAGCAAGCCTGCGATAAATAGGTGTCTGTCCCTATTTACGTAATCTCTTTGTAACACGCCCTTGCTATCATTTAGACATGACCGAACCGATTTTGCGTTTTTACGTTTACTACAAAAAGAGCATCCGCGGGCCCTTCTTCGCCAAGGACGCGGCGCTGCAGCCCGGCTTTAACAGCGCCACCCTCGTCTGCCCAGAGAAGCAGCTAGGCCAGTGGAAGGAGGCCGGCCTCGAACCCGCTTTCCAGAGCCTGATCGCCGTGCCGCCCTCGGCGCCAGTAAAACCCAAGCCGCCCATGACCGTGCAGAGCGTGGAAGAAGCCGCCTCGCGCTCGCTGCTGGAAAAGGCCATTTCCAAGAACGCCAACCTGGAGCGCGACGTGAAGGACCTGCGCAAGTCCTACCACGCCGAGAAAGCCGCTTTCGAAGAGGCCCTGCGCAAGAAGGACCTGGAGGTAAAGGCCCTCGCCGACAAGCTCCGCCGCTCCATAGAGAACGCCCAGAACATCCGGGGGGAACATCCCTCGTGGGAAACCCTCTATAAGACCCTCAAGAAGCGCTCCGAGGACAAGCTTTCCGAGGCCACCCAGGCCGTCTCCGAAAAGACTACCGAGATAATCCGCCTGAAAGAGGCCCTGGCCGCCGGCGCCGAAAAGGCCAGGACCGACCTAGGCCGGGCCGCACAGGAGCAGGCCGCCCTGGTTTCAGGCCTGCAGGCCGAGATCCAGGAGCTCAAGTCCCAGCTGGAAGAGAAGGACATGATAGCCCGCACTTTCAGCGACAACATAGCTTCCCTGGCCGGCAAGAACGAGGAATTCCAGCGCATCATGCTCGACGAGCGGCACGACGCGGAGGTCCGCGACGCCAAGTTCTGCGAGGAAATAGGCGCCCTGCGCGCCGAACTCAAGTGGCGCGACGGGGAACTGGCCAAGATGAAGGAACAGCTCTTCGACGCCATGAACCGCCTCAAGGAATTCGAAGCCGTGGACGAGATAAAGTCCAGGGAGCAGGAAGAGCTCTACGGCGTGCTCAGCGCCAAGCTGAAGCTGCTCAGCGGCTATTTCGAGAACCTGGAATCCAAGATGAAGTTCGCTTTCCGCAAGGCCTGACCGGGCCTTTCACGAGCAGGAAGGCGGGCCCAGCGGCCCGCCTTCCTGTTTTTAGCCCCGCCTGCCGCCCGAATTGCTATAATTTTGATAAATAATAGCGGTTAAAAAAGCGACATGAACATAACCTTTAAACAACTCATCATAGCCGGCGGCCCCATCCTCCTGGTGCTCACGGCCCTCTCCATCTACTCCATAGCCCTCATCTGGGAGCGCTGGACGGTCTACAAGAAGACCTTCAACGGCATGGACGACCTCATTCACAAGGCCCACGCCCTGATAAAGAGCGGCGAGCTGCGCCAGCTGGCGGACCTCTGCTCCAAGTCCAAGACCCCGGCCGGCGACGTGGTCTTCAAGGTGATCTCCCATTACGGCGGCGCGCAGGAGAAGCGCGAGCTGGCCGAGAAGGCCGTGGAATGGCACGTGGCGCGCCTGGGCAAGAGCCTCACCGCCATAGCCACCATCGGCAGCATCAGCCCCTTCGTGGGCCTGTTCGGCACCGTCATCGGCGTCATCCGCGCCTTCAAGGACCTGTCCATGTACGCCGGGGCCGGGCCCTCGGTGGTGGCCATGGGCATAGCCGAAGCCCTCATCAACACCGCGGCGGGAATCTTCGTGGCCATCCCGGCCATCATCGCCTACAACTATTTCGCCCACAAGGCCAACGAGTTCTCCAGCGAGATGAACTGGCTGACCGAGCAGATCATAGAACGCTCCGCCCACCGGGAGTACAGCGGCATAGCCTGACGCTGCCTTAAGACCATGAGGGTACACACCGTAAAGAGCGGGATAATAGCGGAGATCAACATGATCCCGCTCATCGACGTTTCGCTCATCCTGCTCATCATCTTCATGGTGATCACGCCTTTCCTGGTGCAGTCGCAGATCCAGGTGAGCCTGCCCAAGGCCTCCACCGGCGTTAAGGGCGGCGACGACAACGTTATCAAGGTGCAGCTCGCCTCCAACGGCGCGTGCACCGTGGACGGCAAGCCGGTGAAACTGGCCCGCCTGGAGAACGAGCTGATCCTGCGCTTCTCCAAATCTTACAAGAAGACCGTGCTGGTGGAAGCCGACAAGGCCGTGCCGGTGGAGCGCGTAGTGCTGGTGCTCGACGCCGCCAAAAAGCTGGGCGCCGGCAAGGTCGGCATAGCGGTCAAGCCCGAGAACTAGCCACAGCGCATGCGGCAATACCTCATCTTCTCCTCTTCCGCCCATTTCCTGCTGCTGGCCGGCCTGCTCTTCTTCGGCCGCAACTCCCTCAACCTCGTCAAGAAAGAGGCCTACTACATAGATTTCATCGGCCCCTCCAAGGTGGTCACCATGGAAAAGGCCGCCCTCGCCGAGGGCAAACCGGATGCCGGGGCCGCGGCAAAGCAGGCCAAGGCGGTCACTAAAGCTGCCAAGCGCGACGAGGATGATTTCACTTCCGGAGCGCTCCCCAAGCCCAGCGTGCTCGCCGGCGGCGGCAAGCTGTTCGAGGAAGAGAAGAAGAAGGACGGCGGCGAGGACGGCACCCCGGTAATCACCGACGCGGCCAACTTCCCGTACCCCTGGTATATCACGCAGGTGCGCGAGTTGCTCTGGAACGCCTGGACGGCCAAGATGCCTTCCGGCGGCGAGCTGCGCTGCACCGTGCGCTTTTCCATCCTGCGCGACGGCTCCGCCCGGGCCGTCAGCGTGGAGAAGTCCTCCGGCAACCGCCTGTTCGACAACGCCGCAGAAAGTTCCGTGGAGAGCTCCGCCCCTTTCCCCGCGCTGCCCGACGATTTCTACGAGGACAAGCTTACCGTTCACGTCGAGTTCAAGGCCATGGAATGAAAACAGCCACCCTTATCTTTCTCGCTCTGGCGATCAACCTGGGAGTTTTCGTCTCTTTCCCGGAAACCGGCAGGTTCGGCATGACCTTCCTGTACCTCTCCGCCGTGCTCTGGACGGCCTTTGCTTTCTTCCTGGGCTCCCGTCCGCCCTACAGCCTGACCGGGCAGCTGCTGCGGGCGTTCTTCTTCGCCGCCGGGTGCCTGTTCAGCGGCCTCTCCTTCCTGCCGCAAAAAGACAATATCAACCCGCTGCAAAAGCTCAACCGCGGCCAGTACCCGGAGCGCGGGCACGTCTTCAAAGGCCTGCTGCGCCTGGGCATACATGTCCCGGCCCTCGCGCCGCCGGCCCAGCCGGAGGTGCTGCCGTGACGCTCATCCTCAAGATCCTCGCCGTGGGGCTGCTGCATGTGGCCTTCTTCGCCGGCTACCCGGAAACAGGGCCCTACGGCAACTATTTCCTGGGCGTCTCGCTGCTGGTGTGGAGCGTCTTCATCATCTTCATCAATACCAGCACAAAGCTCATCCGCTTCGTGAGCGGCGCCGCCGGGCTGGCCGTGAACCTGGCCGCCTTCGCCCTCATGGCCGCGGCCATAGCGTTCACCATGCCGCAGCGCGACAAGACCAGCGTCCTTGAGAAACTGCAGAAGGGGAAATACCCCGACCGCGACACCGTCAACGCCGGGATGCTGCGCTTCGGCGTAAAGCTGGACACCAGCGTAAAGAACGGCGTTAAGGGCCTGGACGCCGAGGTGGGCAAGGCCATAAAGAAGCTTAAAGAGGACCAATGAACCAGAAGACCGTAGCCATAACCGGCGGGACCGGGTTCATAGGCACGGCGCTCGCGCGCCTGCTGCTCGCGCGCGGCTACGGGGTGCGCATCTTCACCCGCCGTATCCCGGAGCGCCGCCTGGAGGGCGCCCAGTACGCCGCGGTCTCCTTCGACGACAAAGATTCGCTCAAGAAAGCCTGCGACGGCGCCGACTACGTGGTGCACATGGCCGCGGTGCTCTTCTCCCGCAGCCGCGCGGGCTTCGAGAAGGTCAACATCGGCGGCACGGCCAACCTGGTGGCGGCCGCGGGCACGCTCGCCAAACCGCCGGAGAAATTCGTTTACATTTCCAGCCTCGCCGCCGGCGGCCCCTCGCCGGAAGGCGCGCCCCGCACCGAGGCCGTGCCGGACGCCCCGGTTTCCGAATACGGCCGCACCAAGCTGGGCGGAGAGAAAGAGGTGATGCGCCTGCCGCCTTTCGTGCGCCGCACCATCCTGCGCCCGCCCATAGTGTACGGCCGCAACGAATACGCCGTTTCCAAGATAGCCCAGTGGGTGAGGAAAGGCTTCATGGTTAACGCCGGCTCCTCCGGCAGCTTCAATTTCGTCTACGTGGAAGACCTGGCCGCCGCCGTCATAACGGCGCTGGAGAACCCCGCCACGGACGGCAAAACCTATTATGTCTGCGAGAACCGCGCCTACCCCTGGAAGGAATTCATAGCCATGCTGGCCTCCGCCATGGGCGTTAAGATGCCTTTCATGGTGGACCTGCCCGCGCCGCTCCTGGGCGCGCTGGGCCTGGTCTACGAGGCCGTCTCCTGGCTGGGCCGCGCGGAACCGGTCTTCAACCGGGACAAGGCCAAAGAAGGGGCCGCGCCCAACTGGACGGCCTCCTCGGACCTGTGGGAGAAGGATACCGGCTGGAAGGCCTGGACCCCCCTGGCGGAGGGCATAAAAAAGACTTTCGGCTGAGTATTTTTTTATATAATTGATTTTGCCGCTTTGGGTTGCGGCGAAAACGTGGAGAGGTGGCCGAGTGGTTGAAGGCACCGGTTTGCTAAACCGGCATACGTGTGTAAATGCGTATCAAGGGTTCGAATCCCTTCCTCTCCGAACTTTTTGACTTTTAAAAAATTCTGCCGAAAAAAAATTCTTTTCTGCGCGCGCAGAATTAAAATTAAATATAAATTCCCAAGGTTTTTTAAACTCGACGGAAAGCCGCCGCCTGCCTATACGGAAGTTCGAACCGATCTTTTTCAGCTTTTCCCTGTTTTCCTCCGCTTTTCCGCTCTCCGCCAATTCTCCGACGTGAACCGCTTCGCGGTATAGTTCTATTTCCGGTTCGAACCGATTGGCTCCCTGCCGGGCAAAAGCTGCGAGCTTGTTTTCAATTTCCTTTTTCTCATTGACCAATTGGGCTTTGCGCTCAGCGTACTCGGACTGAGTAAGATGGCCTTGCAGTACCAAATCCAGCAACTTGCCCAATTGGTCTGTAAGGGGAATCAAATTATCTCGCAGCTTTTGCCGGGCACTTTCCCCGGCCTGGGCAAACGCGGCTCGTTCCTTTTCCGCCATAAGGATGAGCCCGTTTGCCAGGGCCGGGGGTAAGGAAACAGATTTTAGTTCTCCCTTTATCTGCTCCGTTATCACTTCCTCGCGTACAAAGTGTTCGTCGCAAGGCCCTTTGCGTTTTGTGCAACGCAGATAATTATGATTTTTCTGTGTTTCCGTGGTAATGAAGCAACCGCAAGTAGAACAGTGGAATACCCCACGGTAGGTGTACGGCTTCAACCTTGGCCCCTTGGGCTTGCTTTTACGCAGCATTACCGCCTGGCACAGGTCGAAGAGGGCTTTAGTTATAATGGGTTCATGCTTTCCCTCGTAGAGCTCGCCCTTATACCTTATAAGACCGTAATAGACCGGGTTCTTAAGCATGTACTGGTAATTGCCTACTGAAAGGGCGGTATGCCGCCCTTTCAGTCCAACCTCGTTCATTATCCGGCGCACTTCGGCCAGCGGGTAGTCGCCGCTCGAATATAACTCAAAGGTCTTCCGGATAAAGACCGCCCGGTCTTTATCCGGATAGATCGTCTTGGTGTTCTTGTCGTTCAGGTAGCCGAGCGGGGCACAGCAGGGCCAGATACCGTTGCGGAGTTTTTGCCGAAAACCGCGCCGGATATTTTCCGAAAGGTTATCGACGTAGTATTTGGACTGGCCGAACGCGATAGACAGCATGAACTTGCCCTGCGGCGTGGGGTCAAACCAAAAGGTAGGGAACTTCAAGGCTGTAATCTTGCCGGTGTCCACAAGGTACACCACTAAGCCCCCGTCAATACTATTGCGCGCGAGGCGGTCTGGGTGCCAGGCAATAATGCCCTGCGCCTTGCCAGCTTCTATGGCAGCGATCATCTCATTGAAGATATCGCGCCCCGGTTCCTTGGCGGTCTTGCTCTCGATGAATTCGCGAGCGATTATAAGCCCTTCCTTTTTGGCATACTCGCGTAACTCGGAAAGCTGCGCCTCTATGGAAAGGATTTGCCGGTCCGGCTCGTCGGTGGACTTCCGCGCATAAAGGAAATACTGCATGTCTTGATTTTGCATAAGACCTCCCCATACCTTGCGCTTAATGCCGGTTTGGCCCAGCAGGGCGGAACCGGCATTAAGGGCTAACTCCGCAACTCTCCGCCGCGCGTAAGGCCGGCTTTGCTTACCAAAGCTA
>MGTV01000036.1:0-314 GCA_001799635.1 Elusimicrobia bacterium GWA2_62_23
CCGAGAGGTCGAGGCTGATATCCTGCATGGTGCCGAGCACCACGGGTGTGGGAACGGCGATGGCGGTGCCGTCGGCGAGGTTGGTGGGGACGGCGATCAGTTTGCCGGAACCGAAGTTGATCATGGTGTATCTCCCTTAAGAAATTGACCGGGTGAGGTCGCCCGGTCGAACGAAAACTTGCATGTGGTAACGCGCGGTCAGCTTGCCGATGACGCGGTCTGCGCTGTCGCCCTGCGGATCGGTGCCGGTGCAGCGCAGGCCACGGCCCAGCGCGGCGAGTTGTGCATCGTTGGAGAGCACGCCATGCACCTGC
>MGTV01000036.1:387-5045 GCA_001799635.1 Elusimicrobia bacterium GWA2_62_23
AGAGACGGGAGCCGTTCTGCCCGACGCCGTCTTCATTGCTCGGCGCGCGGCGCAGGTTGAGCCCCGGAATCTCGTCGTCGGCCAGCGCGTCGGCGCGTCCGCGAAAGACGTTCGCCTGGGCAGCGGTGGTGCCGGTGAGGGCAGCCGCTGCGCGCGCGAGGATCTGTTCGATGACGCTGGCGGACATGGTCAGGCTCTCCGCAGATACAGGCGGGTCATGCCGTGTTCGGCATGGACTTCGTTCACGGTGAACGGTGACGCGACCATGCCGAGCGACGTGCAATCGATAGCGAGCGCCGCGCCATTCTTCACGCCGTCCAGCGCGGAGGCGATGGCGACGAAGGTCGGACGCGCGGCGGAGACACCGAGGATTTCCTGATACTCCGCATCAAAAATACCACCGAGCGGTTCGCCGCCGCCGAACGTTGCCGTACAGTTCGCCAAGTGCGCTTGGCACGCGGCGTTCAAACGGGATTCGAGGGCGGCGAAGTCGGCCATGTTTACGCGGTGCGCTTGGCGCGCTGCAACATCGCAGGACGGGTGCACATGAACAGCGGGTAGCTGTACACTTCCAGATCGACGAAGGAATTGCGCTTGTCATCCGGCAGCACCATGCCGTACACCGGCTGGCCTGGCGTGTTGACATAGTCGAACGTTTCCGCCGGAGACCATGCCACCTCGAACGCATTGCTGTTGACCGGGAAGAACTTCGCCTTGTCGGTGTTGATCGCCACCGTGCTGCCATCGTCGGTACCGCGATAGTTCTCGAACGTGATGCCGCCGTACTGGAAGCTCTGGTAGGCGCTGCCGCCGCGCAACTCTGCGGCCTGCTGGGTGTTGAGATAGGTCTGGCGCACCTCGGCGTGCGCGGTCAGGTCGTCCCAGAACGCATCGCCGCACAGTGCGTGAACGTAAGTTCTGCCGGGAATCCAGCCGCCGTTCGCGGCCTTCATCATCTGGCGGATGACTTGCTGGCACAGTTTGCGCACCGCGCCGGAGGCCGGAGCGGCTGCAGCCAGATCGAAGTTGATCTCGGAAGCCTGGCTGATGCCAAACTCGGTGAACCAGTTGTTGATGACCGTCGTGCCGTCCGCGTCCACCACGATGCCCTGCACCGCACCGAGGCGCATGTTTTCCCAGGTCATCTCCACGTCGCGCATCAGGCCGCTCGGGCCGTTCATGCGGCTGTTCACTTCATCCACCACCTGCATCAGTTCGGACTCGGAACCGAAGGCGCGGATGTTTTGAATTTCGTCGGCCGTCAGGCGGTCATGCTTGGCGATGCGCACGGTGCGGAAGTCGCGGATTTTGCGTTTCTCGCGGGCTTTTTCGTCCAGCGGCGCGCCGCGCGGCGTGGTAGAAATCAGCGACAGCGCGCCGTTTTTCTCTTCCACCGAGACGGAAGTGGTGCGCACCGGCTTGGGCGTAAAGATGTTGAGCTCGCCCAGCCGGGTTGGCTGGAATGGGACGTTGTTCAGCGCCGCCGTGATGGAGGTCATGCCGAATGCGTTGTTGTTGAAAATGTCGATAGCTGCCATGTTGTTCTCCTAATGATTCGCCGGCGATTAGCGGGCGATGATGTTCAGGGTGGCGAGATCGGCGAGGCCGTTGGCCTTGTCGGTCGCGTCGTTGGTAGTTGCCCATTGCAGGGCAGACAGCTTGACTTCAGCCTGGCGCGCGACGACCACGCACTTGACGTCGGCGCTGGTCGCGTCGACTTCGGAATAGGCGATGGCGCGGGCGGTATCGGAACCGTCCGTGTTGTCGTCGTCGTAGGGCTTGTATTTGCCGGAGCCTGCTGCCACGGTGATGGTGAAGCCGTCGCCCGCCACGAAGTCGGTCGAGCCGTCCGCCAGCGTGAAGGCCAACCCGCCCGCGGAGAACGCGGCAGCGACGTCGCCCTGACCAACAAACTTGCCGTCCGGCCCTTCGACGATGAAGTTGCCGATATTGGTGCCGGGCGAGGTGATCGTGAGTTTGTAATCCCCGGCTTGCGCACCGGCGGATACCGTGATCGCCCCCATCGCGCCGTTGCCGGTGTTGCCGGTATAGGCTGTGGAATAAGCTGCGCTTGCGGTAACGGTCGTGCTGGATGCGGTTTGCGAGGTGTCCACCGTGTAAGTGCCAGTGCCCCCGAGTCCTGTGCCCAGGGCTGTGATCTTGGTGCCCGCCGTGATGCCGGAACCGCTGATCGTCTGTCCGACGGAAAGCGTGCCAGAGGTGACTGCGGTGACGGTCAGGACGGTGGTCGCGATGGAGCCTGTCACCACAGCAGCGTCAGCCGCCTTGGTCTTCTTGCCCAGCACCATACCGGCGGTGATGACGCCGGAGCCTGCCTCGATGGTGACGGTATCGCGCGACAGCATACCTTCGTCGCATTCGGAAACGATGAACTCGCCTGCGTGAGTTCCTTCGGTGAGTGTGGTCATGTTGATATCTCCTGTAGTGTGTGCGCCGCGCTTACTTCACGCGATGCAGTTTTTGGTTGGAACGCTCCCACAAGTTGCCTGCGGCTTGTGGGTCGGCGGCTTGCACTGCGGCATCGGCGCCGACGTTCGGGTTGGTTACCGCCGCCATGCCGGCCGCCAGCGGATTGGCTGCGGTCGACGCACCGGCTTGCGGCGCGGCGGCGAGGATGCCCTTGGCTTCTTCGACGCCCATCGAGGTGCTGAACGCCAGGTGAGAAGCGAGCTGCTCGCGCCCCTTTGCCTGCTCGCAGGTCTGGATGTCGCGGATGCGGGCTTGCATTTCGGTAGCGCCGGCACCGCGCGCTTCCAGTGTTTCCTTGGCCGCTTGCGCGGTCAGTTGTTCGGCGCTCAGTGTTGCCGCCGCTTGAGCTTCTTCTTTGCTCATAGTCATCACTCCTTTGGGAAGTTGGCGGGAACCGCCGTTGGTAAAACCGGCAGGCTTCGAGACTTGCGCCTCGAACTCCGCCAGGGAATCGTTGAAACTCATCACGGCATCGACCAGCCCGATATTCACGGCAGACTTGCCGGAGAAGACGCCGGCCTCGGTCTCGCTCACGTCCTGTGCGTCCATGCCGCGCATGGCGGCGATGTAATCGACGAAGTGATCGCGCAGCGCGAAGACCATCTCTTGCGTGTCGGCGAGTGCGGAACCGGTCAGCGGTGCATGCGGGGTGCCGTCGTTCTTCTTGGCGCCGGCGTAAATGGCGGTGTAGCTGACGCCGGCCTTGGTGTTCGCAGCGGACTGGTCGCGGTGCAGCACGATCACGCCGATGGAGCCGACGCGGCCGGTCGGTGTCACGGTGATGCTGTCGGCTGCGGCGGCGATCAGGTAGCCGCCGGACAAGGCGGTTTCGTTGACGCTCGCGCGCGTCGGCTTTGCGACTGCGCGGATTTTTTCGCCGAGGGCGAAAGCGCCATCGGCCTGCCCACCACGGGAATCGATTTCCAGCAGAATGCCGCGCACGTCCGGGTCGGCTGCGGCCGCATCGATCTGGCTTTCCAACAACGTGTAGCTGGCCAGCCCGGACATCGCATCCATCTGCGAGCCGCGATGCACCAGTGTTCCGATCACAGGAATCACGGCGACCCCGGCATCGGTGACGACATAAGGCTTGTCGGCAAAGCGCGGAGAGGCATACGCCGCCGCCATAGGAACCGGCGCCGCTTCGCCGGATACATCGGGCAGCTTGCCGCCGGCATAAGCGCGGAAGACGGACTCAATGACCGCCGCCTTCTCGGGATCGAGTAGCAGCGGCTGGCCGTAGAGTTGGGTTGCAAGCAGTGGGTATCTCATGGCCGTCACTGTGCGCCCGAGGGTGTCCACTTTTTCAATGAAGAAGTGGACAGGTGGACGAAGTTATTCATCCGATGCCTCACTTTTGGGTGTGTCTGTTTTTTCAACGGCGCTCTGCGCGGCATTGAATGCGTTGCCGGATTGCAATGTGATCGGCCGACGAACGCCGCCATCTTCTGTCCATGCGCTTTCCGCATCAGCCGATAGGTCAGGCAAGCCAGCGATACGACGCATAGCAACTTCGTCGTCTTTTTGCGCGGTAATTACACCCGCTCTTACGCCGACGCCGTAACCGTCAACCAATGACTTAAACTGATCCGGAGCCATCGCCCCCCCCCCTGCTTGATCTACGTTGTTTGTCTCATCTGGCGCGGTGTCTTGCGTTTGCTCAGTATCGGACGGGTAATCTTTCTTGATGCCGGACGCGGCGCGATTCGGTTCTTCGATTCCTAATTCCTTGTAACGGCGCGACTCCGCCGCGCGCTGCTCCAGAACTTCTTCCCAATCCAGTCCCTGCTCCGCGCATTCCGATTCGAGCGTGGACAGGTTGTTGTTCATGCGGGTGACGGCGGCATCGGCTTCCTTGAGCGGGTCGATCCAGCCGCGGCCGGGGCCGATCCAGCGGCAGCGGCAATAGGCGGCTTTGTTCTGGTAGAAATCCGGCGCTTCGACTAGCCCCTGGTTGATGGCCTCTTCCAGCCACAGCTCAAAGATCGGGCGCGCCCAGTAGGTCGAGATCCACTGGCGGCGCCCACGGAAGAAGCGCCATGCCTCGATCAGTGCGGCACGCGCGCTGCTGTAGGTGGTGCGGCTGAAATCCTTCATCAGCAGTTCGTAGGGGATGTTCAGGCCGGTGGCGATGTGGCGGAAAATCGAGGTGACGAACGGGTCGAACG
>MGTV01000037.1 GCA_001799635.1 Elusimicrobia bacterium GWA2_62_23
TGAGCGGCATATCAAAGATTTACGACGAAGAAGGCGTGCTGACAATTAAAACCAACTATTTGGACGGTAAAAAGAACGGGGTCGAAGAAATTTACAAGCACAAAAGCGGTCTCATCGTCAGAAAGACATACAAACTGGGGAAATTGGTAAAAGAAGAAACCGTCCGTTCCGTCCAACCCTGAAGAAAGAAAAAGCCCCTTGCGGGGCCTTCTCCTAATGACCTGGCCGTCTTCTACAGCTGCCGGCGCTGGATGGCTATGTTGAAGAGTTTTATGTAGGCTTCGGCCGACTTGTGCCAGGCGAAGTCGCCGCGCATGGCGTTGCGCACCATCATGTTCCAGTTCTCGCGCCAGCCGTACAGCGACACGATATGCCCCAGCACCGAGTGCAGCTGCGCCGGGTCAGCGTTGTCTATCGCGAAGCCGTTGGAATCCTTCGGCTCCCCGTTATAGAACACCGTATCCTTCAGCCCGCCCGTGCGCGTCACCACCGGCAGCGTGCCGTAGCGCATGGAGATCATCTGCGAAAGCCCGCACGGTTCGAAGCGCGAAGGCATGATAAAGATATCCGACCCGCCGTAGATCTTGTGGGCCAGCGCCTCGTCCATGCCGGTGCGGAAAGCCACCCGCTTGGGGTTGGCCGCCGCCAGCGCGCCGAAAGCGTCCGCCAGGCCCGGGTCGCCCGCGCCCAACACCACGAACTGCATCTTATCGAGGAAATCAGGGGCCGCCTTCAGCAGCACGTCCAGGCCCTTCTGCTGGTCCAGCCGGCTCACCACGCCGGCCAGGATCAGGTCCTTGTTCTCCTCCAGGCCCAGCTCCTTCTGCAGCGCCTTCTTGCAGGCCGCCTTGCCGCGCTGGAAGCTCTTGAGCTCGTAGCCGCGGTCCAGGAAAGTGTCGGTGGCCGGGTCCCAGATCTCCTCGTCGATGCCGTTGAGGATGCCGAACAGGTCCGAGGTACGGTGCTTGAGCACCCCCTCCAGCCCGTGGCCGAACTCCGGCCGGTACTGGATCTCGCTGGCGTAGGTGGGGCTCACCGTGGTCACCAGGTCCGAGAACACCAGGCCCGACTTCATGAAATTTATGCCGCCGTAGAACTCCAGCCGCTCGGGCGTGAAATCCAGCCAGGAGAAGCCCGCCTTCAGCAGCGTTTCCTTGGGGAACATGCCCTGGTAGGCGATGTTATGGATGGTAAAGACAGAGGCCGTCTTGGCGAAGAAGGAGTCTATCTTATAGAGCGTGCGCAGATAGGCCGGCACCAGGCCGGTCTGCCAGTCGTGGCAGTGGATCACGTCCGGCTTGAAACCTATGAACTTGGCGCCTTCCAGCACCGCGCGCGAGAAGAACACGAACCGCTCGTCGTTATCCTCGTAATCGCCCTGCGCCGAACGGTAGATGCCGGGCCGGTCGAAAAATTTCGGGTTCTCTATGAAATAGACGGCCACCTTGCCCCACTGCACGCGGCTCATAGTGGCGGTCTCCACCCTGCCGCCCACCGGGATGAGGAAACTGCCGCCAGTGGCCTTGGGTGAGAACGCCCCGCCGCCCACGTTGCGGTAGCGCGGCAGGAACAGCACCACCTCCGCGTCCTCGGCCCGGGAGAAGACCTGCGACAGGGCTCCGGTCACGTCGGCCAGGCCGCCGGTCTTGCAGAAAGGGAAAGCTTCGCTGGCTGCGATGAGTATCTTCATAAATCCTCCGCCCCGGGGCTAAAGCTTGAACTTCCGCCCCGTATTGAGTATCTCGGCCGCGTCCTCCGGCGAGACGGTATTGATGTAAAAACCGGTGCCCCATTCGAAGCCCGCCACGTGGGTGAGCTTGGGCATGATCTCGATGTGCCAGTGGTAATGCTCGGCCGAAGGCTCCTGCACCGGCATGGTGTGCACTATCAGATTGTAGGAGAGGTCCGGCAGGGAGGCGTTGAGCTTGGCCAGCGTGGTCTTGAGCACGGCGGCCAGGGAAGACGCCTGGGAGCCGGGCAGGTCCTCGAAGTGGCTGGCGTGCTTCTTGGGCAGGATCCAGGTCTCGAAGGAGAACCGGCTGGCGTACGGGGTCACGGCCAGGAAATCGGCGTTCTCTCCCACCACCCGCAGCTTGAAATCGCTCTCCTCTCGCACGATATCGCAGAAGACGCAGGTGCCGCGCTCGCGGTGGTAGTCGGCCGCGCCGTCTATCTCCTGCATCACGCGCAGCGGGGCCATGGGCATGGCGATGATCTGGGAATGCGGGTGCAGCAGGCTCGCCCCGGCGTTGCGGCCGTGGTTCTTGAAGATCATCACGTACTTGATGCGCGCGTCCTTCTTGATCTCCTTCACCCGCAGGGCGAAGGTGCGCACCACGTCGGCCACGGCTTCATCGGACATCTGCTCCAGCAGCCGGCCGTGTTCCGGGGTCTCTATGACCACTTCGTGGAAGCCCATGCCGTCCATCTTGTCGTAGATGCCGGAATGGCGGTTCTCCACGGAGCCGCCGGCCTCGAGGGCAGGGTATTTGTTGCGCACCACGCGCAGGCGCCAGCGGCCGTCGGGGCCTGGCAGGGAATAGATCTCGGGCGGGGTCAGACTCTCGTGACCGGCGCAGAAGGGGCAGGCGTAGCCCGACTCGTGGCCGGCACGGAACTCGTTCGGGCGCAGGCCGCGCTCCGAGGCGATGATCACCCAGCGGCCGAAGACGGGATCTTTTCTTATTTCAGGCATTTAATGACGGCGGCGGAAAAAGCTAGTTGTTCTCCCTCGGCTCCTCCGGGGAAGTCTCGGAAGGCTGCTCGGCCACGGCGGCCTCCACCTGGGCCTCTTCGGGCGCCGGTTCGCCGGTCTCGGGCTCTTCGGCCTGGACCTCGGCGTTCTGCTCCCCCTCGGGGATGGCTTCGGCCGCGGGCTCGCCTTCGGCGGCCTCGACGGCGGCCTGGGCCGGGTCCTGCGGCGGGGCGCCTTCGGCCACCGGCTCGCCCAGGGAATCCTGCTCTATCAGCTCCACCGCCGTGCTCTGCGCGGCGGCGGCCACGTTCTCTATGTTGAAGCTTTCGAGCTTGGGCAGGTCGTCCAGGGAATTCAGGCCGAACTGGCGCAGGAACTCGCTGGTGGTACCGTAAAGTATCGGGCGGCCTATGCTCTCGCGCCGGCCCACCACGGTGATGAGCCTGCGCTGGGTGAGGGTCTCGAGCGGGCCTATCACTTCCACGCCGCGGATGGCCTCTATCTCGGCCCTGGTCAGCGGCTGTTTGTAAGCGATGATGCACAGCGTCTCCAGGGCGGCCTGGGTCAGGCGCACGGTCATCTTGTTCTGGTACAGCTTGCGCACCCAGATGCCGTACTCGCTGCGGGTGGCGAGCTGCCAGCCGCCGGCCACCTGCATCACCTGCAGGGTGCGGCCTTCCTCGTCGTAAGTCTTGCGCAGTTCCTGCAGCAGGCCTTCCACGCGCTCCTTGTTGCGGACCTCGCAGAGCTGGGCCAGGCGGTTCACCGGCAGCGGCGCGTCGGTGATGAACAGCAGCGTTTCCAAAATTTTCTTAAGTTCTGCGTCTTCCATGTTTACCTCTCAGATCAGTTCTGCTGAGCCGTGGGCGGCTCCGGCGCGGGCTCCTGCGGCGCGGCTTCGGCCGCGGGCTCGGCGTGGGGAGCCGGCTCGGCGGGCGCGGCTTGCGGCGGAGCAGGATAAATGCGCACCTCGGTATAGGCCTCGTCCTGCGAAACCAGTATCTTGCGCTGCTTGATGAGCTCCAGCAGGGCCATGAAACAGGTGATCACGCCCAGGCGCCTGGTCTCGGACGCGAACACGTCGTCGAGCAGCATCCACTCGCGGCCTTCCAGCATCTTCTCTATCTTGGCCACGCGGGATTCTATGGGGAACTGGTCGGCCTCCACTTCGCGGCTGGCCTCCACGCGCACGAAGGCCCTTTTTACGGCGTCCATGAGCGCGTAGAAATCCAGGTCCAGGTACTTTTCCTCACTGGTGAACACCGGCGAGCCGCGGTAGAAGGAATCCTTGAACTTGTTGAAGCGGCCGTTCATCTCCCTGGAGGCTTCCTTGTAGCGCTGGTACTCTTCCAGCATGCTCACCAGGGCGCCGCGCGGGTCGGGGCCGTTCTCGCCGTCCTGCACCTCGGGCGCGGGCAGCAGCATCTTGGCCTTTATCTGCATCAGCGTGGCGGCCATCACCAGGAACTCGCCGGCCACCTCGAGGTTGAGGCTCTTCATCACGTCCAGGTACTGCAGGTACTCGGCCGTGATGTTGGAGATGGGGATATCGTAAATGTCCAGGTTGTTCTTCTTGATGAGGTGCATCAGAAGGTCGAGCGGACCCTCGAAATTCTCCAGGTGGATGTCTATGGCGCTCATATCAGACCCGCCGCCTTGGAAACGGCCGCCATCTTGGCCGAAGCCGCCGCGCGCGCCTTGGCGGCGCCGGCCGCCAGCAGCTCCTCCGGGTTCACGGAGGCCGCGAGCTCCGCCCGGCGGGCGCGCAGGGGGGCGAGTTCCTTTTCCATAAGTTCGATCAATTGTTTTTTGCAGGCGCCGCAGCCCACCTTACCCTCGCGGCACTCGGCCTCGCGGGCTTTCCAGTCGGGGTTATAGAGCTTGTGGAAAGCGCAGGCCACGCAGCCCTCGGGATGGCCCTTGTCGTCCACCTTCACCTTGAGCGGGTCGGTGTACATCTTCTTCACCTTCGTCTCCAGGCCCTTGGCGTCCTCGAAAATGCCTATGGTGTTGCCGTAGGACTTGCTCATCTTGCGGCCGTCGAGGCCCGGCACCACGGGGGAGCTGGTGAACAGCGGCTCCGGCTCCGTCAGCACGGGGGCGCCGAACATGTGGTTGAAGCGGCGGGCGATATCGCGCGAGAGCTCCAGGTGCGGCAACTGGTCGCGGCCGATGGGCACGAACCTGGCGTCGTAAAGCATGATGTCGGCGGCCTGCAGCACCGGGTAGCCCAGGAAGCCCAGCGTGGCCATGTCGGAATGCAGCGCCAGCTCTCCGGCGTCGTGGCCGTGGGCCTCGGCGAGCTGTTTGGTCACGCCCTCGGCCTGCTTCATCTTGTCTTCCTGGCCCTTGTATTTCTGCTTGTGCAGTTCCTGCAGCTGGTCCTTGAAAGTGGGGTTGCGCAACAGCCAACTGATGGGGGCCACCATGCCCAGCAGCAGCGCGAGCTCCGCGTGCTCCTTGACGTCGGACTGGCGGAAGAAGACGCTGCGCTCCGGGTCCAGGCCGATGGCCAGCCAGTCCAGCACCATCTCGCGGGTGTTGGCGGCTATGTTCTCGCTCTTGTCGGCGCCGGTGGTCAGCGCGTGCCAGTCCGCCACGAAAAAATAGCAGCCGTATTTATTCTGCAGGTCCACCCAGTTCCTGAGGGTGCCCCAGTAATTGCCCAGATGCAGCCGGCCGGTGGGCCTGGCGCCTGAGACTACCACGGATTTAGTTTCTTTTTCCATATGTAAAGCCGTTCAAAAACCGCCCATCAGCGAGACCACCAGCAGCATGGCCAGGTTCAGCACCGGCCCCATCACCTTCTGCAGCAGGCCGGTGAACACCAGGGCGAGCAGGATATACATGCCGTAAGGGATATGCTTCTCGTAAATTTCCAGCGCCCGCCCCTTGAGCAGGCCAAGCGCGATCTGGCTGCCGTCGAGCGGGAACAGCGGGATCAGGTTGAAGACGGCCAGCATCAGGTTGATCAGCACCGCAAAACCGAACATGCGCAGCAGCGTCAGCGTCAGGTCCCCCGGCAGGAAGTCCAGCATCAGCAACTTTACGGCCGCGATGGAGAGCAGAGCCAGCAGGATATTCGAGAGCGGGCCGCTGAAAGCCACCACGGCCATGTCCCTGCGCGGGCTGTGCATGCGGTACGGGTTCACGGGCACCGGCTTGGCCCAGCCTATGGCCGGGAAATTCATCAGCACGCAGACTACCGGGATCAGCACCGTGCCTATGGGGTCCACGTGCGGCAGCGGGTTGAAGGAGAGCCGCCCGGAAAGATAAGCGGTATCGTCCCCGCGCCGGTAGGCCGCAAAGCCGTGCGCGAATTCATGAAAAATGACAGAAAAAAACAGCACCGGGAGCTGTAAAATCCACTCCATAGATTTATAATTATATTAATATATCCACTACTAAAGGAAGTCCGGCCCCCAAAATCGGGTTTTTTAGTATAATTCTAGGTGAATTTTCAGGGGATCATAACAATGGAAAAACTCAAAAAACTCATCCTGGAGCGCAAGGCGAAGATAGGCATAGTGGGCCTGGGCTACGTGGGCCTGCCGCTCGCGGCCGAATTCGGCAAGGGCGGCTTCCAGGTGACCGGTTTCGAAGTGGACCAGCAGAAAGTGCGCGACATCAGGGACGCGGAATCCTATATCCCGGACGTGCCCACCGAAGAAGTGGCGAAACTCGTGAAGAAAGGCCTGCTCAAGGCCACCCTGGATTTCGCGGGCCTAAAAAAAATGGACGCGGTCATTATCTGCGTACCCACCCCCCTGCGCAAGAGCAAGGACCCCGACGTTTCCTATATAGTGGCCTCGGTCAAGGAAGCCCGCCGCTACCTGCGCCGCGGCCAGCTCATAGTGCTGGAGAGCACCACCTACCCCGGCACCACCCGCGAACTGGTGAAGCCCATGCTGGAAGCCGGCGGCCTGAAAGCCGGCAAGGATTTCTTCCTGGCTTTCTCGCCGGAGCGCGTGGACCCGGGCAATAAGAAGTACGGCGTGAAGAACACCCCGAAAGTGGTGGGCGGCCACACCCCCGCCTGCACGGAACTCGCCGGCCTGCTCTACGGGGCGGTAATAGACAAGGTGCTGAAAGTTTCCAGCACCGAGGCGGCCGAGCTGGTGAAGCTGCTGGAGAACACTTTCCGCGCCGTGAACATAGGCATGATCAACGAGATGGCCCTGATGTGCCACAAGCTGGGCCTCGACGTGTGGGAGGTCATAGGCGCCGCGGCGTCCAAGCCTTTCGGCTTCATGCCTTTCTACCCCGGCCCCGGCATAGGCGGCCACTGCATCCCGCTGGACCCCCATTACCTCGGCTGGAAGATGAAGACGCTCAACTTCGAGCCGCGCTTCATAGAGCTGGCCGGCGCCATCAATTCCTCCATGCCCGACCACGTGGTGGCGCGCCTCGGCGAGATCCTCAACACCCGCGGCCTGGCCCTCAGCCGCTCCAAGATACTGATGATAGGCATGGCCTACAAGCCCGACATCTCCGACCCGCGCGAAAGCCCGGCCCGGGACGTGCTGATACTGCTGGAGAAGACCGGAGCCAGGGCGGATTTCTACGACCCTTACGTCTCCGAGACCGACGTGGAAGGCGAGGTGCGCCGCGCCCGCAAGGACGCGCTGAAAAAAATAAAGCAGTACGACTGCGTGATGATAGTCACCCCGCACTCCTGCATAGATTACGCCGCCATTGTTAAGAACGCCAGGCTGGTCTTTGACACCAGGAACGCCACCAAGGGCCTGAAAGGGAAGAATATCTTCAGGTTATGACCGAAAACCAAGACCAAAAGCTGCTCTGGTTCAACTTCCTCAAGACCTTCACCCGGGCGCTGGTGCAGATCAACCTGTACAAGCCGGACCACCCGCAGGTAAAGCAGGCGCTCGAAGAAGGGCAGGCCCTGCTGGGCCAGATAGCCGACTCGCTGGGCGGCGGTGACTTCTCCGTTACCATAGACCACGACAAGCTGCTGGTCAACGGCGTACCGCTGGTGGCGGCGGACAAACTCCCCAACTCGCTCAAGAACCTCTATTCCAAGTTCCGCATCCAGACCATCACCTTCTCCCCCGGCGCCGGCGGCGACGACCTGCTGGCCCTCTGCCAGGTGCAGGCTTTCAAGGGCGAGGCCAAGGCCTTCCTGGCCGAGCGCGGCATAGAGAAGATTAAGCTCAACGAGGCCGTTTACGCCAAGGTGGAAGCCGGCGCCCCCGCGGGCGCGGCCTCCGTAACGGCCCCAGGCCAGGCCGGCGCGGCCGGCGGTCAGGGCCAGGGGCAGGGCCAGGCCGGCGCACCCCAGGAAAAAGTGGCCGAGAAGATCTCCGGCCAGAATTTCGAGAACGCGCTGGCCACCGTGGTGGGCCGCGTCACCTCCGACCCGGCCGAACAGCGCCGTGTCATAGAGCTGCTGGAGGCCAAATTCAAGGAAGCCGTGGAAGCGGGCGTCACCAGGGCGCTGGAGGAAGTGCGCCGGGAGAAAAAGAAAGTAGAGAACGACATGGCCCGCACCGAGTCCGTCATGACCAGCATCGCCGACGGCGTGGTGGTGGTGGACAAGGAAGGCAAGATCCTGATGATGAACCCGCAGGCGGAGGCCATTTCCGGCAAGGCCCTCTCGCAGTTGTCGGGCAAGAACATAGTGGACCTCTCCCAGATAGAGAACCAGGTGGTCTCCCTGGCCAAGGAGATCAAGAGCGAGAACCGGGCCGATATTTCCAAGGAGATCGTCCGGACCGGGCCCGCCGGCATGGCGGAGACCGTGAAGAAGGCCACCGCCATCATCCAGAACGAGGACGGCAAGATAGTCGGCGCCGTGTCCATCCCCACCGACGCGGTCAAGCTCAAACAGGTGGAGCAGCTGCAGCAGGAGTTCATAGCCAACATGACCCACGAGCTGCGCTCGCCGCTCACGTCCATAAAAGCCGCGCTGGAGATCATGGGCAAGGACGCCGGCGGCGACGACGCCTCCAAGGGCGTGCTCAACACGGCCATCCGCAACACCGAGCGCCTCAATTCCATCATCACCGACATCCTGGACTTCTCCAAACTCCAGTCCGGCAAGATGGTCTTCCACCAGGAAGGTTCGCCGGCCGCGGAAATAGCCAAAGAGGCGGCCGAATCCATGCGCGCCTGGGCCACCTCCAAGGGCATCGACCTGGCCGTGAGCGTGGAACCGGGCGTGCAGCACATCTACGCCGACCGGCGCCGCACCGTACAGGTGCTCATCAACCTCATTTCCAACGCCATCAAGTTCACCCCGCAGGGCGGCACCATAGAGATCTCCGCGGACGCCGGCAAGGAGTCCCTGGCCGGCTTCACCTTCTTCTCCGTGAAGGACACCGGCTGCGGCATAAAGAAAGAGGACCAGGGCAAGATCTTCGAGAAATTCGTGCAGGTGGCCTCCGGCGAGAAAGTGGGCGGCACGGGCCTCGGCCTGTCCATTACCAAGGCCATGGTGGTAATGCAGGGCGGGCGCATCACGCTGGAAAGCGAGCCCGGCAAAGGCTCCACCTTCAGGGTCGGCATGCCGGTCTACAAGGGCCAGGGCGAACAGCAGGTGTTCGAGCAGGTCCCCGAGGTGAAGGCGCCGGAAAAGCCCTGGTGGAAGAAGCTTTTGGGGATGTGAGTATTGTTATCCCCGGCCGATAAATAATAAAATATACCTTCAGCTGTTCCTTGCGCTCGTATCTCAACGGATAGAGTCCCGCCCTGCGAAGGCGGTTATACAGGTTCGATTCCTGTCGAGCGCACCAAATTTCCCGTATGCCCGAAAACAAAGAGAATAAAAAGGCCGACAATAAGACCGGTCGCTACGTCTACGACGCCAAGCTGGGCAAGGTCGTGAAGGTCTCCGACGACATACCCGGCCTGAAGAAAGGCGGCTCAAAGCCCGTCGGCTGCCCCATGAACCCCGGCGGCCACCAGTGCGGCGGCGGTTGCGGCTGCGGCGGCTGAAAAGGGAAAAGCATGTTCAAGACCAACGAGTATTTCGAAGGCAAAGTTAAATCCATATCCTTCAGCACCGGCTGCGAACCTGCCACCGTGGGCGTGATGGCCCCCGGCGACTACGAATTCGGCACCGGCAAGAAGGAGATCATGACCGTGGTGAGCGGCAAGCTCACGGTGAAACTCCCCGGCGAGACCGCGTGGAAGGATTTCCCGAAAGGCAGCACCTTCATGGTCCCCGCCAGCTCCAAGTTCCAGCTCAAGGTGGGCGAAGACACCGCCTACCTCTGCCTCTACGTGGACTGACGCGGAAGAAGGCGCAAAAAAACCCGGGAGAGTTCCCGGGTTTTTTATTGGCGTTATTTGCCGGCCTTAGCCTCCGCCAGGCGCAGTATGAGCCGCTGCTCCGGAGGCAGCCCGGCCCCGGAACCGTACCTTGAGAGAAAATCCTCCAGCGGCTTCGGGTCTTCGGTGACCCCGTAGAGCGCAGGGAAGATCTGCGCCAGGGCGTCGGGATACAGCGTTTCGGGCCTGTGCCCGCTCTTCACCCCCCCGGCCAGCCCCCAGTAGTAGAAACCGCCGGCCCGGTCGTAAAGGACCTCGGTTATGCCCTTTTTTATGGCCTGGGCCACGGTATCGTAATAAGGCTGCCGCCCGTAGCCCAGCGCCTCGGCCAGCCGCTGATAGGCGAGCAGGCCGGCGTAGCATTCGCAGTTGTCCATCAGGTATTTGCTGTCCGAGCCCGGCAGGGCCCGCACCAGGCCGTCCTTGTCCTGCAGGTAGGAAATTATGAACGCCACGTCCTTTATCTTCCCCCAGTTCCTGCGCACCAGGCGCGCGTCGCCGGAGACCGAATAATACTTCTCCAGCAGTATCAGGAAGGTGGCGGCGTAGCTGTCCACGGAATCGTAACCCTTGCCGGCGGTCTCGCGCCCGTCGGGCCCTATATAGTAGTCGTACATGCTGCCGGTCACGCCGTGCTTGTCCGGATAATTGAGGTGGTCGATGTACCACTGGATATAGGCGCCGGTCTCCTCCACGTGGCTGCGCTTCTGCAGCAGCCCGAGGCCGATAACGTTGTTGAGGTACGGGTTCACGGCATGGGCGGCGGCGGCCGGCTCATAATGCCGCCACAGCGCCAGGGCGGGATTATACTCCCGGCCCGCGCACCCGGCCAGGAGCAGCAGCGTCAGCGGCAGTAATTTTTTCATAAGAGCGGGCTAGCCGCCGGAGTAGATGTGGGAGATGACCACGCGGTCGCCGTCGGCCAGTTGGTCGCCGGCCACCACGGCCCGCCCGTTGCGCGTTATGATGGTGGGGCGCTTCTTATCGATCTTCACCAGTACGGAAAGCTCCCCGGCCGTCACCGGGCCGGGGAGTTCCAGCGTCCGCTCGCTGAACCCGCCCTCGTAGATGAGCGGGCCTATCAGCTTCACCGTTACTTTCATCAGTTGAGCGCGGCCACCTTGGCGGCCGCGGCCGCCTCCGCCTCGAGCCCCAGTTTCTTCAGGGTCTCCAGGGTGGGAATACCGCGAGAGTCGTAGCCGCGAGCATCGTAGTAATGCTGCAGCAGCGAGTCGTACTTGTCGTACTCCAGCACCACGCCTTTCTGCGGGCCCTCGGTGTCGGCGTTGGCCTTGTCGAACCAGACCGCCGGCGGGTAGTCGTCTTTGCGCGTCGCGTTCGGAAACTCGCGCAGGTAATGCAGCTTGATCATGGAATAGGCGCGGTCGGCCGCCACCCAGAAATTCTCCAGCGTCCAGTCCAGCCCGGTGACCGCGTTGAAGAACTTGGGATAGTTCTCCAGCTCGTAGCCCACCTCCACCCAGGGGAAGCGGCAGGCCACCAGCATCTCGAACAACCCGCCGCGGATGCGCTGCAGCTCTATCACCTTGGCCGCCTTCTCGGGGCCGTAGCTCTCGCGCTTGCTGTGCTTGAGCTCGAAGGTGATGATCCACGCCTCGCGGTGGTGGCCGCCTATGGCCGCCACGCCGAAGGCCAGCGCCTGGCCGGGGATGGACTTGCAGTTGTAGGCGGCCATCTCCAGGCCCTTTACCTGCATGGCGTAGTCGGCGGAATTCTTGCCGTAAACCTTGGCGGCCTTCAGGGCGCCGTCAGCCAGCAGGTTGCCGGTTTCGCCCTTACGGGTGGCTATGTCCCAGAGCAGCGTCTTGCCTTTTTCGGCGTCGCCGAACTTAAAGTCGCCCTTCGCCGCGCCGTGCTCTATGGCGTCGCCGTAGAAGCCCAGCACCGCACCGGCCGAGATGGTGTCCAGGCCGTAATCGTCACACAGATAGTTCAGGGAGCCCACCTGCTTGAGGTCGAACACGTTGATATTCGGGCCCAGCATACCGATGTTTTCGTAGTCCAGCTCGCTCTCGCGGCCTTCCTTGTCGTGGATGGTGATGCCGCAGTGCATGGTGCAGGAGGGGCAGCCGTAGGTGGCTATGCGGGCCGCGTCCAGGCGCTCGCCGTCTATCTTGTGCGCCTCGGGGTGCGAGGTCTTGCGCATGTTCTGCACCGGCAGGCCGTTCACCTCGTTGCACCAGGCCAGCACGGCATTGGTACTCTGCTTGCTCCAGCCGCTTTTCTGGTCCAGTTCGCGGGCCTTCTTCAGGCCGTCTATGCCCAGCTTGCGCATCAGCTCCGGGTCCGCCTGCGGGATCTGCTTGGTGCCCTTTACCACTATGGCCTTGAGCAGTTTGGAACCCATCACCGCGCCTATGCCGGGGCGCCCGCCGGCGCGGCCTTCCAGGCTGCGGATCACGGCGAACAGCACCTTGTTCTCGCCGGCCTGGCCGATGTTCAGCACGCCGGCGTTCTTGCCGTGCTTCTTATAGATCCATTCGTTGGAGAAGTAGGTGCCCTTACCCCACATCTCGTCCGCGGGCAGGAACTCCACCTTATCGTCCTCGATATTGAGATAGGTCGGCTTATCTGCCTTGCCTTCGATTATCATGGCGTCGTAGCCGGCCTTGCGCAGCTGACTGGAGACATTGGAGCCCAGGTTGCCGTCGCCGTAGAACCCGGTGAGCGGGGATTTGGCGGCCACAACAACCTTGCCAGTGTTGGGGGCGGGAATGCCGGCTATTGGGCCCAGGGCCACCACCAGTTTGTTCTCCGGGCCCAGCGGATCTATGCCGGGCTTCAGCTCGTCGAAAAGTATCTTGGCGGCGAAACCGCGCCCGCCTACCCACTTCTTGGCGAATTCTTCGGTAAAGGATTCTTTCTTCCAAGTCTTGTCGGTAAGGTTCACCCTCAGGATATTGCCGGTCCAGCCTTTCATGTTCCCTCCGTTGAATAGGACTGCAAAAGATAATTAATTTTACCTTTTTAAAAAGCCGGCGCGCGGTACTTAGGGCCCAGCCGGGGCTGGGTCCTAATTCCCCTGGAAATTAGGCACAAAGCCTTATGCGGGGCCGGGCGGGTAATTTGTAACCTAGCCTTTGTAAGTTTTAAAGGGCCGTACCGGGCCATATCAAGGAGACAATAATGAAAATACTGATGACCGCCATCCTGCTTTCCGGCGGCTTTTCCACGCTGGCGGCCGGTTCTTTCGCCGACCTGAGCTCGCAGGCCCCGGCCAGCGAAATAAAGCTCTCCGCCCCGGTGCCGGCGCCCGCGCAGGACAAAGCCGCGCAGAGCTGGGCCGAAGCCGCCAAGACCGCTTTCGAGCGCGAGATAGAGGCCGGCGGCCTGACCAATTTCGCCGACCTTAAAGAACTCCCCCCCGGCGCCCGCGCCCGGCTGGAGACCGAACTTGCCACCCTCCCCGAGGGGCCCGGCAACACTTCCGAAGCCTTCAAACTGAACGTGAACGGCCGCACAGCCTTCGTGGTGCAGAGCTACGTCTACGACGACACCATGCGCGCCTGGCTCTTCAACGCGGCCGGCGTACTGGTGGCCCGCGGCGAAGGCAGCGTGGATAAGCCCTTCGCCTGGCTGCCGCTTTAAATGCGAGCTTTCGTGGCCCCGCAAACGCGGGGCCCCTTTTCCCACCCGCACTTTAAGGACTATATGACGAACTACCTGCGCCGGATCCTCTGCGTTCTTCTCCTGGCTGCGCAAGCCGCCCCAACCGGCGCGGCTATTGACCAACTGCAAGCAACCGCCCACGCCCTCGAGCAAAACAGGGCCCCTGCCCCCGGCGCCCCGGCTGAGGTAAAGTACTACCGCATAGACCGGGACTCCGACAACACCACCTATGATTACTCGGAAGAGGCCAAACTCGCCGCGGACGCGAAAGTTGTTGAAGCGCAGTTGAAGGCCGCCGGCTACACGATAGTTTCCAGCAAAGCCCTTAAAAAAGCCTTCGGATCGGGCTACTTCGATTACACCCTCGAACAGTTCATAGAATACTCCCCTCCCGCGGGCAGAGCCGCCTCTGACATCCAGTACTACTCTTTAGACCGCAAGGCGGACAACTCCCCTTACAGCTGGAGCGAGGACGACAAACTTAAGAATGACAGCGCAGCCATACAGGCGCAATTGAAGTCCGCGGGATATATAATCATCACCAGCAGGTTAATCCGCCTGTATTTCGGCCAAGGCTATTACGATTACACCCTCAAGCACTACATCGAGTACCTGCCGCCAGCGGGCTTTCGCGCGGAGACGGTAAAGTACTATACCGCCGAGCGCAGCTACGAGAACACGCCGTACAGTTGGAGCGATGACTACAAACTAAAAGCCGACGCCGCCCAGGTTGAGGCGGGGCTGAAGAACGCCGGTTACGTGATAATCCGGAGCAAGTTTTTAAATATCAGCTACGGCCCGGGCTATTATGATTACAACCTGCGGTACTACGTGGAGTACCTGCCTCCGGTAGGCTTCACCGCGCAGGAGATAAAATATTACCGCCTGGACCGCGACTCCCAGAACACGCCCTACTCCTGGTCGGAGGAATCCGGAATTAAAACCGACGGAAAGTCCATGGAAGACCGGCTGAAGGCCGCCGGGAATATAATCCTGAAGACCATGGCCTGGAAGGACGCTTTCGGACAGGGCTACTATGACTACAACTATGTATATTTCATTCAATACACCACGCCCCTGAACGGCTCCACAGCGGAGATATTGGACTACAGCCTGTGGACCGGCAGGGACGGCAATCCATACCTGGGCTGGTACGGCAAAAACCAGGCGGAAGCGGACGGCAAAGCCCTGGAGGCGAATTTCCGGGCCGCCGGGTACGTGGTCCTGGAGGCCAAAGTGATACAGGCCTACGGAGAGGACAGGTGGGGGTACTACATACGCTACGTGCGCCCGGTACAAAGGTAACCATGAACGACAAAAAAATCATGTTTTCTGTTTCCATACTGCTGGCGGCTGCGGCCACGGCCAAAGCCGGTCCCCTAAACCTGGATTTTGACGGAACTTCCGGCGCGGCTCAGAGTTTCAGCAATGAAACCCTGGCGGCCGGACTGGCCGCCGAGGCCGGCGACGCCGGCCTCGTCGAGTTCAATCGCGGGGAAATACCTCCGGCCAACGGGCCGTACTGCGTGGATTCCCCCTACGGCTGCCCGGGCACCGGGGGCGGCCAGGGCGGCGAACAGCCCGTGACCCCGCCGCCTTACTACTCCGGCCTGCAGGGCATTTTCCCCGCAGCCGTTTACGTGAACACCGGACTTCATGACAGCGCCCCCACGCTCATGACCGGCGAGCAGGCGGCAATAAAACTGAGCGCCACCGTAGTGAAGAGCATCTTCGTCAACGAGATGACGGAAACCCTGAAGTTCAAGTTCCCCTACCAGATGTCGCGCGTGGAGGCCATAAAGGCCATGGCCGAGCTGGAAATGGAGCTCATCAAACGAGTAAAGACCCAGCTCTCCAAGGACCTGCAGAAAATAATGCCCATGCCCTGGGAAAGCCAGGAGCAGCAGCAGCTCAAACTGGCCATGATCCGCAACGATGAAGCGGCCATAGACCTCTGGTGGCGCGCGGCCCGCGGCGAGACGGCGGACGGCCGCAACTGGACAGAACTCCCAGGCATGACCTTTACGTTCAAGGGCGGGCAGTCCTATAAACAACTCGGCCGCAGCCTGCAGTGCCGCAATTGCTTCCGCGCCAGGATTCCCGGCAGCCTCTTCGAAGAGCTGCTTAAGAACTGAACTCACGGATAAATAAAAAACCCGGGGCCAAACCCCGGGTTTTTTATTTCAGCGGGCGCGGTTATTTGCCGCCGGTGAACATACGGCCGGTTATCACGTAAAGCTCGCGGCCGCTCTTCTCGGTCCAGATCTCAGAATAGTCCAGGTGCAGGCCGCTCACCTTTATGGTGGTCAGGATGTCCACGTTCTCGCTGTAGGCCTCTTTCAGCACGACGTTGCCGTTCTCATAGGAGCCGGCGTCGGCGCCGTTCTGGTCCAGCAGCTGCGAACCTTTCTTGGTCCAGCGGGCCGGCTCGGAGGCCAGGCCCACGAAACCGCAGTCGAAATAGCCGTCCTTGCGCTCCAGGTAATCCTTGCCGTCGTCGAAAAGCAGCCACATGACGTCGCAGCGGGTGCCGGACCCCTGGTAGGTCCATTCGCCCCAGCCGGTCCATTTGCCGGTCAGGCGGTTCTCCGGGTTGGAGGAACGGCCGCCCACCACCGGCAGGAACTGCCCGGTCTGAAGGATGTAGCCGGAGCCGTTGAACACGGCCGGCACGAACTGGCCGGTGGCCGCGTAGATGAAGCCGCCGCCCACCTGAATGACCGGCTGCACCTTGCCCGTGCGCGGGTCCAGGAGCAGCACCGTGCCGCGGCTGGAAGCGGCGGCCGCGTCCAGGGCGGGAATGAACCGGCCGGCGGCGTCCACGTAATGGTATTCGCCGAAATTGTCCACCCAGAGCAGCTTGCCGTCCTCACGCAGCTCGAAGCGCTGGCAGCTGGAGGAGATCCTGGTCTTATTGAGGTAGAGGTTGGAGAAGCCGTCCAGCCAGGCCACGTCGCCGGTGCGGTCGGCCACGAAGAAATTATTGCTGCTGCCGAGCTTCTCCCGGTTCTTGTAGAGATTGCCGAAGCTGTCGGTCCAGACCACGTCGCCCGTATGGGAAGCCATCTGGAAGCGGGAGGAGGCGCCCAGCTCTTCGGAATTCTTGTAGAGGCGGCCGTAAGGGATCGCGCCAGGCCACGTCGCCGGTCCAGTCGGCCACTATGAACACCTGCGCGCTGCCCACCTCGGCCGAGTTCCTGTAGAGGCGGCCGTAGGAATTCTTCCAGAAGACGTCCCCTGTGTAAAGGGCGATCTCGAAGTCCTGGGCGGAACTTCCCAGTTCGGCCTCGTTCTTATAGATGCGGCCGTAAGAATCGCGCCAGGCGGCGTCGCCGGAGCAGGCGCCTTTGTAGGCGGAGGCGTTGCGGCCGAGCTTCTTGCCGTTCTTGTACAGGTCCCCGTTCTTCACGTAGAGCACCGGCATATTGGGGCAGTTCTCGGGCAGGGCGTTGGCGGCCGGCTGGAAGGCCCGGGCCCTGGCCGGTATCCCCGGCAGGTTTACCGCCGGCAGTTCACCGCCCGGCAGCGTAAAGCCCAGGGCAGCGGCCCCGGTCACCAGGCTGTCAGCGGGCTGCGCGAAAGCGGGGCCGGCCGAAAACAGGAAAGCCGCCGCGGCGCTTAAAGTTACGAGACAGTTCTTCATTATTGCCACCCCACTTGTTCAGATACCTACCGCTCAAATTTTAGCATTTGCTAGTGCCCGCCGCCCCGGAGCATTTCCAGGGCGTGCGGGATCAGGTCCAGCACGGCTTCCAGATTTTCTTTCACGGCTTTGGGGCTGCCGGGCAGGTTGAGGATGATGGTATTGCCGCGTATGCCGCAGATGCCGCGGGAGAGAGCGGCCTTTTTAGTTTTCTTGAGGCCTTCGGCGCGCATCAGCTCGGGCAGGCCGGGGATATTGCGCTCGATAACCTGCGCGGTGGCCTCGGGGGTAACGTCGCGGCCGCTGAAACCGGTGCCCCCGGTGGTAATGACCACGCTCACCCTCAGCTCGTCGCAGTAGCGCAGCAGCTTTTCTTTTATGGCCGGGATCTCGTCGGGCACTATGTCGTAGGCGGCCACGCGGGCGCCTATGGGTTTTATCAGCTCGCCTATCAGCCGGCCGCTGACGTCTTCGGCCTCGCCGCGCGAACAGCGGTCGCTGGAAGTGAGCACGGCTATTTCAATAAAGCTCAATTGGGTCTCCTACGGCTATGTCTCCGCCTTCCGCTACTTCGGCGAAAATGCCTTTACGGGGCATGATGCAGTCCCCTACCTGGTGGTAGATGGCGCAGCGGCTGTGGCATTCCTTGCCTATCTTTGAAATTCTCAGTACGGCGGTCCTGCCCACGCGCAGCCGGTCGCCTATTTTGAGCGCGGCGAGGTTTACCCCTTCGGTGGTGATGTTCTCGGCGTAAATGCCGGGGCGGATCTCCACCGAAGCTTTCTTGGCTTTAGCGTCGGCTATCTGGCCGCGCACGCTTTCCATGTCCAGCAGGCTCACCTGGCGGATGTCCGTGCCTGCGTGCGCGTCCCCGGCTATGCCGGAGCCTTTCACGAGCACGGCCTTCTGGACGTTCTCTTTAGGCACGCCCTTTGCGGCGCTGCAGTTTATAGAGAAGATCTTGCCCATAGTCTTAAAATGTCTGGTCGGGTCTGACCGGGGTGTTACCCGCTCACCCGGACTGCAGGGAACCGTTGCGCGGTTCCCCTCAATCGCTCCGCGATTGAGGCACTGCAGTGACTATTCCGCTAACGCGCAATAGTCACCCCTCTCCCCAACGGGTTCGCCGGGCAACACCCCGGCCATCCCCTCCAACTCCCTAGCGTTTGTAATGGCCGCTCTTGCCGCCGAGCTTCTCCAGCAGGAAAATTTCGCCTATCTCCAGGTCCTGGGCGAACATTTTGCACATGTCGTAAATGGTGAGGGCGGCGGCGGAGGCGGCTACAAGGGCCTCCATTTCCACGCCGGTCTTGCCGGTGCAGCGGGCCTCGGTGGTTATAAGGATGCCCGCTTTTCCCACCTTGAACTCCACGCCTACGAAGTTCAGCGGCAGGTTGTGGCAGAGCGGGATGATGCCCGCGGTGTTCTTGGCGGCGAGGATGCCCGCGAACCGCGCGGCTTCCAGTACATTGCCCTTGGGAAGTTTGCCGGCTTTGATCAGGCCGACTATTTCAGGGTTCAGCTTTATATAGGCCTGCGCCCGGGCCGTCCGCTTGGTATCCTTCTTATTTCCAACGTCTATCATAGGGTCCTTAACCGCCCAGGCTGCTCATCTCTATATTGCCGGCGGTAGGCGAATCTTTCTTGTACTTAGATTTTACTAAAAAGGCTTTCTTCAGGTAGTCGTCCAACGCCGCGTCCGGGGCGTTAGCGCGCAGCAGGTCGCGCAGGCTGTGCGTGGCGGGAGAGAACAGGCACGGGTAGATCCTGCCGGTGCAATCCATGCGCACCCTGTTGCAGGCGCCGCAGAAATAATCGCTGCGCCCGCTGATAAAGCCTATTTTACCGGCGGCGCCGCGCAGTTTATAGACGCTGGCGGGGCCGTCGGCGGCCGCGGCCGGCAGCTGCAGCAGCGGGCCCAGCGCCTCTTCTATGCGGCGCTTGGTCTCGGCGGTGGTCACCAGCGCGCCTTTAAGGCGTGAGGCCCTCTCGTTGGTAGGATAGAATTCTATGAACCGCACGCTCAAAGGGAGTTTGACGGAGAGCCGGGCGAAATCTGCGGCTTCCAGGTCGTTCAGGCCTTTCATCAGCACCACGTTCAGCTTCACTTCGCCGAACCCCGCGGCCAGGGCGGCCTCTATGCCCGCCCACACCTTGTCCAAGCCGGCCGAGCCCGTTATCTTCTTGAAAACGTCCTTCTTGAGCGTATCCAGGCTGACGTTCACCCGGTCCAGACCCGCCTCGCGCAGCGGCTCGGCCAGGTCTTTAAGCAGCAGGCCATTGGTGGTGAGCGCCAGTTCCTTCAGGCCGGGTATGGCGCTCAACATGTTTACCAGGCCCACTATGTTCTTGCGCAGCAGCGGCTCGCCGCCGGTCAGGCGGATCTTCCTGACCCCGGCCCGCACGAAAGCCGCCGCGGCGCGCGCCAGTTCCTCGTGACGCAGCAGGTCCTCGTGTTTCAAATAACCGCTCTTCTCCCGCGGCGTGCAGTAGACGCAGTTGAGGTTGCACCTGTCGGTAAGCGACAGCCTGAGGTAATCTACAGCCATGAAATGAATTTCGCCCGGCCGCATTTTTTCACCGCGCTGTTCTCGGCTATCATGGTAAAGCCGCCGGCCGCGGCCAGGGCCAGGATATCGGCCGAGCCGTTATTGCAGACTTCCCGCAGCGAGAAAGCGGCTTTCACGCCCACGGTGGAGAGCACCATGGCGCGGCGCGGGGTGCGCGGCTCGAATTTGGTCTCGCAGACCCCGTCCAGGAAAACAGGGGCGAAATCAGGGCGGCCCGCCATTTTGCGGATGGCCGGCCGGATATAGGCGAGGTAAGCCATAAAATTGGCCACCGGGTTGCCGGGAATACCGAAGACCAGCGTACGGCCCTTCACTCCGAAGAACATGGGTTTGCCGGGACGCACCCGAACGGTGTGGAAAAGTTTTTTAACGCCCAGCTCTTTCAGGATGCCTGGCACCAGGTCGTAGTCGCCCATGGACACGCCTCCTGAAATAAGGGCGATGTCGGCTTTCAGGGCCTTGGCGAGCGCGGCTTTAAGTTTTCTGGGCTCGTCGCGCACTATCTCCGGCGCGGCGTTCACGCCGTCCGTCTTCAGGAGAGTCGCGAGCATGGGGCCGTTGCTGTTATAGATGCGGTTCCTGCCGAGTTTCGCGCCGGGAGGCACTATTTCCCCGCCGGTATTCACCAGCGATACGCGCGGCAGCGCGCCGCACTTCACGGCGCCGCGGCCGGCGGCGGCCAGCGCCGCTATGTGCTGTACACCTATGACCGAACCGCGCCGCATTATCAGCTGCCCCTTTTTAATATCCTCGCCGCGCAGGGCGATATTGTCTTCTTTGTTCGCGCCCCGCGAGAACCAGACCAGGCCGCCGCTCTCCGAGGAGAATTCCACCATGATCACCGCGTCGGCGCCGGCGGGCACTGGCGAGCCGGTCATGATCTTCACGCATTCTCCGGAACCCAGCCTGCGGTTAAAGCTTTCGCCGGCCTGTATAAGCCCCAGGCATTTGAAGCCGCGGCCGGGCTTCACGTCCGCTGCGCGCACAGCGTAGCCGTCCACGGCGGATTTATTAAAAGGCGGCATGGCGAGCGCCGAACGCACGTCCTCGGCCAGCGCCCGGCCTACGGAGTCTTCGACACGGACCAGCACGGGAGGCAGGGGCTTCGCCCCCTTAATTACCGTGTCCATCGCTTCTTCGAAAGTTATCATAGGTTCCTCTTTATCAGGTGGGCGGCCACGGCCTTGAACGAGGCGTAAACTTCCGCCCCGGGCTTCAGGCCCAGCCCGTCCACCAGCTGTTTGGTCACGGCGGCCTGCAGGGTGAAACCACAATCCAATTCCACCTTGTACTCCAGCCCCCACGGAGCCACGGAAGCCACCTTCGCCTTGAAGTTGTTGCGCCGTCCGCCGGCGTCCTGATTCAGCGATACCGAGATGTCTTCGGGGCGCAGGCAGAAGAACACGTTGTCCCCGGCCACGCAGGAGGAAACGGCCATCAGCGTTTTCCCGCCGGCCTCCACCGAGCAGAGGTTATCCTGGTTGGAGGCCACTTTGCCGGGCAGGATGGTTTCTACCCCCACGAAATCGGCCACTTCTCTAGAGACCGGGCGGGCGAAGATCTCCTGCGGTTCGCCCTGCTGCGCTATGCGGCCGTTCACCAGCACCGCGAGCGTATCGGAGAGGGTCAGCGCCCCCTCCTGGTCCTGCGTCACCAGCACCACGGCGGCGCCCGAGATCTTTATGACCCGGCGCAGGTCGCGGATAATGGACTCTTTTACCCGCTCGTCCAGCGCGCCGAAAGGTTCGTCGAGCAGCAGCAGCTTAGGCCGCGTCACGAAAGCCCGCGCCAGCGCCGTCCTGTGGCTCTCGCCCTGCGACAGGGTTTTGGCGTTGCGCTCTTTCAGGTGCGTTATCTGAAAGAGCTCCAGGACTTCGCCTACCGCCGCGGCGTCGCGCAGGCCGCGCAGCCGCAGGGGCAGGGCCACATTGTCGAAAACGGTGTCGTTGGTCAGGTAAGGCTGGGAGAACACGGCGGACATGGCCCGGCGCAGGGGCAGCATGTTCGCGGAGGACAGGGCGTTCTTCCCCATGATCTCGAGCGTGCCGGCGGCCGGTCTGTTGAGCAGGGCCATGGCGTTGAGCAGGGTGGTCTTGCCGGCGCCGTTGGGTCCTATAATGGCGAACACCTCGCCCTCGCGGACCTTGAGCGACTCCACCTCCAGCCTGAAGCCGGAGTCGAAAGCCACGCGCAGGCCGGAGAGCTTTATCATCGCGTCAGCACCTTGTTCTGCTGGATCACCGTCAGCGCGAGGTTAACAACGAAGCCCAACGCCAGCAGCACCAGGCCTATGGCAATGGCCATATCGAAATTCCCCATCTGCGTTTCCATCACGGTGGCCGTGGTGAGCATGCGGGTCTGGTGGCGGATATTGCCGCCCACTATCATCACGGCGCCCACTTCGGCCACCAGCCGGCCGAAACCGGCTATGACCGCGGCCACTATGGTGAGGCGGATCTCTTTCAGGCAGACCCAGATGGCCTGCCGGTCGCTGGCGCCGAGCGCCAGGATCTGGTTGTAGAACTTGGGGTCCACGTTCTGCATCGCGGAGATGGACAGCGCGGTGATGATGGGCAGCGCTATTATGAACTGCGCGATGATCATGCCCTTGGGCGTGTAGAGCCAGTTCAAGAACCCGAGCGGCCCGCTGCGCGCCAGGAACAGCATCACCACCAGCCCTGCCACCACCGGCGGCAGGCCCATGCCGGTGTTCACCAGCGCTATCAGCAGTTTCTTGAGCGGGAATTTCTTTACCGCTATCCAGCTGCCGAGCGGCACGCCGGCCAGCACCGCTCCCGCTGTGGCGGCGAGCGACACGGTCAGCGACAGCCGCGCTATGGCGAACACCTCCGGGTTGCCGGAGAGGATGATGTGCAGGGCTTTCCTGAAGCCCTCGAGTATGAACTCCATGATGATATTCTAGATTATGTCTTGCCTATTTCACCGCGTAGTCGTAGAAGAACAGCTGCTGCCCGTATTTCTCCACTCCGAATTTCTCTATCAGCTCTTTGGCCGGCCGGGAGAGCACGAAATCGAAGTAGGCCCTGGCGCCGGGAGCGTTCACCTTGGGGAACTTGGCTGGGTTGGCGAGGATCAGGCTGTAGCGGTTAATGAGTAGGTCGTCGCCTTCGCTCACGATCACCAGTTTCAGGTTTTTAGCCATGGACAGGTAGGTGGAGCGGTCTGCCAGCACGTAGGCCTTCTTCTCCTCGGCTATGGACAGCGTCCCCGCCATGCCCTGCCCGGCCTCGAGATAGTATTCCTTGGCGGGCTTGACCTTGGCGGCGTCCCAGACCTTCAGTTCCTTCTTATGCGTGCCGCTCTGGTCCGCGCGGGATACGAACAGCGCCTTAGCCGCGGCGATCTTCCTAAAGGCGTCGGCGACTTTCTTCGAACCTTTCACCTTGGCCGGGTCGGCCTCGGGGCCGAGGATCACGAAGTCATTGTGCAGGAAGGTGGTGCGCTCTACGCCGTACCCTTCCTCCACGAACTTCTTCTCGTCGTCCGGGCTGTGCACCCAGAGGATATCCGCCTCACCGGTGCGCCCCAGCTGCATGGCCTGACCGGAGCCCACGGCTATGGCCTGCAGCGTGTACCGGCCGTCCGCCTGAAAAGTCTCGTTCAGTGCGTCCAAGAGGCCGGTGTCGCGCACGCTGGTGGTGGTGGCCAGCCGCACCACGCTCTTCGGCTCGGTCTTGGCGCAGCCCGCCAGCAGCAGAGCGGCCAGCGCGGCATTCAGCAAGGCCATGACATTCGTGTTCTTCATGATCCTCCTTCCTACGCTTTCGACAACTGCGTGGACTTGATGTTCAAAAGATAGTCGGCCAGCGCCTTGTGGCGGGCCAGTCCGGCCTTGCCGGCCTTCTGGTAAAGATAGAAATAGTCCTCCAGCAGCTTAAGGCGCGGGAAGACGTCGCGCAGGGCGCCGCTCTTCAGTTCCTTCAGCACGCAGTAGCGCGGCACGAAGCCCGCGCCCAGGCCTTCCATAGCGGCGTTGATCACCGCGCGGATATGGGTCATTTCCGTGATGTCACCGAACTCCGGGCGCTCGGCCGCGGGCAGGGCGTTGAGGAAGTTCCCCCACCAGCGGCCGCCCTTGTCCAGCGACAGGACCGGGCAGCGCTCCAGGTCCTTGGGCGCCTTCAGCCCTTTGCGGCGGATAAAGTCGGGCGACGCGATGACCGCGTACTCCTCGCGGAACAGCGGGCGGCGCTCCAGGCCTTCCGCCCGGTGCTCGCGGCAGTCTATGGCCATGTCCAGTTCATCGTTGAGCAGGGGCTTGAGCAGGTCATGGCTGAAGAGGAAATCCACGTGCACCCCGGGATTGGCGCTTATGAAGCCCTTGAGGTATTTTACCAGCAGGGTGGTGCCGAACTCCACCGTGGCCCCCAGCCGGATGGTGCCGGTCCCGCCGCCGCGCGCGGCCAGCTGCTCCTGCGCCTTTTCCAGTTCGTAGAACACCGCCTCGCAGGCCTTGTAGAGGATGCGCCCGCCCTCGGTCAGCTCCAGGCCGCGGGCGGTCTTCTTGAACAACTCCTCGCCGGCCGAGCGCTGCAGCTTCTTTACGGCGTGGCTGACCGCCGGCTGGGTGACGCAGAGGCGCCGGGCGGCCTCGGTAAAATTGAGGGTCTGCGCCACCGCGAAAAAGGCCCGCAACTGGTACAGGTCCAGCGGCAGGCGCGGCACGACATTACTTTTGTTCATACTAGGCATTAATACTATGAATTATACTAATGTCGCGCCGATTGTTACCATACTCCATATCCTTTAAGGAGGCCCCATGAACACGCTCAACACCATCTTCCAGATCCCCGAACCGGTGAACGAACCCATTCTCAACTACGCCCCCGGCAGCCGGGAGCGCGCGGAGCTCAAGGCGAAGCTAGCCGAACTGCGCGGGCAGGTGATAGATATCCCCCTACTGATAGGCGGCAAGGAAGTGCGCACCGGCCGCACCGCCGACATAGTGATCCCCCACGAGAACCGGAAAGTAATAGGCCGCTTCCACAAGGCCGGCCCCAAAGAAGTGGAAATGGCCGTAAAAGCCGCGGCCGACGCGCGCGAAACCTGGGGCCGCATGCCCTGGCACGCCAGGGCCGCCATCTTCCTGAAGGCGGGCGAGCTGCTGGCCACCACCTGGCGCCAAACCCTGAACGCCGCCACCATGCTGGGCCAGAGCAAGAACCCATACCAGGCCGAAATAGACTCCGCCTGCGAGCTGGTGGACTTCTACCGCTTCAATACCTGGTTCGCCGAGCAGATCCACGACCAGCAGCCGCTCTCCCCCTCCGGCAGCTGGAACTACGTGGACTACCGCCCGCTGGAAGGCTTCGTCTTCGCGGTGACGCCCTTCAACTTCACGTCCATAGCCGGCAACCTGCCCACGGCGCCCGCCATCATGGGCAATACCGTCATCTGGAAGCCGGCCTCCAGCGCCGTGTACTCCGCCTACTTCCTGACCAAACTCTGGGAGGCGGCGGGCCTGCCCGCCGGCGCCATCAACATGCTGCCGGGGTCCGGCGGCGAGGTAGGCAACCCGGTCATCAACAGCCGCGACCTGATGGGCCTGCATTTCACCGGCTCCACCGCGGTCTTCAACGGCATGTGGTCCACCATCACCGGCAATTTCAGCAAGTACCGCGGCTACCCCCGCGTGGTAGGCGAGACCGGCGGCAAGGACTTCATCTTCGCCCACGAGAGCTGCGACCCCGAGGCGCTCAAGTGCGCCATGATCCGCGGCGCCTACGAGTACCAGGGCCAGAAATGCTCCGCGGCCAGCCGCGCCTATATCCCGCGCTCGGTCTGGAACACCATAAAGGACAACCTGGTCTCGCAGATCAAGGGCATAAAGATGGGTCCGGCCGAGGATTTCACAAACTTCTTCAACGCGGTAATAGATAAAGGCGCCTACAGCACCATAAAGGGTTATATAGACTTCGCCAAGACGGCGCCGGACGCCAAGATTCTGGCCGGCGGCGGCTGCGACGACTCCGAGGGCTACTTCATCCAGCCCACGCTCATAGAGACCACCAACCCCAGGTTCAAGACCATGGAAGAGGAAATCTTCGGGCCGGTGATGACGGTGTACGTTTACGAGGACGGAAAGTTCGACGAGACGCTGCGGCTCTGCGACGAAACCTCACCGTACGCGCTGACCGGGGCCATCTTCGCCCAGGACCGCGCCGCGGTGCTCAAGGCCGAGGACGCCCTGCGCGACGCCGCCGGCAACTTTTATATCAACGACAAGCCCACCGGCGCCGTGGTAGGCCAGCAGCCTTTCGGCGGCGCCCGGGCCAGCGGCACCAACGACAAGGCCGGCTCCATCCTCAACATGATGCGCTGGACCTCGCCGCGCGCGGTAAAGGAGAACTTCACCCCGCCGCACGACTACCGCTACCCGTTCATGCTGGAAAAATAAGGCCTGGCTGGCAACCAAAAAGCAGAAGTCTCATTGACAAAACCGGGGGGGCGGCTGTATAATATTTCTGAAGAGCGGTAAGTCCGTTGCAGGTGGTCCGGGTGTTCCCCTCCGTATGGTGGCTAATAGCCCGGATATTGTCCCTGCTCGGCGCGCTCTTCTTCTTTTTTACGGCAAACAAAAATCCGCCAGGGAAGCCCGGCGGATCTATTTGCGGTAAGGGGCGAGTGAAACTATTTTGACGCGGCCGCGGCGGTAGAAACCGAGATCGCCGACAAACCTTTAAAGAACTCCGTCCTGCCGAAATCAGGATTCTTCCTGTTGCTCCACCCCGTAAAGGCATAGGCTATTTTCCCGTCGCTGAGAAAGTAGAAGTTGGGAGAAGAGTCAAAATCAAAACCGGGGAACGCGGACGGCTTGTATGCGATGTGGACTTGCGGAAATTTGAAATGGTCGCGCCATAGCGCCATGCTCCTTGGATCGAAGCGCAGCGTGAGCAGGCTGCCCTGAGCCTTGAACACTGCGCCCATCTCCGGGTCGGCCAGAATATCCTCCATGGCCTTTTCGCTTGCGCCGCAACCGGGGAACATCCCCATTACCACCTTAGCGCCCCTGGCCAAGGGGAGAACTCCGAGGCTAGCCTCTTCTGCCGAGGGAGAGATAGAATATGCCAGCCAGAAAGGGCCGCCGGCCGGAGAACCTGAGATCTTCGGCAGATACTGGTATTTCAGCCCCGGGAACCGCCCGCCGAGCGCTTCCGCCTCGGGGAACCTCCTGGCGCCGACATATGCCCGGTGCAACCTCTCTATGTCGGAGTCGCTCTTCTGCCCGCGCCGCAGTTTTTCCTCGAGTATTTTAGCCTGCAGGTCGGCGCTGCGCGGATGTTCCGGGAAGAAAAAAGAGATACGGAAAAGCGCGTCATATATCTTCGCCAGCGCGGAATCCGCATAACCAGAAAGAACCACGGGCTCAAAAGCCTTCTCTTCGAACCCGGAGGCAAGAAAAAGCACCTTCGGCAGGTCGGGGTCGTCCGACTTCATTATCCCTTCGGCTATGCGCAAATTAGCCGCTCCCGGCCCGGCGCAGGCGGCAGAAAATATCGCCAGCGACAGGACGCAAAAATATTTAGCGCAGGATGTCATATTTTCCAAGCGCGCCGGGGCAAGCCCCGCCCCGGCGCACGGAACTCAACGAAGCCTAATTGCACGAACTATCGCAAGACCAGTCCAGATCGGTAGACCTGCAACCGGACTGACCGCTGCCGTTGCCGACAAGCACGCACTTGGCATACTGGCAGGTGCCGCCCCAACAAAGGGCCTTAGGATTTTCCGGAGCGGCTGGATTCGTCGCCAAAGCGCGAAGCGCTTTTCTCAACCCCTCGTCGCCAAGACTTTTGCGCAGGCCTCCGACATAAGCGGACAAGAAAGCCCCGTTACGGAAGACGAGATTATCCAGGAACTCCTCCCTGGCATCGTGGGGCACATTTTTTAGAAGCTCCGAAATTTCCGTGTATCTGGCCGGCGAACCCGGATTCTCGAAGGAAAGTTTCTTTTCGAGATGCCTGTTCGCATATATCGTGTCCAGTATCTCATTAAGCCTGTCTTCACTCACACTCTTTCTAAGAGGGGCGAGATAGGCGGAAACGATATGCCCGTTTTTAAGCATAAGACTAGAGAGGAACGCCAAGCGCTCAGCGCGCGGAACATCGCTCAAGAACTCCCCCATAGTCTTAAGCGCCATGGGTGCGGGCGCCTCCGCAGTTCGGGCCGGAACTTCAACCCTGCTTCCCCCCTGGGCTTTCAGCGCGGTTTGCGGATTACGATAGACCGGGTCGAAAGCCAGCAGCTCTCCGGCCGCGGACATACTTACGCAAACCACCACCCCGACGAGACAAAGAAACATTGCCTTAATTTTACCTTTCATAAACCTCCCCTTTTTCCCCCTACGCTATTCTAACAAAAAAGGGAAAGCGCGTATGAGGCGCTTTCCCTGGATGCGTCCGGTTACGGCCGGACCGTGGATACCCGGGGGCCGATTCCCCCGATTACAAGGTTGCTACAGCCATAGGATAGCGCGCAAAACTGGACACGCCAAGGGCACTATGGGCACAGGGGATTGGGCCAAAAGGCCTATGCGACGGCCACTTCAAATATTATCGATATCGAGTTTTGCCAGGGAGTAGACGGAACCATCGGGGGCGATATAGCGGTCCACGATCTGTACCCAGGAGATCTTGCCGCTCTGGAAGGTTTTCATCACACGCTCCACGCGCTCGGCGTCGTTGGAGGTATAAGTGGTCATGGCGCCTTCAACGGTAGAGCTGAAGACGCGCTGAATGTCGGCCCGGGCGCGGTTGTCGGCGGCCTCGCGGCGCAGGGAGTCGTCGGCAATATTAGCGGGAGCTATCCCTACGCCGTAAAACACGCGGCCGCCGGCATCACCAAAAGCGCCCGCCCCTTTCAGAGCCCACTGCGGCGCGCCCTTGAGCATCCCGCCGGCACAGCCGGCCAGAGCGAGCACCAGGGCAAACGCGAAAAGTTTTTTCATGGTTACATATCCCTTTAATTCCGCAACACACAAGCGACAACGCCTTTAAGCCCATATTCCCACTATTGGCTATATACTTCCCCGAATCCCTTAAGAACTATTTTAGAGGAGACAACCGAATAAATCGCGGTATGAGGGTTTTGCGTCAGAACCCTCGCTTCTCTCTCAGCCTCTTGCGTGATACGCCCCCCGCCACCTGTCATTATTGATATTTTACGGAAACTATCAAGCATTTCATTTAACGCCTCCTCCCGCGTCTGCATCCTTACCGGCCGAAAGAGGATCTCCTGATAATAAGAGCCTTTATTAAGCGCTTGAATTTGTTCCCCTTGTCTCTCACCCACCCGCACCAGGGGGAACTGAATTCGGCCATTTTTAAAAATGCCCCGCACCTCATTTAACTTTGGTTCTCCGGAGAGATCATAGGCTTTCGCCTCGAAATTATAAGCCGGAAGTCTCATCAAGAATTTTATGCCATATATCGAAGTGGTTACCTGCTGAAATCTGGCCTCCACGTTCTTCGCGTCCCGCCGGAGTTCGAATTCATTGTTGCCATAAGTGGTTTTTTCCAGAGCGGAAACGATCTGTTCCCAAACAGCGTAATCCCCTGAGTTAGATTCCCGGAGATCGAACCAATACCGGGCCGATTCACGCAAATCCTTGTACTCCGAAATTTTTCTCTTTTCCCGGTCCTTCTCCTCTTGCGCACTGACTTCCGCCGCCACCTGGTTGTACCGAACGGACACATGATCATACCGAGCGGACACCTCCGCCGATCCGGGAGCGGAGCTCTTTGCCACCGTCAGTTTCGCCTTTGCGGCGGCCACGTCCCGCTTTTCCAGCGCCGCAAACGCTTCTTCTATGAGCGCCATAGATCTTCCGATCTTGGCGTCGATATCGGCCACGGCGGTTTTGGCTGATTTTCCGATATCATTATTTTCTGACGCCAACGGAAGAAGGATCTCCCTCCCGGCGTCCAAATTCGACTCCGCGACCTCAATGCCGACCGCAACACGGCGCTTATTGACTTTTTCGGGAGAATACCCGGCCGCCAGTGACTTGTCTAAATCCTCAAGAGCTCTTTTTCCATCCTCCAGCAAACCAATTCTGTAATGCGCCTCCGCAACTTTTTTCCCTGAAGGATTTTTTGCCACGTAAAGATTATAAAAGTAAATCGCAGCCCGCCTCTTACCCTGTTTTTCCTGTCGCTCAGCCTTTTTAAAATTGTCGGCGCATCCGCCCAAGGCAAGCACAAAAATCATTGCCGCGACACAAAAGGGAAAACGAGTCATATTCTCCTCCGCCGCAAGATTATCTCACTACCACCACGCGGCGGGTCTGGTTTATGCCGCCGCCTTCCACTTTTATGGTGTAGACGCCGCTGGACACGCGCTGGCCGCCGTCGTTGCGGCCGTCCCACTGCATGGCGTTAAGGCCGGAGGCCGAGGAACCGCTGTAAAGGTCGCGGACTTTGCGCCCGGAACTGTCGTAAACCTTAACGGTTACCACCGCGGCAGCTGGCAGGTTAAAGGCCACGCTGGTCTTTTCGTTCTCGCCCGGCTTGAAGACACCGTGATAGACCTTAACTTCCGCAGCAGGCGGGGCGGCGCTGGTTCCGATCACCAGAGGGCCGGTTTTTTCGGAGAGAGGCCCACCCGAGGCCTCCCCGGAGTAAAGGTCTGCCGCCTCGAACAGGTAGGAATAATCACCAGCCGCTAGTGTCTTGGAGATAGAATAAACCGCTCCGGTATTATTGGCTCCGGACACATAGCCCAGCGCGAAAGGGCTGCCGGGGATCTCAGAGCCGGACTTCTTTATCCGCACCCGCGGATAACCGGCGACGGGCGCGTCGTTGTCGGCGTCGGAGTACTTCACGCGGAAAACGAAGCTGTCCGCGGAATTCCCGGAACGTGGGTAGACGCCGTCGGACGCGTAATTTGTCTCCGCCGTCCAGGCCAGGGCCGGCAGTTGATTGCTTACCTCAGGCCCGGCGGCCTCCCCAGAGGGAACGCCGGTGGCGTCAACCAGGTCTGAATCCTGCGCCGAGAAGGCGTAGGTGTAAGCTCCCGGGGTGAGGGTGCGGGAATATGTATAGATTGCCCCCGTATTGTTGGCCCCGGAGACATAGCTCATGGCGAAGGGACTGCCTGAGATATCGCTGCCGCCCTGCTTAATATAGACTTTGGGATAGCCGGCCGCCGGCGCCTGGTTGTCGGCATCGGAATATTTCACACGGAAGACATAGGTGGCGTTCCTGTCGCCGGAAGCCGGGTTAAGCCCGTCCACGGCATAGTTGGCCTCCCCCGTCCAAGCCAGCACCGGCGCGTGGTTGGAAACAATAGGCCCCGCAACCGGCGTCAGAGGCGTGCCCGTAGCGTTGGCGGCATAGGCGTCCTGCGCCTCGAAATAATAGGTGTAGTCCGAGCCGGTAGCCGACAAGGTTTTCGTATAGCTATAAATGGCACCGCTGGCCGGCTCCCCTGAAACATAAGACATCGTGAACGGGCTGCCGGAAATATCCACCCCGCCTTTCTTTATGTACAGCTTCGGATAGCCGGCCGCCGGCCCGTCGGTATCCGAGTCCGTATATTTCAGCCGGAACACAAAGTTGGTGGCTGGATCCCCGGTATTTGGATTAATCCCGTCTCCCGTATAGTTGGTCTCGCCGGTCCAGGCCAGCACAGGAGCGGAGTTTGTCACGCTTGGCCCGGACATCACCACCACCGGAGTACCGGTAGACAGTGCATTATACGAGTCTTCAGCCTCAAAGGAATAAGTATAGTCGGTCCCGGTGGAACTCAGCACCTGGGAATAAGAATAAACCGCTCCGGCCGTATAGGTCACGGAGGAAATCAGCGCCATAGAGAACGGGCTTCCAGATATATTCGTCCCGTTCTTTTTAATATAAACCCTAGGATATCCCGCCGCTGGGTCGTCATTATCTGAGTCGGCGTACTTGACCCTGAAAACGAATGTCCCTCCGGGCCTTCCGGCAGCAGGATTAATCCCGTCGCTGGTATAGTTTGACTCCCCGGTCCACCCAAGTTTTGGGAGAATATTTCTTAGCACCGGCACTGATCGATCCACAAAGTCACCGAGGCCCAGTCTTCCTGAAATGTTGCTTCCCCAAACCCATAAGGTCCCATCGGCCTTTACGCCTAACGTGTGACTACCCCCTGCGGACAATTCCGCCCAACTACTCCCAGAACCCACCTGAGTCGGACTATTTCTATCCGTATCATCCCCAAGTCCCAGACACCCATACACGTTATCCCCCCAAGCCCATACGGTGCCATCATCCTTTTTCGCCAGCGTGTGATTCTCCCCAGCAGAAACTAAAGCCCAGCTTGTCTCTGCCCCTATTTTCGCAGGAGAATTTCGCGTGGTTGCATCCCCAAGTCCCAACTGCCCAGCAAGGTTATATCCCCAAGCCCAAAGTGTGCCATCAGTTTTTATGGCAAGAGCATGATTCCCGCCAGCAGTGACGCTCTCCCAATCACTCGCAACCCCCACCTGTGTTGGCACATCTTTGCTACCCCATTCGCCGAGGCCCAATTGCCCATATGGGTTCCGTCCCCAAGACCACATTGTGCCATCGGTTTTCAATGCCAAAACAAATTCTTTTCCTCCGAAAATTTCACTCCAATTACTCCCAAGCCCTACTTGCACTGGGGAATATCGAGCAGTCGAATCACCTAGCCCCAATTGCCCGTAGTAATTCCATCCCCAAGCCCACAATGTGCCATCAGTTTTTAGAGCAATGGTATAGGCATCCCCGGTGTGAACAACTGCCCAATTATTAGCGGTTCCCACCTGCACTGGGATATTTCTGCTAGTCGTGTCCCCGAGCCCCAACTGTCCAGCGGTGTTTCCACCCCAAGCCCACAAAGTCCCGTCCGCCTTTATCGCCACACTATGGTTCCACCCTGCAGAAACCATAGCCCAGTTTGAGGCAGACCCAACTTGCACAGGAATATTTCTGTTGCTTGTATCGCCAAGACCCAGTTGAGAGTCATTGTTATATCCCCAAGCCCATAATGTCCCATCGGTTTTTACAGCCAAGGTGTGATTGGTCCCAGCAGAAACAGGTCCCCACCCTGCCACACTTGGAGTAGCGACAACGCATAAATGCATAGCCACAAAAATCCCGCTACGCCAAACCACTCGTGATTTTAATACGCGTGGAATAGTCACAAGTTCACCTTCAGCCTGATAGTCGTCCCACCACTCACCTGAAACACTGACGTGGCATCAAAGAAAGTCGAAAGCGTTTTCATCTTGTCATGAAGTTGACCTCTCCAAAAACTCTGCTTTGGGAATTCATCCTCCTGCATAATCAGATTTAAAACGAACAACCCACAGAGGGCTTCCAACATGTCCCCCAAAGTAGCGCCCGTGGCCCCACCTTTTTGATCATGTTTTAGTTTGTTGTATGCGGTAAACCATCCAGGATTCTTACATGCCCCAGGCTGCCATGATGAAAATGGAGAAATCTTAACTTTACTAAAGTTCTGATAAGGCCAAACAATATCTATAGATACTGAGGACAACTTGTGATATTTGCCAAGCAAAGCTGCCCCACATTTCCCAAAATTAATCCTAGATAAACCCCGCAATGAGTGTTTTAAAATTATCTTTTTCGCTGATTTCTCACATCCAGAACAGATGTTTAATAGCAAACCAGATATCGCATGAGAATATACTGGCAAGTGGACATCTGTAAAAGAAATGTTGTAGGACAACTCTTTCACCTCTTCCTCCATCTTCTGATACACTGGCCAATAATTTTTCCACATATGCACATCTCCCGCATTTTGTTCTAAATCACGATTAAACCACAAGCTTCCAAGATTTAACGACCCCACATAAGAGGAACCTTTATTCCAAACACAATTCCCCAATAGCCGCCACAGCCCAAACATCGTTGAATTTCAAAAACACCTGCAATCCTATATACGCTTACAGAGTTGTGTTTATTCCACTTATCATGAAGTTCATATGTTTTTTTATCCATAGCTAACACACACCCAAATCTCGCTTTTCAACACTTACCGATACCGGCCCATTTCGAGCTTGCCTTCGTTGGAGCAGACGGGGGTCTGGCGGCCGGAGGTGGCTTCGAACATGCTGGCCTTAACGTAGGCGCAGAGTTCGGAGTCGGTTACGGCCCCGTCGGAGTTGCCGTAGGGCGCGGCGTCGGCCTGGCCTTTAAGGCCCAGCAGCATGTAATAGGTGAAGTAGCCATGGCCGGCCTTTTCAAACTCGAAGCTGGCCTGGCCGTTATTGGCGCCGGACAGCACCACCGCTTTCTGCTGCCTGAACAGGGGGCCGGCCATGAGGCCGCGCGAGCCTTTAAGCCCGGAATAGCAGGCGTCCAGCAGCACCAGCACGTTTTTGGCGGTAGAGCCTTCCAGCCTGGCAATGAGGTCGCGCAGGTTTATAAGGGTGCCCCGGGCCTCCGGATCGCCGTCGGCTGGCACCAGGAAGGTATCCCCCTCTTTGGGATTGGCCGGGTCCGGCAGGCCGTGGCCCGCGAAGTAAAAGATTATAGTATCCAGGCCCGGCTTGGAGGCCAGCCAGTCGGCCCATTTATCCACGATGGTGGTCTTGGTGGCGTCGCCGTCCACCGCCAGTTTTATATTCTCCTCCGGCACGCCCATAACGCCGCCAAGATACTGGGCGGCCAGGCGGGCGTCGGCGGCGGCGTAATTCAGCGCGGAGAAGTTCTTGTAGCCGCCTATACCCACCACCACGGCGGCGGCATTTGGCCTTTTGCCGGAATTATCCCGGGGCACTGGCAGTAAGCCGGCCAGCTGCTTTATAATTTTTGTTTCTTTAGGCTGGAAGGCCAGGCGGGTTTCTTCCAAGGTTGAGGCGCTGAAGCCGCGGGCCTCGGTAACCTTTATGGAGAACGAGCTCTCCTTGCGCGGAACGCTGTTAGGCACCTGCGCCTGCAACAGCACGGCGCGGCTGCCGCCGGGCGGGATATCCCCGGCGCTGTGGCCGCCCAGCAGGGCGGCGGCGGTTTCGTCGCCGGCAATGGCCACGCGCACGTTACGCGCGGCCTGGCCGCCGGTATTGCGGATGGCGACTTTTATTTTTACCGTTTCGCCGGGCTCATATACGCCGTTGCCGTTCAAGTCCCCGTCTTTAAGTACCTGCTTTTCGAATTCAAGCTCCGGAGGGGTGTCCGCGATCTGTCTTATTACGGTTTGCGCCTGCGCGTCGGAAACAGGCCCCGGCAGCGCCGGCACGGCGGCCAGCGCCGCCGAAGTTTCAAGATCGGGGAAGACGGGCTCTATGGGGTCGCGATAAAAACTGCCCAGCGCCAGTTTAAGCTGCTGCTGCCGGCCAAAGCGCAACCTCTCCTCGGAAATATTGAGCACAACAGGCAACTGGTTCCCCCCGGAATAATCCGCTGGCAAACCAAAGTTGAACACCACCTTGCGGAACTGCCCCGGGCGCAGAACGCCAAGGTCTCGTTCAGAGGGGAGACTTATCTTTATTCCCTGCCCGCCTTCAACGGCCCAGGTCGCCCGCCTAGCTTCAGTAAGGCCGGCGTTCACAACGTAGCCGGTGAGTTCCACCCGCTCGCCGCGCTCTATAATACCGTTGCCATTGCCCTCGGAATTGCCGGTGCCGTCCTCTTTAAAAGTATACCGGGCCAGAGCAAGCTGCGGTGGCGTAAAGCCCTTAAGAGTGACCGCGAAAAGCACAGATTCAGCGGTAAAGCCCCGTGCGTCTTCCACCTGTATTGTAAATTCCAGGCTGGAGCGTTCCGACTCGGCCGAGGCCGTTACCGGCACCTTGACCACGGCGGTCTGCCCGGGTTCAAGGCCGGAGAGCTGCCCGTTGTAAGCGCCCACCCGCAGGCCGGGGGCGACGGAGCCTTCGGCATCTGGCAGGACTTTAAAGCCCCCGGTCGGCGCGGGAGCGGCTGCCGCCGCGGCCTGGTCAGTTCCGGCGGGTGGCACCTCCGCTTCGGGGAGCTCCGGGAGGTTCCCTTCTAAAAGTTTCATTGAGGCGTCCGGCGACGCACCGGGATCCTGGGGCGCCAAGTCGTCCAGGGATTTATACTGGGAAGGGGCCGCTTGAGCTATTTCGGCAGGGGGCGGAACACTCTTTTTAGGCGCGGCCGTAAAGAGCAGCTTCTCAAACCTGGCCGGGATTGCGCCTGGCAGAGACACCACGCACTTTGGCGAAGCCGCGTAGCCGCGCCCGCGATTACCCACCGTTACAACTATCTCCCCTGTCTCACCCGGAGAAAGTGTGCCATCGCCGTTGGCGTCCACAAGGCGGGCCTCGGCATAAAGTTCCGGAGGATTGGCATACTGCCTAATGGCCTCGCGCGCCTGGGCGTACCGGGGCTCGGAGGGGCGCACGTCGCCCCAAAGCGCCATGGCCTTCTTCTTCATGCCGCGGGCCAGGTATTTTTCCGCGGCGGCATATTGGCCACTGGGGCCAAAAGTCCAATTGAGGGCGAACCTGAGCGGAGACTGCTCTTCTTCCACTTTCTGCGAGGAGAGATCGTAGCCGAAATCCAGGGCGAAATTGCCCCAATTCAGCCCCAGGCCGCCGGCAAAAGTGGCCCCTTCTTCGTTCTTGTTCACGCCGGCGCGGACCGAGACAAACGGGATATTGGGGAACCACTCGGCCCCGGCGGAGTAATTTTTTTCAGCCGCAGAGGTGGCGTAACCCAGGCCCAGCACAACTTTCTGCCCGGGCGCGGGCCGCAGTTTGCGGGTATGCCCCAGTTTTATCTGGGTGGGCACCGGCTCCTGTGTTTCATAGTACTTCAGTTTCCCGCCGAAATTTACCACCGCGGCGCCGAAGGTGTATTTGTCGTCCAAGGAGCGGTACACCAAACCCAGGTCCCCCAGGGCGGCGTTGGCGCTATAGGTGTCGGCAAGCGTACTTGAGAGATATTTGAGGGCGCCGCCGGCATAGAATTTTTCGCCGATAGCGCGGCCCCAGCCGAGCGACAGCAGCTTGTTGCTTTCAAGTTGTATGCTGCGGGTAGTGCCGTCCAGTTCTTCCACGGTTTCGGAACCGGTACCATAGTTGAGATAGGAGACGCTGAAACCGCCAAGGCCGCGGCCGGGCACTACCGCGGAAACGAAGTTGTACTGGCTTTCCTTTACCGCGCCGGGCCAGTGGGAAAGATGAATGGCCGGGGACACGGCGTAGCCGAGTTCCCAGGGCTGGCTGGCGGCATCCGTGAAGCTGAGAGAGGAGAGCACTCCGCCCATGGCGTACTGGCGGACATTGGGCTGCGCGTCCAGCAGGAACAGGGCGGTTGGCTCGGCGGCATAAACGGCCGGGACAAGGAGGAGAGCTATTAGCCCGGGACATGCGCGCTTCATTTGTTGCCCCCTCTTATCCCGTACAGGAGCACCTGGCTGGTCCAGTCCGCGCGCTGGAATTTAGCCAGGCGCCCGGATAAGTCTTTGAGTCCGCCCAGGGAATATTTGACGAAGCCGCTTTCCCCTTCTTCCTTGAGGGCGGAAACGGCGAAAAGCGGCTGGCTTTTGGTGGCTATAACATGCAAGATCTCGCCGCTTTCAGCGCGGCCCTTGGGCAGGAAGGCCTTGAGGTAAAAGGGAAGGTCGCGGGGGATGTTAAGTTCTTTGCCGGCCTTTAAAAAATTATCCTTGGCGTACCTGTTAGGGAAGACCAGGGAGGCGTTGCCGTCCTCGTCGCAGCTGATCACGGAGATATAAGAATCCTTGCTGACGCTCACCTTCACGTTCACGTCGTCGCCGGCATAGTAGGCGGGCTTGTCCAGGGAGGCCTTGAGCTCAAAGACCGGGTCGGCCTCTCCGCGGAAATACACCTTGCCGCGTATTTTCACCAGGCAGCGGTAAATATCGCCGTCCATGGCGCAGGCCGGCGCGGCAGTTCTTTCGTACTGCACCAGGTTGGCGGCCCAGACATTAAGGTAACGCCCGACAAAGCTATACCCGGTATTGCCGTACTGGGCGGCGACGTCCTGAAAGCCGGAGTAAACATACACCCCGGCGGCCTTCACGGCTTTATCCAGGGCATCCTCTTCGGCGCGCTTCTCCGCGTTCACGGGTTTCTCGTATTTAGTGCTTATTCCCTGTCCTTCAGCCTCAAACTCAACCGCATCTTTGCCGCGGCGCAGTTCGCGCGCGGGAGTGGAAACGGCCAAGGAACCGGCAAGGACCGCCGGAGTTGCCTTCGGACCTTGTTCCGCCTTGCCGCCGGGTTGCGGCCCGGAGGCGCAGGCGGACAGGAAAATGAAAGCGGGCAGCAGAGAGTTATATCTCATGGTTCTTTGTCCGGGACTTGGAAGCGAAGCAGGAAAGTTTCCCCAAACATTAGAATTATAGCCCCCGGCCGCGAGGCTGTCAATGCCTAATGTATCTATATTATTAAGTGCGTTTGCGTATGTGGCCTGCCCCGGGCAGAGGTTATACAATTTCCACATGGCAGAACACGATTTCCGCGCGGCGGCGGGCAAGAAAATACGATTGGAAAGGCTGAAACTGGGCTGGTCCCAGGAAGAGCTGGCTGAAAAGGCCGACCTGCACCCTTCTTTTATCGGCCAGATAGAGCGCGGGCTGCGCGCGGCAAGTTTCAAGACCCTGGAGAAACTTGGCGGAATTTTCGGCATTAAGCCGGCCGATTTTTTGCTGGAGGCCGGCGGCGGACCCGAATATAAGCCGCAGCCGCTGGAAAGGAAGATCCTGGGCCTGCTGCGCGGCCGCTCGGTGCGCGAGCAGCAACTTGTCTACCAGACCATAAAGCACCTGTTTCGCCAGGACCGTAAATTATCCAAGTAGGCTCTCCCTTAACCGACGGGAAACGCCGCTGAGAATTACACGCAAAAACAAAGGGCGGGCGCCTCAAAGCGGCCCGCCCTTTGTTTTTGAGAGGCGACTTACAGGTTGGTGTATTTGGTGTGCCGGTTGCGGGCTTTCTTTACAGGGTACTTCTTCGCGTTCTTCTTTAGTTTGCGCGCCACGGCGGCGCCCAGGTCTATATCCAGGTCATGGCCCAGCAGCAGCACCCAGTACAGCACGTCGGCCAGTTCGTCCGAGACGTCGGCCTTGCGGGCCTTCACGTGGCGGGCTATCTCCTCAGGATTCTTCCACTGGAAATGCTCCAGCAGTTCGGCCGCCTCCAGGGCCAGCGAAATAGCGACGTCCTTGGGGTTGTGGAACTGCCGCCAGTTGCGGGCGTCGCGGAAGGCTATCACCTTGCGGGTCAGTGTTTTCAGGTCTGTCATAGGGTCAGGCGAGCAGGCCGAACAGCAGGCCGGCCCCGAGGGAGAAGAGCAGCCACCAGGCCGCGTAGAAGAACAGGCCGCGGCGGCCTATGAGCTTCTGGGACATGATCATGGTGGGGATGCAGGTCCCCACAGAACCGAGCAGGAAGGTGAAGGCGGGGCCGGGCCCGAGGCCGAGTTTCATCAGCGAAAGCGTCAGCGGGATCTCCTCGCCCTCGCAGACATACAGCGGCACGCCCAGCAGGGCGCTGGCGAGATAGGCGAGCGGCCCCGAGGAGCCGATATACTTCATGATGAAGCCGGGCGGCAGCAGCACGGTCAGCAGCGAGGCGATGGCCATGCCCAGCAGGAAATACTTGCCAAGTTCTTTGAGGATATCGACGAATACCGGCCAGAATTTTTTAGGTTCGTCCTCTTCGGCGCCGCCCCCGCAGCCGCAGCCGGAGCAGCATTTCTTTTCAGCCGCCGGGGCCTGGATGTCCGGCAGGGCCCCGGCGCGCTCCAGTTTAAGGAACAACGCCCCGACGCCTATAGCGCCGAGCAGGGCGGCCAGCAGGCGGGCCAGGGTGAACTTCCAGCCCAGCACCGCGAAAGTAAGGATGAGCGTCTGCGGGCTGACCAGCGGCGAGGCCAGCAGGAAGCTCGTGACGGTGCCCAGGTCCGCGCCTTTGCGGCGCAGGCCCTCGGCCATGGGCATGGTGGCGCAGGAGCAGCCGGGCATCACCATGCCGAGCACGGCGGCTTTCGTCATGGACAGCCAGCCGCCCTTGAGGTGCTTCAGGGCGAACTCCGGCTTGAGAAAAACGTCCAGCGCGGCCCCGAAAGCCGCGCCGCCCAGGAAATACGGCAGCACCAGCCAGGTAAGCGACAGGAACTCTTTAGCGAAAGCGTGAAAGTATGACATAGCTCCTCAGGTTAACAATTTAGAAAGCGCCGCGGACAGGTCCTCCACGCGGTAGGGTTTGGCCAGAACACCGTCAAAGCCGTAAGACGCGTATTCCGCCATGATGGGATCATCGGAATAACCGCTGGAAACCAGGACCTTCGCCTTATTATCCGAAGTTTTGAGCAGTTTAACCGCCTCGGCGCCGCCCATCCCGCCGGGGATGGTCAGGTCCATTATTGCCGCGAGGAAAGGCCGGCCGGACTTTTGCGCAGCCGCCCAAGCCTCCAGCGCTTTGCGGCCGTCACCCACAACCTCGGCTTCATAGCCAAGAGCGCTGAGCATGCGGCGCAGGGCCTTGTAAACGACCTCTTCGTCGTCCATTACAAGCACCCGGCCGGAACCGACCTTTAGCGGCGCAGGAGCCGTACGGCCGGAATCCGAGGGACTCCGGTCGGTCAGGGGCAGATAGACGCTAAAAGCGCTGCCCTTCCCAGGCTCGGAAACTACGGCAATGGCCCCCCCGTGCTTTACGACCACCGAGCGGCAGACGGCCAGCCCCAGCCCGCGCCCCTGCCCTTTGGTGGAGAAATACGGGTCGAAGATGCGCGGCAGGGATTCGGCGGCTATGCCGGAACCTGAATCTCTCACTTCAACACATACGTACCGGCCGGCTCTCAATGCCGGGACTTTACCTTCGGAGACATCTTCAGCCCTCACCGAAACAAGGACCACCCCGCCTCCGGCCATGGCCTGTGCGGCGTTCACGGTGAGGTTCTGCAGCACCTGGAAAAGCTGCTCCCTGTCGCCCAAGACCCGCAAGCCTTCGCCGCCACTGATCTCCGCCCGCGCGGGAGAGCCCCGCAGGGAGAAGGGAACGCTTTCACGGACCAGCGCCGCCATATCCACCGTAACCTTTACCGGCTCCCCCCCGGAAGCGAAGGCGAGCAATTGCCGCGCCAGGCCGCGCGCGGTAAAGCAGGCGGTTTCCGCCTCCTGCACCAGTTCCCCTATATCCCGTCCGGAAGCGGCCATGTTCCTCATCATGGAGAGGTTCCCCGTGATCCCGGTCAGCAGGTTGTTGAAATCGTGCGCGATACCGCCAGCCAGCGTACCGAGCGCATCCAGTTTCTGCGCCACCAGCATGGCCGACTCCGCTTTTTTAAGGCTGGTAATATCCTCGGCTATAGCCAGCAGGATGTTCTTTCCGCCCATGCTCACGCGCTCACAAGCGTAAGAGCAGACCACCGGCCGCCCGCCTTTGGCCGTCAGCGTTAGTTCCGGTATGCGCAGACTGCTGCCGTTGGATTCACGCAGCAGCCTGGCCCTGGCCTCGCAGCCTATCCAGCCGATCTCGGTGGAAGTCCTGCCTAAGAGCTCTTCCCGGGAAAAGCCGGTCACTTCGCAGAATTTATCGTTAACCTCGATGTAACGGCCGGTTTCTATCTCGCTGAGGGACATCAGAAAAGGCGCCGCGTGAAACGCTTTCTGGAATCTTTCTTTACTGGAGCTGAGCTCCGCCTCGGCCATTTTTCTGTCAGTTATGTCCTGGGCATAGCCTTTTAGCACAGAGGGCGCGCCGGCTTCGTCCTTTAGCAGCTCGGAAGCCTCCGCGTAAACCCAGTGCATACCGCCGTCAGGCCAGATCACCCGGTAGGCCAACCCGGCCGGGGCACCATCCCTTATGACCTTGGTGTTGGAAGCCTCTACCGCCGCCCTGTCGTCAGGGTGTATGGCCCGCGCCACCACGTCGCCCAGGTCCCCGGTAAAACTGTTTTTGTCTATGCCGAAGATGGAATACATCCCGTCCGACCAGTTGAGCCGGTTCGACTTTATATCCCAGCGCCAGGTGCCCAGTTTAGCCACTCTTAAAGCCCCGGAAAGGACTTTTTCGGCTTCCATCCTGCCGTTGAAATCCGCTTCCATATCAGACATAAGCCTGCGGTTGACCAGAAGGAACAGGCTGAAGGTCAGCATTCCCACCAGGGCAGAATAGACCATGATGAAGACCGAGTCCGGCGAGGCCTCCCGCAGGAACTCGTGCGCCGGATGCCCTATGAGCACGTAAGAGATGCGAAGCAGACTTAGACCGCAAAAGGCCAGGAGCGTGTGCCTTAATGGCAGCGAAAGACGGCGCAGCTCCCCCGCTTCCGCCCTTGCCGTAAACCAGGCGCAACGAGCACAAAAGAACAGCAGGAAAGCGTTGAAATTAAGGTTGCGGTGCGGCAGGCTGGGCTGCACGGCTGTGTAGTAATACAGAACGGAGACGAATACGGCCAGCCCCCCCAGGTTCACCGGGTCCAGGTCCAAAGGCCGGCCGAAGAACCTCCGAAGGCCCGCGCATAAAAAAAGTATCCCGCCGACACCTATAGTATTGGCGAGAACTATAGAGACAAAATCGGGGACATGCCCTCGCAGCAACAGCAGCGCCATGTAAACGGCCTGCGTAACATAGCTCCAGAACCAGAGGCCCAGGCCGTCGTAGCGGTCGCGGTTATTTTTCCAAAGCAGGAAGACGGTAAGCGCGCAGACGGCGCTGACCAGGAGCTGGCCCATCAGCAAGGTGTATATATCGAGATTCATCATAGGTCATTTCCGGAACACACCCATTAAAGCAAAAAACCCGGACGCGGGGCCGGGTTTTTGGGCACGCCGGGGCGTCAGTGCTTGCCGGTGCTGCCGAAGCCGCCTTCGCCGCGGGTGGTGGCGGTAAGTTCGGGAGTTTCCACAAACTCGGCGTGCTGCACCTTGGCGAAGACCATCTGCGCCACTTTCTCGCCCTTCTTTATTTCGTAAGGCGTCTTGGTGTCAAGGTTTATAAGGATGACGCCCACTTCGCCGCGGTAGGGCGCGTCCACGGTACCGGGGGTGTTGAGCACGGAGATGCCGTGCTTGAGAGCGAGACCGCTCTTGGGCCGCACCTGGCCTTCGTAACCCTCGGGAATGGCCATCTTGAGGCCGGTGGGCACCAGCACGCGCGCGCCGGGCTGCAGGGTGTGGTCTATGGTGGAGAACAGGTCCAGGCCGGCGTCGCCGTGATGGGCGTAGGCGGGCATTTTTACGTCCGCGTGAAGTTTCTGCACGTGTATCTCTAATTTCGACATGGTTCAGCCTCTTAACTGCGTATTAGGAAGATGCTTCAGCACTTCCTTGTGGATATCCTGCAAAAGCTGCGGCGGGGTTTCAGGGAAACTCTCCAGGCGCTTGTCCAGCAGGCCGTCCTTGCGGGGCACGAACTTCTGGACATAATATTTGTGCACGGGCGTGCCGGTGACCTGTATCACGTGGCGGGCGGCCGCGGCCATCTCCTGCACGGTGAGGAAGGAGATCTCCCCGTCGCCGCGTATCACCGGGGCCACCGTGGTGCGGAATTCATAGACCGGGAACCGGGCCACCAGGCGCAGGCTCTCGTCCATGGCCGAGCAGTGCCCGTCCACGCCGGCGGTCTCCGGCCAGAGGAACTTGGGGCCTTTCACGTCCATGGCCACATAGTCCACGAGTTTTTCCGCGAGAAGCTTTTTGAGAACTTTAGGATTGCTGCCGTTGGTGTCGAGCTTCACGGACAACCCCTTGGCGCGCACCTTCTCTATAAAAGGGATGAGGTCCGGCTGCAGCGTGGGTTCCCCGCCGCAGATCACCACGCCGTTCACCCATTCCTTGACGGTATCGAGATACTCAAAGAAGCCCTCGTCGCCTATATCCTTGGCGTTGGCGAGCAGCGGTGCCGCGTGGCAATGCGGGCAGAGGTAGTTGCAGCCCGGCGTAAAAGCCACCGCCGCTATCCTTCCGGGATAGTCTATGAGGTTGAACCCTAATGCCGCGCCTATTTTCATTTCAGTTATTTTCCTAAAACGCTTAACCCTTAAAGGCTGACGGGGTGTTGCCCCGAGCGCCATTTGGGGAGGGGAGGCTCCAACCGCAGGTTGGAGGGGAACCGCGCAACGGTTCCCTGCAGTCATGGCGAGCGGGGCAACACCCCGTCAGACTTCCAAGCAAGCGCCGGCCTCAAGTGAAGCCGGCGCTTCCTGTCCCCTTGGTGGACGCTTACTTCACCGCGTAAGCGCCTTCCACCATCTTATAGTATTCAACTTCCTTGCGGTGCACCGGCTTGCCGCGCTTGAACTCCAGTTCGTAGCGGGAGGAGGTGCCGTTATTCTTAACGAGCACGGTGGGGATGGGGTCCAGCGGCACGTTCCAGCGGGCCGCCGCCAGGCGCGCCTCGGGCTTGGTCAGGTCGAGGAATTCCACCGGGATCTCCATGCCCTTTTCCTTCAAGGCCTTGGTCAGCGAGACCTTGGCCTCCTCGCACATGGAGCAGCCGGCCTTGCCGAACACCATCACCTTCTTGGACGGGTCCTTCTCGTGCAGCCAGCTCACCTTCGGGGAGAAGTCCGCGTAGTGGTGCGCCACGGCCTCGCGGGCGCGGCTGATCTCCAGCTGGGAGTCGTTCCAGCCGGGGAGGTTGGAGAAGTACCCCACTATCTTGGTGCGCTTGGTCATGTTCTCGCTGCCGCACTTGCCGCACTTGTCCTTGAAGCCGAAGTAGTTGGTGTGGCAGTTGTCGCAGTGCGTGAACTCGGGCGACACGGTGACCTGGGAAGCCCGGGTATTGCGGTAGGTCTTCTCGATCAGCGTGCCGATGCTCTCCGGCGGGATCTGGCTCTCGCCGCAGTACACGTGGATAATGGAGCCGGACTCTATCATATCGTGGAACTTGCTCTGCAGCTCGATGCGGTCGAGGATGCTCACGTCCGCGCCGGGGTTGAGGTGGATGGAGTTGGTGTAGTACGGGGCCTTCACCAGGTCGCCCTTGATCACCTTCTTGGCCTCGGGGTAGCGGGCCATGTCGCCCTTGGCGAGCTTCTGCGTGGCCGATTCCGCCGGGGTCTCCTCCAGCGTCACCTTCAGGCCGGTCTTGGCGCGCAGGTCGCTGATCTTGGTGTACATGTAGTCTATGACCTGCAGGCCGGTCTCGTAGGCGTCGCGGCTCTCGTGGAGCTCCTTGCCGGTAAGGTACTGCACCACTTCGTTAAGACCTATGAGGCCCATGATGTAGGTGGCCTTCTCCAGGTTCACGTAGGGCGTGCCGTCGTCCGAGGCCACGCCGAGCGAGCGCAACGGGGAGCCGTCGGTGTCCAGCAGGGTCTGCGTGTAGGCCTTCTTCTCCAGGTGAGCGCGCATGGCTATGTCCATGGCCTTGCCTATCTGGGTCAGCGTGCCCTCCAGGGTCTTGCCCTTGAAGGCGGCCTGCGGCAGGTTGATGGTCACGTTCTGGAAGCCCGTGAAGCGGATGTTCTCCGGGTGCTTGAGCAGGTACGGGTCGGTGACCTTTTCCTTGAGGCGGCAGCACTGCGCCAGGGTCGCCCCGGCGCCGTCGCGGTCGAACATGAAGTAGGTGGAACCGTTCTTGGCGGCCAGGCGGCAGCCGTAGTCGTACACCTCGCGCTCGTCGGCGTTCTCCAGGGCGTCCTTGCTCACGTGCAGATCGCACTTGGGGAAGGCGAACTGGATGCCGTATTTGTCGCCGTCTTCCCAGACCTTCATGAGCTCTATGGCGAACTCCTGCGAGGTCTTCACCAGGCGGGGATCGCCGTAGGTGATGAACTTGCGGCCGTCGGCCGGGTGCACCACGTCGCCGTTGCGGGAATCGCCTTCCACGCCTTTAAAGCGGGGCGCTTCGTCCACCAGCTCTATGTTGCCGTGGCCGTCCTCCAGCATGTACTTGCCGCCGGGGCCCATGGCCGGCACGTTCTGCATGTACTGCGGCACGCCGGTATGGATATTGAAGTCTATGAACAGCGTCTGGCCGCCGCGGCTGAACGCGTTCTGGCTGGCCGAGAAGATGAGGTTCTGGGCTATCTGGCGCATTTCCTTGCGGGAATGCTTGCTGAGCACGCGCACCTCGCCGGTCTTCTTGAAGTAGGGGACCTGGGTGCCGTCCGTAAGGCTCACGGAGCCGGCCTCCACCATAGCCTCCAGCGCGTCCTTCTTGAGGCGCACGGGCTTGCCTTCCAGCTCGCCTTCCACCATCACCTCGGGGCAGTTGAGCATGGGGGCGTAGAGGATATTAAGGAAGCCGAAGCCCAGCGCCCCGGCGTAGCGGCTCTGCATGGCCGCGAGGAAAGTCTGGATATGGCCGTTCAGGACCATGGCGGACTTGGCCGGGCGGCTCTTGTTCTGCAGGTTGGAGACGATCTTGTCCAGGCCGTACTTCTTGATGTATTCCACGGAGTGGGAGGAGCAGTACACGCGCTGGGGATAGCCCAGGTCGTGGATGTGCACCATGCCGTTATTGTGGGCTTCGGCCACCTCTTCGGAAAAGACCTTGCGCAGATTGTACTGCTTCAGGACGTATTCCGCTATGCCCAGGTTCACGGCCTCGGGGTTGTTGGTGGTGATGTTGCTGTTCTCCTTGCTGTTGCCGATCACCAGGGATTCCACGGTGGAGATGGGCATGGCCAGGGCGGAGTTCTTGAGCGGGATGCCCATCATGGACAGGTGGGATTCCGCTATGCGGCGCAGGAACTGGGTGTCGTAGGACTTGGTGCCGTATTTCTCGGAGAGCTCGTAGGCGTTGTTCTCGGTCTCCTTGGCTATCATGGCGGCCAGGTCCGGGGTCAGAGCGTATTCCTTCTCCAGGGCCTCGGCCAGCTTCTTGCGGGAGAAAGGTTCTATGGTCTCGTTGGTAATGCTCTGCACCAGCAGCATCTGGTCGGTGATGTCGGCCTTGCCGGCCTTCTTCTTGACGGTCAGGCCGCTGCGGCGCACGCGGTTGCGGTCCAGGGCGTAGAACTCGAACTTGTCGGCGGTGCGGTCGAACTTCTTCTCGCGCAGGACGGTGACGCACATGGCGTTGGAATCGTCCACGGTGGGAATGTGGTTCTTCAGGGTAAATTCGTTGTTGAGCCGGCGGGCCACTTCGTTGGCCACTTCCACGGCCTTTTCCTCGTCGCGGCCGCCCAGCGTCAGGGCCGCCTTGGAGATGGCGGTCTTTATCTTGTCCAGGTTGAAAGGCGCCACTTTGCCGTCACGCTTCTTGATCACTTTCGGAAAAAATTCGTTCATTTTCGGTCTTGTCCCCTCTTATTTTCTGATTTCACTTCTTGATCGATTTGATCTCTTTCTCAAAGTCCGTCACGTCCTCGAAGTCCTTGTAGATGGACGCGAACCGGATATACGCGACCTTATCGAGTTTCTTGAGTTTTTTGGCCACCAGTTCCCCTATAAGGCCGCTGGGTATCTCGTACTTGTCCTCGCTCCTCAAGACCGCCTCGATCTCGCTGCCAGCCTCCTCCATTTTCTCCATGCTGACGTCCCGCTTCTGGCAGGACTTCACTATGCCGTTCATGAGCTTCTCCCTGAGGAAACTCTCCCTCCTGCCGTCCTTCTTGATGACCACCAGCGGGTGCGACTCTATGCGTTCGTAGGTGGTGAACCTCTTCTGGCATTTTTCGCACTCGCGCCGGCGTCTTATTTCAAAGGCTTCGGAGGAATCGCGGCTGTCGGTGACCTTGGTCTCCTCGGCGCCGCAGAACGGACACTTCATGCTTGCTCTCCCTGTGTTTTAAGGGCCGAAGGCCCCCCTGGCAGGAGACGTTACTATACTAGTATCGTCACTCGCCCGGCTACTATACGTTGTGCTTTAAACTACCCTCACCACTATTAGTAGTAGTGCCGATATTTTACACCATATCCGGTTTTTGGCGCAAATTTTTCGGGTTTTTCATTGGGGAAAATATTTATTGACATAAAACGGGAATAATACAGGAAGTTTTTCGCGCGCGTTCGGAGGGCCTTTTGGCTCCCTCTGTAACCTTGGGCAAATGTACTCGGCAGGCGGTAGATAACCGCCCGCGCGGAGGCTAGAATATAGGCTGACGGCGCCCGCGCGGCATCATTCATCTATTATCCCGCGGATACGGCGTCAAGGAGGCAGTATGACCAAGAAAACGAAGCAGGGGTTCACCCTGATCGAGTTGATGATCGTCGTGGCGATCATCGGTATCCTGGCGGCAATAGCGATACCGAAGTTCGCGGACCTCATCAACAAGTCCAAGGAGGGCGCTACCAAAGGCGCGCTCTCTTCGGTCAGGAGCGCGCTGCAGGTGTACTACGGCGACAACGAGGGCTGGTTCCCGACGGACGACCTGGCCATCCTCATAGCCAACGCCAAGTACATCAACGAAATACCCGTGGCCAAAGTACCGACCACCGGGCACGCCGACACCAAGGCCGTGGCGCTGTTCAGCTCGGCCACCGTGGCGGGCGTGTTCTCGGGCGGCAGCGGCACGGCGGACGCCGGCGGCTGGGCGTACTTCAACGACCCCGCCGTCTCCAGTATGTGGGGCACGTTCGTGGCGAACTGCACCCACGAGGACATAAAGGGCCAGAGCGTACCCGCGGTCACGCCCTGGAGCGCCTTCTAGCGGGAGGGACCAGGACAAAAAAGGCCCCGCGCCGTACGCGCGGGGCCTTCTTTATACGGCCGGGCCGCCGCTCACCAACCGGTGACCGGAGGGATATACAGGCTGGTGTCGAATTCCACTGCCGTCAGGGCCCTTCCAAAACTGGCCACCCTCACACGGCGCTTTAGAGCAGGCCGCGACGCGGCATCCGCGCACTTGATGAAATAGATGGCGTGCCCCGGCGGATAGTTCTTTTTCACATACGCCGCAAGACCGGCCAGACACCCCTCTTTATCGCCATTCAGCCGCGCCCGGTCAGGGGAGAATACCAGCAGCGGTATTCTATTGGACGCGTATTTCCCGGCCTCGGGCCATGAGTGCGCGTTGGTCAGGCACAGCCCCAGCGGGCCCAGGCCGCCAAGATCGAATTCGGCCAGGATGGCGTTCAGGGAGGAGATCGCCCGGAGCTCTTTGAAAGCCACGCCGCGTCGGCCGGCAGCCGCGCGGAGCCTTTTCGAGAACTCGCACAGGAAGGCCGGGTCCCCGTGATCCACCACCCCCACGCGCCCGCAGCTGGCGAAAGCCCCCATAACGGTAAGGATCAGCCCCTCAAAAGGCACGTCGTTGAGCAATTCCGCTCCGGGAAAAAGCGAGAGCATGAGCCGGGAATTCTCCCTGCTCAGGGAAGTGAAATAAACCTTCTCACATTTTTTCAGGTCCGCCACCGCTTCCAGGGTCATCTGCTCCGGATAGAGTCCGAAGGAAGCGAACAATAGTTCTTTTTTCATGATCTCCACCTTTCAGGCCAGGTCTATCAGGTTCCAGCGGGCGGCGTAGAGGTCGCGCAGCTTCCGGTGCAGCCCTTTATTTTCGCTCTTCTCCAGGTCGGGGTCGTCGGCCAGGATGGCCTCGCGGTCCTGCATGGTCTGCTCCAGTATTTCCTTGTCCCGGGACATGTCCGCCAGCTTGAAGTCCATATCCCCGTGCTGGCGCACGCCCAGGATCTCGCCGGCGCCTCTTATATATATATCCTTTTCACTTAGTTCGAAGCCGTTGGAGCTCTGCACCATGGCCCGCAGCCGCTCGGCCGAGTCGCCGGTGCGGGCGTGCGGCACCAGCAGGCAGCGGGAATCCCACCGGCCGCGGCCCACCCGGCCGCGCAGCTGGTGGAGGCTGGCCAGCCCGTAGCGCTCGGCGTTGTTTATCACCATCAGGGTGGCGTTCGGGACGTCTATGCCCACCTCTATCACCTGGGTGGCCACCAGGATATCCGTGCGGCCGGCCGCGAAATCTTCCATGACCCGCTTTTTCAGTTCCCCGGGCATACGGCCGTGCAGCATGTCCACCTTCCGCCCCCGGAAAAAGACCTTCAGGCGTTCGAATTCCGCCTTTACGGAGCGCATGTCCGCCTCGGCGGTCTCTTCTATCACCGGGTAAACCACGTAGACCTGCCTGCCCTTGGCCGCCTCGTCCCGGGCTGCCAGCAGGGCCACTTCTTCGGTTGCCTCGGTGGTCTTTATGGGGCGCCGCCCGGGCGGCAACTCCCGGAGCACGGAAAGGTCCAGGTCGCCGTAAAGGGCGAGGAACAGCGTGCGCGGAATGGGCGTAGCGGTCATAATGAGCATGTCCGCCCGGTCGCCTTTGGCGCGCAGGGCGGCGCGCTGGCGCACGCCGAAGCGGTGCTGTTCGTCTATGACCACCAGCCGGAGGTTCTTGAACTTCACCCCGTCGCTTATCACGGCGTGGGTACCCAGCAGTATGTCTATCTTCCCCTCGGCCAGGTCGGAGAGGATCTTCTTTTTCTCGGCCGCCTTCACCCGGCCGGTCAGCAGGGCGAAGCGCACCCCCAGCCCTTTCAGGAACCTCTCGAAAGTGAGAGCGTGCTGCTCGGCCAGGATCTCGGTGGGGGCGGCGAAAACGCTTTGCCCGCCGTTCTCGGCCGCCAGCAGCATGGCCGACAGGGCCACCACGGTCTTGCCGCTGCCCACGTCGCCCTCCAGCAGGCGCGCCATGGGGGTAGGCGCCTGCATGTCGGTGAAGATCTCATTTATGGCGTGCGCCTGAGAAGCCGTGAAGGCGAAGCCCAGGTTGGCCCTGAACGGGGTCAGCAGGGTCTTCTTTATCTCGTAGGTGAAACCCTTGAGGACGCTGCGGGTCTGCCGCTTCTTTATGGCCCAGGCCAGGGAGAGCAGCAGCAGTTCTTCGTAGATGAAGCGGCGGCGCGCCTGCGCCAGCTCGAAATTATTCTCGGGGAAGTGGATAGCGCGCGCGGCCAGGTCCCTGGCGGCGAGGCCGCGCCTAAGGGCCAGGACCGGCGGCAGGAAATCCCCCACGGCCTCGTGCCCCGCCCGCACCGCCTCGTAAACAGCTTCACGCATGAATTTGGCGGTCAGGCCTTCGGTGAGCGGGTAGACGGGCACTATGCGGCCCACGTGCATCTTAAGGGCCCGCGCGTCGTCGTCGCCATAATACTCGTCGGCGCGCAGGCGGCTGAGGAACAGCGGGTCCTCCGGCGTACCCGTGACCCAGACCGTGCGGCCCTCCCTCAGGTCCTTGCGCAGCGGCGCGAAAACGTCGAACCGGGGACTATGGCGCTTGAAGAAGCTGGCCTCCGCCTCCCCGTACTGGGTTTCCAGCACGATCTTGAAAATGCGAAGGCCGCTGCCGGTGTAAAGATCGCGGACCGACTTTATTTTGCCGCGGACCACGGGGGCGTCTTCCAGGAAAGGCAGCGGGTCCTTCTTGCCGGGCAGGCGGCGGTCCTCCCACTTGCGAGGGAAATAGAAGAGCAGGTCGTCCAGCGTCTCTATGCCGAGGCGCGAGAAGAGTTCCGCTTTTTTGGGGCCTACGCCCTTTAAGAACTGTATGGAAGGCATGTGTTTTACCGCGGAGTTATTATATTATTTTCGCGCGCACGACGGAGAACCGCCCCCGGAGATCTTGAGCCCCTTTTGAGCCGGATTTGAGCGCTTCTTGAACCCTGTTTGTTATACTTTCTATGTAGCAGAACGCTCTTTAAAAACAGGCCGCCTTGCGCATAGCGCTCAATGCGGCACGTACACAGTACAGATCCCCGGCGTTGTACGGTGCGCCCCCCTAACCCAAACCCCCAAGACTCGGGGCTTCGGCCCCGGGCTCTATGCACCTGCAGCGCCGGCTTTTTAAAAGCCCCGCCGGGCAACATTTCAGACTCCCCCCATCAGGCCAATGTCAGGCGCCATGGTATCCCGGCGGGGCGACTTTTTTAATATTTGGCCGCTTGTTGCGCATAGCGCCTGATGCGGCACCGACAAAAGTCTTGAACGGTTCTTGAACCGCGTTTATTATACTTTCAGTGTCGTATCGCTCTTTACAAAAAACAGATCCCCAGTGTTGTTGTTGCGCCCCCCTAACCCAAACCCCCAAGACTCGGGGCTTCGGCCCCGGGCTCTATGCAGCAGCAGCACTGGCTTTTAAAAGCCCCGCCGGGCGACATCAGGTAAGACTCCCTAGTAAGTCCCACCGAACCTCATCATGACTGTCCCGGCGGGGCGCTTTTTTGCCCGGGAAAAGTATTATAATCAAGTTATAAACCTATGAAGGAACGCGTCCTTATCGTAGACGACGACCCCGAGCTGCTGGGCATCCTCCGGAAATACCTGGAGAACCACGGGCTGGAGACCATCAGCGCCGCCAACGGCGCCGAGGCCCTGGCGGCCGCTCCCGCCGGCAGGCCGGACCTCATCATAACGGACGTGGAAATGCCCCGCCTGGACGGGTTCGCGCTCTGCCGCCGCATAAAGGACAACAAGGCCCTGGCGGACATCCCCGTCATCATCATGACCGGTAAGAAAATTTCAGAGGCCGACCACGTAGCCGGTTACGGCTACGGCGCGGACGATTACGTGGTAAAGCCGTTCTCCTACGCCGTGCTCCTGGCCAAGGTAAAGTCCATGCTGCGGCGGGCCGCGAGGGGCAGGAAGAAGCGGGACGTCTTCAAGGCCGGCGAACTGGAAATGAACCTGGAAGGCCGCACCATAAAGCTGAAAGGCAAACTGGTAAAGATCACCTCCAAGGAATTCGACCTGCTGCACACCCTGGTCTCCAAGCCGGGGAAGGTGCTCAGCCTCAACAGCCTGCTGGAAGCCGTGTGGGGCTACAACACGGCCGACTACAACGACCCGCACACGGTAGAGGTGCACGTCTCCAACCTCCGCCGCAAGATAGGCGGCTTCGGCAAACGCATCAAGGCCGTGCCCGGCCACGGCTACAAGTTCGAATAAACCCGCGCGGAAGGATCCCGCCGGGCGGCATATGAAAAGATCTTCTCTAGCCACCAGCGACGCCGTCACCCTGGGCAAGGCCCTGCAGGCCATGCTCGGCACCGCTTTTTCCCCGGACAACTTCGGGCCCTTCCTCGAGAAAACCCTGCGCATCATGGCCGACAGCCCGGTCATCGGTCCCCGCGCGAAACTTGCGGTGACCCTCCGCTCCGGCCGGGTGGAAGGGGCGTTCCGTGGATTTTGCGCCAAGGACCGGGCAAGCCTCCTGGCCGGGCGTAAGCCCTCTACCGCTGGCCGGCTTATATCGGAAACCGTCCGGCTGGGCAACGCCCGGGCCGGCCTGATGACCGTCCTTTTCCCCGAGCCGCCCGAAAACGTTCTGGCGGCGAAGGCCCTGCTCGGCATGGCCGCCCAATTCGTCTCCGCCCGGTTGCAGTCGGAGAAGCGCGACGAAGAGCTGGCCTTCGAAAGGGACCTGGCCGCCTCCCTGAAGCACATAGAGGAACTTTACCTGGCCTTTCCCGATATTTCCATAGAGGAGATCTCCCGGGCCGTGCTGGACGAGGCCCGGCGCATGACCGGCAGCGACTTCGGCTTCACCGGCCACATAGACCCCGCCACCGGCTGGCTCCTCACCTCCTCTCTCACCACCGAAACCTACGACAAGTGCCAGATGGCCAAAAAGCCGGTGGTCTTCAAGGACTTCACCGGCCTGTGGGGCTGGGTGCTGAAGCGAAAAAAAACGCTGCTCACCAACAAAGCCGCTTCTGACCGGCGCGCCGGCGGGCTGCCTAAGGGCCATGTCACGATAGAAAAATTCCTGGGCGTACCGGCCATGTCCGGCCGCCGGCTGCTGGGCATCCTGGCCCTGGCCAACCCTTCCGGGAGCTACTCGGCCCGCGACCTGGACACGGCCCAGAAACTCGCGCGCGCCTACGCCATCATCCTGCAGCGCAAACTGGCTGACGACGCGAGGAGAGAAGAGGATACCAGGTTCAAGACCATCGTCTCCTCTACCAAGGACACCATCTACACCGCGGACCTCCGGGGACGGATCACCTACGTGAGCCCCAGGGTGGAAGATTTCGGCTACAGCGCGGAGGAGGTGATAGGCCTCAGCGTGACCGGGCTGGTGCACCCTGAAGATCTGGAATTCATAAAGAAGGCCTGGGCCAACGCCCTGGCCACCGGGCGCACACTGCCCATCCTCCCTTACCGCATAAGGAAAAAAAGCGGGGACTTCGCCTACGTGGAGCAGAAGAGCGGGATAGTCTTTCACAACGGCCAGCCCCTCTACATCACCGGCGTCATCCGCGACGTGACCGAACAGAAGCAGACGGAACTGCTGCTCAAGGAAAGCGAGACCATGATGCGCATGGTCTTCGACACGGCCGCGGACCCCATCTTCATCAAGGACATGAACGGGATGTACGTGAAGGCCAACAAGGCCTGCGCCGACCTGATGGGCACTACCCCTGAGGCGATGATAGGCCGCTCCGATTCCGACTATTTCCCCGCCGAGTCGGCCGCGGCCGTTTTCCGGACCGACAGCGAAGTGGTGCGCAGCGGACGCACCCTGTCGCTCTACAACTATCATCCTTTCCCCGGAGGCAGCCGGCACGTCAACATCATAAAGACCCCGCTGCGCAACGTCCGCGGCGAGACCATAGGCCTGCTGGGCATAGCCCGCGACATCACGGACCTCAAGCGCATGGAGGCCGAACTGGCCCTGGCGCGGGCGGCCGAAGCGATCAGCACTGTGGCGCGGCCGATGGCCCACGATTTCAACAACGCGCTGGCCGCCATAAACGGCTACGCCACCCTGATAGCCGACGGGCTGGGGAAGAACAGCCCCATAAAGACGGAGATCTCCCGCATCATCGAAGCGGTAAAACGCGCGGCTGAGCTGACCTCCAAGTTCCAGGATTTCGCCCGGAACCCCAAAATAGGCGGCCGCCAAAACGGGCACGAGTAGGAAGCGCTATGACCAAGATCATACCTGACAGGAGCAAGATGGACGCCGTCGGCCGCCTGGCCGGCGGGGCGGCGCACGATCTCAACAATATCCTGGGCGCCATAGAAGGCTATGCCACGCTCATGCAGAATTCCCTGCCGGCGGGCGACCCGGCGCGCCAGGACCTCGACGAGATACGTAAAGCCGTGAGCAAGGCGGCCAGGCTGACAAAGACGTTCTTCATCTTCGGCCTGAAAACACCCATGCAGCGCGGCACGGTCAGCCTCCGCGCGGCGGCTGAAAAGCTCCGGAGCCGTGAAGGCGAACTGGCCGCCCGGGGGATAAAACTGGAACTGGACCTGGCCCCAGGCCCGCAGGACGTTACAGGCGACCCCGCCAGGCTGGACCTGCTGCTGGAACACCTCCTCTCCAACGCCAGCGACGCTATGCCTTCAGGCGGGACCCTCGCCGTGTCCGCCAGGCCTGCCGAACTGGCGCCTGAAGCGGTGAAGTCCGTGGACCCGGCCGGGGCCGGGACGGTTTTCTGCCGGCTTTCCGTGCGCGATACCGGCACCGGCATCCCGCCGGAAGACATGACAAGCATCTTCGAGCCCTTCTTCACGACCAAGGAGAAAGGGAAAGGCACGGGCCTCGGCCTCGCGATAGTTTACGGCATCGCCCGCCAGAGCAACGGCTGGGTAGAGGCGGAAAGCGAGCCCGGCAAGGGTTCGGAATTCTCCGTTTTCCTGCCCGCCGCGGCCCGGCCGGCCGGAGTCTGAGAGCCGCCGCGGGCGCAGGGTTTTATAATATAATCTAGGCAGAAAACTATGGCCAAAATACTCATCATAGACGACGACGGGATAGTGCGCGACGCGCTGACGGTTTTTCTCACCCGCGCCGGGCACCAGGTAAATACCGCGGCCGACGGCGGCAACGGCGTGCTGCTCTTCAAGAACACAAAGCCGGACCTGGTGGTTCTGGACCGGGACATGCCGGTAAAGACGGGCTCCGTGGTCTTCAAGGAGATCCGCGAGATCTCTAAGGCGACCCCGGTCATAATCCTGACCGGCTATGACGCCCCCGAGGACGCCGAATCCTACCTGCGCGACGGTGCCGCCTCCTTTCTCTCCAAAGCCGACGGCCTCTCCAACGTGCTGGACGCCGTGGATAAGCTGCTCGGGAAAACCCCCACGGCCGCTCCCGCCGGAAGCCGCCCGACTTCACCGGAACCGGCCAGAAAAAGTGCCGGCCTCCTACTCGTGGCGGACGACGACCAGTCCATCCTGAACGTGCTTAAGCGCTTTCTTTCCTCCATAGGCTTCGAGGTCATTACGGCCGAAGACGGGGCCGCGGCCCTGCAGCTGGCGCGCGAGCGCAAACCCGACATAGTGCTGCTGGATATCCTGATGCCCAAAAAAGACGGCATCGAGGTGCTGAAGGAACTTGCCCGCGACCTGCCGAAGACCGGCGTAGTCATGATAACCGGTAACGAGGACGAGGACGTGGCCAAGGCCTGCCTCAACCTGGGAGCCTTCGATTACATAGAGAAGCCGGTCAACCTGGAACTGCTGGGGAATATCCTTAAAGCCCGCATGCTGATACAGCGCGGCCAGGGCTGACTACCATCGCAAAATAAAAAAAGCCCGCTCCGGCGGGCTTTTTATTTCAGGCAAAGGCGTTAGGGTCTTGCCCGCAGCCTGCCGGCCAGCTCCGCCAGCGCGGCGGTTTCCCGCCTGGAGAGGTTCAGGCCCGCCAGGAATTCCCCGCCCGCGGGGCCCATCAGCGCCGCTATGGCCGCAAGCCGCTCAGCCACCGGCGTCCTGGCCAGGGAAGGAGGGAAAGAAAAGGCCGGGTGTATGACCGCCAGGGCGCCTAACCCCTTCAGAAGTTCCAGGGCCGGCACCGGGTCGGCCTCCGCCAGGATCTTAACCAACTCGTTGCGCAGCCGCTCCCGGCTGAGCAGGGCGGGCCGGCCGGCCTTCACGGCCGCGAGCGCAAGTTCCAACGTGCCGCCCTCAAGCCGCCAGCCAAAGCGGCCGGCGAAACGGGCCGCCCTGTAAACGCGGGTGGGGTCGTCTTCGAAACTTTTCTCGTGCAGGACGCGCACCAGGCCATCCTTTATGTCCCGCAGCCCGCCGTAGGGGTCCAGCAGGGCGAATTTCTCCAGGCCGTTAAGCCGTAAGGCCATGGCGTTGCAGGCGAAATCGCGGCGCTTGAGATCTTCGGCCGCGGAACCGGCTTCCGAAACAAGCGGCAGGGCACCCGGCGCGGCGTAAGTCTCCTTGCGGAACCTGGCGAAATCCAGCCGGCGGTTGTTTTTGTCGAAGAACCGCACCGTCAGGAAGGGTTTGAATTTTTTATGGCCGCCCCCGTACGCCTCCTGCAGGGCGGCTACCAAAGGCTCGGGGTCGCCCCCCACCAGGAAATCTATGTCCGAACTTTCCCGCCCCAGCGCCCAGTCGCGCGCGCAGCCGCCCACGGCGTAGAGCTCCAGGCCGTAGCCGTCGGCCAGGGCGGCAGCCTTCTCCAGCAGCGGCAGGTCGTTGAGGGGCTTAAGTTCCATTAAACTTTAAGGAAGGGCAGGTCGTCGCCTTTCAGGGCGGCCAGGGCGTCTATCAGGTTCTTGACCCGGGGCAGGGCGTCGTTCCGGTCGCGCAGGGCCTGCGCGGCCTTGAGCGCGGCGGCGCGGCCCTTGAGGCCGGCGGGCAGAGGCAGGGAAAAGGGGATATCCAGCCGGCGGGCGGCGGCCGGCTGCACTGGCAGCAGCTGCAGGCCGTCTTCGCGGGCCATGAATTCCATCACCTCGGTCTCCTCTTCGCGGTCGCGGTCGGTTTCGAGCATGGCGGTCAGCGGGGCCAGGCCGAAGAGGAATAGCGGCTCCCCGCTCACGCCCTGGCCGGAGGCGAGGGCGGCGCGCATGGGTTCATAGTCCTTCTTCATGCGCGCTATCCATTCGTCCTTCTTTTCCTGGTAGGCCTCCGGCATCACGAAGGCCAGGAGGTCGCGGGTGGGGTCTATATAAAGGAAAGGCTCCTCGTGCTGGAACATCTCCGAACACTTGGGGCACATCAGGATGTCGAACTCGCCGCTGAGGATCAGCTCCTTGACCTCCAGGTCGCGGTCCCCGCGGACCACGGTCCAGAAGTCGGCGTCAAAACTGTCGCCGCAGTGAGGGCATTCCACCCTGAAAGCGCCCTTCGTCGCCATTTTACAGGCCCACTTCCCGGTTGAACGCCTCTATCAGGCGGTCGTACTCCTCCACCAGCGCAAAGGTCTCGTCCCAGTAAGCCGGGTCCCAGAGACGGCGCAGCTCGTCGGAGGTGCGGCCCTGCTGCTCTATCCAGGTGAAATACTTGAGGTTGTGCACGGCTTTGCGGTCCGCGTAGGTGAGTTCCTTGAGGTAGTTAACGCTCTCGCCGAGCAGGCGGCGTTCGAAGTCCACCAGCGCGTTCTCGCGGGTGTACTTGCCCATTTCCTTCTCCATCTCCTTGAGGCGGGAGCCGTAGAGGTCCATGGAGTCGGTGAAGACGGTGACGATAACGTCGTCTTTGCCCATCTCGTAATACTTGGCGGTCTTGATGGCGGACAGCAGGTTGGAGATGCCGGAGAAGCCGAGCAGCGACAGCTTCTCGATGACCTCTTTCTTCACGCCGTACTGGGCCAGCACTTTCTTGCCCTCGGGCTCGTTGAAGAGGCGGGCTATGCGCACGCAGGCCTCGTCGTCGATGGCGGTGACCACGTCGGTGTTGCGCACGTTGTGCACCCACGGGATGTGCTTGTCGCCGATGCCCTCTATGCGGTGCTCTCCGAAGCCGTTATTGAGGATAGTGGGGCACTGCAGGGCCTCGGAGGCGGTGATCTTCATGCCCGGGAATTTCTTCTTGAGGTAATCGCCGGCGCCGATGGTACCGGCGGAGCCGGTGGCGGAGGTGAAGGCCGCGAGGCGGCTCTTGGGGCCCTTTATGGCGTTGAAGGCCTCTTCCAGGGCGGCGCCGGTCACGTGGTAATGCCAGGTGGGGTTGCCCATCTCCTCGAACTGGTTGAAGATCACGCAGTCCTTGCGGGTCTTCTTGATCTCCCAGCACTTGTCGTAAATTTCCTTGACGTTGCTCTCCGTGCCGGGGGTGGCGATAACTTCGGACCCTATCTCCTTGAGCCAGTCGAAACGCTCTTTCGACATGCCCTCGGGCAGGATGGCCACGGGTGTGGTGCCTAGCAGCTTGCTGTCGAAGGCGCCGCCGCGGCAGTAGTTGCCGGTGGAGGGCCACACGGCCTTCTGGGCCTGCGCGTCGAACTCGCCGGTCACCATGCGGGGGGCCAGGCAGCCGAAGGCCGCGCCGACCTTGTGCGCGCCGGTGGGGAAATATTTACCGACGATGCCGATGACGCGGGCGTCGATACCGGTGATCTCGCGGGGGATCTCCAGCATGTTCACCGCACCGAAGCCGCCGGTCTTGTGGTCGTTCTTCCAGGTAATGCGGAAGAGATTTACGGGGTTGATGTCCCAGAGCCCCACGGGCTTCAGGGCCTTCTTTATCTTTTCGGGGATAAGGTTGGGGTCCTTCATCTGCTTGAAGGTGGGCATTATGATCCCGCGCTTCTTGCACAGCGCGGCGTTCCTTTTCACGATCACGGGATTAACTTTAAGTTTAGCCATGGCAGCCTCCGGGTATTTTCAGAAAATCAGTGTTTAAATTATACCAATATCGCGGCCTTCTGTCGTCGGGGGAGCCAGAGGGCGAAAAGATAGGCCTCGTCGCGGCGGCAGCCCAGCGCCGCCGAGAACAGCGCCTGCGCGGCCCTCTTGAGGCCGGCCGGGTCCCCGGCCGCCGAGGCCAGCTCGCGGCAGAGTTCTTCGGCCGGGCCGGCTCCGAGGTTGGCCCTGGCCGTCAGGCGCATGGCTTTCGCTGCGCTCCGACCGTCTCCGGCCTCGAGTTCCAGGAGGACCAGATTGAGGCCGGCCCAGAGCGAATGCCGGTACGGGAACGGCCCCTTCAGTGCCTGCAGGAGGTCGCGCCGCGAGGCGGCGAAGTCCCGCTTCAGCCGCAGGACCTCCCCGCGGACCACCAGGGCCTCACCGTCCCTGGGATTGGCGGCTACCGCGCGGTTAGCCGCGGCGAGGGCGGGGCCCGGGCGCCCCGATTTTAGCAGCGCCAGGGCCAGCCAGGTATGCGCATAATACGCCTTGCGCGAGGCCGCGGCCCGCAGGTCTGCGAGCGCCCCGGGATAGTCTCCGGTAAAAAGTTTGAGCTCGCCGCGCCAGGCCAGCAGTTCCCCCTCCTGGTCCGGGCAAAACTTCATGCCCTTCGCCAGCCAGTTAAAGGCCTCCGGCTCGCGGCCCAGGCACAATTCCGCCTCGGCCATCCGGCCGAAAGCGTCGGCCTCCGGCGGCGGCGAGGCCAGGGCCAGGGCGAAAGCCTCGCGGGCCCCGCGGTGGTCCGGCGGCAGGGAAAAAAGCCGTTTGCGCCCTATTTCCTTGAACATCCACCCGTACCGGCGGGCGTCGGCCGGGCGGAAAGCCCTCCACTCACGCAACGCGCGGCGGCGCCCCTCATCCCACGCCCGCGTGGGGCGGAGCACGGGGACGCTGGCCAGGTAGGTGAGGTAATAGGACCGCCAGACTTCCAGCTCCCGCGGGAGCGCGGCGGCGTAAAGTTTTTTTATCCGGCGGGCCAGGTCGCCGGCAGGGTAAAGCACGCTCTGCGAAGTTATCGGGGCCGCCAGCGCGGAAATTATCTCGTTGCCGCGCGGCGCGCGCAGGTTCAGCAGATATTCGGCCAGGCCGAAGGCGGCGGGGTACGCCCCGGCGGAGAATTTTTCCTTGAACGCCCGGATCAGAGCGGGGACCTCGGCCGACAGGTTATAACGCTTTACGTCCCCGGCGAGGATCGCGGCCGCGTTGGCGGCCCAGGCGTGGTCCAGCCTTTTAGCCTCCCGCCTGGCTTCGGCCTCGCGGCCGGCCGCGAGGTAAAGCTGGGCGAGGGCCAGCCGGGCCCTGGGGTCGCAGGGGCGCAGCCCGGCGGCCACCGCCGCTGCCCGCATGGCCTCGGGCGCTTTCCCCGAAGCCCAGAGAGCCTCGGCGTAGGCCCGCAGCAGGGCGGAGGACCGGTCGCCGCCGGCGAGCGCCCGCCCGGCCGACGCCGCGGCTTCGCCGAAGCGCCCTTCGCGCATCAGCGCCTCGGCGCGCCGCGCCGCCCCGCTTTCTCCGCCGTTGCCTGTCATAAGTAAAATCTACAATTTTTGGCGCCAAAAAAATACCCGCCTCACGGAGGCGGGTATTTTGTCTGGAACCGGCCGGCTTACCTGGTGATGACCGGCGTCTTGTCCTTCTTCACGAAGTTGTCCTTCGAGATGGTCCCTACGCGCTTGAAGCCCCATTTAAGGAAGTACTTCTTGGAGCCGCGCATCCCGTCGGCCGGGTCGGCCTCGGGCTTGGTCAGTTCGTCTTCGGCAAAAACCATCGTGTAGCCTTCCGCGGTGTCGAAGGTGAATTCCTTCTCGCCCTTGAAGGTGTCGAAGAACAGGGCGTTGTCCTTGTAGAGTTCCACCTTTATGGCCACCTTCTCGCCGGCGTATTCCTTGGCCCACTTATCGGTCACTTTGAAGGTATACTTGCCGTCGGCGTAGGAGAAGTCGGCGTAGTTCAGGCCGTCCTCGTCCGCCTTCATCGCCGTTTTCTCGTGGGAGGTAAGCGTGAAGAGCGTGAACCCGGGGCCGCCCGAGCGCTTGGCGGTATAGCGGTAGCCGGCGGCGTTCACATAGAGGTCCAGCCAGGGGCCCTGCAGGCACATATCGAAGCTCTCTTTTTCCCAGGGGAGCAGCGCGCGCTCGGCCATCTTGATCTGGCCGTATTCGTACCAGGTCATACCGGGACGCTCGGAACAGTTCTGCACCGGCTGGTTATTGGGGCCCACGGTGGTGTGGCATTCGGTCACGTACTCCTGGCTGCGCATGTAGACCTTCCGGGTCAGCGCGCCGCTGTCCTCGGGCCCGAACGTGAAGCGCACGCAGTCGCGGGTGGTATGGGTGCGGCCGGGCAGGGCCATGGGCACCTGCACGTCGGAAACGACGGCCTGCCCTATGAAGTCGTTTACGTTCACGCCCTGGTCGAAATTCACCTGGGCGTTGGCAGCGGCCAGCAGGCTGGTCGCGGCAAAGACAGCTAACATGATTTTCTTCATTTACTCGTTTACCTCCGGTCTTTTCCCCCCATGAAAATTCACGGGTTATCGCAATATTTTACTTTATTTTTTCCGCGCGCCGCCTAGGAAACCTTCACTTCCTTGCCTATCCAAACGAAGGCGGACGGCAGGACTATGCACTGGCAATGCGAGCTCAGGATGGAATTGTTCTCCGGCATGATATTCACCAGCCCGTTGCTCCAGGAAACGTAGCGGATATGTTCGGAGTCCAGCCATTCGTAGACCCTGGGCCCCACCCGCGGCATGACCGTCCAGACCACCGCGTTATCCCACGGGATCTCCTCCGCGTTGGACGAGAACTTTATCTCCGGTATCTTCGCCGCCATCGAGTCCATAACAAGCTCCTTAAACCCTGCCGCATGGAGGGTTTGACGCCGGGACAGGGTTAGCAAAACCCCCTCGGAAGCCCGAGCTTGCGTAGCGCGAGGGCTGAGAGCGGGAGGCGCGGCCACGGTGTGGCCGACGCCGTTTTTGCGTTCCTGTCCCGGCGGCGAACCCGGAATAATTTTAGACCGCGGACTGTACCCCGAATTCTGTCCGGCGCCTTGCGGCGCCTGGAGGACCATTTATCTATTGCGGCCCACTCCGCGCTGTACCCCGAAGGGCCGGACGGGCGGTCCGTGGCGCGATTTTGGCCTTGCTTCAGGAGGGGCTTGCCCTGCCGCGCCGGTCGCCCGGCGCGCGGTGCGCTCTTACCGCACCTTTTCACCCTTACCCTTGCGGGCGGTATGTTCTCTGTGGCGCTGTCCGTCGGCGGGGGATCTGGCCCCCGCCGCCCGGCCTATGCCGCGCACATATTATGCTGCGCGGTTTGAACCGGCACCCTGCCCTTGAAGTTCGGAAGTTCCTCCCCTCCCTCGCGGGAAGAGCGGCCCTCCGTCCGCGGTCTAAAGCTGTGTCAGCCGAATATGGTGCTCTCGAGGTAGAGCAGGCGCCGGCAATCGGCGCAGACGGCGAAAGTGTCCGGCTTCTTCACGTCCATCATTTTCTGGGGCTTGAGGGTCATGTTGCAGCCCCCGCAGGAGAATTTGCCGGCGGAATCCTCGTGCGCCGGGACCACCGCGAGGCCGGCCCGGCTTCCCCGGATGGCCTCGTATTTTTCCAGCAGGTCCGCGCCGATGGCGGCAGCGGCGGCGGCGCGCCCCGCCTTCCCCTCTTCCAGGGCGGCGGCCAGTTTCCGGGCCTCGTCAGCGAGCGCGGCGGCCTCCGCGTTCTTGGAGACCTCTATCTTTTTGACCTCTTCCTGCACGGCCTTATCCAGCACGGAGGCCTTGTCTATCTCCTCGAGCAGCATCAGTTCGGAGGTCTCCAGTTCGTCCTTGGCCTGCTTGTCGTGCTCTATCTCGGTCAGCAGCGCCTTGAAAGCGGCGTTGTCCTTCACCATGTTGAGCTCGCGCTGATGCTTGCGTATGCCCTCTTCGGCCTCGGCCAGCCGCAGCTCTATATCCTTCTTTTTGGACTGCAGGGCCATGAGCGCGTCCCGGGCCTCGCTCATGGAGCGCTTCTTGGCTTCGAAAGCGGCCTCCAGGGCCTTGAGTTTGGCGGGGATGGCGGCCGCGGCGGCCGCCAGGGCGTCTATGGCCGTATCTTTGCGCTGCAGTTCTATCAAAGCTTTCGCGTCGGGCGTGTGCAATATTTCCATGGTTCCCCCGGGCCCCCTCAGGCCCCTTTCACGTTCTGCAGGATGGCCATCGCGGCCCGGCTGCGGTTAAGCGTATAGAGATGCAGCCCGGGCGCGCCGCCCTTGAGCAGGTCCAGCGCCTGGCGGGAGGCGTAATCCACGCTGAACTTGAACAGCCCGTCCTTATCGCCTTCCCAGCGTTCGATGCCCCGGCGCAGCTCGTCGGGTATGCCCACCTGCATCATCTTGGTGAAGTTCTGCATCTGCTTGTAGCCGGTCAGCGGCATCAGGCCGGGCAGTACCGGCACGTTTATTCCGGCGGCGGCTATCTTCTCCAGGAACCGGAAGTAATGCGCATTGTCGAAGAAAAGCTGGGTGATCAGGTATTCCGCGCCGGCGTCCACCTTCTCCCTGAGCCGGGCGATGTCCGCCTCCAGGGTCCCGGCCTCGGGGTGCTTTTCCGGATAGCAGGCCCCGCCCAGGGAAAAGCCGCCGGCCCGCTTCAGGTCGGTGATGAGCTGGGCCGCGTGGCTGTAATCGCTGCGGCGCGCCCCTGCGTCCACGTTATGCGGGTCGCCGCGCAGGGCCAGGATATTGGTGATATCCATCTTCTTCAGTCCGTCGCAGATCTCGGAGATCTCCTGCTTTGTGTGGGCCAGGCAGGTCAGGTGCGCCACTATCTCGAGGCCGAACTGGGCCTTCAGCACGCCGCAGAGCGCCACCGTGCGGTAGGGCGTGACGCCGCTGGAGGAATTGGTAACCGAGACGAAATCCGGCGAGAGGGCCTTCAGCTCCAGGGCCGTATTGAAAAGTTTGGCCGTATCCTCGGCCGTCTTGGGCGGATAGAACTCGAAAGAGTAGACCTTGCCGCCGGTCTTCAGGCGTTCGGGCAGCCTCATTACTCGGGGAACCCCACGCGCGAAGGCGGCCAGTAGGTGAACCAGGCCGTGCCTTTTATATTGGCTTCCGGCACCGGGCCCCAGTAGCGGGAATCGCAGGAGCGGTCGCGGTTGTCGCCCATCACCAGGTAGCTGCCCTCGGGCACCGTCACCGGGCCGAAATTATCGCGGATGTATTCCGAGAACATCTTGCCGAGCATCCGGTTCTGCCAGAAAGCCTGGTAATCGGCCGGCGCCAGCCGGCCGGTGCCGGCCGGGTAGCGGCCCGGGTCCAGGTACTGGGCGTAAGGCTCGTCCTTGACCGGCTCGTTGTTGACGAAAACCTTTCCGCCGCGCACCTCGAACTTATCGCCGGGCATGCCGATCACGCGCTTGATGAAATCCTTGCCGTACTGGCTGCCGCCGCACTGGAACTCGCGAGGATCTTCCGAAGGGAAACGGAACACCACGATGTCCCCGCGCTTCACCTTGCGGAACTTCAGGAACTTCTTCTGCGTGTAAGGCACGCGGAAGCCGTAAATGAACTTGTTCACGAACAGGTGGTCGCCTATCAGGAAAGTGCGCTCCATGGAACCGGAGGGGATCTTGAAGGCCTGGATGAACAGGTACATCACCACGGAGGCCAGCAGCACCGCCGAGAAGACGGTCTCGGACCATTCCATGTCCTTCTTGATCTCCTGGTTCTGGCCGTCCTTGATCACGGCCTTGCCGGCGCGGCCGCGCCAGTACGCGTAGGCGGCGCCGCCCAGGCCGGCCAGCAGCCCATAGGCCAGCTGGCGCCAGCTGAAGAGCATGGTGGTCACCACGTCCCCGCGGCGGTTGTCCAGGCTCACCGAGAGCAGCAGCATCCCTATGAAGGCGACCAGCCCGGCGAACAGGGCGTGCCAGCCGCGGGTGAACTTGGTGTCGGCCTTGAACCTGCCCTTCTCGCTGAAATGATGCGAGAAGAACAAATGCACGCCCATCAGGATGCCTACCCAGAAAAGTTTTTCTTCCATTGTTGCGGCTCCTCTATTTGTCCTGGCTGATCTTTAAAAGCGACATGAAGGCTTCCTGCGGGATCTCCACGGAGCCCATCAGCTTCATCTTGCGCTTGCCTTCCTTCTGCGCTTCCAGCAGCTTGCGCTTGCGCGTGATGTCGCCGCCGTAGCACTTGGCCAGCACGTCCTTGCGCTGCGCGCCTATGGTCTCGCGCGCTATGATCTTGCCGTTCACCTGCGCCTGCACGGCGATCTCGAACATGTGGCGCGGGATGAGTTCCTTGAGCTTCTCGCAGAGCACCCTGGAATTGGCGAGCGCCTTGGTCTTGTGCGTGATGAAGGAGAGCGCGTCCACGGCCTCGGAATGCAGCAGGATCTCTATCTTCACCATGTCCGAGGAGCGGTACTCGTACGGCTCGTAGTCGAAAGAGGCGTAGCCGCGCGAAACGGACTTCAGCTTGTCGTAGAAGTCCAGGATGATCTCGGAGAGCGGCAGCAGGTATTCCACTATCACGCGCGTGGTGGAGATGTACTCGATCTTGCGGTGTTCGCCGCGCTTTTCCTTGAGGAGGTTCATGATGCCCTCCATGTAGGTCAGCGGCGCGATGATATTGGCGTGCACGTACGGCTCCTGGATGTCTATCACGTCGCCGTAATGCGGGAAGTCGGCCGGGTTGGTCACTTCCGTGTATTTGCCCTTGATGCCCTGCTTGTCCTTGGCCTGCACCCTGTAGATGACGTTGGGGTTGGTGGCGATGAGCGGGATGTCGAACTCGCGCTCGATGCGCTCCCTTATGATGTCGAGGTGCAGCAGGCCCATGAAGCCCAGGCGGAAGCCGAAGCCGAGGGCCTTGGAGGTCTCGCCCACGAAGTTGAAAGAGGAGTCCGTCAGGTTGATCTTCTCGAGGGCCGTTTTGAGGCCGGTATAATCGGTGGTGTTGACCGGGTAGAAGCCCGCGAACACCACCGGGTTCACGTCCTTGTAGCCGGGCAGCGGGGAATCTATCTTCTTCTCCTTGTCGGAGATGGTGTCGCCCATCTTGATCTCGTGGATGTCCCTGATGCCCGCCACGATGTAGCCGACCTCGCCGGTCTTTATGCTGTCGGATTTCTGCAGCTTGGGATTGAGGTAGCCCACCTCTTCCACTTTGTAATTGTTGCCGCTGGACCAGAAGGTGATGTGGCGGCCGGGCTTCAGCTCGCCGTCCACCACGCGGGTGTAGATGATGACGCCCTTGTAAACGTCGTAGAAAGAGTCGAAGACCAGCGCCTTGAGCGGCTTGTCGGGAGAGCCGGCCGGCGGCGGGATCTCCTTTATGACGCGTTCGAGCACTTCGCGGGCCCCGCGGCCGTCCTTGGCGCTGATGCGGGAGGCGTCCACGGGGTTGTGCAGCACTTCCCAGATCTGCTCCTCGGTGGCGTCGGGGTTGGCGTGTTCGAGGTCTATCTTATTGATAACGGGGATGATCTTGAGGCCCAGGGTCTGGGCCAGGTGAGCGTGCGCGAGCGTCTGGGCCTCCACGCCCTGGGACGCGTCCACCAGCAGGATGGCGCCCTCGCAGGCGGCCATGGCGCGGCTCACCTCGTAGGAGAAGTCCACGTGGCCGGGGGTGTCGATGAGGTTCAGGATATATTCCTCGCCCGAGTCCGACTTGTAGAGCATGCGCACGGCCTTGGCCTTGATGGTAATGCCGCGCTCGCGCTCCAGCTCCATGCCGTCGAGGAACTGCTCGTGCATCTGCCGGTCCGGGACCGTGTTGGTGATGTTGATAAAGCGGTCGGCCAGCGTGGATTTGCCGTGGTCGATATGCGCGATGATGCAGAAATTACGTATCTTCATGGTGTTTTGGGGACGTTGTTGACTATTTGACTATTTCACTTCCTCCTCCACCAGCCGGCGGATCTCGTCGGAAGTCGGGAGGCCGAGGGCCCGCTGGGAGAGAGCGGAGAATTTCTCGAAGTTCATGGAGCGCACCGAGGATTTGGCGCGCAGGTACATCTTGGCGGGGACGCTGAGGATGTCCACGCCCAGGCCCACCAGCAGCGGGATGGCGTACGGGTCGCTGGCCATCTCGCCGCAGACGGAGACCGGCTTGCCCTTCTTATGGGCGGTCTGCACCACCAGGTTGATGAGGCGCAGCACCGCGGGGTGGAAGGGCTCGTACAGTTCCGACACATACTGGTTGATGCGGTCCACCGCCAGGGTGTACTGCACCAGGTCGTTGGTGCCTATGGAAACGAAGTCGATCTCGCCCAGCAGCGAGTCCAGGATGATGGCCGCGGCCGGGATCTCTACCATCACGCCGAACTCCGGGTCCTTCTTCACCGCGAAGCCCTCTTCCGCCAGCTCGGTCTTCACGTCGGCGGCTATCTTCTTCACGGTCAGCAGCTCGTCCACCGAGGAGAGCATGGGGATCATGATCTTGATGTTGCCCTCGGTATTGGCCTTGTAGATGGCGCGCAGCTGGGTCTTGAGCAGCTCGGGGTATTTTATGAAGAGCCGGATGCCGCGGAAGCCCATGAACGGGTTGCGCTCGTCCTTGAGGCCCTTGATGCCGAGCTCGGTGGCGCGGTCGCCGCCGATGTCGGCGGTGCGGATGGTCAGCGGGGTGTGCGGGGAGGCCTTCACCACCGCGGAGTAGGCCTTCAGCTGCTCTTCCTCGGACGGCACGGAGTCGCGGTTCATGTAGAGGAACTCGGTGCGGTACAGGCCCACGCCCTCGGCCTTCACGGCCGTCAGCTCGGGCGCGTCGGAGGCGGAGTCCAGGTTGCACATCAGGCTGATCTTGTGGCCGTCGCGCGTGGTGGCCGGCAGGCCCTTCAGGCGGTGGAAGAAATGCTCCTGCTTCTGCAGCTCTTCCTTGCGCGCTTTGTATTTCTCGATGATCTCCGGCGAGGGCGAGATGATGACCATGCCCTGCTCGCCGTCAACGATGAGCGTGTCGCCGCTCTGGATCTGCCGGCTGATGTCGGACAGGCCCACCACGGCGGGAATGCCCATGCTCTGGGCGAAGATGGCGGTATGGCTGGACTTGGAACCGAGGTCCATGCAGAAGCCCAGCACCTTGTTGCTCTCGCGGATGTGCAGCGTATCGGACGGGTACAGGTTGTGCGCGACGATGATCACCGGCTCCTTGAGGTCCTTCAGGGAGGTCTTCTCGGAGTTCACCAGGTTGGAGATGATCTTTTTACCCACGTCGAAGATGTCGTGCTTGCGCTCGTGGAAGAACTCGTCGTCGATCTTTTCGAACTGCTCCTCGGCCTTGTCCAGGATCTCGGACAGGGCGAATTCGGCGTTCATGCCCTTGGCGACGATCAGCTTGGGCACGTCCTTGGTGATCATCGGGTCCTGCAGGATGAGGTGGTGCGCGTCTATGAGTTTGGCGTGGTTCTTGCCCAGGACGTTGAGGATCTTGGCGCGGATGGCGTCCAGGTCCTCGCGCGTCTTGTCGAGCGCGTCCTTGAAGCGCTTGACCTCGGCTTTTATCTTCTCGGGCTCTATCTCCTTCTGCTCAATGAGGATGTTCTCCTCCTTGACGATATGAGCCTTGCCGATGGCGATGCCGAGGCTGGCAGCTACGCCTTTTTTTATAAGCATGATCCGCTCCGGGTAGAATTCATTATTCCTCGTCGAACTTTCTCGCGAACAGTTCCTCGATGGCCTTCACGGCCTCGGCCTCGTCCTTGCCCTTGGCCGTCACCTCTATAACGCTGCCCTTGCCGGCCGCCAGCGTCATGATGCCCATGATGCTCTTGGCGTTCACTTCCATGCCGTCCTTGACGAGCTTGATGTCGCAGACGAACCTGGACGCGGTATTGGCGACCATGCCCGCGGGCCGGGCGTGGATGCCGAGTTCGTTGATGATGGTTATCTCTCGTTTGATCATAGGTATAGTTCGAAAGGCTGCAGACCGAGCAGGCTGAAGAGCAGCACCGAAGCCGCCAGTATCAGTCCCGCGGAAAAGAAAACGGAGCGGCCCAGGGCGCGCATCACCCGGTGCAGGGCCAGCACGGCCAGGGGCAGGCCCAGCTTGAGCAGCAGGTCCGCCGGGCGGCACGAGCCGCAGTTAAAGCCGGCCAGCAGGCCGAAAGCGAGCAGGGCGATGGCCAGCGACATGGCGAACCCCGCCGCCGAGAGCAGCCGGATGAGCCGGGGCCAGTTGGCCGCGTCCAGCGCGCAGTTGGCCGAGCCGCCGCAGGCGTAGCCGGCCTTGAGGCCTTTCCACCTGATATAGACCGAGAAGACCGAATAGGCCGCGATCCCGGCCAGGGGGCCGGCCAGCAGCACGCCGAAGGAAACGGCGCCGTCCATCCCGGTGAACAGCCAGCCGTAAAAACCGCAGGCGGACCAGACCAGCAGGCAGATCTGTACGGTCATGGGTTTGAGCCGCCCCCAGAAAATGCGGTCGCCGATGGAGGCGAAGCTGGAGGCCAGCGCCTGCTTCACGCCGGGCATATGCTTGAGCTGGTCTTCCCCGGCTTCCGCGGCCCGCTCCTCCATCCGCGCTATGTTGCCGATGACGAAAGAGGCCATATAGGGCTGGGTGTTGAAGATCTGCAGGTGGCGCAGGAGCGCGGCCTTCAGCTTTTCCCGGTCGGGCCAGGCCTTCTCCAGCGCGGGCTGCAGGGCAAAGGCGAAGCCCAGGCTCTGGAACCTTTCGTAGTTCCAGCCCGCTTGGATGAAGAACGACCGCAGGAACATCTTGAACAGCATTCGACCCTATCCTTTCTTGTAGATCTGAGTCCTGAACCTGAAATACAGCCCGCTCAGGCCCAGCCAGGGCATGAGCGAGTAGGCGAAATCGGTGCCGGGATACAGCCTGGCCACGCCGGGCAGCAGGTTGACCAGCGCGGCGGCGCCGGCGACGGCCAGTACGTAGCCGCCCAGCGCCAGGTTCTCCACCAGCATGGCCCGGGCCAGCCAGCGGCGCAGCCGGAAATCCCCGGCGGAAACCTGCGCGTCTATGAACGCGTTCAGGCCGGACCGGGACGCCCGCAGGCGGTACTCCAGCGGCGCGTAGCCGACGCCGGCCGCCACGCCCGCGAAGAAAGCCAGCGAAGGCGCGAGGCCGCCGGCCGAATGGGCCAGCACCCCCGCCGCCGCCGCGGCGCAGCCGTTGGGCGGCACCACGCCTCCTACCGGGATGAAATCTATGTAGAGCAGCTCCAGCAGGATGCCTATCTTGGCCCCTTCGAGCGGGCAGCCGTTGAGCCAGCCGAGCAGCGGGCCCACCAGTGCCGGGCGGGACAGGAGGAACTGCCCGGCCTGCACCGCGTCCAGGCCCAGCAGGCCGGCGAGCGCCGCGGAGACCGCGGCCTTGAGGACGGCTGTCATAGCGGCCTCACCTCCACGGAGAATTCCAGCGCGGCACCGGGCTCCAGCTCGCGCTTCAGGTGGGGCAGCAGCACGGCGCCCTGGTAGGTCCGCTCGGCCCCTTCCTCGGAGCGGGAAATGGTCTCGAGCGGGAAGGACCAAAGGTCCAGCGGTTCCGAAAATTTAAGTTCGACTCCGCCGTAAACCGGGTCGCGGAAGGTTTTTCCCGTCACTTTGTGGAACTCGCCAGGTGGGCAGTGCTCCTTGCCGGAGAAGGCGAAAGCGAGCTCCGGCCCGAACCAGAGCTGGGCCTTGCGGCCGCCCTGGTTGGAAACACGGTACGCCGCCCGCCAGGAGCCGTCATGGCGCAGCAGCACGCTCTTCTCCACCCTGACCTGCGCGGCCTCGCCGCCGGCCCACACGGAGCCGTCCCGGCGGAACTTCAGCAGCAGGCCGTCGGCCTCTTCGGAATGCCTGAAGGAGTATTCGCCGGTGACGAAATCCCCCTGCTCGCCGTAGGACGCCTTCGTGAAGGCCTGGAGGGTGGTGTCGGCGTGCAGGAAATGGTCCAGCAGGCACATGCGCGGGTGCCAGTCGTAGGCCAGGTCCTTCTTCAGCTCCGCTTCGGCGGCCCTGCGGGCCCCGCTCGCGGCTATGCTCTTGGCGTCAGCTTCGTGGTAGGCCTCGGGATGGCGCCACACCAGCGAACCAAAATTAACGCCGCGCGGCTTGTAGTCCCATTCCCAGAGCCCGCCTCCCTTGGCGGGAGAGAAATAGAAATTGGCGTTCTCCCCTTCGGCGAGCAGTTCCGGCCGCCCGTCGGCGTCCCAGTCCTCGCGGTGCAGCTCGAAACCGTGAGCGCGGCCTGCGGGCAGCGCCCCCTCGGCCTCCAGGATGTTCTTATAGACGGCCATGCGGATATGCGGCAGGTAGACGCCGCCGAAAACCCCGTGCCAGTAGCCGCAGTTGCACTGCGCCCGGTAAAGGGCGGCCCGGCCGTGGTTCGCCCCGGCGGCGCGCACCTTGGCGCTGGCCCGGAGCATACGGCGGTAGAGCCGGTTGGACTCGGGATACTTGGAGAAAAAATTGCGGAAGTAGCCGCCGCGCAGGAAACCGCGGAAATCCTCCCCGGACTCCTCCCAGAGGCCTGCCAGGCGCCGCGACCTGTCGTGCGGCAGCGCCCACTGCGCCAGCTCGTGGTAGGAAGTAGTAGGCAGGTAGGCCAACCCCTTTGAGGGCGAGGCCAGGCAGTCGGAGAAGCGCGCGGTCTCCAGCCAGGAGGAGTTAGCCTCCAGCAGGGTGAACAGCTTGTCCAGCCAGCCCTTCTTGTAGACCAGGTCGTGCGTGCCCGGCCAGAGGCCGAACTTCTCGCCGTCGTCGGCCATCACCAGCACCGCGTCCTGGCCTTCGAAACCTTTCAGGTAGTCGATGACCTTCCTGGGCTCCGCGAAAGGCATCAGGTAGCGCAGGCGGTGGTTGATGGGGAACACGTCGAGGTGGCGGCCGGCGTATTCCGTGGTGAAGCGCCCGGTCAGGGCCTTCTCTTCGAAGCCCGCGGAGAAAAAGTGGATGTCGTCCAGGGCGGTATAGCCCACGCCCATGGCGGAAAGGGACCCGGCCAGTTCCGGCTCCCACACCCGCTCGGCCAGCCACAGGCCGGCCGGGTCGGCGCCGAAGCGGCTGCGCACGTAGTCGCGCATCATGTTCACCTGGCCGCGGCGGTCCTCCTCGGGCAGCAGGGCGAGGATCGGCTCATAGTAGCCGCCCGAGAGCACCTCCAGGCGGCCGGCCTTCACCAGCCCCGCGATCCGGGCGAGATAATCGGGATGGGCTTTTTCGAGCCAGTCGTAGAGGATGCCGGAAAAGTGCACGCTCACGCGCACGGAGGGATGGCGCTCCAGCACGTCGAAGAACGGGGCATAGGCGAGGCGGAAGGCCTCCTCGAGAACGCTCTCGAAGTTGCCCACCGGCTGGTGGTTATGCAGCGCTATGACCAGTTTTACCATTAAGATACGTCAGGCTATCGCTTCTATCAGGTCCACCGGCCTGTCGGTGGGCACGCCGCGGCCCTCTATGGTTATGCCCGCGGCGCTCAGGGCCTTCAGCGCGGCACAGTCCTCGTCGTTGAGGAAGATGGCCTTGCCGATGGAAAGATTCTTGCCGGCGGAGTAATGCATGCCGCCTATGTTGAGCGACGGGATCCTGAGCCCCTTGCGCGCCAGCTCCAGCGCTTCCGCCAGGCCCGGCAGCAGCAGCAGCACCTTGCGCTCGGCCTTCTCGGCCTCGGGCAGGTAGGCGGCGGCCTCGGCCACCGTCATGATCTTCAGGTCCACGCCTTCGGGGGTGGCGAAACGCATGATGGTGCGGCGCATCTCGTCGCCGGCGATCTCGTCGGACACCACGGCCAGCTCCTCGGCCCGCAGGTGGGGCAGCCAGCCTTCCACTACCTGGCCGTGCACCAGCCTGTCGTCAACCCGGTAAAGTATTATCATACGCGCCTCATTTTTTGAGCAGCAGGCTTTTGACCTCGCAGATGGCCTTGCGGCCGTCCTCCATGATCTTGGCCACGAGCCTGTCGAAATCCAGCGACTGCCTGTACGCGAAAGCTGACGTCATCATGTTGATGTTCACGCCGCAGATGACCGCGCACTTGTCTATATCCTTGGCGAGCGGCAGGAGCACGTTCATGGGCGTGCCCCCCGGCATGTCCAGCAGGCACACCACGCCGTCCTCCGAGCGCATTTCCTCCATGGCCCTGGCGGCCGCTTCCTTCACGCGCTCGAGCGTCATGCGCGCCGAAATGGAAACGTTCTTGAGGCCGCCGGCCTGGACGCCCACTATGCCCTCGGCGGCCTCGATAAGGTAGGCGCCGAACTCCCCGTGAGTGATGACAATGATATTGATCATAATTTAGGGGACGTTCATTCCTAATTCCTAATTTTTCTAAATATCGCTCCGCGCTACCCCGGGACGGCAATTAGGAATTAGGAATGAACGTCCCCGCCTCCATCATTTGCGGATATCCCGGTGGTACTCGGAAACTGAAAAGCCGCCCGCGGCGAGCTTCTTGGCGAGTTCGCCGGCGATGTAGACGCTGCGGTGGCGGCCGCCCGTGCAGCCAATGGCGATGGTGAGATAGGATTTGCCTTCCTTGACGTAAAGCGGCAGCAGGGCCTTGATCTGCTCGGTGTAGCCCTTCATGAAGGAGCGGAACCCCGGCTTGGAGCGGAGGTAGCGGCCGATGGGGGCGTCGAGGCCCGTCCTGGCGCGCAGCGACGGCACGTAGTAGGGGTTCGGCAGAAAGCGCACGTCCATCACGATATCGGCGTCGAGCGGGATGCCGTACTTGTAGCCGAAGGAGATGACCGAGAGCTTCATTTCGGCGGTGCGCTTGAGCTCCAGCATGCCCGACAGGGTCTCTTTCAGTTCGCCCAGCGTCAGCTTGGAAGTGTCTATCACCTTGTTGGCCCGGGCCTTCAGCTCGCAGAGGATGCGGCGTTCTTCCTTGACGGCCGCGGCGATGTTCTTGCCGAGCGGGTGGCGGTGGCGCGTCTCGGAGAAGCGCTGCATCAGCACCGCGTCGGAGGCGTCCAGGAAGACCACGCGGTATTCCAGCCCCAGCTTGCCGAGGTTGTCCAGCGTGCGCACGAAGTCCTTGAAGAAGCGGCCTTCGCGGATGTCGATGCCGAGCGCCACGTTCTTGAGGTAGCGGCGGCTCTGCACCATGGCGGCGAAGGAGGGGATGAGGGCGATGGGCAGGTTGTCCACGCAGTAGAACCCCAGGTCCTCGAAGGATTTAAGGGCCTGGCTCTTGCCGGCGCCGGACATGCCGGTGATGATGAAGATCCTGCCTTTGGCCTGTGGCATATTACTTTTTGTTCATCTCCCTGATGAGGCTCTCGTTGAATTTCTTGGCCACGAAGTAGCCCTGGTTCTTGAGGCGCTGGTTGAGCGAAGCGACCTCTATCAGCACGGCCAGGTTGCGGCCCGGGGTCACCGGCAGCCGCAGCGAGGGCACCGGGACTTCCAGGATGTTGACCTCCGCCTGGGCGAGCCCGGTGCGGTCGTAATTGCCGAGCGTGCCGGCCACCACGCTTTCCAGCTTCACGTGCATCTCTATGAGCGACTGGTCCATGATGGAGCCGATGCCGAACAGGAGCTCCACGTCGATGATGCCGAGGCCCCGCACTTCCATGTAATGCTTGATGTTCTTGGGCGAGTTGCCCACCAGCATGTAACCGATGCGGCGCTTCACTTCCACCACGTCGTCGGCTATCAGGATGTGGCCGCGCTTCAAAAGCTCGAGCGCGCACTCCGACTTGCCCACGCCCGAGTCGCCCTGGATGAGCACCCCCAGGCCGTAGACGTTCACCAGCACGCCGTGCACATAAGTGGTGGCGGCAAGCTGGTCGTCGAGGTAAGTGGTGATCTCGCGGATGAAGGTTGACGTGTCCTCGCTCGTGACGAGCAGCGGGATGCCTGCCTTGGCGCAGGCCTGCTTGATGACCGGCAGCGGCTTCACGCCGCCGGTGACTATCACGCAGGGGATGTCGGGCGCGGCGAACATCTTCTGCAGGTTCGCCGAGACCCGCCGGGGATCTTCCTTCTGGCAGTAGGCGTATTCGCCCTGGCCGATGATCTGGATGCGCTCGGAGCGGAACTGCTCCATGTGGCCGGCTATGGCCAGACCCGGGCGGTTGATCTCGCTGACCGTGATCTGCCGGCCCAAATTCCTGGCCCCGGAAACGGGCTTAAGCCCGAGGATCTTGCCCCGGGACTTAAGCAGTTCCCTGACCAGGAGGGATTTCCCCTGTTTTTTAGGCTGCTGGGACATGGAGCGGCGCGGTTACTTCTTCACCGGCTGCAGCAGCCCGTAGGTGCTGTCGATGCGCTTGAAGACGACCTGGAGCTGCTTGGAGCCCCTGTCCTGGAACACCCAGAAGTTGTAGCCGATCTTCTCCATCTCCATCACGGCCTCTTCTTTGTTCATGGGCTTGAGGGGGACGTCCTTAACCACGGAGAAGCGGATCTCGGGGCCCACCAGCGTGGTGAACTCGCCCAGGTCGATGGTCTCGGTGGCGCGGTGGTCGGTGAAGCGCTCTTTGTACTTCTTGATCTGCGCTTCCATCTTGTCCATGGCCTTGTCGATGGCGGAATACATCTCGTCGGACGAGGCGGCGGCCTTCATGGTCTGGTGGCCGGCGTGCACCACCACTTCGGCGGTGTGGATCTTCTTTTCCACGGAAACTATGGCCTGGGCCCAGACTATGTTATCGATGTACTCGTGAAGCTTGGAAAGCTTGGTCTCGATAAAGTCCTTTATCGGCTTGGTCATCTTTATCTTGCGGGCCACTATATGTATCCTCATTGTATCCTCCGTGCTGCGTAAGTAAAACAGGACCTGCCCGGCTCTCGGCGCCGGGGGCCTTATTATTTATATTTTAATTAATTTATACTCTCATTTCAATGAAAACCCCTACCCCCCGCGCCGCGCCGTGTGCTATTATTGTGGAATGCGGCTGGAGGTCAAGGGCTTGGTGAAGGAGTTTCCCGCCCCGCTTTTCTCGGGCGGAACGCCCCTGCGCGCCCTGGACGGGGCGGACCTGGAGGCCGATACCGGGGTGACCGGGGTGGGCGGAGCCAACGGTTCCGGCAAAACCACCCTCTTCAAGACCCTGGCCGGTGTGCTGGAAAAGGACGCCGGCACCATCCTGGCAGGGGGCGCGGCCGCCTCCGCGGAGCGCCTGCGCCAACTGGCCGCCTATTGCCCCGCCAATCCCCGTTCTTTCTATTTCAGGCTTACCGCCGGGGAAAATTTGCGCTTTTTCGGCGCGCTGGCCGGGCTGTCCCCCGCGGAGGCCGAGGCGCGCGCGGCCAAGCTGGCCCCCCGCCTGGGCCTGGCCGCCGTCGACCTGGGGCGGCGCTTCGACCGGCTGTCCGAGGGCACCATGCAGAAGGTTTCGCTGATACGCGCGCTCTCCCGGCGCGCGCCGCTGCTGCTGCTCGACGAACCTTTCCGCGGCCTGGACGGCATCGCCTGCCGCGGCCTGCTGGAACTGATAGCCGAAGCCGGCAAAACCTCCACGGTGCTGGTCACCAGCCACAGCCGCGAACTGCTGGCGGCCGCGGCCGCCCGCACCCTGCGCATAGGCCAGGGCCGCATGCCGCCCGGAGGCCCGCAATGAACGCGGCCGGCGTGATAGCCGCCTTCGTCCGGCGCGACTTCCTCGCCGAGAAAAGCTACCGCCTGTCTTTCGCGCTGGGAGCGCTGGCCACCCTGGCCAACCTCGCCGTCTTTTATTTCATAGGAAAACTCTTCGGGGGCGGCCTGGCGCCGCAGCTGGAACCTTTCGGGACGGGCTATTTCGCTTACGTTTTCACGGCCATGGCCTTCTTCGGCTACATAGGGACCGGGGCCGGCTCCTACGCCGGGCGGCTGCGGCTGGAGCAGACCCAGGGCACGCTGGAAGCCACCCTCTCCACCCCGCTGGGCGTGCCGGCGCTGCTGCTGTCCATGTCGGCCTGGAACTTCCTGTTCGCCACTTTCGAACTGCTTGTCTACGCGCTGGCGGGGGCCTTCATCTTCAAGCTGGACCTGGGCGCGGCCAACTGGTGGTCCGCCGGGCTGGTCTTTTTGCTCTCGGCGGGGTGCTTCGCGGCGCTGGGCATTCTCTCGTCGTGTTTCGTGATGCTGTTCAAGCGCGGCAACCCGCTGGCCTGGATACTGAACAACTTCGAAGGGCTGCTGGGCGGGGTCTATTTCCCGGTGGCCGTGCTGCCGGGCTGGCTCATAGCCGTCTCCAACCTGCTGCCCGTCACCTACGCCGTGCGGGCTTTCCAGCTGGCGGTCCATAAGGGCGCCGGGCCGGCAATGATAAAAGGCGACCTGCTCGCGCTGGCCGCCTTCGATCTCCTGCTTATCCCCGCCTCGGTCTGGCTGTTCGGCCGGGCCGTGCGCCGCGCCCGCCGGGCCGGCACGCTCGGCGAATATTAGGGCTCCGGTTTAATCTCAACGTCCAACCCGGCCGCGTAGTAAGCGGCGCACGGCGCCGCCGCGCTGAAGTACAGATACCCGTTCTCCTGGCGCAGCAGCGAATGCCGCGCTTTTTTCCACTCCCCGGAATTGCGGTAAAGGAAGACCACCTTCCCCGCGTCTATCCCCTCCGCCTTCAGCCTGAAGACCAGTGCGGCTTCGCCCTGCACCCGGCCGGGGAAAGGCGCCGGCTGCCAGGCCAGCAGCCCCACCAGGCCTTCCGGCAGCGGCGGGGCGGCCGGCACGGGTCCCTCCAGCACGGTAACAGCGCCGGGCGGCTCCTCACGCAGTTGCGTTTTGAAGACGAACGAAACGAGGCCCGCTCCGGCGGACTCGGCGCTAAGCTCATAGCGCACCCCGGTACGGGAAAGGGCCAGCGCCTTAGCGGTCACGCCGTAAACGAAAGGCGCGCCGCCAGGCAGCGGCTGCTCCGCCGGCCTGCGGGGCAAAAGCGGACGGCCGCCGAAACGCAGCGAGAGCGAAAAGCGGTGCGCGGTGCCCAGGTCCCCGAACGGGGTCAGGGCATAGTCGAAATCAAGTTTATCGAAGGCGACTCCCGCCCCGGCGGAAAAACCGGACCAGGCGCCAAGTTCGTTGCCGTAATGCCTGGCGCGGTAACCGGCCCGCACGCAGAGCCTGGACGTCAACGGATGCTCCACGCCGCCGGCGATGGTAAGGTAATCGTCCACCGGCTTTTCGGCGTCCAGGGAAAGCAGCGTGCCGACTCCCGGCAGGCGGCCGCTGAGGCCCGCCCGCAGCGAAAGCGGCAGCCCGAAACGCTCTTTATCCAGCTTTATGCCAGGCCCGAGATTAAGCAGCGCGAGGCCCGCGCGCAGTTTGCGGCCGCGCCAGTTGAAGTCCCTCGCCGCGCCCAGGTCGGCCGCCAGCGTGGCCCCGGAATAATCGTCTATGCTCTGCCTGATCACCTTAAGCGCCAGGCCGCCGGAATAGCCGCGCCCCAGACCGCCGCCGTACGCGGCAGACACGGCCGCGTCGGAAGCCCCGAACTTCCCCTCCACGGGCGAAATGGGCGCGACCGGGTCCGACTCGTACAGACCGCTGCGCCGTTCCAGGTCCTTCGGCACGTAAAAATAATTAAAAGAGAACCCCCAGGTCCCCGCCGCGGGCAGCGGCAGGCCGAAAAGGCCGCCGCCGGAGGCCGGGGCCGTGTAGAGCAGGTGCTCCTGCCCCAGCCCCTGGAAATATTCGTTGTGAAAAAGTCCGAGCGTCTTCTCCTCCCCGAGGCAGGCCAGGCCGGCCGGGTTCCAGTAGGCGGCGTAGGGGTCGCAGACCGAAGTAAAGGCTCCTCCCATACCCAGGGCGCGCGCCCCGGCCCCGAGCTTGAGGAAGGTAGCCGAGGTGGAGCCCGCCGACGGATAGATCCTGGCCGCCCGCGCGGGGACGGCAGGGAGGAGAACGGCCAATATCGCCGCCAGGCTTATCGCTGAGACTTTGAGTTTTCCGGTCATAATTCCCGCCATCCGTCAGTGCACTATCGCCAGCCGCTTCACCACGAACTTTTTCCCCGAAGCCCCGGAGGCCTCGAACCTGAACTGGTAGACGCCGCTGGCGATCTTCCTTATGTTCCAGGGAAGTTCCGACGTGACTCCGGCCGGACAGTCCGCCCGGGAAAGTTTAGCCACCCGCTGGCCGGCCACGTTATAGACTTCTATCTTCACCGAAACCTTCTCGGAGACCCTGAATTTAAAAGTGAGCGTGTCGCCGCGCGCGGGGTTAGGGTAGGTATAAACTTCGTCCCTGGCAAAGAGCTCCCCGCTGGGCACATACTCCATCACCGCGAAGACGCCCAGTTGCAGCACTCCGGCCGTAACGCGCATGGAAGACGCGTCGGCACGGGAATTATCCACCATGACCCAGCCGGAGCCGGAGCGCATGTAGAGCCGGACGTTCTCCAGGTCCATGCCGGCCACGTCGGCCTCGGCATAGGGCACCGATAGCTGGGCTGGAGACGTCAGCCGGGTAGCGGCGCTCAGGAATTTGGCCTCGTAGACCACCCCGGTGGGATTGGCCGAGCCGGCGGCCGCCGCCTGGAACAGCGGCTGGTAGGTGGCGGGATCCAGGCGCGTAAAGATCACGCGGTCGTTCTGGGAAGCGGCCCCGGACGGGATCTCGAACCTGGCCCCGTCCGCGAGGCGCAGCGAAACGCCCGCCCCAGCGTCGAAGGAGCGCCAGTTGTTGGCGGAGACCGCGTCCGCCTCGGCGGACAGCGGGGAAGCGGAGGTGCTGTCGAAAGCGGAGACCGCGTAATAGTAGCGCACGTTCTCGGTGGCGGAAGCGTCGATGTAGCCGGTAGCGCCGGCGCCCAGCAGCGCGTACGGCGAGGCGGCGCTATAGGAGCCGGCGGCCTGGCGGCGGTAAACCTTGTAACCGTATACGTCGCCGCCGGGACCGTCGTCAGGGGAAACCGACCAGGCCAGCGTCACGCTGCCGCCGGCGTCGGCCAACGTATCGGCCGCGGCCAGGCCGGAGGGAGGGGAAGGAGGCAGCGGATCCCTGGGCACGCAGGCCGAGGCCACGTTGGAAAGGCCGCTCTGGTTGGGAACGGCGTCGGCCGCTTTCAGCGCGAAATAGTAGGTCACCCCGCCGAAAAGCCCCCCCGTCTCCTCGCGTTCCGGAGTGCCGGCCACCCCGTCCACCGGCCGCGTGCCGCCCGCGAGCGAGGCGCCGTCGAAAGTCCCCCAGTCGAAAGCGGGCGCCGTGGTGCGCTTGATCGTATAATAGGCGGCCTCGCCGGAATCCCCGTCGTTACCGGGCGCGGTCCAGGTCAGGGTCAACATGCCGTAGGCCGGGCCGGAAGAGACGGCGAGGTCGGCCACGTCCGCCGGCGGAGTGAAGTCCCCCGTGTCGTTCACGGAGAAGGCCTCCGCCTCCTCCGAATTCCCGGATTCGGAGTAGCCGTCGAAAGAGCGCACGACATAGGCAAAAGTAGTGCCGGTCACTGCGGAAGAGTCCACGTAGGCCAGCGTGGTGGAACTGACCGAGCCCAGCAGCGCAGGCCCCTGCTCGCCATCCCGGTAAACGCGATAGGCGGTGACGGCGGAGCTGGGAGAAGCCGTCCAGGCCAGGGCTATACTGTTGCCGCCGTCGGCCGGCACGTCGGAGGCCGTCAGTCCCGAAGGAGGCTCGGGCAGGGCGTTCACCCGCACCCGCACGCTGGAGACATTGGGCGGGCCGCCGGCGCCGTTCTCCAGGACGGTAAGCCGCAGGGTGTAGAGCCCGTTCTCGAGAGCCGTGGTGTCCCATACCGCCAGGGGGAGGCCGTGCACGGGCACGGCCGTGGCGCTGGACGCCACCAGCGTCCACTGGGAGACTTCCCCGCCGGTGCTGTATTCCACCTGGTAGCCGGCCAGGTCGGGGTTGGAGATATAGCCGTTTATGTCCACCCCGCCGGAAACTACCGCCCCGGCCGCCGGCTCCGAGATTGCGGTCACCTTCGCGGCCTGGTAAACCGACACCTTGCCGTCCATGCCGGCCGCGAAGACCAGGCCGTTGGAAACGCCCGGGGATGCGTAGACCGGGCTGGAGAAACTAACGTCCGCCACCAGCGGCAGGGAAGCTCCGGAGGTGCTATAAGCCACCAGCGCCCCGCCGGCCGTGCCTATATAGATCACGCCGCCGGCCACCGCCGGCGAGGACAATAATCCCACCGGGGATACGGAACCGAGTGTCGGGGTGCTGGGCCAGACATAGAGCAGGGCCTGGTCGGAGGCGCCGGAGGTGAGAGCGTGCAGGAGATTGTCCGTGGAGCCGCCCGAGAAATATAGCCTGTCTCCGCTGACGGACGGAGAACCGGCCTGGCGCCAGCCCAGGCTGCCGTCGGGCAGGGGAATGTCCTCCTCGAAAGGTCCGGTCTGGGCATTAAGCAGGGTCATGTCGTCAGCGGCCAGGGCCAGGGGCTTGTTCTCGTCGAAACCGGGCACGGCGTATACCACGCCGTCGGAGACGGCCGCGGCGTTGCGGCCATAACGCCCCCCCACCGCCGGATAGACCCAGGCCTGAGCCAGCGTGCCGGCGTCGGCCGCGTAGAGCTGGCCGTCGTTGACGCCGAAATACACCTTTTCCCCGTCGCAGGCCGGGGCCGAGTCCACAGGCTGCGAGGCCGCGAACTCGCCGGCCGGCGCTCCGCCCGCGGCGTTGAAAGCCTTAAGTTTATTCACCGGCGCCGAAACGCCCACATAGACCTTGCCGGCGCACAATAGCGGAGCGGAGAAAGAGGGCGCACCCAGAGCCGCTTTCCACAGGAAAGAGCCGCTGCGGCGGTTCAGGGCGTAAAGGTAGCCGTCCGTGGAGGCGGCATAGACCGCCGCCGCGTCCACCGCGGGAGAGGCGTCTATCCAGCCGCCGGCCTGGAAACGCCAGGCCTCGGCACCGGTATCGGCGTGGAAAGCGTAGAGGCGGTTGTCCCTGGCTCCGAAATATACCATGCCGTCATAGGCCACCGGGCCGCCGGCCACCGGGCCGCCGGCCGTGAACTCCCAGAGCTTGGTCAGGGGCGGATAGGCCTGCTCGTCGGAGAAGCCGGTGCGCCCGGCATTGCCGCGGGCCATGGGCCAGTCGGCGGAGCGTAGCGGCGCAGGACCAGCCGCAAGGGCGATCAACAAAGCCAGGAAGGCGGCCAACGCCGCTCCCGCCGCGAACGATCTTTTATTCCTCTGCATACTCATAGAACCGCCTTATGCCTCCGACCCGCGGGCCTCACGGACCTATGTACAGCGTATAGGTCTTGCCGTCGGTGGAACCCACCTTAATGGTCCTGTCGTCGAGATCCACTACCGGGTCAGCCCGCACCGGGCCGCCTGTGGCCACCGGCCAGCCGGCCCTGCGCGCACCGGTATCGGCGTCGAAAGCGTAGATATAGCCGTCATCGCAACCAAAGTAAATATAATTCTGCGCCACGCCGGAGCCAACTCCGGCCGGCACCCAAATTGGCCCAGATCTTATGGCGCCACCGGCCTGCAGCGGCCAGCCCGGAGCGCTGGCGCCAGTGGTGTCCACTTTGTGCAGGCGGCCGGCGTCGTCACCGAAGAAAATATACTTGGCGCCCGAGAAAGACACGGACGGGGAAGTATAAATGGGCGCGGCGCCAGAGGCCGGATAATCATCGATCCAGCCGCTGGGCAGGGCGCTCAGGTTGGACGAGACCCTGGCGTACAGTTTCCCGTCGGTGGAGGTAAAATAGATCACGTTATTGGGGCTGGCGTCGCGCGCGTCCAGGTAAGGCGAGGACTTTATGGCCCCTCCGGTAATGAAGCTGGTCGGGGAAGCGCCGTCGGCGGTCTGCAGGGCCACCACCTTGCCGTCCTCCAACCCGATCCACCCGGTCTTGATGGTATCGCGGTCGTCTATCGAGATGGTTCCTGAAACCCCGGCCGTCACCGCGGCGGAGAAGGTCCAGCCGGAACAGGGCAGGCCGTCGGCTTTGGCCAGACAGCGCACGGTATTGTCGTTGACGCCGAAATAGATGTTGGGACCGGTGCACAACAGGTCGGTACACATCACATTGGACCTGACCGGCGCCCCCACGGACCGTTTCCAGACCAGCCCGGCCGCGGTCTCGTCGTCGCGAACCTTGTAGACGTCGCCGTTGTCGTTGGCGAAGTAGATGACCACGTCCGTACCCTCCACCACGGCGTTGGGGCTGGTGCGGATGGGCGAAAGCGGGGAGGTGGCGTAGCTCCACTTGAACGTGCCGTCCTTCTTTATGGCGCGCAGATATCCGTCGGCCGAGGCCACGTAGACGGCGGAACTCACGGCGGTATCGCCCTCGTTGGTATAGTAGGAGACCGGCGACTCGGTGGCGGCGGCGGCCGGCAGAACGTAAGGCCACGCCGTCCCGGCCGGCGGCCGCGCCGGGGAGATCAGCGTGACCGCCTCGGTATTGGCGGCGGCGGCCGGCGCGAACTCCTGCGCCAAGGCCCCGGGGCCGTCCAGCACCGTAGCCCTCACCGGAGAGAAACCGGCGCGGAAAACATTGGGGCTGCGGTCCGAGGCGTCAGCGGTGGACTCCAGGACTATAAAGAACGTACCCGTAGAAGCGGCCGGTACCGCAGCCGCCGACAGCCAGCCCCCCCCCACCGTCATGGTGGAAAGGCCGTTGCCGTCCACCAGGATGGAATTCATGGGCACATAGGCCAGCGTGCTGGCGTCGATACCGGGCTCATAAATGCCGGGCAGGCCGGAGGCGGAGTCGGCCACCAGCAGCACGGCCTCGAACAGGTCGCGCGCCTGCTGCTGCGTCAAAGGCGCGAGGCCGGAATCGTAGAGCGAGAAGGCCACGGTGGCCAGCTGCACGGGATTGAAGCCGGCCGGGTTATTGTTGGCCACCTGCAGCTTCAGCACGCCGGCGCGGGAGGCGTCGTTCATCCAGGCCGGAGCGGAGCTGCTCACGGAGACGCCGTGCACGCCGGCGTAATAGGTCACCGTGCCCAGCTCTATGCGCGGGGCCGAGGCCGCACCGGTGTCGGTGTTGAAAGTTACGCGGTAGACGGCGCTGGAAACCAGCGGGGCCCCGTCCTGGTCGTAGAAGGTCAGGCCGGTCTGCTGCGCGCTCTGCTGGGCCGTGGAGGCCGGGTCCAGGCCTATGTCCTCCAGACGGTAGAGATGAGGGGACTCCGGGTCGGCCGAGCCGCCGGTGCGCTGGAACAGGATGTTATTTCCGGCTCCTCCGGAAGAGTCCCCCAGGTCCAGAGTGACCGGGAAGGTTTTGGCCAGGAACTGCGGGGCGCTGGTGTTGACCGGGTAGACCAGCGTGTTCGCGGCGGCCGTGCCGGCGTTGTTGTTCCTGGAGACCGGCGTGGCGTAGGCGGAAGCCGAGAAATCGGCCGAGTCGCTGCCGGTGTCGGCCCCTTCGGCGGGGCCGCGGGCTATGGAATATGCGGCGCCGCCCGGCGCGAAGTTGCCGGCGGACACCTGTTCCGCCCTGTAATTGTAAAGGGTGTAGGCAGTCCCCGACTGCCAGACCGCCCAGTCAACCACGGAACCGGTGGAATTCTCCAGCGCCAGGAAATCCCCCGCCGCGGCCAGGCCGCCCGGGCCGAAGACCCCGGCGAAGGTGTAGCCGTCGTCGCTGAGCGCGGAGAAGTCTATGACCGCGTAGTCCAGCGGGTAGATCTTGCGCGTGAACTTGAAAGCGAGGCCGTTGGCCGAGGAAACGGAATTCCTGAGCGCGTAGCCGGCGAGCGTGCGCGTGGAGACCGGCGAGGCGTTATAGAGCTCAATGAACTGCCGGTCGGCCGCGCCGTAGGCGATCTCGTTGAGTTTCAGCGCGTCGGTGGAGACCGAGTTGCCGTAGCCGGGCGTGGGGGACGGATCTATCCAGAAGAAGGAAGGGTCCCCGTCCGTAACGCGCGCCAGCGACTGGCCGGCCCCCAGCACCGGCCACTGCGCCTGGTCCACGATGGCTCCCGTGTTGTTCATCAGTTTCAGGTGATAACTCTGCCCGCCCACCAGGTCGGTGGCCAGGCCGGTCAGCGTGAAGGTGGAGTAGGCGTTCACCACGTCGGAAGCCTGCGCGGTCCAGACGGTGATCGGGGTGCCGCCCAGGTCCAGCGTGTTCTCCACATAGTCGAGTTTCCAACCTATCAGCGACACCGTGCTGGCCGAGTTGTTATAGAACTCGACCCAATCCTCTCCGACGGCGCCGGAAGCGTAGATCTCGTTGAGGTAGACCGCCGGCTGCAGCATAGCCTCGGGATAGATATCGTAAGCGTTGAGGTCGGTGCCGTCGGCCCTGACCAGCTTGAAGCAGTAGGAGGTGCCGGCCGCCATACCGTTGTCCTTCAGCGCGAAGTCCCACATGGCGTCGCGGTTGCGCGCCGTCAGCGCCAGCGTAGCCGCCGGCGAGGACTCCGCGTAGGCCTGGGCCACGGTCACGTGGGCGCCGTGCTGCGGGTCGGCCGCGTTGGCCGTCAGCGCCGCCCCGTCGGCCGGCGTGTTGTTATTGAAAGCTATCACCGTGGCCGCGCCCACGTCGGTATATACGGCCGGGTTGCCGCCCGAAGGCGCCGCACAGGTGCCGTCGCCGCGGCCGGCGAACTGCAGCTTGAAGCTCTCGGCGCCGGCGGCCAGGTCCACCTGGTCTATGTGCAGCAGCGGCCGCAGGCGGAAAGCCGCGCCCGAAGAGAGTATGACCCCGGGCGTGTCCTGCGCCGCCAGCGCCGTCCCCACGTCGGTGGAATCGGCGTTGGCGAAGAACTTGTAGGCGCTCTGCACATAGGTGGTCTCCGGCGGCGCCGGCCAGAAGAAGAAGGAATGGCCGCCCACGGTGACGGAGGAGAGCGAGGTCTCCAGCGCGGCGCCGCCGGCGGCGTCGCTCCAGGTGAAGGCCGGGACCGAGGTCATCACCAGGCGCTTCACTATCAGGTCGGAGTTATTGTCCGAAACCGCCAGTATGGCGCGGTCCCTGTTCACCGGGTCCTGGTGCAGCTGGTAATGCTTCTGCGGGTTGGCGAAGAGCGGCGCCGGGCTGGCGTCCGCGCCGGCCGAGGGCGCGCCGGTGGTGCCGTAATACCAGCCTATGTTGGTGGCGGCGGCGTCGTTGTAGGCCACCGCCCAGCGCGTGGCCGCGCCGGAACTCAACCACACCGCCGACACCAGCCGCGTGCCGGCCAACGGCACCTGCGCCGTGGTGTCCACGTTGGCGGTATTGGTCCAGGCCGCGCCGCTCCAGTAACCTATCTGCAGGTCGGAACCGGCGTTGCCGATAGAGGCGAAGATCATGGCGTCGCTGGCGGGGTTGGCGGCCAGGTCCAGGTTGGTGGCGTCATCGAGGAAGGTGGGCGGCGTGGTCACCGCGCCCCAGGTATGCAGCGGGCTGCCTCCGGTCCATGTGGCGACAGCGTAACGCACGCCGTTGGTGCCGTCGGCGCCGGCCGCGTTGGCCCAGACCGCCATGAGGTCGCCCGAGAGCGACTCGAACTCCAGGTCGAAGTCCTCCACGTCCTGGGATACGGTCACTCTTTCCAGGTTGGTCTCCAGCGCCGCGGCCGGCTCGTTCTCCCAGGCGCTCCCGGTCCAGACCGCCGCCGACAGGTCGGAATTGGCGTCGGCCCAGAGGGCGGCCAGCGTGTCGTAAGTCGCCCGGCGGTCCGAAGCCAGCTTGACCCACTGCACTATGCCCGTGGTGCGGGCGGCGGTAAGCTGGGTTTCCGAGGTCCAGTTGGCGGCGCCGCAGGCCGCGCCGCCGGGCTTGGTGCGGTAGCCCAGCTCGCCCGAGGCCGAGACATTCCGCGAATACAGCACCATCACGTCGCCGCTATTGGTCTCATAGGCGATGTCGAAGCGGCGGGTGGCCTCGTTGCCGCCCACGGCCTGCGTCCATTCCTCGGTCCAGTTGGTGCCGTCGGTGCACAGCACGTGCAGCGTGCCGTCCTTCACGTAGCCGGCCACGGCTTCCTGCTTGGTGGTGAGCGGGTTGGTGCGGATGACGAACAGCGAGCCGTTGCCGCCCATCTCCAGGTCTCCGGTGGCGCCGAAACTGTTGGACGCGGCCGAATAATGGCGGAACTGCGGCATGGCCGTGCCGGCCTTACCGTACAGGATCACGCCGTCGCCGGCGGCGTGCACTATGGGCAGAGCCAGCGTCTTCTTGACGCCCAGGTTCACCCATTCGCTGAAGTTGCCGTTATGGTAGGCCGTGCGCACGCGGAAGTAATAATAAGCGTCGGTATTGAGGCCGCTGAAAGTGGCGGCCGGGCCTTCGGCCGGCGCGGTGGAGAAAGAAACCCTGTCTGTGACGCCGGCGTTGAAATCATAGGCGGTGGAGACCTCCACCTGGTAGCTCACCGAACCCAGCGGATTGGAATTGGCGCCCCAGTTCACGGCAAAGCCGTCGAAACCCACCGCGCTGAAAGTGGAGGCCGCCGAGACCGGCGGGTTGGCCAGCGTGGCGGTGGCGGGATAAACCGCCCAGCCGCTGGCCTCGCCGGCGCCGTCGGCGCGCACAAAGAGGTAATAAGTGGAATTCAGCGCCAGCGGCGACAGCAGGGCGGAAAGCCCGGCCGTGGAACTGGACGCGTAAACAGGCGCGGGCTCGGAACCGGGATTCACCGACGCCGCCAGCGTATACCCGGTGGCCTGCGCCACAAGGCTCCAGCCGGCCGTTATGGAATTGGCCGAGACCTGGGTTATCGGCGCCGCCACGGGGGCCTGCAGGCCGGCGGTCTTCACCGCGCCGAGGCCGGCGTAGGCGGTGTAAAGGCCGTTGCGGTTCACCGCCCTGGCCCGGAAATAGTAGGTGGTGGAGAAGACCAGGTCCGTGAAGGCGTAGGACGCGCCGTACTCCGGCGCGGTGGCGGCCGAAACCTGGTAAAGGACACCCGGGTTGAAGTCCTGAGCGCTGGAAACCTGCACCTCGTAGAGCGTGCCGACCGGATTGCCGTTCTGCTCCCAGGCCGCGGTAAAGCCGGCGTTGGTCACGGCGCTGAAGGTGGACACCGCGGTGAGCGGCAGATTGGCCAGCGTGGCGGTGCCGGCGGCCGCGGTATACGCCGTGGACACGCCGTTACGGTTGCGGCCGGCTACGGTGAAGTAGTAGGTGGTGTTAGCGTAAAGGCCGGCGGAACTCAGGTAGAGGTTATAAGTATCCGAACTCACCGCCACCGCGCCTCCCGGGTTAAGCGGGTCCTGGGCGGTGGAAGAATAGACCCGGTACAGCGTACCGGCGGCGTTGCCGTTGGCGGACCAGTTGAAGGTAGCCGAAGAGGGGCCTATGTAGGTGAAGCCCGCGGCCACCGGCGGATAGGCCAGCAGTGTTGCGGTGCCGGCCGCCGTGGTATAGGCGGTAGTGATCCCGTTATTGCCCACCGCCGCTACACGGAAGTAATAAGTGGCGTCGGGGTTCAGGCCCGAAGAGGAGAAGAACAGGTCATAGGTTTCGGAAAGCGTGGCGGCCGCGCCGCCGGGGGCCAACGGATCCGGCGCCGTGGAAACAGCCACGCTGTAGCGGGTGCGCGGGAAGGGATTGCCTTCCGCCGACCAGTTGAAGGCGGCCGCGTACGGTCCCACGCCGGTGAAGCCGGCCGCGGCCGGCGCCCGGGCCGGAGTGGTGGTGGAACGCGAAATGGTATAGGCCGTCAGCACGCCGTCCTTGTTCACGCCGGCCACGCGGAAGTAATAAGCGGTATTGGCGTCCAGGCCGGCGGAGCTCAGCCAGGTGTTGTAGGTGTCGGAACTGCTCACCACGGCGCCCGCCGGGACCAGCGGGTTGTAGGCGGTGGAGACCAGCACGCGGTAGCGCGTACCCGGGTCGGCGTTGCCGTTGGCGGACCAGTTGAACCGCGCCGAGTTGTAGTCCACGTCGGCGAAGGAGAGATAAACCGGCGCCTTGGCCAGCAGCGTAGCCGCGGCCGGATACTGGAACCAGGGGCCGGAGACCTCGTCGCCATTGGCCCGGACGAACAGGTAATACACCGTGTCAGCCGCCAGCGCCGGGCTGAAGACCGCCGCGGCGGCCGCGCCGTTGCCCACGGTGACGCTGGAGGCGTAGATGGCCGTCGGCGGGTTGTCCGGGGCGAGCGAGGCCGCCAGGGTGTAGCCGGTGGCGCCGCCCACCAGCGACCAGGAAGCCGCTATGGAGGAAACGAACACCCCTGTTACGGCGCCCTCGGCCGGAGTGCCCAACTGGCCTATCGCCAGGGTAACACCGCTCAGCGCGGCGTAGGCCGTATAAATACCGTTATTGTTGACCGCCGCGGCCTTGAAGTAATGAGTCTTGTTCGATTCCAGGCCGGCGGTGGTCAGGAAGAGGTCGTAAACATAATGAGAGGTCACGGCCGCGCCGCCGGGCACCTGCGGGTCCGGCGCGGTGGAGACCAGCACGCGGTACAAGGTGCCGTCGCGGTTGCCGTCTGCGTACCAGTTGAGCTGCAGCGCGTGCGTGGCCTCGCCGGTGATGTAGAGGCCGGCCGGCTGGGCGGCCAGCGTGGAGGTGCCGGCGGCCGTGCTGTAAGCGGTGGGCACACCGTTGTTATTAAGACCGGCCACGCGGAAATAATGGGTGGTATTGGCCGGCAGACTTGCCAGGTTCAGCGAGGAGCTGTAGGTATCGGACGAGGTGACCGCCGCCCCGGTGGGAGCGAGCGGGTCCGCGGCGGTGGAGGCCAGCACGCGGTAACGCGTGCCGGGGGGATTGCCGCCGGAAGTCCATGAGAACACCATGGAGCCGGTGGAAACCCCGGAGAACCCGCCCGCCGCCGGTGCGTAACCCAGCAACGTGGAGGTACCGGCGGCGGCCGTGTAGGCGGTGAGCACCCCGCTCTTGCCCACGCCGGCCACGCGGAAATAATGGGTGGTATTGGCCGCCAGGCCCGAAGAACTCAGGTAGGTATTGTAAGTGTCCGACGAGGTCACCGCCGCCCCGGCCGGCGCGCCAGGGTCTATAGCGGTGGAGACCAGCACGCGGTAGCGCGTGCCTGGGTCCGCGTTGCCGCCCGCCGTCCAATCAAAGGTCAGCGCGCCCGCTTCTACGGCGGCGAAGCCGGCGGCCAGCGGCGGGTAGGCCAGCGGCGTGGCGGTGGCGACGGCGGCCGTGTAGGCGCTGGCGGAGCCGTTATGGCCTATGGCCGCCGCGCGGAAATAATAAGTGGTATCGGCATCCAGGCCCGTAAAGACCGCCGGACCGGAGTAGGCGTCGGAATAGGTCGTAAAAAGGCCCTGCGGGTCCAGCGGGTCCGGCGCCAGCGAAGCGTAGACGCGGTACAGCGTGCCGGCAGGATTGCCGCCGGAGGTCCAGTTGAAACCGGCCTCCGACGCGATCACGCCCGAGAAGCCGGAGAAGGCCGGCGGCGCGGCATTGGTGGCCATACCCGAGGCCGCCGCGTAGGCGGTGGGCACGCCGCCCTTGTTGAGGCCGGCCACGCGGAAATAATAGGTGGTATTGGCCGCCAGGACCGCGGAACTCAGCCAGGTGTTATAGGTGTCCGAAGAGGTCACCACTGCGCCCGCGGGAGCCGCCGGGTCCGCCGCCGTGGAGGCCAGCACGCGGTAATGCGTGCCGGCCGGATTGCCTCCGGAAGTCCAGTTGAACTTAAGCGAAGCGGCGGAAACTTCGGTGAAAGCCGCGGGCTGCGGCACATAAGGCAGCAGCGTGGCTACTCCCATGGGCGCCGTGTAGGCGGTAAGCGCGCCGCCCTTGCCAAGGCCGGCCGCGCGGAAATAATAGGTAGTGTCCGGCGCCAGCCCGGCGGAAGAAAGGGAAAGGCTGTAGGTGTCGTGGGCCGAAACCGCGGCCACGCCCGGATTGGCAGGGTCCGGCGCGGTGGAGACCAGCACCCGGAACATGGTGCCCGGATAAGCGTTGCCGTTGGCAGACCAGGAGAAGGTAGCAGAATCGGTCTCCACGCCGGTTATGGCGGCTCCGGCCGGCGGATAGGCCAGCAGCGTATAAGTGGCCGGGTAGGCCTCCCAGGAACTTGAAGCATCGGGCCCATTGGTGCGGACAAAGAGGTAGTAAAGCGTATCCGGCGCCAGGGCGGGCGTATTCAGGGTGGCGCCTGCCGTATTATGCACCGTGCTGGAAACATAAATATCGGCCGGAGGGTTCAGGGAACTGACGGACGCGGCCAGAGTATAACCGGTAGCGCCCTCCACCAGCGACCAGGAGCCCGAAGCCGCCGCAGCGGTAACGCCGCTCAGCGCGCCCAGGGCCGGCCGGGCCGGCGCCAGCGGCTCGGCCAGCTGCACCCAGGCGTCGCCGCTCACGCCGGGACTGGCGCCGCCGAGGGTGGCGGTGACGTTATAACCTGTCGCCAGCGTCGCGCCGTTTGCGTCGTCTATATGCCAGCGCACGGCCAGCCTGTCGCCGTTGGAGAGAGCTGTGGACGCCGGAGTTTTACCCCAGTTCTGCAATTGCAACAGGGAACTGGAAACCTCATTGCGGGCCAGGACCACTGAGGAGATGACGGACTGTATGGCCCCGGAACTATCGGCGCGCAGCAGTTCGGCCGTGATGGTGGCGTTGGCCCGGAAGCTGCTCTCCCTCGCCCAGAGGTTAAAGATGACGTTGCCGGCGATAGTGAGATCGTCGAGCGGCGGAGAATACCAGGTCACTGCGCTGCCGCCGGCCGCCTCGGTGAACTGGGTCGTGACCAGGGGCGGGGTAGTGGGACCGGCGAAGGTGTTTTTGGTATAGGTGACCACCGCGGAACCGGCGGCCCGGGTCAGGTACCTGGAATTGACCGCGTCCACCGGGGTGACAGAATCCTGGAAATACAGCTTGGTGGCGGCGGCGTACAGCGTGACGGTGGACTGCGCCGCCGTGTAAGCTGTGATCACGCCGTCGTTATTGCGGGCCGCCACGCGGCAGTAATAGGTGGTCTGCGTAGCCAGCCCGGAGAGAAGCAGGTTCAACTCTTCCGTCTCGCCGGTGAGCACGTCCGCGCCGGAAGGGTTCAGCGGATCGGCCGCGGTGGAGGCCGCCACCAGGTAGACGGTGTCCGGGTAGACATTGTTTCCCGCCGTCCAGTTGAGGCGTATGGAACCGTAAGTGACGTCGCTGAAACCGGAGAAGACCGGCGCCGCGGCCAGCGTGGAGGTGGAAGCCGCCGCCGAATAGTCCCAGGCGGCGCCGTTGTTGTTGAGCCCGGCCGCGCGGAAATAATAGCGAGTGTTGCCGGACAGACCGGAGGTGGAGAGCGAGAGGTTGTAAGTGTCCGAGGAGGTGACCGCTGCCCCGTCGGGCGAGGCCGGGTCCGGCGCGGTAGAGACCAGCACCCGGTAGCGCAGGCCGCCGGGCAGGGAGCCGGCGGTCCAGCCGAAGGTTATGGCGCCGCTGCCCATACCCGAGAAACCGGAGAAGACCGGCGCGCCCGAGAGCAGCGTGGAGGTGCCTTGCGGCGCGCTGTAGGCGGAAGCCACCCCGTCATGGTTCACGGCGGCCACCCTGAAATAGTAGGTGGTGTTGGCGGAGAGCCCCGCGGAGGAGGCGCCGAGCTCATAAACATCGGAATATGTGACCGCGGCCCCGCCCGGGACCAGCGGGTTGGGGGCGGTGGAAACGGCCACCCGGTACCCGGACCCGGCCGGGTTGCCGTTGGCCGTCCAGCCGAAAGTGAGGTTCTCCGGGGTGAGACCGGAGAAGCCGGCCGCCAGCGGCGCATTAGCCAGCGTTGAGGTGGACTGCAGCGCCGAATAAGAAGTGAGCACCCCGTTATTATTCACGCCGGCTACGCGGAAATAATGGACGGTGTTGGCCGCCAGGCCCGCGGTAGCCAGGAACAGGTCGTAGGTGTCGTAAACGCCGGCGCCCGGCGCGTCGCGCGGGTCGCCGCCGGCCGCGGCTATCACGCGGTAGCGGGTCCCGTCCGGATTACCGTTCCCCACCCAGTTAAACTTCATGCCGCCTTCGGTCACCTCGCTGAAACCGGCCGAGACCGGGTCGAAGGCCAGCAGCGTGGAAGTGCCGGCAGCGGCCGTGTAGGCTGTGAGCGCACCGGCCACCCCTACTCCGGCCACCCGGAAGTAGTAGGTTGTATTAACGCTGAGCCCGGCCGAGGTGAGGAACAGCTCGTAGGTGTCGGTAACGGTGGCCGCGGCGCCGGCCGGGGCGTTAGGGTCAGGCGCGGTGGAGACGGCCACCCGGTACAGCGTTCCGTCGGGGTTGCCGCCGTCCGTCCAGTTAAAGCGCAGGCTGTCGGCGGCCACACTGGTGAAACCGGAGAAGACCGGAGCCCCCGTCAGCGTGGTAGCCGTGCTCTGGGCCGAGATATAAGCCGAGACGGCCCCAACGGAGTTCACCGCCGCGGCCCTGAAGTAGTAGAAAGTATCCGTGGTCAGCCCGGCGGTGGTCAGGAACAGGTTATAGGTGTCGGCGACGGTGACGGCCGCGCCGGCCGGAGAGAGCGGGTCCGGCGCCGTTGAGACCGCCACACGGTACAGCGTGCCGGGGGCGTTGCCGTTGGCCGTCCAATCCAGACGCGCCGAAGCGGAACCCACCTCGCTGAAACCGGAGAAAGCCGGCGCCGCGGCCAGGGTCACCGCGTCGGCCGGTTCGGTGTAGTCGGTTTCCAGCCCGCCCTTGCCCAGCGCCCCCACGCGGGTAAAATAACGGGTGTCAGAGTTCAGCCCGGGGAAGTCGTGATAGAGGCCCGTCACTTCGGCCGAGAAGACCGGGTCCCCTTCCGGGTTGAGCGGGTCCGGCGACTCCGACAGCAGCACGCGGTAGACGGCGTCGGCGGCGTTGCCGTTGGCCGTCCAATTGACGCGCAGCCCGGCGGCGCCTATATCCGTGAAAGCGGAGAACAGCGGCATATTGGGCAGCGTGGCCGAACCTATGGCGGCGGTATAGGCCGTGGCCAGGCCGTCCTTGTTGAGGCCAGCCACCCTGTAATAGTAGGTGGTATCAGCCGCCAGCCCTGAGGCGTACAGCGACAGGTTATATGTGTCGGAGGATACCGCCACCGCTCCGCCCGGCGCCAGCGGGTCCGGCGCGGTGGACACCAGCACCCGGTACATGGTGCCGCCAGGGTTGCCGCCGCCGCTCCAGCCGAAGAGCATGGAATCGGTGGAAAGCCCCGACAGGGCCGGGACCGACGGCGCGAACTGCAGGCGCGTGGCCGCGCCCGGGTAAGCGTACCAGCCGCCGGCCACGTTGGCCGCGCCGGCGCGCACAAAGAGATAGTAGACCGTGTCAGGCGCCAGCGCCGGGTTGAGGACGGCCGCGCTCACGGTGCCGTTGCCCACGGTCTGGCTGGAGGCATAGACGGAGACAGGGGGGTTGGCCGGGGAAAGCGAAGCGGCCAGCACATACCCCGTGGCCCCGCTCACCAGCGACCAGGAAGCCGTAACCGAGGTGACGAAGACGCCGGTAACCGAGCCGGAGGCCGGGGAACCTAGCTCGCCCAGGCTCAGGGTCTTCTCGGTGACGGCGGCGGCATAGGCCGTCGCTACGCCATTGTGGTTCACGGCCGCGGCGCGGAAATAATAATCGGTATACGGGTCCAGGCCGGCGGTACTAAGATAGAGGGAGTAGGTTTCGTGGTTAGTGACCGTCGCGCCGGCGGGCGAGAGCGGGTTAGTCGCGGTGGAGACCGCCACCCGGTACAGCGTACCGTCGGAGTTGCCGGCAGCGTCCCAGTTAAGCTGGAGGACGTCCTCAGTGACTCCGGTGAAGTAGAAGCCGGACGGCTGCAGCGCCAGCGTGGCGGTGGAGGCCGCGGCGCTATAGGCCGTGTACTGGCCGCCCAGGCCCGCCGCGGCGGCCCTGAAATAATAGGTGGTATTGCCCGCAAGCCCCGCCGTGGCGAGCGAGAGGGCGTAGGTAGAGGAGGAGGTGACTACCGCGCCGTCTGGCGCGGCCGGGTCCGGCGCGGTGGAGACCAGCACCTGGTACAGGGTGCCGGCCGGGTTGCCGTTCTGGCCCCAGCTGAAAACCATGGACGCCGCGTCCACTGCGGAGAAACCGGCCGGGGCCGGGATCCTGGCCAGGGTAGCCGCGCCTTGCGGCGGGAAATAATAACTCACGGTATTGCCGACGGCGGCCAGCGCGGCCACGCGGAAATAGTAGGTGGTATTGGCGGCAAGGCCGGCGGTGCTCAGCGAGGCGTTATAGGTGTCGGAAGAGGACACCGCGGCGCCCGCCGGGGCCATGGGGTCCGGCGCGGTGGAGACCAGCACCCGGTAACGGGAACCCGGCGCGTTGCCGGAAGCGGTCCAGGAAATATCCACAGCACTTTCCGTTATCCCGGAAAATGCCGTAAAAGACGGCGAGTACAAACGCGCCTGCGCCGTAGTACCGTTGGAGAGATAGCCCCAGCCGTCCCAGGCCGCCCGCGCCTTTATGGCGAAATAATAGGTGCCCCCGCCCACAAGTCCGGAGAGAACGAGCTGCTCCTGCTGGCCGAAAGCTGACGGCGAAGGTACCGTGATAAAGTCGGTTGCGGAGCGCGCCAGCAGGAACTGCGCTTCGCCGATGGCCGGTGAACCTTCCGGGTAGGTGGAATAACGCAGCTCGTAGGCGGCCGCGGTGCCGGTGGAGCCGTCCGCTTTGGGGGCGGTCCAGGCCAGCGCCAGGCCGCCGTCGGAAGTCCCGCCGGAGGCGGCCAGGTTCAGAATGGTCTCCGGCCAGGCGGCCAGGTTGCCGAAGCCGGGCTGCAGCGTATAATTGTCGGAAGTGTAGGCCGCCGTCCCGGCTTCCCCCAGCACCGTCAGGCTGTTATGGCTGGCGGAAGCGGCCGAGGAACCGCCGGCGTCCACCGCGGCCGGGTGCAGGTCCTGGGTGGGCCCGGAGAAAGAGCCGGCCGCGGCGTGAGCGGGGAATAAAAGGGCAAGGCAGAGCCAGGCAGGCAGAATGCCGGCCGGCAGGCCGCGGCGCGCGGCGCTAAGCCCTGACCTTATGTTCATAGAGACTTTAAAGCTCCGTTCCGCTCCTTATATACCGCCAGCCTTCTGCGCTATCACATAACTGCCTTTCTGCACGGTCAGGCTGCCGCTGGTATTGGGCGCCCATTGCAGCGTCACATTGCCGGCGGTGCTGGCCGTTATCCAGCCCTGAAGATAAACATTAAAAGGGATGGCGCTGCCGCTTATCACGGTATTGGTCATAGCCGTGGGAGCGGCGTCGCAGTCGGTGGCGTCGTCCTGCAGGAAAGCCGTGCCGGCCGGCTCCGAGCCGGACTGCAGCACCCGGCAGGTCCAGCCTATCGCGCCCAGTATGGCTGCCTTCCAGTCGGGCGTGGCGCTGTTATTATTGTTGACCAGCAGCCGGAACTCGAATACCCAGGTCTCGCCGGCCGCCACGGCGAAGGAGAGATCGTCGTCGTTCTGCAGGGTAGTGCCACTGGGCACGTTCTCGTCCGCCTCTTTTATTACGAATTTCATGGTGGTGGCCGGCGCCCAGGAGGCGTCGCCGCGCAGGAACTGCGTGGCGGAGCCCGATGCTTTGGGGGTAAAACCGTGGCGCAGGGTGGAAACGTTGCCGGTGACCGTGTCGGAGAGGGACAGAACGTTCTCATAGGCGGAGGCTACGGCCAGCGAGGACACTATAACATTGGCTCCCAGCGTGCCGGTAACGGCCAGCTTGCTGATAGCTATGGCCGCGGCGGGGTTTATATCGGCGTTGCCTATTATACCGTCCACTATCTGGTTTTCATTGTTTATAGCCCCCACCGCCACCGAGGAGATCCGGAGCAGGGTCGAGCCGTCATTGTCCGTAATGGCGTCGGCTACCGAGGACTTGAAGCTGTAAGGCCCGGCGGTCAGGCGCTCACGCGGGCTCAGGGTTTCGCCGGCCACGGCTATCTCCAGGTAGCGCGCGTCCGAGGCGAAGACGGCGCCGTCTATTGCGGCCACCGCGCCAAGCTGCACGGCGAACACGCCGTTAGTCACGGTGACGGTCTGGTTCTCCGTCCACAGGCAGGGGTTGCCCACGGCGCAGGGCGCCGAGCAGGTGGCGGCCAGCGAGTTACAGATCTTGAAACTCATCAGGTAATCGCCGTTCCTGGGCAGTTTAGTGGAGTCCAGCAGCCGGCCCTGGAAATTCACCAGGCCCGGCACCGCGGCTTGCGCCGCGCCCCACCACAGGAGCGCGGTCATAATGGCGAGAGTGATCTTCTTCATACCTATTCCCCTTTATCCTTGAACCTTCATAGCATCCGGAGCCGAAATTACCCGCGGCCTTATTCTTCGGCCGCTCCCGTCAACGGCGATTCGCCCTTGGCTTTCCGCGCCCGCTCTTCTTTCTGCCTGTCCTCTTCGCGCATCATTTCTATGATGTCCTGCACGGTGAGGCCCACCAGCCAGTTGTTCACCTCTTCGCGCAGTTTCTTGTAAAGCCGGCCCGGGATCTCCTCGCGCTCCGGCGCCGGGGCGCCATTGAAAGTAAAAGCCTCCATCAGCGCCCACACGCTGATATCGTCCAGGTCCTTGCGCAGGCGATAACCCTTTCCTTTCAGGGACTCTACGAAACCGGCGTGCACCAGCGCCTGCAGCACCTTGTTGCAGTAGGGCGCCGGCAGGCCCTGGAACCTGGCTATATCCGCCACCTGGTTCCAACTGCCGCCATTATTGGCCCCCAGGTACTGCAGGCAGGCCAGGCCGTAGGCTAAAGTGCGGTTCATTCTCATACATAGTCGCCTGAAAGATCCGCTCCGACTTTTTTATCCAGTGACCAACAGCCATCGGACACTTTCTATCCGATGGCCGGGCAAAAAATAAACGGCGACCAGCGGCTTGCCGTTTAGATATCAATAGTATAGCAGGCCTAATACCGTAGTCAAGGGGTATTTTTTTGACTTAAGTTACAGGCCTGTAATTCTTCCCGGCCGGCGCGCCCGGGCCAGGTCACAGGCCGGGGTATTAGGGGCAAAAACATCCCCCTCCTCCACCAGGCTGACCCCCGGGCACCTGCTGCACCAGGCGGCGTCCGGGCAGCCGGCGCAGCCTTTTAAGTCTTTTTCGCCGGCCCGGCGCCATTTTTTAAGCCACCTCGAGCTTTTCCAGATGGCGGAGAAGGGACTGCGGGCCGGGTTGCCGAGTTTTACCGGCAGTTGCAGACAGGGGTAAAGTGCCCCGTCCGGGCCCAGCGCACACACATTGCGCCCCGCCCCGCAGAGGAGATCCATGGCCGGGGACGGTTCGGGCGGCGCCGCCTGGTCACGCCCGCCAAGCAGCTTTACGGCCAGTTTCATGTCCTTTTGCCCCAGGCGCAGCGGCAGCGCCGACTTGTCCCCGTCATTGGCGGCCGTAATGACCGGGTCGAAAGCTATGCCGAATCCCTCGCGCCTGGCCAGGGCCCGAAGAAAAGCGGCCTGGGAGATGTTCGCCCGCGTTAAAGGCACTTTGATTTTCACTTTTACCCCGGCCCGCTTCAACAGCCGCGCGGCCGCGAGACTCCCGCCATATGATCCCTTCAGCCCTGTCATCCCGTCGTGGCCCGCCGGCCGGCCGTAAAAACTTATTTCAAAAGCGGAGACCCCGGCTTTTTTCAGCGCCAGCGCCCGCCGCCGGTCCAGGCCGATGCCCGTGGAAAATATCCGCACGTCGAAATTACGGTTTTTGGCAAAGGCGCAGAGCTCTTCCAGGTCAGGGCGCAGCAGCGGCTCGCCGCCGGTGAAGACCAGGTACAGGGCGCCGGCCGCGGCCAGTTGCGACAGCACCTTTTTCCACTGGGCCGAGGTCAATTCGTGCCCGGGCCTGGCGCGGCCGCGGGTCTCCGGCAGATAGCAATGCGCGCAGGCCAGCGGGCAGCGGCGCGTCAGCTCCACGGTAACGGAAACCGGGATATTTCGTTCGAGAGTGAGGAGGTTGAGCCTGGCAGAGGGCGAGGGTTCAGACATTGAGCAGGCGGGAAAAAGTTCTGCGGCAGCGCGAGTAAACCAGGCCGGCCAGGCCGCGGGCGAGAAAATTATCGCCGGTCGCCCGGCCTCTCACGTTTTTCCAGGGCACCAGGTGCGGCTCAAGCCGGCCGGCATCGTCGGCCAGCCAGGCACCGCGGGAGGTGGTCCGCAGCACACGGTGCAGCAGCGTCCTGCCCTTGTAGGAATAGACGGCGCAATCTCCGGGGCTCGGCCGACCGTCGATCACGAAGGCCAGCCCCCCCGGCCTGAAGACCGGGAGCATGCTGGACCCTTCCAGGAGGAAAGCGCGGGCCATGATCAGGAGAATTTCCTAAGCGTCTTGCAAGCCAGCTGGCTGATGGGGCCGGTAATACACTTGCCGCAGGCCAGGGCGGCGGTCTCAAAGACCTTCTCGGTCCTCATCTTCGGTTTTTCATACACTTTTTTCTTCTTCATTTTTCCCTCCATCGGGCGCGGGGCCGCGGCGGCTAGGCCAACAGGCCGGCGCCCTGCAGTTCACGCACAAAATCGCCGACGTCCGCCAGCGCGGCGGCCTCGCCAACCTCGAACTGCGCCGCCAGTTCCGCTGCTATCTCGGCCTGGCTCCTGTTCTTTGCCAGGCCCTCCCAGATCACGGCGGCCGGGCCGTTCAGTTCATGCAGGCGGGCTTTGCCCGCGTCCACCACGAATAATTCGCCCGCCACCCGGCGGTAAGCCAGCCCTTTCTTTATTTTCATCCTATAAGCTCCAGAAAATCCGCGCTATCCTTGGAGAAACCCAGCCTGCGGGCGGGCACCGCCGCCAGCAGCCTGCCGGCCGCCAGCAGGGCGGCGGCCGAAACTTCCGCCGACCTCGAAAAATTGACCAGGCAGCGCATGACCGTCCTGAACGCTTCCCCCGGGGCACATGGCAGGACCGAAGTCGCCGCGGCTTTCTTCAGGAGAAAGATCCCTCCGAGGGGCCAGTTGGCCTGCCGGCCGCCCGCGCGCATCTCACCCCAGAAAGGCGAACCGTAGACCCGCCAGCCGCGCGGCCCGGGCCGCAGCAGGTTGATCTCGTCGCTTATCACCTCGGCTCCGGCCTTAAGGGCGAGCTTTGCCAGCGTGGATTTACCCGCGCCGGACTTGCCGGGAAAAACGTAAGCCTTCCCCCCCAGCGCTATCCCGGAGGAATGGAGCATCAAGCCGCCGGACTCGAGCAGGTTCCAGCTTATCAAAGAGCGCAAAAAGGCGTCCAGGCACTGCTCGTTGGGAGCCGCGGCGGCTTTTCCCCGCCCTGCCCCGCTGAAGATCTCCGCGTTAAAGTCGCCGCGCCTCAACTCCAGCCGCCCGGCCGCGCTTTCCACGTAGGGGCGGAACGGCTCGCGCCTGTTCGGCCCCTCCGAGACAGCCAGCTCCAGGCCCCGCCCAGGTCTCTCAATGAAGGGCGCGTAGCGGCGTCTCAAAATTGTAATGATACCAGCCGAATCTGATTTGAAATCAACTCCAAAGCCGGCAATGGCGACCCCCAGCGCGCCGCGGCTCACGGCCATGCCGCCGCATTGGGAGCCTGCTCTTCCCATGACTCCTTGATCAATACCACGTTCAGCGTAGGCAGCTTCAGTTTGGCGTCATAGAACACCATGGTGTTGCCTGCCCCGGAAACGTCCCCTTCCACCCACATGGCCCCGTAGACATCCGAGTCTCCGGTACGGTTAAAATCTCCCCCCACGTACAGGAAGCCGTAAACTCCCAGGTCCGCCCCCAGCGGCCCGCCTTCGCAGGTCATGCCGCATGAGCCGAAAGTGTAGGTGGCGGCGTTACTGTGCAAACCCGTGTCCCCGGGATACTGATTAGTAGAAGAAGTATCTATTTTGCGGTATTCCTTCCAGGCGGCCGCCGGTACCGCCACGGGTCCGCCGGGGCTGAAATTGTCGCCGCCGGAGACACCCAGGTTGCCCCTGACTATAACAGTACCGCGCAGGCCGTTTTGGCCGGCCCAGTTAACATTATTGTCCCAATACCAGGTCAGGTCCTTATTGCGCAGCGTGGAATAATTGTAGATGTTATTAACGGAGCAATTGGTGCAGCCCGAGCCGCCGTAAGAGCAGGTGACCGGCCCGCCGTAATAGGCGGAGCTGCAGCAGTTCATGCCGCCAATGGTAGTGGTGGAAAGGCTGTTGGCGCAGACGCAGCTGCCGCCGCCGCCGTCGCTGTCGGAACAGCCGTTACCGGTAGTAATATAGGTAAAATCGCAGGGGCTGCCGGCGTCCGAACAACCGGAGCCGGTGCAGCGCTTGCTGCAAACGCAATTGGCGCCGGCGCCGTCGCTGTCCGTGCACCCGGCGCCGGTGCACAGTTTGCCGTAGCTGGTGCCGCTGCAGCTGCAGCTGGCGCCGGAATCCACGCAGGCGTAGCCGGCGCAGACATTATTGTCGCAGGAGCAGTTGGCCCCCGGGTCCGTGCAGGCGCTGCCCACCGCGTACTTGGTGCGGGTGCAGTCCGCGCCGGGGTCGGCGCAGGCGGAGCCTGCGCAGGGCGTATAGACCACGGTATAACTGTCCACCGCCACATCGTCGCAGTTCAGCGTGCCGGTGGCCGCGGCGGAGGCTTTCATGGTGGCAAAATCGAATTGCGGCAGCTCCGGCACGTCATAGTCGGACCACCACTCCACGCCGTCCGTATTGGACGGATTGAGGTCGCCGGTGGGGTCGAAAGGCCGGACTACCTGCTTGGAGAGCTTCCTGGGAAAACCGTTGGTGAGGCCGCCGCCCGACACGGTGATGTCCCCCATGGCCAGCACCGGCCCCCAATGCACCACCGAGGCCCCGGTGGCGCTCATGTTGGAACCGGTGATAATGGCCCCAAGCACGCTGGTATTGGTGTAAACGGCCTTGATAGAACGGGTCTCGGCGTTATTGGCGTTGCGCCCCTCGCCTATTATCGTGAGCTGGTCGGAGACGGGCCCGGAGCAGATATAGATCCGGTAGGAGCCGCCGGTCACATCGCGGTAGGTAACGTCAAAGTTGTAGCCCGGGATAGAACCGCCGGCCGCTATCAAGCCGTAGGTGGCGGTGGAACTTTTCACCTTCCAGTAGCCGCGGTCCACCGCGGTTTCCGCCAGGTTGAAGGCGGAACTGGAGGCCTGGTCCTTGGTAGAGATCTTGGTATCTTCCTGCACCCACTTGACCATTACCGGCACCACTATCATCAGGAACAGCATTATGACCAGGACCGCGGGCAGGAGGAACCCCCGGCGTCGGCAGACCGGGAATATCCGGGCGGAAAAAATATTTTTAAAGTTCATATCTGTACCCGTTCGGCTACTCGTTCATTATCCGGACCTTTTCGGAGGCCATGTGCAGGGCCTTCTTCCTGCCTTCGAAGATCTCTTTTTCCATGGTAAGCGACACCGAGATTATGCCCATGTCGTCGGACCGCGGGAACGTGAACGCCAGGTACTTAAGGTTCCGGGAAAGCGGCCGTTTGCTGGTACCGAAAACCTGGTAAAGCGTGGTGCCTTCCTGCTGGAACACCATGAGCGTTCCTTGCTGTTTGGTGAAAGAGATCTTGGAATAGAACGGCTGGCTGTTGCTGGCCCGGCTCAGAGTAACGCTTTCGGAAGTGGCCTGGCGGAGGTTGCGCGTTATGACGTACATTACCGAACGCGCCTCCTGCTGCAGCTCCACCCGGGTGCGGTTGAGGATGAACTGACGGTTAGCCTGCAGCATCAGGGGGGCCGCCACCGTGAACAGCGTGGAGACTATGCCCACCACCATGAGCATCTCCAGCAGGGTCACGCCCGGACGGAGGTTCCTGCCTACCATAAGAAATCCACCCCCGAAGTGGTCTGCCCCGGAGTGACCAGAACGTTAGCTGTAGTAGTGGAGACTATACTGACCGCCATCCCGGACGGGGTCGGATAGTACGCATAGACCTTGTACGGGGTAGTGGTGCTGCCGCGGACCTCGGCCAGGTAGGTGCCGTCCTCCAGGCTCGAGACCAGGTAGTATGGCGTGCCGGTCAGCGTGGCGACGCTGAGATCGGGCGGAGCCGGCGGGGTGCCGGTCAGCGTGGCGGTGGTCACCACTATAAGGACCCCGGTCCTGATAGGCTGGCCGCCGGACCTCACTGCCCCGGTAACGTACCCCATGGCTCCGGAAATGGTAAAGGTATCCGAGAAAATAGTGACCCCGGAGGTATCCACCGTCTCCATCACGATGTCGGGAGTGGCCAGCTCATGGGAGCCGACCGCCGGCTGCACATAGTAGAGGCCGGTGCTGACGTTGACCGAGGTGAAGCGCCCGTCCAAGCCGCTTACCTGCTGGTCCCTCGCGATGCCGTTGCCGTCGATTATGGCAACCGCAATTCCCGGCAGAGGGTTGATGCCGTCACGCGTGATGAAACCGCTCAGGCGGCCGCCCTGGTACAGCGTAAAATCCACACCGGAATGTATCTCCCCGGCTTCTATCTGTATGGAGTTAGAGGATTGCGTAACGTACAGGGCCGTTCCCCCCACCGCCGGGTTGGCCGTTATGTCCACGATGCCCGGCATGACCCGCAGAGTATAACGGCCGTTGGAGGTGCTGGCCGTGGTGGGCGAACCCATGGCTCCCGGTGTTACCACAATAGCCGGGCTTATGGGAGAGTTCGCGGCGCTGAGTATGCGCCCGGTGATGAGCCCCTCGGTTATCGCCTCGTCCAGAAAAGTGTCCTGGCCCGGGAACGTGTGAACGGACCCGGCCGACGCTATGACCACGCTGGATTGCTCCAGGCTGTAGGCGCCGCTGCTCAGCAGCACGCGCCAGGTCCCGGTGGCCACGTCCACCAAGCGGAAATAAGCCGAGGGAGTGGCGCCGGCCGCGACCGCCAGCGCCGAGCCCGAAAGCCCGTCATCGGCGGTAACCACGGCGCCCACCGCGGGAGTTGCCGCCAACACGGTCCGTGCCGGGGTGCCGGTGCAGCCGGGAGCGAAGGGGATGGGCTGGTAACCGACTATGTCGACATTGTTGTTGTTGGCGTCGTAACCGGGACCGTAGGAAGCGTCCACCCCGGCGGTGCTGGCCTTGCGGACATACGCCTCGTTGCGCTGGAGGCCTACGCCCTGATCATAGCCGTCGGTCTCGAAGAACGGCGCGGACTTGCTCTCGCTGTTCCTGTCCCAACCCACCTGGTCCATGACCTTTCCGTCGTCGACGCGGTACAGCTCGACGGCGCCGGCGCCTTCCCCGCCGCCGTCCTCGAAGACCGGGACGATGTTCTGGTCGATGGCGAAATGCGGAAAACTTGCCACCGGGTTGCCGGCGCTCCAAACAGCGTCGGCCTCCACCTCGCCGCCGCCGGCACGTATAGTGCCGGTGTTGGCGAACACATAGAAGCCGCCCGGGGATATATCATCGTTGATATAGTCTATGGAGATGACGTTCTTGGAGGGATCGCCGACCCGCTGGAATTTGAGCCCTATCTCTCCGTTGACCGTCCAGGTATAGGTGGTAGGATTGAACACCTCCACATATTCCTGATCATACCCGGAAGAACTCACGGTGCTGCCGACTATCTGGCTGATGACAAGGTGGTCCGCTATCCAGACATAGCCGTCTATGGTGCCGGTAGCCATGCGGACCAGGTCAAAGGTCTGCGTCTGGGTCTGATTGGCGCCTATATAGACCGACCGGGTCTGCGGGAAATAATTTTCCGCGGTGGCCGACAGGGTATAGCCCCCGGGAGAGGCGTAAAAATTATATTGGCCGGTGATGTCGGCCGTGTCCCGCCAGCCGGAATTCTCGACCACGCTCACCAGGGCGCCGTTTATCGGGGCCAGGCCGTTGGAATCGCGGACGTAGCCGTTGAAGGCGGAGTTGGACATGACCGTATCGGGATTGGACATGATATTGCGCAGGGAGAGTTTGCGCTTAACTCCGCCCTGCTCCCAGACCACGTGCACGGTTATAAGCTTCATGCCGGTGTCGGGAATATTCGGAGCCAGCAGGGTTATGCCGCCGGAATCTTCCCGCGCCACCTGCACATAAGTGTAACGGGTATAGACGACCCCGGCTTCCTTTACGCTTTCCGGGGGGAAATACCCGGTGTCGTAGTCCAGCGTCTCCGGCGTGAAGTCCACGGAGTTGTGGGCAGGGTCGGAAGTTACCAACACCTGGTAGTAGACCTTCTGCTTGAGGATCTGCATCTTCTCCTGCGCCAGGTTGGAGGCCAGGGTGCGGTTCTTAGAGGCCTGTATCGCCTTCTGGATATAACTGAAAGAACCGGCCAGACCGGCTATGGCTATGGTCAGGATGGACACCGCTATCATCAGCTCTATGAGCGTAACGCCGCGGCGCAAAAATCCGGCGGGACAGGGGGCCCGGCGTTCTTTGGGAGGCAGCTGGATTTTTTCCGGCGTCATACTCATAGTATACAGGAACCGTGCGACAAAAATGTCAAAAAAAGGTCAAATCTTGCGCAAACCGCGCGGCCGCGGAGGCTGGGCCTCCGCGACCTGGCGGTCCTGGTTACGGATAGGACCCGGCGTCCTCTTCGGCGGCGGCTTCTTTGCCCGTGGGCTTGGCACCGGCGGGTTCTTCGGCCGGGGCAGCGGGCGCTTCGGCCGCAGGGGGAGCCTTCCTTTTCAGGCGGCGCTTCTTGGGCATGGCCTGGGCGCCGGGCTCCTGGTCCACCATTACCTGCCCCGCTTCTTCCTCCGCGGGTACGGCGGCTTTATCGGCGGGAGCGGCGCCGGCCGGCACCCCGCGGACGGCGTTGGGGGCTTTCCTCTTCAGGCGGCGCTTCTTCTTAAGAACGGGCTTGGCCGCGCCCTCGTCCGCAGGCTGGGCCTCTTCCAGGGCGGGCGCTTCCGGCTTGGGCGCAGGCTTGCGGCTTTCCGCCACCATCGCGTCGAATTCCTGGCGCTGTTCGTCGTCGAGGTACTCGCGCACGGTGTCGGGCAGCTCGCGGTGGATCTTCTGCATGGCGTGGCGGGCGTCGTTCATCTTATAGCGCCACTTCCGCTCCTCCACGGAGCTTTTCTCATATTCCTTCATCAGCTTGTCGAACTCGGCGGTTTTCTTGTTCACGGCGGAGGTTATGCGCTCCTCCTGCTTGGAACTGAGCCGCAGCGCTGAAGAGGTCTCGGCTATTACCCGGTTGGCATCGGGGCGCTGCACCGGCTCCAGGGACTCCGCGGCTTCCGCCTTGGCCTCCATTTTGGCGTCGCTCAGCCCCGGCAGGCTGTCCAGGTCGGGCCGGCCGCCCTGGGCCGCCGCCGGCGCGGCAGCCAGCGCGAGCGTAAGAATGAACAGTTTTTTCATCGGTTCCTCCAATAGACTAGGCTCTTTTCCACTCCCTCTAATCGACTAAATCGGCTATGGCCACCCGGCTGGTATGCTCGGTGCGGCCCCAGAAATCCGTGCCGCGCAAAACGCCGGCCACGAAGACCGGCAGCCGCAGCACCCCGAGCGCCGGCTGCAGGAAATACGCCAGCAGCAGCGAAAGGGGGGCGCGCTCCAGCAACAGAGCTACCGCCGGGTAAAGCAGCAGCGGCAGCAGGGCCAGCAGTTTCATGGCGTGTTCGGCCCCGGGGAGGCTCGCGTACAGCCAGAGTATGATATTGAAAGAGTCCCGGGTGGCCCACACCAGAGCGGCTCCGGCGAGCACCGCGGCGAAGCGGTAGGTCTGCGCGCAGTAGATGCCGCCTTCCAGGGCCTTCAGGTCCGCCCTGCGCAGCGCCCTGGCGAACAGGCCCGGGAGGTGCCGGCGGGCGGTGTCCAGCGAGCCGCGGGTCCAGCGGATGGTGCGGCAGAGGTACTGGTTCAGCGTTTCCGGCTCCTCGTCGTAAACCACCGCGTCCTCGGCCCAGGCTATGCGCACGCCGTGGCGGATCAGGCGCATCTGCATCTCCAGGTCTTCGGTCAGGCAGGTCTCGTCCCAGGGGAATTTGGCGGCCACCGCGGCCGAGAAGCACATGCCCTTGCCGTGCAGCGTGGCGGAAAGCCCCAGCGCCTGGCGGGGCAGCTGGGCGAAGCGGTTGGAAACGATGTGGCCTGAGGCAAGTATGCGGGCCAGCCACACCCCGGAGTTCTTGGCTAGCTGCCGCCCCTGCGCGGCCTCGGCCCCGGCCTCCAGGTGGTCGTTCATGACGGAGAGAAAACCGGGATGGGCCAGGGAATCGGCGTCGAAATAACACAACGCGTCGTAGCCCCCGGGCAGGATCAGGGCGGTAGCCCATTTCAGCGCGCGGCCTTTGCCGGCTTTAACTCCGGGGCCGGCGTGGTCCAGCACCTTGGCGCCGGCGGCCGCCGCGGCGGCGGCCGTACCGTCCGTGCAGTGGTCGGTTATCACGAAAATGTCGAAAAGCCCGGCCGGGTAATCCAGGCGCCGCAGGCTCTCTACCGCCAGACCTATGACGCCCTCCTCGTTATGGGCGGGGACCAGCAGGGCGAAGCGCCGCTGCCGGGCCGCGCGGGCGGGCCTGGGAGCGGGGGCGAAACCCCGCAAACTTAGCAGCAAATAGAACAAGCCCGACAGGAAAACGAAAGCCTGTATCAGGTTGGAAAGCACCGCCGCCATGGTTTGCCCCATAAGATACCAGCCGGGCGCCCGAGGGCTCCGGCTATGGATATCGATAATTATAACACAATTCCCTTGAAAGGCAAGAGCCGGCCCGGGCCGCGGCGTATTACGCATTGACTTAGGCCTTATTCGGTGTTATATTATGGGTATGCAAGGGGAAGAAAGAAGATCCGGCTGGCGCATCTGGCTTTACCTTACGCCGGTCTATATCCTGGTGGCCGTGCCGCTGGTCAAGTGGACCATGAAGCTTAACTCCGGGGACATGAACCTTTCCAAGGACGAATACGGCGCCTTCAATTCCCCCGACGGCGAGATAAAGCGGGAGAAAAAGAAGGAGTACGACCCCGGACTCAGCGATATCGGCTACACCATCCGCTACCGCTCCGGCAAGGAAGGCGAAGAAGAAGGCGCTGTTACGCAGGCCGGTGAAGGCGCGAAGTCCGGCGCCGGTCAGGCCGGCACGGACAAGGCGGCCGGGCAGAAGCAGCAACCTAAGCCGGAGGCCGGCCAGTACCGCCAGCAGTCGGCCAACCAGGCCGCCCTGCAGGCCCAGGGCACTCCCGACAGGTCCTACATGAAGTTCGGCGCCCAAAAAGGCTACCTCACCGCCGCGGTGGGCAAGGCCATGAATAACCCCAAGGCCGTGGCCGCCCTGATGAACAATTCCTGGGTGGTAAAGGGCTTTTTGGCCAGGGACACCACCAAGAACGCGCTCGGCAGCGCGCAGGGCCTGCAGAACTATCTCGCCAATCCCAAGAACGTCAGCAATTTCCTCGGCAACCCGGTGGTACAGGCGGCCATGCAGAACCCCGCCGTGGTCAACGCCTTCGCCTCCAGCGCCATGGCCACCGCAATGATCAACTCACCCGCGGTACAGAGCATGCTCCAGAACCCGCAGGCCGTCTCCCAAATGATGACGAACAATCCTGAAGTTATGCAAGCCCTGATGAACCCCAATGTTATGGGCGCCCTGATGAACAACCCGCAGACCGCGGGCCTGGCGGCCTCGCTCGGCGGCGGCATGGGCGGCGTAAAAAGGTAACTGCCACCTCCCGCGCTTTTCCCGTTGACATAAATCAACCAAAAGTCCTATATTGCCTTTAGGCCCAAAGGCCTACCCGTGTTTTTAGGAGGTTCCATGAAAAAGTTATCCGGGCTGTTCGCCGCGCTGCTGTTCACCGCGGTCAACGCCAGCGCTTCGCAGAAGATAATCAGCTTCGAGCACGCCTACAAGGGCGGCGCCATAGACAAGAGCATAGCCGGCATCGGCGGCCGGGTCACTAAGAAGTTCGACGTGATCGACGCCCTGGTGGCCGTGTTCCCCGACAATATCAAGGACGCGAGCATCTACTCGCTGCCCGGTGTGACCAACGTGGATGAGGACAGGTATATCCGCTGGATAGAATCCGCCCCGGCCTCCATGAATTCCGTGCCCCTCCCCACCGTGGAAAGCGCCCTGCGCATGATCCGCTCCGGTGAGGGTTGGGCGGCACCCGTCTTCGGCGAGATAAAGGCCGAAACCGACCCCGCCGTGAAGGAGATCCCCTGGGGCGTCAAGCGCGTCAACGCCTCCGCCGCCTGGGACTACACCGCCGGACAGGGCGTCAAAGTAGCCGTCATAGACACCGGCATAGACTATACCCATCCCGACCTGGCCCCCGTGTACAAGGGCGGCTACAACGCCGTCACCCCCGGCGGCACCCCGATGGACGACCAGGGCCATGGCACGCACGTGAGCGGCACCGTGGCCGCCGCGCAGGACCTGAAGGGCGTGGTTGGCGTGGCCCCCAAGGTAGACCTGTACGTGGTGAAGGTCCTCGACAAGAACGGCTCCGGCCAGTATTCCTGGATCGTGGACGGCATAGAGTGGGCCATCAAGAACAATATCAAGGTCATCAACATGAGCCTCGGCGGCCGCACCGGCACCGACGCGCTGGCCCAGGTCATGAAGAAGGCCAAGGAAGCCGGCATCGCCGTGGTCTGCGCCGCCGGTAACGACTCCGGCCCGGTCAACTACCCCGCCAAGTATCCGGAAGCCATCGCGGTTTCGGCCTCGGACTCCGGCGACAAGCTGGCCAGCTTCTCCTCCAAGGGCCCGGAGATAGTCGTGATAGCGCCCGGCGTGAGCGTGTACTCCACCAAGAAAGGCGGCGGCTACACCAGCATGTCCGGCACTTCAATGGCTTCCCCCCACGTGGCCGGCCTCGCGGCCCTCGCCGTAGGCGCGGGCGCCGACACCCCGGACAAGGTCCGCGCGGCCCTGAAGAACGCGGCCACCCCCCTGCCGGGGCTCAAGCCCACCGACCAGGGCGCGGGCATGGTGGACGCCTTTAAACTGGTCCGCTGATCCCTGTCGGACCCGGAAAACCCCGCGGAAGAACTCCGCGGGGTTTTTTTATTTGGTAAAATCATCTTTCAATGAAAATAACCGCCGCCCTCTTCTGCCTGCTGGCCGCCGGCCCCGTTTTCGCCGCGCAGCAGATAATAACTTTCGGCCCCTCTTCCGACCCGGCCTCCCGCCGGCTGGCGGTGGAATCCCGCGACGGCGTGGTAATAAAAGACCTTGAACTGATAGACGCGGTACTGGCCGAATTCCCGGCCAAGACGAAGCGCGCCGACCTCCTCAGGCTGCCCGGCGCGGCCGCCGTGGAGGACGACGAGGAATTATACTGGCTGGGCGCCGAAGAAACCCCTGTCTCCCTGCAAACCGCGGCCGCCCTGGCCGCCGGCCTGCTGGAAGGCGCCCCGCCGCCGACCGCGCCCCCGGCCGTGCCGCCGGCCGTTTCCACCGCCCCCCTCGTGGCGCCCATCTACGTCAGCACGGTCAGCGTGGAGGGCAAGGCCGACCACATGTCCTGGGGTACCGCCAAGATGCGGGCCTACGACGTCTGGCCCGTCACCAAAGGCGCGGGCGCGCGCGTGGCGGTGCTGGACACCGGCGTGGACTGCGCGCACCCGGACCTGGCCCCCAACTGCGGCAAGGGACACAACGTCCTCAACCCGCGCCTGCCGCCCGACGACGACAAAGGCCACGGCACCCATGTCTCCGGCATCATCGCCGGGGCGCTCAACTGGAAAGGCGCGGTGGGCCTGGCCCCCGAGGCCACCATACTCCCCGTAAAAGTCCTTAACAGCAGCGGCAGCGGCAAGGTCTCCGAGATAATCGAAGGCATAACCTGGGCCGTAAAGAACAAGGCGGACATAATAAACATGAGCCTCGGCGCCCCCAAATTCTCCGAGGCGCAGGGTAAAGCGGTAAAGGCCGCGCGCGCGGCCGGCGTGCTGGTGATCTGCGCGGCCGGCAACGACAAGGGCGCGGTGAATTACCCGGCCGCTTACCCCGAGGCGCTGGCCGTCACCGCGCTGGCCTTTGACAACACCCTTGCTTCATTCTCGTGCAAAGGGCCGGAAACCGATTTCATCGCCCCCGGCGTCAGGATCTTCTCCGCCGCCCCCGGAGGGAGCTTCCTGGCGGCCAACGGCACCTCCCAGGCGGCGCCCCACGTATCGGGCCTGGCCGCGCTGGCCGTAGCGCTCGGCGTAAGGGGCCCCGACGCGCTGGAAAAGGCCCTGGCCAGGGCCTCGGTCAGCCTCGGGCTGCCGGCCTACTACGAAGGCTACGGCGTGCCGGTGGCCCCGCGGCTGCTCAAATACGTCCAGGCGGAACAGGCGGCGCAGCCGAAGTAACCCCCTCCGCCCGACAATCGGGATAGGGGACGCTGATTCCTAATTCCTAATTTTTAAGGAACCTCCGCCAATTAGAAATTAGGGATCAACGTCCCCTAAAGAAAAAGGCCCGGGTCACCCCGGGCCTTTCTCATTACCCCTCCGGCTTTACCAGCCGAAGCCCTCACCGGTCATCTGTTCCAGGCGCTGGTCCACTATCTTGGCCTTGTTGGCCTTGCGGGTCTCAATGTTCTTCTTGAGCTTGCCGATCTCGCGCTCCATGTGCCTCACGCGCAGCTCCTGCCCCCTGGTCTTCAGGTCGAAGAGCTCGCCCAGCTTGGCCTTCAGGCTTTCCTTGATGGCCTTCTTCTCGGAGTCCGTGGCGTTGCCGTATTTCACCGAGAGTTCCTTGGTCTCGAACTCGAGCGCCAGGGCGCGCACGGCGTCCTTTTCAATGCTCTCGTCCTTCTCCATCTTACCCACGGCGAACAGCTTGCCGGACATCTGCAGTATCATCCTGTACTTGGCGGGAGCCGTCTCGCGCAGCCCGGCCACTTTCGCCGCGAAGGCGGGGTCGTGCTTCTTTATCACGGCCAGGGTTTCCTCTTCCGAGAGGAACCCGGGGCCGCCGGCGCCCTTGCCGCCGCGCGCCATCATCTTCTTCTTGATCATCATCTGCTGCATGCCGGGGTTCATGCCGGGGCCGCCGCCGAATTTGCCCTGGCCCGCGCCGAAGCCGGCGCCAGGACCTCCGGGCATCATGCCGGGGCCGCCGCCCTCGTCCATCATTTCGGCCCCGGGTCCGTCGTCCTCGGGGCCCTCCTGCGCCAGCACCGACACGGCGGGCACGGCGGTCAGCGCCAGCACGCCCATCCATAACACGAGTTTCTTGTTCATATAGCCTCCATTCTTCCTTTAAGCGTTCTCACTCACGGCCGCCGCGTCGTCTTCCAGTTCGCTGTAGCGGTAATCCCAGTCCCCGGCCGAAGCCGACAGGTCCGTCTGCTCCTGATACACCGAATATTCCACCGAATCCAGATTGGCGTCCAGGCCGCTGTTCCAGGCCAGCTCTTTGCCGGCGGGGCTGGTAAAGGCGAAGACGCCGCCCAGCACCGAGGCCAGGGCCCCGGACAGCAGCGCTTCCCGCCAGCCGAAAGAGAAGGCGCCGCGGCGGGCGTTCCTGGCGGCGCTCATGACCGCGGCCAGCACCGAGGGCCGGGGTTCAGCGCTGAAAGCGGCCAGGCGGCCGCCGGCCAGCCTGAGGGCCTCGAGCTCGCCCCGGCAGGCGGCGCACCCCGGCAGGTGGGCCTCTACCCCGGCCTTCAGGCCGGCGTCGGCTTCCCCGTAAAGGTAAAGTATTAGTTTCTCACCGTATTCGCAGCTCATAACCGTCTCCTATCCATATAACGCCCGGTCGCCCGGTTTTATTGCATTTCTTTTTCGAGTTTTTCGCGCAGCCTGGCGGCCGCCCGGCTCATGCGGGCCAGCACCGTGCCGATGGGCACCTTCAGCGCTTCCGCTATTTCCTTGAACGAGAGTTCCGAGTAATGCCGCAGGTAGAAGACCTCGCGCTGGTCTTCCGACAGGGAGGCCAGGGCCGCGTCTATGCGCCGCCCCAGGTCCTTGCCGTAAAAGGCCTGCTCCGGCCCCGGCTCGGCCGAAGCCAGGAAGTCGGCGGGGCCTGCCTGGCCGTCCGGGCCTTCCAGCGCCACCTCGCCCCTGGCCGCCCGCCGGCGGAACTGGTCCATGGCCGCGTTACGCGCCACGGTGAACAGCCAGGCCTTGAATTTTTCCTTCTCCCCGTAAGCGCCCGGATTCTTTACCAGCTTCAGGAACACTTCCTGAAAAACGTCCTCGGCCGCGTCCTGCCGGCCGGTCAGGCGCAGCAGGTAGCCGTAGAGGGCCGCCTTGTGCCGCTCCATCAGCAGGCCGAGGGCCTCCGGGTCGCCGGCCTTGAAGGCCGCCGCGAGTTCGGCGTCGGTCAGTTCCATCCGCCGCCCCGCGCCGCTTTTGTGCCGCTGAAGGATAATTTCATAGGATATTCTATCTTGCGCCGTCTTAATATTATTCTTTTATTCCTCGTCTTTCAATCCCGGCCCTGCCTGGCCGGCGAGGCGCACGAATTTTACCTCAGGGGCGACCTGTCCAAAGCCGCCTCGGCCTATTTCCAGGACGCCGCCGGAGACCCCGCCTCCGCGCGCCCACTGCTCAATGCCGCCATGTGCCTCAAGCAGGCGGGCCGCTACTACGACGCCGCCCTGGCCATGACGCGGGCCCTGGAACGCGAACCGCATAACCCGGACATCTACTCGGAACTGGGCTGGCTGCGCTTCCACCTGGCCGACTATACCGGCGCCAGCTCCGCTTTCGAGACCGCCATCCGCATCCAGGAGCTGCACCCGAGGGCGGAACTGGGCCTGGCCAGCGTTTACGCCAACCTGGAGCAGAAGGACCGGGCCCTGGCCCACCTCGACAAATTCCGCCAGCTGCGCCCGGATTTCGCCGGCGTGGACTATATCCTGGCCTGGAACTACATGAACTTCAAGATGTACGGCGAAGCCGAGGAGGCGCTGATAGAGGCCCTGCGCAAAGACCCGTCGTTCACCGAGGCCCGCCTGCCGCTGGCCGGCATCTACGCCAGGCAAGGCAAGTTCAACGAGGCCTGGAACCAGTACTACCGCGTGCTGGACTACGCGCCAGGCCACCCGGTAGCCTCCAAGATGATGAAGGTGCTGGAAGGCAAGCTCACCAAGCAGCCCGAAGAGATCCGCCCCCCTTTCCGCATCACCAGGCCCCTGGTGATGGAGCCCCTGGAGGCCACGGAGAGCCTCTCCTCCTCGGTGAAGATCCGCGTGGGCATAGGGGCCACCGCCACCGGCAAGCAGGGGCGCAACAACCTGCTGCGGCTGAAGTCCTTCGAGGGCCTGACCGTGACCGGCAAACGCAGCGGCAAAATTTTCGCCCGCATCCCGCCCGACGTATCCTGGACCTTCCTCCACGAAAGCGGCCGCGTGGTGCTCAAGGACCCCGCCGGCAAGGTTTACGGGCGCTTCACCGGCGCGCTGCTGGTGAAACCGGCCGCGCCCGGCGGCACGGTCATCTTCGACGCCGACCGCAGGACCAATAACCCCTGGTTCCGCGGGGCGGACCGGCAGTACCGCGGTTACATAGAACTCTGGCCCGTGCCGGGCCGCGGCATAGGCACGGTGAACGTGCTGGAGACCGAGCTGTACCTGCTCGGCGTGGTGCCGAGCGAAGTGGCCCCGCAGTGGCCCTACGAGTCGCTCAAGGCGCAGGCGGTGCTCGCCCGCACCCAGGTGCTCATCCGCCGCGCGCGCGGCGGCCAGCACCGCAAAGAAGGCTACCACCTCTGCGACGGCCAGCATTGCCAGGCCTATAAAGGCAAGTCCATAGAAGCCAACACCACCACGCGCGCGGTAGTGGAAACTGAAGGCGAGATCCTCACCTACCACGGCCGCCCCGCCTACACTTTCTACCATTCCAATTGCGGCGGCTGGATCCAGGCGTCGAAGGAAGTCAACGGCTGGGGCCATTCCCCCTACCTGGTGAGCAAGGCCGACGGCCACCCGGACCACCCCGAAGCGCCGCTGGACCCCTGGAGCTGGAACCTGTGGATCACCGGCAACCCGGGGGCCAACTGCAATTACCCGGGGCGCGTGCGCGCTTCGGAATACCGCTGGATGAAGATCATCCGCCAGAAGGACATGACCTTCCGCGTCAACAAGGACTACGCCGTGGGCGAGGTGCTCAACATCATACCCCTGAAGCGCGCCCCTTCGGGCAACGTCAATTCGCTGCGCGTGGTGGGCTCGAAGAAGACCGTGGACGTGACGCGCGAGCACCTCATCCGCAACCTGCTGGGGTTCAGTTCGCTCAAAAGCACGCTCTTCAAGATAGAGATAAACCGCCACAAGGACGGCAAGGTGCGCAACTACTGGATCTACGGCGGCGGCTGGGGTCACGCCATAGGTATGTGCCAGAGCGGCGCGGCGGGCCTCGCCGGCAAACACGGAAAGTCCTACCGGGAGATAATCGAGTTCTACTTCCCAGGCACCAGCCTGCGCCGCATCAAATACGTAAAAAAGAACAAATAAAAAACCCCGCGGAGTCCGCGGGGTTTTTCTTCTGACCCCCTCCTACTTTACTTCCCAGGCGTCGGGTCCGGCGAGCAGGGCTTCCAGCTCGTGCTCGCGGGTGTGCGCCACGTCCTTTACCTGGCCGTAGTACAGCTCCTCGAAAGAGGGCTTGGAGGTGGAGAGGAAGACGCCGAACGGCACCGGCAGCTCCGGCTGGGTGAAGCCGCTGAGGAGGTAAGCCATTTCGGCGTTGGTCTCGTCGTAAACGGCGACCTCGGCCGGGACCCGGCCGGGCTCGAAGGAGACGACCGAAGGCTTGAAGCCCTTGAAGACTATGCCCTTGTCCCTGTTCTTGCCGAACACCAGAGGCTTGCCGTGCTCCACGCGCAGTATCACGTCCTCGCGGGTCTCCGGGTTCTTGAGCGGGTCGAATTCCTTGTCCGAGAACGGCACGCATTTCTGGAAGATCTCCACGAAAGTGGTGCCGTTGTGCTTGGCGGCGCGCTCGAGGATGGCGGTGGTGCCGGGCAGGTCATTGTCCAGGCCGCGCGCGACGAAGGTGCAGTCCAGGCCCACCGCGAAGCGGGCCGGGTTGAACGGGTAATCTATGGAGCCGGCCGGCGTGCTCTTGGTCTTGGTGCCGGGCTGGGTGGTAGGCGAGGCCTGGCCCTTGGTGAGCGCGTAGATGCGGTTATTGAACAGCACGATCTTGAGACCTATGTTGCGGCGGATGGCGTGCATCATGTGGTTGCCGCCTATGGAGAGGCCGTCGCCGTCGCCGGTGATCACCCAGACCGCCAGGTCCGGGTTGGCCAGCTTCACGCCGGAAGCCACCGCGGCCGCGCGGCCGTGGATGGAGTGGAAGCCGTAGGTGTTGACGTAGTACGGGAAGCGGCTGGAGCAGCCGATGCCGGAGATGACGGCGTACTTCTCGTGCGGCAGGCCCATACCCGCGAACACCTTCTGCATCATGTTGAGAATGGCGAAATCGCCGCAGCCGGGGCACCACTTGACCGGCAGCCCGGAGGCAAAATCCTTGGCGGTGAGCTTTACGGGTTCCATTTCCATGTTATCTGCCCCCCAGGACTTCTTTGATCTTGGCGAGCACCTCGTCCGAATTCAGCGGCTGGCCTTGCACCTTGTTCAGGCCTATGGCCTCCAGCAGGTACTCCGAACGCAGGATCAGGCGCAGCTGGCCGGTGTTCTCTTCCGGCAGCAGCACCTTTTTAAAGCGTTTGAGCAGCGCTCCCAGGTCCGGCGGCAGCGGCCAGACATGGCGCAGGTGCACGGAGGAGACCTGCAGCCCGGCCTTGCGGGCCTCGAACACCGCGGAGGTGATGGCGCCGTAGGTAGACCCCCAGCCCAGCACCAGCAGCTCGCCTTCGGCCTGGCCGTTTATCCTGGTGGGCGGGATCTCCCTGGCCACGCCGGCTATCTTTTCGGCGCGGATGCGCGTCATCGTCTCGTGGTTCTCTGGGTCGTAACTGATGGCGCCGCTGCCGTCAGCCTTCTCCAGGCCGCCTATGCGGTGCTCGTAGCCCTTGAGCCCCGGCCAGGCCCAGGGGCGGGCCAGCGTCTTAGGGTCGCGGCTGTAAGGCTTGAAGTCCGCGGGCGCCGGCAGAGGGGCGACCTCGAACTTGGGCAGCTCTGAAAGCTTGGGGATGCGGAACGGCTCCGAGCCGTTGGACAGGTAGGAATTGGACAGCACTATCACCGGGGTCATGTACTTGACCGCGATGCGGGCGGCCTCCAGCGTGGTATTGAAGCAGTCCGCGGGGCTCGCCGCGGCCATCACCACCAGCGGGCATTCGCCGTGCCGGCCGAACACGGCCTGCAGCAGGTCGCTCTGCTCGGTCTTGGTGGGCAGGCCGGTGGAGGGTCCGCCGCGCTGCACGTCTATGATCACCATGGGCAGTTCGGTGATGACGCCCAGGCCTATGGCCTCTATCTTTAGCGACAGGCCGGGGCCGGAAGTGCCGGTGGCGGCCAGTTCACCGCCGAAAGCCGCGCCCACGGTGGAGCACATGGCGGCTATCTCGTCTTCGGCCTGGAACACCACCACGTCCGACGAGCGGTGCTTGGAAAGGGTGTGAAGGATCTCCGAGGCCGGGGTGATGGGGTAGGAGCCGTAAAAAAGTTTTTTCTTCAGGAGCTTGGCCGCGGTGATGAGCGCGTAGGCGGCGGCCTCGTTGCCGGTAAGGTTGCGGTACTTGCCCGGGGCCACGGGCCCCTTCTTCAACTGGAAGCGCGCGTCGAAGATCTCTGTGGTTTCGGCGTAGTCGTAGCCGGCCTCCAGCGCTTTCATGTTGGCCTCGGCCAGTTCGGGGGCTTTTTTGAACTTGGTCTTTATCCACTCCTTGGTGGGCCCCAGCGGCAGCCCGTACATCCAGAACATGATGCCGAGCATGTAAAAATTCTTGCACTTCTGCGCCTGCGCGGGCGGCAGGCCGGAATCCTTCAGGGTGTTCTCGGTCAGCTTGGTGGCCGGCACGCCTATGACGCGGTAGTTGGCCAGGGTGCCGTCCTCGAGAGGGTTGGAGGTGTAACCGGCCTTGGCGAGCGAGGCCTGGGCGAAAGCGTCCGAATTGGCGATGATGACCGAGCCCTTGTCGAGACTCTTGAGGTTGACGGCCAGGGCGGCGGGGTTCATTACCACCAGCACGTTGGGTTTATTGCCCGGGGTGAGCACCGAATCGTCGCCGAAACTGATCTGGAAGCCGCTGACGCCGGCCAGGGTGCCGGCCGGGGCGCGGATCTCCGCGGGGTAGTCGGGGAGGGTGCTGAGGTCGTTGCCGGCCACGGCGGTGGCGTTGGCGAACTGGCTGCCCACCAGTTGTATGCCGTCGCCCGAGTCCCCGGCGAAACGGACGGTGACCGAGTTGAGTTCGCTTACGTTCACGTTCTTGCCTGGTTCAGCCATTTTCGGCACCTCTGTGAGCACGCTGGGCCGCTGGACTTGCGGCGCAGATTTATACTACAAATTATAATATAAATCTTCAAACCCGCCTCCGGGCGGCCAGGACAAGGATTTTAAATGAAACTGCTGGAATACGAAGGCAAAGAGGTTTTCGAACGCTACGGCATCCCGGTACTGCGCCGCCACGGCGTCCTTAAAATAGGCGACGGCACGGACAAACTGGACCTGCAGGGCCAGGGCCCCTGGGTGGTAAAGGCCCAGGTGCTGGCCGGCGGCCGCGGCAAGGCCGGCGGCGTGAAAGTGGCCAAGACCGCGGCCGAAGCCCGCGACCTGGCCGGCAAAATGCTCGGCATGAAAATGGTCACCCACCAGACCCAGGGCAAGGCCCTGACCGTGGAAGAAGTGCTGGTGGAGGACGCCTGCCCCATTGCCCGGGAACTCTACATCTCCGTGGTCATGGACCGCAAGAATTCCTGCCCTTCCATAATAGCCTCGGCCGAAGGCGGCATGAGCATAGAGGAACTGGCGCACTCCCACCCCGAAAAGATAGTCAAGGTGGCGGTGGACGCGGACGCCGGCCTGCTGGACTTCCAGGCCCGGCAGCTCGCCTTCGACCTGCGCATCCCTCAGAAGAACTTCTGCGAATTCACGACCCTCACCCGGCAGATGGTAAAGGTCTTCCTGGACCTGGACGCCAACCTGGTGGAGATCAACCCCCTGATAATTTCAGGCGACGGCAAACTCATAGCGCTGGACGCCAAGATAGTCACCGACGACAACGCCCTGTTCCGCCACAAGGACCAGGCGGCGAAGCCCGACCACGAGGCCAGCGAGATAGAGAAGGAAGCCAAGGCCATAGGCATCAACTACATAGGCCTGGACGGCGACATAGGCTGCATGGTCAACGGCGCGGGCCTCGCCATGGCCACGCTGGACACGGTGAAAATGGCCGGCGGCGACGCGGCCAACTTCCTGGACGTGGGCGGCGGCGCCACGGTGGACCAGATCACCAAGGCCTTCCAGATCATCCTGAAGGACGCCAAGGTGAAGGCCGTGCTGGTCAACATCTTCGGCGGCATCATGAAGTGCGACAATATCGCCGCCGGCGTGGTGGAAGCCTCCAAGAAAGTGCATATAAAGGTGCCGCTCATAGTGCGTCTGGAAGGCACCAACGTCAAGGAAGGCAAGGCCATCCTGGCCAGGTCCGGCATAAAGATAGAGCAGGCCGACTCGCTGTGGGAAGCCGCGCAGAAAGCCGTGGCCGCCGCGAAGAAATAGTTTTCACGGAGAACCTATGTCCATACTCTTGAACAAGAAGACCAAACTCATAGTGCACGGCTTCACCGGGGCGCAGGGGTCCTTCCACGCCCAGCAGTGCATAGATTACGGCTCCAACGTGGTGGGCGGTGTAACGCCCGGGAAAGGCGGCACCGAGCACCTGGGCCGCCCCGTGTTCAACACCGCCAAGGACGCCGTGAAGGCCACCGGGGCCAACGCCTCGCTCATCTTCGTCCCCCCGCCCTACGCGGCGGATTCCATCCTGGAAGCGGCCGACGCCGGCGTCGCCGTCATCATCTGCATCACCGAGGGCATCCCGGTGCTGGACATGGTGCGGGTGAAGAAGCGGCTGGCCGCCATCAACGCCTGCGGCCGCCAGGTCACCCTGGTGGGCCCCAACTGCCCCGGCGTCATCACCCCGGGCGAGTGCAAGGCCGGCATCATGCCGGGCTACATCCACAAGAAGGGCTCGGTGGGCGTGGTCTCGCGCTCGGGCACCCTCACCTACGAGGCCGTCTGGCAGGTGACCAGCCAGGGCCTGGGCCAGAGCTCCGTGGTGGGCATAGGCGGCGACCCGGTGCAGGGCATGAATTTCGTGGACGCGCTGCAGCTTTTCCAGGCGGACCCGCAGACCGAGGCCGTCATCATGATAGGCGAGATCGGCGGTTCCGCCGAGGAAGACGCCGCGAAGTACATAAAGAAGGAAATGACCAAGCCGGTGTTCTGCTTCGTGGCCGGCAAGACCGCCCCCCCCGGCCGCCGCATGGGCCACGCGGGCGCCATAGTAGAAGGCAACGCCGGCACGCACGCCTCCAAGGTGGAGGCCCTGAAGAAGGCCGGGGCCACGGTAGTGGACAACCTCTCGGAGATCGGCGCGGCCGTGGCCGCCGGAATGAAAGGCAAGCCCAAAGCAAAAGCCGCCCGTAAATAGGTAGAATAGGCAGAGAGCGCGGGAATAGCGAAGCCGGCCGTATGATAAAGAGATACAAGATCAAAGACCACCAGATAGCCCCCGTGGAAGCGGAGACCCCGGACATCTGGGTGGTGGTGAGCCCCACTGACGACGAGAAAAAGTGGCTGGTGGAGAATTTCCAGCTGGACGAGCACAACTTCAATTCCGCCTTCGACCCGGAAGAGCCCGCCCGCATGGAGTTCGAGCCGGACCACCTGGCCCTCATTTTCAAGCGCCCCAAGAACTACTCCTCCAAAGACCATTTTATGTTCAAGGTGTCCTCCATGGGGCTGTTCCTGTTCAAGGACAAGCTCATCCTGGCCCTGTCCGAGGACATCAACATGTTCTCCGGCAAGTACTTCAAGCACATCACCGGCATCCGCGAGATCTTCCTCAAGCTCATCTACAACTCCATCTTCCATTTCATGGAGCATCTCAAGGTCATTAACATGATCGCCGACGAGATAGAGACCAAGATCACGCACTCCATGGAGAACCGCCACCTGCTCAACCTCTTCACGCTCGAGAAGAGCCTGGTATATTATCTCAACGCCATCAACGCCAACTCGTACGTGATAGACCGCCTCAAACACAACACGGACAAGCTGGAGCTCACGCAGAAGAGCGTGGAGTTCCTCGACGACATCATCATCGAGAACAACCAGTGCTACCGGCAGGCCGAGATCTATTCCAACATTTTCGCCTCGCTCGTGGGCGCGCGCGCCTCCATCGTGGCCAACAACCTCAATATCCTGATGAAGAACCTCAACGCCATCGTAATCGCGGTGGCGGTCCCCAGCTTCTTCGCCGGCGTGGGCGGCATGTCGGAACTCCACGCCATAACAGGCATCAGCAGCCCGCGCCTGGCCTACCCGCTCTTCCTGCTGGTCATGCTGGCGGTCGGCGCGGCCACCTTCGTCCTGATCAAGCGTTTAGAGAAGCATTAAGCCCCCACACCGCGCTCCTCCGGGCCGGCGGCCTTTTTTATGCCCAAGCTATTCATAGTGTCCCTTGGCTGTCCAAAGAACCTCGCCGACGCGGAGGTGATGGCCGGCGAACTGGCCGCGGCCGGCTGGGAGCTGACCGCCTCCGAGGAGGGCGCCGACGCGGCCCTGCTCAACACCTGCGCTTTCTTGAGTTCCGCCGTAAAGGAGTCGGAGGCCGAGCTGCGCCGCCTCCTGGCGCTCAAGGCCCGGGGCAAACTTTCCAAAGTCATGATCACCGGCTGCCTGGTGGAGCGTGAGAAGCAGAAACTCGCCCAACGCTTCCCCGGCCTGGACGCGGTGGTGGGCATCCACGCCCTGGCGCAGGCGGCCAAGGCGCTGGAAGAAGGCAAAACCTATATCCTGCCGGCGGAGGGACCGCTGGAATCGCCCCGGCTCAAGGCCCGCCTCACGGCCGCGCACAGCGCCTACCTCAAGGTCGCCGACGGCTGCGACAACCGCTGCGCCTACTGCCTTATCCCCTCTATCCGCGGCGGCTTCCGCTCCAAGCCCATGGAGTCGCTGATGGAAGAAGCCGGCCGCCTGGCCGGGTCGGGCGCCGTGGAGATCTCCCTGATAGCCCAGGACACCACCTCTTACGGCGCCGACCTTTACGGCAAGCCCCGCCTGGCGGAACTCCTGGGCCGCCTCTCCCGGACGCCCGGAGTGAAGTGGTGGCGCCTGATGTACGTGTACCCGGAGCGCCTCAGCCGCGACCTGCTGCTGGCCATGCGCGACACCCGGGGCGTCTGCCGCTACCTGGACATGCCGCTGCAGCATATCGCCGACGGGGTGCTGAAGAAGATGCGCCGGGCCTCCACCGAGCGCTCCATAAAGGACAAGCTGGAAGAACTGCGCGCGCTCATGCCGGACATAGCCCTGCGCACCAATTTCATCACCGGCTTCCCCGGCGAGACCGAAGCCGATTTCGAGCGGCTGCTGGCTTTCGTGAAAGAAGCCAGGTTCGACAACGTGGCCGTCTTCCCCTACTCCAGGGAGCCCGGCACGCCCGCGGCCTCGCTGCCGGGCCAGGTACCTGAAAGGGTCAAGGCGGAACGGGTGGAAGCCCTGATCAAGGCGCAGAGCTCCGTTATAGACGGGATAAACGCGGGGCTGAAGGGAAAGCAGGCCCAGGTGCTGATGGATTCCCCCCTCTTCGGCCGCACCTACCGCGACGCGCCCGAAATAGACGGCCGCGTGGAAATAGACCCGGGCACCGGCCCCAGGCCCAAACCGGGACAGCTGCTGAAGGTGAAGTTCACCGGCGCCTCCGGCTACCTGCGCCGGGCCAAGCTGCTCCCCTTGCGCAGATAGCGCTCAACCGCCGCAATATCTCCAACTCCCCAATGCGCTTGAATTTTCAATAAGCACGCACCCGAGGATGGCTATGTCCAGCAGTATGGCGTCCGGGAGAAACTAGTCCAGTTCGACAGGGATAGAGTACCGGAATCCCCGGCCGGGGACGGACTGTATGCGAGCGGCCAGCCCAGGAGGCAGTTTACGGCGCAAGTTGCAGATATGTGTATCCACCAGGTTCTCTACTGCTACTGTTTTCCAAGCCCTGGAGATTATCTCCGCCCTGGAAAAGATCCTGGGACTTCCACTTACCAGAAAAGCCAGTAGGGCGAACTCCCGGCCTGTCAGGTTATCTATTACCTTTCCGCCGAAACTGATCATACGGGATTCCGTGCATATACTCAATTCTTCTTCCGTATCACCAAGCGGAGCCTTCCCCCGCAGTATCTCGGAGAGCAGCGCAGACAGGTGCTCCCTACTCAGCGGACGTGCTGCGGCCTCCCCCCCGCAGGCCGGGAAGGGGCCTGCCCCGGTAAAGGCGTTTTCCGGCAGCACCAATTCCAACACAACCAGCCCGGGCCGGCTGCGCCGTAAGGACGCGGATAAAGGTCTGGCAGCGGCGGTCATGTTCATTTCAGCGGGCTATCCCTCTAGGGGTAAATTCTTCACGGACCCGGCGACAGGCAGGGACAGGCCCAGTGGCCAACTATCCGCCCCAACCGCGGTCTTTTTACCTGTCCGCGCTATCACAAACGCGAGCACCGCCAGCGCAGCCAATGCTGCCGCCATCAATATCGTCTTCAGGCGCATAATTTAGTCACTTCTCCTAATTCTCAGCCTTTTTCTTATCTAGTTGGGGCTCCGCGCCAAGGCCAGGTTCCCGCACCGGGACTCCGGAATACAGCAGCTCTTTATACGCTTTTTCCGCTCCGGGATTTGACTCGATAAAAGAAGAGATCTCCGATTTGTGCGATTTGCGCAATTCCCGAACAGCCGCCTGCTGCCTTTTCCGCAGATCGGAAGAGATCTTTTCCTTACCAGTATGATGCGCTCCAGTCGCCAAGGAGCGAGCCTGTTTTCTTTCAGCGGCCTGGGCCCGCATGAGTTGAGAGATGGCGGCGGCCTGCCTCTTTTTAAGCTCCAGCAACGGCCGGGCCGCGGACCGCAATTCCTTTATTTCAGCGGGTGAGAAGGCCCGCGCGGCGGGAACGGGATGTTTTTTTTGAGCGGCATCCTTCGCCTGGGCGCCAATAACCATGAAGAACAACAGCGATCCTAAAAACATAAACCGGGCCATGATCCCCTCCATTTTTCCTGCAAATACTAGTATTTTTTCACGGCTTTTATGCCGGCCGGGGTCTGTATCCGCAACTTTGACACTTCGCAAGGGCTATCAGCGTCAAAAAGGATCACCCCGTAAACATTTCCGCTCTTGTAGATCCTCAGTTGTGAATTAGCCGAGGGCGGAAATTCACAGGCCAGAGAAACCACGGCGTTCCCGTCGAAAATGCGAAGACCGCAATCAAGAGACCTTGAGTCCTTAACAGCGGCGATATTGGATGGCACAGGGAAATTGTAGGCACGGTCCCCAGCGTAGACGGAGAAATAATACGTAGAATACGGGCACAGACCTTCCGCGGAAAAGGCCTGCTGTTCCCCAATAACAGCCTGAGTGGAAAACTCCAACTTATACACCTCCGGAGAAAACGCGTAACCCGGATAGGTGGCATAGTCTATGCGATACCACCCCGCGGTTACCGCGCCCACTCCCTGCCCGGTGTCCGCCGGTGCGGTCCAGGTAAGGGTAACGGAGGAATGATACACGGCGGAGGTGGAGAGGTCTGTTATTGCCGCCGTGGGCAGCGTATCTACAAGTATGGCGTAGGGGCCAGCCATTTTAAGATTCCAAAGCATATCCACGGCATAAAACTTTATCTGGTTCGTGGCGCCGCAGGGCGATGTCGCCGAGCATATCTCGGTGTTGGTGGAAACTGCCAGGTCGACGGGGAAGACCGACATGGTTTCAGGGGCCTGGGAACCGTTAGCCCCCGAAATAGAATACCGCGGAGCAGAAGCCGCGGCAGTAGACGAAACCGTGGTCCAGGACTGTCCTGCGTCCGTAGAATATTCCGCATAGGGTGAAACGGGAGGCATCGGCAGAAGGATGTCATCTACCCACGCGGCATCATTTCCCTCCGCGCAACAATCCGAATCTTTCGAATACTCCCATTTAAACGTATGGATTCCGGCCGCTACCGGGAAGGACACCTCCGCCCAGTCAAGCTCTCCGCTCCAAGCGGCTTTTTCTTCCCCGTCTATATAAAACCGGAGGTAGTCCCAATCCGCCTCCGAACTGACTTTGCGAAAGAACACTATATTCCCCGGCATACACTCCGCCTGCATCTGCAGCCAGGAGGCCGCCCCGTCCCCTATGGTCCCGGAGCGGACGGAATAGCTCCCTGTACGGCTTACCGCTCCGTCTATCGCCCAGACTGCGGCCCCCCCGGTGGAATAGCCCGCCGGCATAATTCCGGTCTCAAATCCCTGTAAATAGTCCGAGCTCGAAACAGCAATGGCGTACAGGCCGCTGAAAATATCCTGGACCCCTATCTGCAGCGTTACCCCGGCAAGCAGGTTATTGAACGCCGTTTCAGCGAGGGCCCCACCGGTGGAATTTACAGAACGGAACGCCTCAAAGGCCGGGGAGGAAATGTCGCAGTAAAAAGGACCGATCTCCCGCGAGGTGCCGGAGCTGTCCAGCAGGTTGTAAGGCAGCAGATGCAGGTACCAGTTATCACCTTCGGACAGTGTGTAAAGGTCCAAATCAGCTCCGGACCACTGCGGTTCAGTTTCGGTCCATGTATGCGCCGGGGATTGGTCCCAGATGTAGCGGTAATACATGGCGCTTACGCCCGGAGCGAAACTATAAGCTCCGGAACTATACCAGACAGCCGTAGAACGCGCCGGAACCACATCAGCGGCCGAAGGCGGCCCTATTGCTATGACGGCAAAGGGCCCCGCGGTCTTCACGTTCCCGGCCATGTCGGTAACGCTGAACCTCACCTGATTGGTGGCGCCGCACGGCGCGGCGCCGCCGCAAGTTTCAGTATTCGTCGAGGCTGTCAGGTCAAGATAGGCTTGTAACGTTTGCGGAGCGGAGGTGCCGTCCGCGCCTGTCATACTGGATACCTCCACGGGAGCGAGCTTAAGAACGTTCCCCGTGACACTTTGAGCGGCATAAAGGCTGCCCTGATATGCGGCCAGAGCCACTATTGCCCCCTCCCCGGCGTACACGACCTTCCAATCGACTCCGTCGAAAGCGTATACGGATTTGCTTGTGGGCGCATACGCAGGCGCGGCGTACAATAGTCCCCTATAAACCGCCAGGGAATTAACATCGTCTCCCTCAAGGGCCGCGCTGAGAGTCCAGGTCGTTCCGTCAAAAACATAGATCTCGGCATAGGCCGCCGGGCTGTTATATACCCCGGCATAAAGTTTCCCATCATAAACGGCAAGCGCGGTTATCGCAGTCCCGGTTCCATCGAAACTGGCCGACCAGGTGTCACCGTCGTACACATAAACATCCCCCTCCCCCTGACTCCCGTCATACCCCTGACCGGCGTAAAGTTTTCCGTTATAAACGGCAAAGGAAGAGACCGATGCGTTTATCCCGTCTAAGCTTAACCGCCAGGTCTGCCCGTCGAACTCATAAACACCTTCCCCATACAACTCTCCGGCATATAGCTTGCCATTGTATACGGCCAACGAACGTGTTCCATAAACCTCGCCGCAATAACTCAAGTTCCAGGAGATACCGTCAAAAACGGGAAGATACGGAGTCACGTCCCAAGAGCTCTGGGCCGCATACAGCTTTCCGTCATATACGGCTAGCGCGGAGATACTGATAGCGCCCCCGTCATAGCTTAAAGACCAGGAGGCGCCATCGAACACATAAATATCCCCGTCCCCATCGTTATCCTCGTTAAGCTCCCCGAGCCCGGCATACAATTTGCCGTCATAAACGGCCATTGAGGAAATACTGTAGACATTTGAGTCCAGGGAAATGGAGGTTCCCCCGGCAGCCCAGGTCAGCCCGGCGTTCTTGGAATAGGCTACGGAAAAGCCTCCCGGGGGAGTAATGTTCTCACCGGGGGTCACCGCATCCGAAACAATAAGCCCCGACAGCAGGTCCTGCACGCTCATTTGAACCGTAACCCCAGATATGAGGTCATTGAACTGGGCCTCCGTCTTAAAACCACCCAGGGAATCAAAATGTCCGTACGCCGCCGCCGAAGGCTCCACGCGGTCTACGTTGAACGGCCCCAAGTCCAACGCGGGCCCTGAAGAACCGAGGATACTATATGGCAGCACATGCAGATACCAGACCCCGTCAGAGACGAATTCCTCCCGATGAGTCCCCGGTGTCCAGAGCGCTTCCGAAAAACTCCAGGCATGGGAAGGCGAATTATTCCAGACATACCGGTAATACGCGGCTTTCTGAAAAGCGGAAGTGAAGGTTATGGAACTGGCGTTTACCCATGAACCCGTGGAATAAGTCGCTTTTACCTCGCCCGCCAGCGGATCGGGGCTATAGGAAAGAACCGCGTAGGGGCCTGCAATCCTGGAGTTGCCGGCCAGGTCCGAGGCAAAGAACAGGACCTGGTTGGTGGCCCCGCAGCCGGAGGCGCCGTTACAGGTCTCAGTATTGGTAGACAAGCTAAGGTCAAGATTTGCGGACAATGTCTGTATGCCAGTGGACCCGTCAGTTCCGGTCAAGGACGAAACGGCAACCGGTGAAAAGCGTAAGACGTCACCCTCCCCGCTGCCGCCCTTGCGGCCCGCATACAATCGCCCCTCATACGTTATCAATACTGGCAGATCGTTGGTCCCTTTGCGCACGCGCAGCCACTGTGCCCCGCCAAAGACCAGGATATTTCCCTCCCCCTCCGAAGCGTATAACTTCCCGTCCGCTGCCGCAAAAGAGTATATTGTATCCTCTGCACCGTCATAACTTAAACTCCAGGTATTCCCGTTAAAAGCATAAATATCCCCGTAGCCGGCGGAACTGCCGCAACCGGCATACAGTTTTCCATTGTACACTCCCAACGACACGAAGTTGACTACCGCCGCATTGTAACTAAGGGTCCAGTTAAGCCCGTCAAAGACATAAACGTCATCCATGGCGGCATAAAGCTTACCGTTATAAACAGTAAGCGCATACACCTTGTAAGCTGCACTATCGTATACCCGGGCCCATGCGGTGCCGTCAAAAGCATAAACATCCCCTTCGCCGGCGTCATCCCCCATTCCGGCATATAGTTTCCCGTTGTATACGGCCATGGAGAAAACACCGTCGCTATCCGCATTGTAGCTGCGAGACCAGGAAACCCCGTCAAAAACATAAATATCGCCTTCTCCGGCAGCATAGCCCATCCCGGCGTATAATTTGCCGTCATACGCAGCCAGGGAGTACACTACCCTCTCCGCCCCTGTATAGCTCAAGGCCCAACTACTGCCATCAAAAACGTAGACCCTAGCCAGGCCCGCATTGATAAACCCCTGCCCGGCGTACAACTTGCCGTTATATACCGCCATGGAGTTTATAGACTCTCTCAGACCATCGAAGCTTAACTCCATGTCGCCACCTAACCAAGTCTGCCCGGAGTCCCTGGTATATATTACCCCGTGGCCTCCTGAAGGGTACGCCGTCGTGCTCACGGCCAGGCCGCTCAACAAGTCCTGCATATCCATCTGCACGGTGACTCCGGATGTTAAACTGGTGAACTGAGACTCCCCCAGAACTCCGCCGGTGGAACTTATATGCCGGTAACTCGCCGCCACCGGCAGAACGCGGTCTACATTGAACGGCCCGATATCGCGCGGCGTGCCGGAAGAATTGAGCGCGGTATAAGGGAGCACATGCAGGTACCAAGTCCCATCGGCAGAGAACTCCTTAGCCATTGGGCCGGCATTCCATACGGATTCCGAAAAAATCCAGGTATGTGTGGCGGAATTGTCCCAGACGTACCTGTAATAACTCGCCAGCTTAAAGTACGAAGTAAAGGTGATAGAACTGGCATTAACCACTCCGGTCGAATAAGTAGCGGTTACGGCGTCCGCTTTCGCGGAAGGATTAGCGATAATCGCATAAGGTCCAGCAATGGCCACATTCCCGGCCAGGTCGCTGGCAAAGAATTTTACCTGGTTGGTGGCGCCGCAGGGCGAAACCCCTCCACAGGTCTGGGTATTGGTGGACAGGGCCAGATCAACCGTGGCGGACAAAGTCTGTACCGCGGTGGAACCGTCCGTACCTGTAACCGAAGACATCGGAGAGAAAGAGAAAACGTCTCCGTCACCTGCACTGATCCCCTGCCCTGCATATAACTTGCCATTATACGCCGCCAGGGAATATATAGATTCCTGCGCGCCGTTATAGCTCAGGCTCCAGGTCGTTCCGTTAAGAACGTAAATATCTCCGTCACCCGCGCCGCTCCCCTGGCCGGCGTATAACTTGCCGTTATATACCGCAAGGGAGAATATATTTTGCCGCACCCCGTTATAGCTCAGGCTCCAGGCTGCTCCGTTAAAGACGTAAATATCCCCGTCACCTGCACTGATCCCCTGCCCTGCATACAACTTGCCATTATACGCCGCCAGGGAATATATAGATTCCTGCGCGCCGTTATAGCTCAGGCTCCAGGTAGCTCCGTCAAAAACGTAAACATCTCCGTCCCCCGCGCCGTTGCCCTGGCCTGCGTACAACTTGCCGTTATATACCGCAAGGGAGAATATATATTCCTGCGCGCCGTCATAGCTCAGGCTCCAGGTCGTTCCGTCAAAAACATAAACATCTCCGCCCCCCGTGGCGCCGCCCTGACCGGCGTACAACTTGCCGTTGTATACCGCAAGGGAATACACAGACTGCTGTACACCGTTATAGCTCAGGCTCCAGGTCGCTCCGTCGAAAACATAAACATCTCCGTCGCCTCCCCCGGTGCCCTGGCCGGCGTACAACTTGCCGTCATATACCGCCAGGGAGTGTATGGATTCGTTCGCGCCGTCATAGCTCAGGCTCCAGGTATTGCCATCGAATACATAAATATTCCCGTCTCCTATGCCGTAGGCCTGGCCGGCGTATAGCTTGCCGTCATAGGCGGCCAGGGAACTTATATACTCCTGCGCGCCGTTATAACTTATCGACATATTCTCCGTCAGCCAGGTCTGTCCCGCGTTCGTGGAACAGATTACTCCGTGTCCGCCTGATGGATATGCGGTGGTCGTCACGGCCAGGCCGCTTAACACATCACTGATGTTTATCTGCACCGTCACTCCGGAGATCAGATCGCTAAACTGGGACTCACCGATGACCCCGCCGGTAGAGCTGATACTGCGGTAGGACACCGCTGTAGGAGCCGTGGTGTCGATACTGAAAGAATAGGACCCGGACCAGGCGGAGTCTTTTACGTGCCAATAGTAGGTAACGCCGTGCAGAAGGGCCGCCGGGGCGGTATAGGAGATGCTGGAGGTTACTATATCTATGGCCGGGGAGGAGAAGTCAGAGTTGTTATCCACCTGGAGCTGGTAATTGGGGGTTGTGTTGGTCCAGTAAAACGTGGGAGATACCGTTGACAGATAGACGGTATTCTGCGGGGCAATAAGGGAAGGCGCGCAAAAAGACGGCGCCCCGGACGCCAACAGCAAAAAGACCGAATAAACAGCCAGGCGCGCC
>MGTV01000038.1 GCA_001799635.1 Elusimicrobia bacterium GWA2_62_23
GCCCGGGCATGGAGGCCACGTAGGTGCGGCGGTGGCCGCGGATCTCGCTCTCGTCGCGCACGCCGCCGAGCGACATCCGCACGAAGGTGCGGCCCATGGAGCGGGCGATGGAGCGGGCGATGGAAGTCTTGCCCACGCCGGGGGGGCCCACGAAGCAGAGGATGGGGCCGCGCAGCTTCTCGGTCAGCTTGCAGACGGCCAGGTACTCGAGCACGCGGTCCTTGGGCTTCTTCAGCCCGAAATGGTCTTCGTCCAGGATCTTCTTGGCCTTGCCCAGGTCGATCTCGTCCTTGGTCTCCGTCGCCCACGGCAGCGAGACCAGCCAGTCGAGGTAAGTGCGGCTTACCGTGGTCTCGGGGGAGAACGGCATCATCTTGGAGAGGCGGGCGAGTTCTTTCTCGGCGGCGGCTTCGGCCTCTTTGGGCATCTTGGCGGCCTTGATGCGCTTCTTGAGCTCGTCGATCTCCTTGGAGAAATCGTCCTTCTGGTGGAGCTCCTTCTGGATGGCCTTCATCTGCTCGTTAAGGTAATACTCTTTCTGGGACTTCTCGATCTGGGTCTTAACGCGCGTGTGGATCTTCTGCTCGATGTCGAGGATCTCCACTTCCTTGGCCAGGAACTTTATCAGCTTCTCCAGACGCTCGCGGGCCGATTCGGTCTCCAGCACGTCCTGCTTGTCGGCGAGGGCGAACATGGAATTGGCGGCGATGGTGTCGGACAATTTGGCGGGATCTTCCGTGTGCTGGAGGAACGAGGTGGAATCCAGGGTGATGCGGGTGCCGAGCTTCACGTAGGCTTCGAAGATCTCCACGGCGTGCCGCATCAGGGCGGTCACTTCGGCCGACTTCTCGGCCGGCTCTTCTGGATATTCGACCTCGGCGTAAAGGTGCGTCTTGCCGCCGTCGAGGGAGAGCTTCTTCACCCGGGCGCGGCGCCGGCCCTCCAGGAAGACGCGCATGGTGCCGTCGGGCATCTTGAGTGACTGCGAAACGAGGCTGACAACGCCGTACTCGTAGAGGTCTTCCGGGGCGGGGTCGTTGACGGTGGGTTTGCGCTGCGCGAGCGCCAGCAGGAACTTGCCCGCGGTCAGCGAGGCCTCTATGGCGGCCACGGATTTGGGGCGGTCCACGGAAAGGGGGAGCGCCATGTGGGGGAACATGACCACGTCGCGGATGGCTATGGCGGGCAGGGCCGCCGGATAAGTGATCTCGGTAGTTTTTTTGTCTTCCATCTTGAATGTCCTGGTGGAAACTGCGCCCCGCGCCCCCCGAAAAACCGCGGGGGCCCCTCCCGGGGGAGGGGCCCCGCCGGGCTACTTCTTGCGGTGCTCGAGCACGGCGTCGATGATGCCGTACTCCTTGGCCTGGGCGGCCGAGAGGTAGAAGTTGCGTTCCATGTCGGCGCGCACCTGGTCCGCCTTCTTGCCGGTGTGCTTGGCCATGATGTCTATCAGGCGGGTCTTGTTCTCCTGCATTTCGCGGCTCTCGATCTCGATATCGGTCGCCTGGCCGGAGATGCCGCCGCCCCAGATGAGGGGCTGGTGGATCATGATGCGGGAGTTGGGCAGGGCGTAGCGCTTGCCCTTGGAACCGGCGGCGAGCAGCACGGCGCCGAAGCTCATGGCCATGCCCATGCAGATGGTGGAAATGGGGGCCTTGATGAACTGCATCGTGTCGTAGACCGCGAGGCCGGCCGTCACCATGCCGCCGGGGGAGTTGATATAGAGGTTGATCTCCTTTTCCGGATCCTCGGCGTCGAGGTACAGCAGCTGCGCGATCACGGTGTTGGCGGAGGCGGTGGAAACCGCGCCCTCGGGATCGGTTATGAAGATGATGCGGTCGCGCAGCAGGCGGGAATAAATATCATACCCCACCATCGCGCCCGCGCCCTTCCAGGTCTCAATAATCGTCGGTATCAGCATAGTCCTCCCTAAGCCTCTAGTTAGTCTCTTCCTTAATTACGGCCCGTTCCTTCACGAGCGCCATGGTCTTGCTCTCCACCATGGACGCCCGGATGTACTCCTTGCGCTTCTCGAACAGCTCGCGGCCCTTCGCCTTCTCCTCTTCGGTGTTCAGGCGGGCCATCACCTTCGCCAGCTCGGCCTCGAGCTCCGCGTCGGTGGCCTCCACCTTCTCCTTCTTGGCGATGTGGTGCAGGATGTAGGTGAGGGAAAGATTGCGCTCGGCCACAGGCTTGAGGCGCTCCAGGAGGGACTCGTCGGGCAGGTGCTGCTCGGCGGGCGCGCGCTTCTTGAACAGTTCCAGGAGTTCCTGCGCTTCTTCCTTGACCAGCGTGGGGGGGAGCGCCAGCGGGTTGCTCTTTATCAGCGCGTCCTCCAGCTGACCGAGCATGTCCTTCTCGGTCCGCTCGGAGGCGCCCTGCTCCAGGAGCTTGCGCACGTTGGCCTTCAGCTCCTCCGCGGTCTTCACGCCGGCTTCCTTGAGGAAATTCTCGTCGAGCGGCGGGACCACCTTGCGCTTGATCTCGGTGACGGTGACCTTGAAATGCATTTTCTTGTCGCCGAACGGGGCGTCGAACTCGCGGCTCTCGCCGCGCTTCGCGCCGGTGACGGCGTCGGCCAGGCCCGCGATGGTCTGCGGGCTGGAGAGGTCCACGATCTCGCCCTTCACGGAGCCGTCCTGCACCTGGACGCCGTTCTCGAAGACGTCGTAGTCAACGATCACGAAATGTTCCTTGGAGGCGGCTTCATTCTCTTCGGCGGGCTTGAGGTAGGCGTTGTACTCGCGCACCTGGTCTATGTACTTCTCAACCTCGGAGTCGGTGACCTTGTGGGTCTTGCGTGTGGCGGCGATCTTCTCGTAGCCCTTGGGTTCGACGGTCGGGGAGCATTCGAACTGGATCTCGAAATAGAGGGCCTTGGCTGGCTCGTAGCTGACGTTCTTGAGCAGCGGCGAGACCACCGGGTTCAGCTGGGAGGCCTTGAGGATCTCGGGCAGCGCGGACTTGGCGGCTATGTCGAGCACCTCGTCCTTGACCATGGAGGGGAACTGGGCCTTTATCATGGCGAGCGGCACTTTGCCGACGCGGAAGCCGGGGAGGCTCACGACGCTCTGCAGACGCACCAGCGCCTCCTGGGAAGCGCCCTCGAGGGCCTTGGCGTCCACGTTGACCGCGAACACGTGCACGCAGCCTTCCTGTTTTATCTTCTTTATTTTGTCGCCGAAACCGAGCGGAATGTTCATTGTGCCTCCACGCAGATGTTTATATTTTATCCGGATGCCGGGACGGGGACTTGAACCCCGACGGGTGTTACCCCACATGGTCCTAAGCCATGCGCGTCTGCCAATTCCGCCATCCCGACCCGAATGCCCCCGCGGGCGCCGCAAATAAAAAGGAGTAATGAGTTCTGAGTATTCCGGGCAGGTCGCGCCTTCGCCGTTTTACTCGCCGACTACTCATTACTCCGCCGCTGAAAAATCTGTGTGGGCCATACGGGATTCGAACCTGTAACCTTACGCTTAAGAGGCGTCTGCTCTACCGTTGAGCTAATGGCCCGTCGCTATTTATTATACATAAAAGATAAAAAAAATTCAAAATACTTTCCTTACTATTCCCTTGCCGCTCGGAGAATTGCTATCTTGTCATCTATGATGACGAGCAAAACCGCGCTGCTCTGCCTGGCGGCCTTCCTGTCCGCGGCCCCGCTGCGCGCGCAGGAAGACCTGCGCAAGTTATACTACGACGCCGCCGCCCAGTGGATGGACGGCCGCCCCGAGGACGCCGCCGGCGCCCTCAAGTACGTGGTGTACCGTTCCTCCGATCAGGCCCTGACCGGGGCGGCCCTGCGCGACCTCGCCGCCCTCCTCGCCGAAGGGGGCAAGAACGCCGAGGCCCTGGCCTACCTGGCCAAGGGCGAGCTCGCCGAGCCGGAAGATTTCTACCTGCACCTCGAGAAAGGCTGGAACCTGCTTAGCCTGGAGAAGTTCCAGGACGCCAGGGCCGCCTTCGAGAAAGCCGGCACGCTCACGGCCGACCAGGACCTGGCCAACCAGGCCAGGCTGGGCCAGGCGATGGCGGAAGCCGAACTGGCGGGGCCGGGCGCCGCTATCGACGGGCTGCGCGGCATCTACACCCGCTATCCTTACCTGCTCTCTCCCGCGGCGCAGCTCATCAGCGAGAACCTCGTGAAGATCAAGAAGCGCCCGCACGCCGTCAACTTTATAAAGGAAGCCCTTACCTACGATCCGCGCAACATCCAGGCCGAGATCGACCTGGCCCGCCTCTACGAGGACTCGGATTTCTACGTGCCGGCCTGGCAGACCTACTACACCCTCTCCGACATCGACCCCAAAGAGCCTTTCTTCGCCGAGAAGGAGAAGAAGCTGCGCAAATACGTAAAGGGGAAGATAGATAACCTGCTGTACTGGGCCCGCATGGCGTGGCCGTCGCGCAAGGCGCCGGTGCCGCCCGGCCCCGGCCCGGCGGTGCGGGTGGCCCTTTACGCCGACAAGGAAGGCGTGCCTGCCCTGATCAAGAGTTTCAACTTCATCGCCGCTTCCGATTTCGACCTGGTGGACTCCCGGCTGGGCCGGGTGGTCTCCGGCAAGAGCGGAATGCAGTGGTCGGTCGCCTACGACGAGATGAACCGCATCTACGAGGTGCGCGACAGCATGGGGGCCACCGCCCACACCACCAACAACAGCCTGCGCATAGTGCCCAAGGCTGCCGGCGGCGTGATCCTTATAAAGAACCCGGAATTGCCCGACGCCCACGGGGTGAACAGGGGCGACAAGGAACTGGCCGGAGAGATCAACGCCCTGGCCAAGGGAAAGGGTTTCTGGCTCGTCAACGAGACCTCGGTGGAGACCATGGTGGGGCCGGTGACGGCCCAGGTCTCCGACGGGTCCAGGATGGCGGAACAGCTTAAGGCCGTGGCGGTAACGGCCCGCACGCGCCTCACCCGGCTGGCCCGCATGACCTCGCACGCCAGCATGGACTACCATCTCTGCGATTCGGCCCACTGCCTGGCCTACGCCGGCCTGCAGGCCGAAAGCGCGGCCGCCGGCGCCGCGGCCCGGGACACCCGCGGCGAAACGCTGATGGCGGGGGACAGCCTCGCGCCCGCCGACTTCCACCGCGCCTGCGGCGGGATCACGGCCGCCGGCGCCGACGACGGCGCCCGCCCCCTGCCGCGCATGACCCCCTTCAATTTCTACGCCCACACGCTCAAATCCCCGCCGGACGGGCTCTACTGCCTGGCCGAGGACAAGACCACCGCCTCCGACGTTTACTGGACGCTGATGCTGCAGCCGCGCTGGATAGAATCCCGCCTGAACCGGACCGAAAAGATAGGCTACCTCCGCGCGATAGTTCCGCTGGCCAGGGAGCCGGGCGGCAGAGTGAAGGCCGTGCGGTTCGAGGGCACGGCGGGTTCGGCCGTGGTGCGAGGGAACGAGGCTATAGCCGCCGCGCTCGGTGCGGGAACGCTCCGCTCCGGACTGTTCAGCGTACGCCCGGTCTTCAGGGGGAAATACCCGGCTTTCTTCATCCTGCGGGGCATAGGCACGGGCGACGGCTCGGGACTCTGCGTGCTCGGCGCGCGGGGCATGGCCAAGGCGAAGGCGGCCGCGTACAAGGATATCCTCCGCCACTACTTCCCACTATATAAGGTAAGCAAAGGGCGCTAGAAGATGGTAAAGGTCGCTCACCTGATCACACGGCTGGACTTCGGCGGCGCCCAGGCCAACACACTTTACACAGTAGCCCGGCTGGACCGCGCCCGCTTCGACGCGCTGATCGTCGCCGGGCCGGGCGGCATCCTGGACTCCAGGGGCGAGCCGGGCCGCCTGCTGCACGCTTCCCTCCTGAGGCGCGAGATCTCTCCCGTAGGGGACCTGGCCGCCCTGCTGCAGCTGCGCGCCGTCCTCGCCGGCCTGAAGCCGGTCATCGTACACACCCATTCCTCCAAGGCCGGCATCCTGGGCCGCCTGGCCGCCGCCCTCGCCAAAAGCCCCGTGGTGGTCCATACTTTCCACGGCTTCGGTTTCCACCCGCTGCAGAACCCGCTCAAGAGGGGTTTCTTCGTCCTGCTGGAGAAGGTCTGCGCGCGCTTCAGCGACGCGCTGATCTTCGTTTCCAGGGCCAACATGGAGACCGCCAGGGCCGCCGGCATAGGCGACCCCGCAAAGTACCGGCTCATCCGCAGCGGCGTGAAGCTGGCCGGCTACCCGGCGAAGATAGACCGCGCCGCCGTGCGAGCGCGGCTGGGCCTGGCGCCGGACGACGTGGTGACCCTCAGCATCGGCAACGCCAAGCCCCAGAAGAACCCCGGCCACTTCCTGGAAGCCGCGGCCAGGATCGCCGCGCGCAGGCCCGGGGCCAGGTTCGTTTTCGTGGGAGGGGGAGAAGAGCTGCCGGCGTTGCGCGCCGAGGCGGCGGCCCGCGGACTTGAAAAGACCTGCCTGTTCCCCGGCTGGCGCGAGGACACGCCCGAACTGCTGGCGGCCTCGGATATTTTCGCGCTGACCTCGCTGTGGGAAGGGCTGCCCCGAAGTTTGGTGGAAGCGCTCAAGACCGGCCTTCCCGCGGTCTGCTACCGCACTGACGGGGTGGCCGATTTGCTCAAGGACGGCGTGAACGGCTTCTGCGTGCCGCAGGGCGACCTGGACGCGTTCTGCTCCTCGCTCGAGAGCCTCGTGGCAGACACGGCCCTGCGCGCCCGCCTCGCCGCCGGGGCCGCCGCCGCCGACCTGGCGGAATTCGACATTGATTTCATGGTCAGGCAGCAGGAAGAACTTTACACCGAACTGCTCAGGCAGAAAGGATACGCCGGATGAAACCTACCGTCTCCGCAGTGATCCCGGTCTTCAACGAGGCCGCCAGCCTCCCCGGCTTTGCCGCCGAACTGGAAGCGGGCCTGGCCCGCCTCAAGGTTCCGTTCGAGGTGATCTGGGTGGACGACGGCAGCACGGACGGCTCTTTCACCAAGCTCTCGGAACTGGCCGGGCGGCCCGGCCACAGGGCCCTGCGCCTCGCCAAGAACTACGGCCAGACCGCGGCGCTGGCAGCCGGCATCGCCGAGGCGGCGGGCGACTGGATAGTGACGCTGGACGCCGACGGGCAGAACGACCCCGAGGACATCCCCCGGCTCTTCGCGGCGGCCGCCGCCGGCACCGACGTGGTGAGCGGCTGGCGCAAGGCGCGCCAGGACGCTTTCTTCTCCCGCATCCTGCCGTCCAGGGCGGCGAACTTCGTGATATCCGCCGTTACCGGGGTCAAGCTCCACGACTTCGGCTGCACCCTCAAGGTTTACCGGGCCTCCCTTCTGAAAGCCGCGGACCTCTACGGGGAAATGCACCGTTTCCTCCCGGCGATACTGGCCTACGACGGGGCTTCTGTGTCGGAACTGGAGGTTAACCACAGGCCGCGTAAGGCCGGAGCCTCCAAATACGGGATAGCCCGCACCTTCAAAGTGGTGCTGGACCTCCTGACGGTAAAGTTCATGGGAGACTTCATCACCAAACCCATTTACCTGTTCGGCGGCCTCAGCCTGGCCCTGCTCGCGGCCTCCGCCCTCATGGCCGGTTGGACTCTCTACAACAAGTTCTTCAACGCCATCTTCGTAAAGGACCAGCCGCTCTTCCTGGTGGCCATCTTCTTCGCCCTCGTGGCGGTGCAGTTCGCCTTCATGGGGCTCATCGCCGAGGTGCTGATCAGGACCTACCACAGCGCCAACCGCAGGCCCCCCTGGTCGGTGGCGGAACGGAAGGGCGGCCACGCCGCCTGAGCCCCGTCTCCGTTGACTAACCGCCGCATAGTTGATATCTTATTGTTCTTATGCAGGAAAACGATCCCCTTGTTTTCAGGTACGCGGACATAAAGGCCGAAGGCGGGCGCAACGTCAAGCTGGCCCCGGCCCCGGCCGCCTACGCCGACGTTTTCGACTCCCCGGACACGCTCAAGAAGCTCCGCCTGGAGCTGGATTTCTCCGTCGGGGGGGACTCCATCCTGCTGGAAGGGCGCATATACGCGGAACTCGAGCTTATCTGCGCCCGCTGCGGCGATCCCCTGGCCCGCGCTTTTGAGGACTCTTTTGACGAGGTGTATCCGGATTCGCTAGAATATATAGATGCGCGCGAATTAATAAGGGAGACCGTGGCCCTGGTCGCGCCTATAAAGGTCCTGTGTTCGGACGCCTGCAAGGGCCGCTGCCTGGTCTGCGGCGTCAACCGCAACAGCAAGACCTGCGGATGCAGGACCGACAAGGCCAGCCCGTTCTCGGCCCTGAAAGACCTGGACCTGAAGACCCCGGGAAAGCCCGGCAAGAAGAATTCGAAGTAAAACAATGAGGTGCTACTATGCCGAATCCTAAACGTAAACATTCCCCGATGCGCCGTGACAAGCGCCGCGCCCAGAACTGGAAGCTCGAGGTGAAGTCCCTGTCCTCCTGCGGCCAGTGCGGCGCGCTCCGCCTGCCCCACCGCGTCTGCCCGTCCTGCGGCTCCTACAACGGCAAGATAGAAGTCGCCCCCAAGGCCGCCAAAGGCGAAGAGGGCAAGGATCAGAAATAAGCCGGGGCAAGCATGCGAATAGCGCTTGACGCCCACGGCGGCGACTTCGGCCTGAAGCCCAATATCGAGGGGGCTCTGCTCGCGGCCAAAAAGCTGCGGCATGAGATTATCCTCGTAGGCCGGGACCCCGAGATCCGGGAGGAGCTGCGCCGCCTCGGCGCGGAAGACCCGGAACGCATCAGCATAGTCCACGCCCCGCAGCTGGTGGAGATGTCGGCCGAGCCGGTGGAAGAGTGCCGCGCCAAGCCCGACTCCTCGCTGATGGTCGCGGCCGGCCTGGTGCACGAGGGAAAAGCCGACGCGTTCGTTTCGGCGGGTAATTCCGGGGCCATCATGGTGGCCGCGCTCCTCAAGATGAAGCGTATCCCCGGCGTTATACGCCCCGCCATAGCCGCCCCGCTGCCCACCTACAAGGGCACTTCGGTACTGCTCGACGCGGGCGCCAACATGGACTGCAAGCCCTGGCACCTGGCCCAGTTCGCGGTCATGGGGTCCGTATACATGAAGTCCCTGTTCCGGATAGAGAACCCCACGGTAGGCCTCCTCTCCATAGGCGAAGAGGAAACCAAGGGCAATTCTCTGGTGCAGGAAACCCTGCCGCTCATAAAGAACATGGGCGTCAATTTTTACGGCCCGGTGGAAGGCCGAGATATCCCAGACGGCCTGACCGACGTGGTCGTGGCCGACGGTTTCACCGGCAACGTGGCGCTGAAGCTTTACGAGGGCACGGCCAAGACGGTCTTCCGGATGCTGAAAGACCAGATCATGGGCAAGTTCACCTACAAGATCGGAGCCATGCTGATGAGCAAGCTTTTCAGGGAAATGAAGACCAAGATGAGCGTGGACGTTTACGGCGGCGCCCCGCTGCTGGGCGTGAACGGCGTGGTGATAGTCTGCCACGGCAAGATAACCCCCAACGCGGTCTTCAACGCCCTGCGCGTCAGCGGCGAACTGGCCGCGGCGGGCATGGTCTCCCATATCCGCAAGCAGATGGAGCAGGTGAAGGACCGCATCGCCGAGGCCAAGGAGGCCGAAGCTTGAAACGCCTCGAGGGGAAAGCCGCCATCGTGACCGGCGCCGCCCGCGGCATAGGCCTGGAAATCGCCATGGCCTTCGCGGCCGAAGGCGCCTCCGTGGCTGTGGCCGATCTCGACGGGGCCGATTCCACCGCCGCCGCCGAGGCGATAACCGCCAGGACCGGCGCGAAGACCCTGGGCCTGGGGCTGGACGTTTCCAAAGAGGCCGACTGCGACCGCGCCATCGAGGATACCGCCAAAGCCTTCGGCAAAGTGGACATCCTCGTGAACAACGCCGGCATCACCAAGGACAATCTGGTGCTCCGGATGAAGGCGGAGGATTTCGACTCGGTCATCAGCGTGAACCTCAAAGGGTCGTTCCTGATGGCCAAGGCGGCCTCCCGGCTGATGCTCAAAGCCCGGACAGGGCGCATCATAAACATTTCCTCGGTGGTAGGGCAGAGCGGGCAGGCGGGGCAGGCCAACTATTCGGCCTCCAAGGCCGGCCTGATAGGCCTCACCAAGTCGCTCGCGCGCGAGTTCGCGCCGCGGCAGGTGCTGGTGAACGCGGTGGCGCCGGGCTTCATCCGCACGCGCATGACCGAGGGCCTCAAGGACGAGGCCAAAGCCAAGATCTCAGAGATGATACCGCTGGGCCGCATGGGCGAGCCCGGCGAGGTGGCGAAAGCGGCGCTGTTCCTGGCCGGAGAAGATTCCGCCTACATCACGGGCCAGGTGCTGGCCGTGAACGGCGGGCTCTACATGTGATTCAAGCGGATTCAAACTAAGCAGGAGGGTAACGCAATGGCAGTAACCGAAAACCTGGAAGAAAGAGTGAAGAAGATCATAGTCGAGCAGCTGGCCGTGGACGCGGCCGAAGTCACCCCGCCGGCCCAGTTCGTGCAGGACCTCGGCGCGGACTCGCTCGACACCGTCGAGCTGGTCATGGCGCTCGAAGAGGAATTCGACATAGAGATCCCGGACGAGGACGCCGAGAAGATAAAGACCGTCGGCGAAGCCGTCACCTACATCAAGGAAAAAGCCGGCAAGAAAGACTGAGTTCCCCCGACGGGACCCCATGTCTTCCCTTGAAGAAGTAATAGGATACAGTTTCAGGGACAAGGAGCTGCTCTCGGAGGCGCTGACCCACAAGTCGCACGCCACCGAAAGCGGTTCTCCCCGGTACAACGAGCGCCTGGAATTCCTGGGCGACAGCGTGCTGGGCCTGATCGTATCCTATTATCTTTTCCTTAAGAACCCCTCGGAGGACGAGGGGTTCCTCTCCAAGACCAAATCGGCCCTTGTCTCAAGGGCCAACCTGGCCAGGTGGGCGGAGGCGCTCGACCTGGGGCACCGCCTCAACCTGGGCGCCGGCGAGCACCTGAGCGGCGGCACCCGCCGCCATAGCAACCTGGCCAACGCCATGGAGGCGGTGCTGGGCGCGGTCTACCTCGACGGCGGCCTCGCCCCCGTGGAAAAGATCGTGATCCCCTGGCTGGAGGGGCATACCCCGGCCACGCTGGACATAGACCACAAGAGCGCGCTGCAGGAACTGATACAGAAAAAGCACAAGCGCCCGCCGGACTACGAACTGACCGGCGAAACCGGGCCCGAGCACAACAAGGTCTTCACCGTACGCGTTCACCTCGGCAAGAAGACCCTGGGCCTCGGCACAGGCAAGAACAAGAAGGAAGCCCAGCAGGCCGCCGCCCGCAACGCCCTCGACTACCTCAGCACCCACGACCTGCCCCAGGGCGGGATCTGACCTGCCGGGCCACGGAGAAAAATTCTGCCGGAACGGATCTGTTGCAATACCGAATTCCTCCCTTACCGTCTGCTGCGCGCGGCCCGGATAGGCGCGCTCAGATTCACCGATCCTGACCGACACGCGGCCATACTCTCGGTCAGAGCGGCAGGCAGGGTAGCTGCTCTGCTGGCCCGCGGGGCGAACCGCAGCATTCTTGCCTCGGGAGAAGCAGAGGTCTACACCCTGCTGCAACGGGCCCTGAAGGGAAAAAACCGCATCTCCTCGCATAGCCTCCTGCCGCTGACGGCCGACATCTTTCTGCACACAAAAAAAGTCATCTCAACGATGCACGACTGCCGCCCCGGCAGGACCGCCGCTCCGGAACTAATCGCGGCTCTCATGGACGGCGCGGGTGCCCTGCTCCACTGCCTTGAACTTCAGATCGGCGCGGCTTCCAAGCAAGGAGCGGAGTTCTACGGCCGCAAATTCAAGGAAACCGAATCGCCCCTCAGGGAAACCCTCAGGCAGGCAAGGATAACGGCCATCTGCCTTCCGGCGGAGAGACGGCCGCTCCACACAGCGACAGTGCTCACCGCCTTCTCCGAGCTGCTTACCTCGATATCCAGAACGGCGTACGCCGCCTCCAAAAGGATGAAGCGCCGCCACAGATAAAGCTGCGCGCCATTTATGAAAACCGCCAGGACCGAGTACACGGACGAGACCTTCGCCGGCCTATTTCTCCGGGAGGGGACTTTCGAATCCAAGACCTTCCAGGACTGCGTGTTCCGCAACTGCGACCTCACCAAAGCCGTCCTGCGTTTCTGCAAGTTCACCGACTGCCGCTTCGAAAGCTGCAACCTCAGCCTCGCCAAATTGCAGGGTTCCGTCTTCTCCGGCGCCTCTTTCAAGGATTCCAAACTGGTAGGGGTGAACTGGACTGAGGCCCACTGGCCCAGGATCCGCCTGGCCTGCCCCGTGGAGTTCATCAACTGCCTCCTCAACGATTCCGTCTTCCTGGGCCTTGCCCTGCGCGGCACCCGCATCTCGCGCTGCCAGGCCAGGGGCGCAGATTTCCGCGAAACGGACCTGGCGAAAGCCGACCTGACCCATACTGATTTTTCCGGCGCCGTCTTCGGCGGCACCAACCTCGCCGAGGCCGACCTGAGCAAGGCCTGCAACTACGCCATCCGCCCCGACGACAACAAGATCAAAGGCGCCAGGTTCTCGCTGCCCGAGGCCATGGCCCTCCTGTACTGCCTCGACATCAAGCTGGGCTGATCCCGCCGTGGGCCTTAGGACCCATCCCGCGCTGGGCCCAAAGAGGGTTGATATCCGTCAACCCGGGTGATACAACATAGCATGAACCCCGCATGCTCCGCCAAGGCCTTAGCACTCCTGCTGCTCGCGCTAGCCGCCGCCCCGGCGGGAGCGGAAATGGCCTTTGGGGAACTCCTTTCCTCCGCACCCGGCATCTACTCCCAGGATATCGCGCTGGCGCAGCTCCCGGACCCGGTCAGGGCCGGCGGCGAGCGGCTGCGCGACGCGGTGGCCGACAGATCTTCAACGCCTGCCGGCTATGACGCCCAAAAGGCCGGCCGCCTGGCGGCCATTGCAGCCGAGCGGGTAGGCTACGGACTTAAAGGCCGGTGCTATAACTGGGTCTGGAAGGACCTGATGGCCGCGGGCTTTCCTTATGAAGAGACCGTTCCCGACCCCAGCGCCTACATGTTCGCCGACTGGGCGAAAGAGGACGAGGCGCGCGCGGCCCGCTTCGGGCTGAAGGTGATCCCGACCCCGGACAGCTTCGAGGAAATGCCGCTGGGCAGCGTGGTAGTCTACGCCCCCGGGCAGGAATTCGCTTACGGCACGGCCAATCCGGAACACGGACATATAGAAATCATCACCGACCAGGACGGCGTCAGGTACGGTTGCAGCGACGGTTGCTGGGAAGTAGGCGGCCGCGGGGAGTTCCTGCGGGCCCAGAAGGCCAAGAAGGACGTGACCGTGCTGGTGCCCGTGAACTGAGAATTCAGGACGAATTGATATAATTTAAGCGCCGGCTTGCCGGCGCTTTGATTTTACCCTGCGGGGGGAGAATATGAAAAAAATAACCAAACGTTCCGATTTCGACGCCGAGCTGGCCGCCGGCGACCGGCTGGCCCTCTTCTACTCCGCCTATTGCCCTTTCTGCCAGATGTTCCTGCCGGCCTTTGAAAAGCAGGCGAAGGCCGCCCCGGGAACCTTCGTGCTGGTCTGCACCGACGACCTCCCGGAACTCGAAGACCTCTTCGCGGTAGAGGTGGTCCCCACGGCCCTTTTCTTCCGCAAGGCCAAACTCGCCTCCAGGCTGGACGGCGCGCTGGGCCGCGGGCTCAGCGAGGAAGGTCTGGCCGCCTTCGCCAAAGCCTGCCGCGGCGCCAAATGACCCGCCCGCGCATAAAGATCATCCTGGTGCGCCCGAGGAACCCCGACAATATCGGGGCCGCCGCCAGGGCCATGGCCAACTTCGGCCTTCCCGAGCTGGCCCTGGTTTCCGCCTTCGACTCCGACTGGGCCGAGGCGGCCGCCTGCTGGCGCAAGGAAGCCTCCGTATCGGCCATAGGGGCCATGGACGTGATCGGCAACGCCGCGCTTTACCCCGACATTCCGTCGGCCGCAGCCGACTGCGCGGCCCTTTTCGGCACGTCCTCCCTGCACAGGCTCAAGCCGGACCGGGACGTGCTGCCACTGCGCGACGCCGCCGGGGCCTTCGCCGCCTGCGGCGGAAAAGCCGGGGTTCTCTTCGGCTCCGAAAAAACGGGCCTGACCAAGGAAGACCTTTCTTTTTGCTCCGCCATCATCAACATCCCCACGCAGGACCGCCAGCCGTCGATGAATCTGGGCCAGGCCGTGGCGGTGGCCGCTTACGAATTCAGCGGCCGCCGCGAGGCGCAGCCGGCGGCCGGCAGGGCCGCGGCGCCCGCCATGCCGCCGGCGGAACTGGAACGCTTCGTGGAGAAGATCCGCGCGAAGCTCGCGCGCGAGGCCGGGCCGCATTGGGCCGGCGAGGCGCAGGCCCGTGCCATCCGGCGCGGCCTCACGGACGCGCGCCTGACCAAGGACGCCAGGACCGCGCTGAAGCTGCTGCTTAAGGATTAGAAAGCGGGGCGGACGGCCCCGAGTAGTTCTTTTACGCCCGGGAAACGACCCGACGGCACGTTGGGCGCGCCCAGCATGAGGTACTGCTCCCTGGTCAGGGGCGGCTGCGGCAGCAGGGCGAAGAACGGCAGCAGCGGCAGGAAGAAAACCCTCGGCAGCCCGATGACCGCCCGCCGCACCCCGCGCGCCGCCAGGCCGCGGCGGAAAAGTTCCGCAAAATCCAGCCGCTCCTCTCCGCCCAGCTCGTACACCCCGGCGGGCACCCCGCCCCTGACGGCCAGCGCGAAGCAATCGGCAACGTCCTCGAGCGAGACCGGCGCCGCCCAGGCGTCGGATGGCGCCGCGAGGAAAGGGACGAAGCGCGCCAGCCTTTCCAGATCGGAGAACAGCTTCTGCCCCGGCCCGGTTATGAGCGACGGCCGGAAGATCACGCACTCCAGACCGGAAGCCGACAGGAGTTCCTCGGCAAGGGCCTTGGTGGCCTGGTAGGCGGAGGGGGAAGCCGTGGCAGCGCCGAGCGCGGACATCTGGATGAACCGGCGGACCTTGCAGCGGGCGGCCCCTTCAGCCAGGCGGCGCGTATATTCCAGATGCACTTTCCCGAAAGTCTCGGGGCCCTCTTCCTTTATTATCCCCAGCAGGTTTATCACCAGTTCCGGGCGGTGCTCCAGCACGAGGCCGGCGAGGTCCTCCGTGAACGGGGGGAAGACGCCGTTAAGGCCCAGGCCGCGGAACTGTTCCGGCCGCCGGGAAGGCAGCACCAGTTCATGACCGACGAGGCGCTTTAAAAGCGCCCGCCCAACGAAGCCGCCGGCGCCCGCGACAAGGATCTTCATATCAAAGATTCTATGAAACTTTTTCCGCTTTTAAGCATCTAACCGGCCTGGGCAGGCCGAGACAACGCGGCTCGTACCGGCCCCTGAAATTATTTAGTAGAATTTCACTGATGCGCCAATATCTGGCTATCCTTCTTACAGCGGGCTTCGGCCTCTCCGTTGCGGCGGGGATGGTGCTCTTTTCCGTCCTCTTCGGGCCCAAAAAGAAGTCCCCGGTCAAGCAGGAACCTTTCGAATGCGGCATGCCGCCCGCCATGGAGTCCCGCGGCATGGCCCGGGTCAATTTCTACCTGGTCGCCGTCCTCTTCGTGATGTTCGACATCGAAATAGTCTTCCTCTACCCCTGGGCCGTCTCGTTCACGCAGCTGGGCCCCGGGGCTTTCTACGCCATGGCCGGCTTCCTCGCCGTGCTGTTCGCGGGCCTGGTCTACGCCGTGAAGAAAGGAGCGCTCGAATGGGATTAGAGACCGCCTTCGGCCACTCCTACCTGACCACGCGGCTGGACGAGGCCGTGAACTGGGCGCGCAAGTATTCCTTCTTCAACTATCCGTTCGTCACCGCCTGCTGCGGCATGGAATTCATGTCCACGTTCGCCTCCACCTACGACATCGCCCGCTTCGGCGCCGAATATCCCCGCTTCTCGCCGCGCCAGGCCGACGTGCTGTTCGTGGTGGGCACGGTCAACGAGAAGCTGGCCCCGGTGCTAAAGCGCGTCTATGACCAGATGTGCGAGCCCAAGTGGGTGGTCTCCTTCGGCGTCTGCGCCACCTCCGGGGGCTTCTACGACAACTACGCCACCGTGCAGGGCATAGACAAGATCATCCCCGTGGACATCTACATCCCGGGCTGCCCGCCCCGCCCCGAGGCGGTCCTGGACGCCCTGGTGAAACTGCAGGAAAAGGTCGCGAAGGAATCCGTGCTCGACAGGAAGTATAAATGACCAGCTACCTGCTCGAGACCCTGAAGTCCAAATTCCCGGACGCCGTCCTGGAAACGCACGCCTTCCGCGGCGACGAGACGGCGCTGGTCGGGAAGGAGGACCTGCTGCGGGTCGCGGCCTTCCTGCGCGACGAACTCGGTTTCGACATGCTGATGGACCTGACCGCCGCCGACTACCTGCCGCGCGACCCGCGTTTCGAACTGGTCTGCCACCTTTACTCCACGCGCCACAACTACCGCCTGCGCCTCAAGTGCCCCGTCGGGGGGGACGCGCCGGCCGTGGCCTCCCTCACCGGGCTCTGGGCCGGAGCCAACTGGTTCGAACGTGAGGTCTGGGACATGTTCGGCATAAATTTCGAGGGTCACCCCGACCTGCGCCGCATCCTGATGTACGACGGCTTCGAAGGCCACCCGCTGCGCAAGGATTACCCGCTTAAACAGCGCCAGCCGAGGATCCCGCACAGGGACTGACGATGCAGACCAAGACCCCCGAACCCCAGAAGAACTGGAGCCTCGAGAAGCTCGAGGACGGGCGCATGGTGCTCAACATGGGCCCCTCGCACCCGGCCATGCACGGCATCGTAAGGATACTGCTCACCGTGGACGGGGAACGCGTCTCCGACGCCGACATAGAGATAGGCTATCTGCACCGCGGCTTCGAAAAGACCTGCGAGAACGTGACCTGGAACCAGTGCGTGCCGTACACAGACCGCCTCAACTACGTCTCGCCTTTCATCAACAACGCGGGCTTCGCGCTCGCAGTGGAAAAGCTGATGGGCATTGAGGCCCCGCCCCGCGCCCAGTATATCCGGGTGATCATGAGCGAGATCTCCCGCATCACCGACCATCTCACCTGCATAGGCGCCAACGCCATGGAGCTCAGCGCCTTCACCGTCTATTTCTACCTCATCAACGCCCGCGAGGTCCTCTACCGCCTGGGCGATTCCGCCGCCGGCGGCCGAGTGACGCCCGCTTACGCCAGGGTGGGCGGCCTCACCCGCGACCTGCCCCCCGATTTCAAGCGCGACACCGTGGAGGCGTTCAAGGTCCTGAAGAAGAACCTCGACGACGCCGACAAACTCCTGACCCGCAACCGCATCTTCTACGACCGCCTGCACGGCACCGGGCACATCTCCAAGGAGGACGCCATCGCCCACTCCTTCACCGGGCCGGCGCTGCGCTCCACCGGCGTGCCGCTGGACGTGCGCAAGGCCACGCCCTACCTGGTCTACGACCGCTTCGATTTCGACATCCCCGTGGGCTCCAACGGCGACAACTACGACCGCTACCTCGTGCGCATGGAGGAGATCCGCCAGAGCGTGCGCATAGTGGAGCAGGCGCTGGCCCAGCTGCCCGACGGCCCTGTGAACCACCCGGCTTTCGACGTCTCCCTGCCGCCCAAGGAAGAAGTGTACGGCAATATCGAGGCCTTGATGGCCCATTTCAAACTCACCTTCGAAGGCGTCAAGCCGCCCAAGGGCGAGGTGTACCAGGCCGTGGAAGGCGGCAACGGGGAGCTCGGCTTCTACCTGGTCAGCGACGGCAGCGGCCGCCCCTGGCGCCTGCGCGTGCGCCCGCCCTGCTTCTCGCTCACCGGCGGCCTGGCGCAGATGATCAAAGGCGGCTACATCGCCGACATCGTGGCCACTTTCGGCCAGATCAACATGATAGGCGGGGAGCTGGAGCGCTGATGCCTTTCACGCTCACCGAAACTTTCAAGACCAGGGCCGCGCTGGTCTGCGCCAGGTACCCGCGCAAGGATGCGGCCCTGATACCGCTGCTGCAGGAACTGCAGCGGGAGAAAGGCTACGTCGCGGAAGAGGCCATGGACGCGCTGGCCGTTTTCCTGGGCCTGCCTTATTCCAGGGTCAAGGCCGTGGTCACTTTCTACACGATGTTCAACCGCGTTCCCGCCGGCAAATACCACCTGCAGGTCTGCCGCAACGTCTCCTGCCATATGGCCGGCGCCCCCGGCCTGCTGGCGCGGCTGCGGGAGAAGCTCGGCATAGCCGAGGGGGAGACCACGAAGGACGGCCTGTTCACGCTGTCGGCCGTGGAATGCCTGGGCGCCTGCGGCACGGCCCCGGTAATGCAGGTCAACGACACCTATTTCGAGAAGCTCGACGCCGGGAAGCTGGACGCTCTGCTTGAAGACCTAAGACATGGCCGCCTGAGGGCCATAGGCCGTTGATGCGGCACCGACTCATGTCATGGAAAATATCCTTCTAAAAGATAAAGTCGAAAGCCTCGAGGGCTATTTCGCCGCGGGCGGCTACCGGCCGCTCAAGAAGGCGCTCGCCATGAAGCCGGCCGAGATCACCGAGGAAGTGAAGAGATCCGGGTTGCGCGGCCGCGGCGGCGCGGGCTTTCCCACGGGGCTCAAGTGGTCTTTCATCCCCAAGGACGCGCAGGGCCCCCGCTACCTGGTGTGCAACGCCGACGAGGGCGAGCCCGGCACCTTCAAGGACCGCGAGCTGATGCTCAAAAATCCGCATGCGCTGATAGAGGGCATGGCCATAGCCGGCTACGCCATAGGCGCCGGCGCGGGCTACATCTATATCCGCGGCGAGTTCGCCGCCGAAGCGGACCTCCTCGAGCGGGAGATCTTCGCCGCGCGGGGCAAAGGTTTTATAGGCTCGAATATCCTGGGGTCCGGCTTCTCTTTCGAACTTTACGTGCACCGCGGGGCCGGCGCGTATATCTGCGGCGAGGAGACCGCCCTGCTGGAATCGCTGGAAGGCTTCAAAGGCCAGCCGCGCCTCAAGCCCCCGTTCCCGGCGGTAAAGGGCCTGTTCGGGGCCCCCACGGTGATCAACAACGTGGAGACCCTGGCCGCGGTACCGGCGATAATAGAGAAAGGCGGCGCCTGGTACGCCTCCATCGGCACGCCCAAGAGCGCCGGCACCAAGCTTTTCTGCGTCAGCGGCCCGGTCAATAAACCCGGGGTCTACGAGCTGCCGCTCGGCGTGAGCTTCAAGGAGCTGCTGGAGAAGCACTGCGGGGGGCTGAAAGCCGGGGTAAGGCTGAAGGCCGTGATCCCCGGCGGTTCCTCCACCCCGGTGCTCACCGCCGCCGAGGCCATGGCCGCGGCGCTGGACTACGAATCCCTGGCGGCCGCGGGCTCCATGCTGGGTTCCGGCGCGGTGATAGTCATCCCCGAGGGCCAGTGCATGGTGAAGCTCCTGCAGGTCCTGGCCCGCTTCTACCACCACGAGTCCTGCGGGCAGTGCACCCCCTGCCGCGAAGGCTGCGGCTGGATAGAGAAAATTTTGAACCGCCTCGAAGAAGGGCGGGGGACCGCCCGGGACATCGAGACCCTTTACTCGGCGGCCGACGGCATGCTGGGCCGCACCATCTGCCCGCTGGCCGACGCCATGGCCATGCCGGTGATGAGTTTCGTGAAGAAATTCCGTGAAGAGTTCGAGGCGCACGCGGCCGGCCGCTGCTGCGCCCCGGAAGCCGCGGGGAAACACTGATGCCGAAACTGACCATCGACGGCAAGACCCTGGAGGTCGCCAAGGGGACCACGGTCCTGGAGGCGGCCCAGCAGCTGGGCGTCCACGTCCCGCGCTATTGCTACCACCCCAAGCTTTCGGTTTCCGGCAACTGCCGCATGTGCCTGGTGGAAGTGGAGAAGTCCCCGAAGCTGCTGACCGCCTGCTCCACCGAAGCCGCCGAAGGCATGGTGGTGCATACCGCCACGGAAAAGGTGAAAGCCGCCAGGCGCGACGTGCTGGAATACCTCCTTCTCAACCACCCGCTGGACTGCCCCGTCTGCGACCAGGCCGGCGAATGCGGCCTGCAGGACTACTACATGGAGCACAGCCGGGCCAAAAGCCGCTTCCCGGCCGAAGACAAGGTCCGCCGCCAGAAGCGCCGCCCCCTGGGCCCGCACCTGGTGCTGGACAACGAGCGCTGTATCCTCTGCACCCGCTGCGTGCGTTTCTGCGCCGAGGTCACCAAGACCGCCGAGTTGGAGGTCATGGAGCGCGGCGACCGTTCTTTCATAGACCTCAAGGAAGGCCGGGCACTGGACAACGGCTACTCGCTCAATATCGCCGACGTCTGCCCCGTGGGCGCCTGGACCTCGAGGGATTTCCGCTTCAAGCAACGCGTCTGGTTCCTCAAAAAGACCCCCACGGTCTGCCTGGGCTGCGCCACCGGCTGTCTTACCGAAGTGCACCACAACGAAGGCGCCATCTACCGCGTCATGCCGCGGCCCAACGCCGAAACCAACACCTGGCTCTGCGACGCCGGCCGCATGGTCTACAAGGCCGTACAGGCCGGCGACCGGCTGGCCAAGGGCGTGATAAAGAACGGCCTGATAGAGCTGGAACCCGCCCTGCGCGAGACCGCCAGCCGCATCGACGAGAACCATGCCGCCGCGGCGGTGCTCGGGTCGCCCTGGCTGTCGGTTGAGGACAACGCCGCCCTGGCCCGCCTGGCCAAGGACGCGCTCAAGACGGAGAATTTCTCCTTCGATTTCAACGCCGAGCAGGGCATAAAGGACGGGATCCTGATAAACAAGGACCCGGCCCCCAACGCAGCCGGCGCGCGCCGCGTGAAAGCGGCCTGCGGCGGCCTCTCTTTCGGGGAGCTCGCCGCGAAGGTGGCCTCCGGGGCCGTCAAGGTGCTGGTGACCGAAGCCAGGGCCGCGGCCCTCCTCAAGAACGAGCTGAAGGCGGGGGGGGCGCGCCTGATAGTCTTCGCGGCCAACCGCTCGGAGATCCCCCAGGGCGCTTACGCCACCCTGCCTTACGCCAATTATTTCGAGACCCCCGGCACTTTCGTGAATTTCCAGGGCCTGGAGCGCCGGACCGTGCCGGCCGTGGCCGCCCCCGAAGGCGTACGGCCGCTCTGGGCGATGGTCAACCGGCTGGCGGTCTACAGCGGCACCTCGCTGCACCTCGATTCGGCGGAAGCCGCCCTGAAGGGCATCCTATGACGGAATTCTACGCCGCCAATTCCGACCTGATCCTTTTCGCCGGCGCCGCGGCGTTCAAGACCCTCGTTTTCCTCAACGGCGTCATGGGCTTCACCGCCCTGCTGACCCTGGCCGAACGCAAGGTCAGCGCCCTGATGCAGGACCGCATCGGCCCCAACCGGGCTTCCCTGTTCGGTCTGGCCCTCAACGGCCTGTTCCACCCCGTGGCCGACGGCATAAAGATGGTGATGAAAGAGGATTTCGTGCCGGGCCGCGCCGAGAAGCTGCTCTTCACGCTGGCCCCTTTCTTCGCGCTGGTGCCCGTGCTCGCCCTTTTCTCCGTGATCCCTTTCGGCGACTACGTCATGGTCTTCGGCTACCAGCTGGACCTGCAGATAGCCGACGTGCCGCTGGGCCTGTTCCTGGTGCTGGCGCTGTCTGGCCTGGCTATCTACGGCGTATTCCTGGGCGGCTGGTCAGCCAAGAACAACTTCGCCCTGCTGGGCGCCCTGCGCGGCGCCGCGCAGATGATCTCCTACGAAGTGGTGCTGGGGCTTACGCTCGTGGGCCTGCTGATGATCTTCGGCTCGGCGAGCCTGCAGGACATAGTGCGGGCCCAGGGGCGCCTGCTCTTCGGCTGGCTGCCGGCGTGGGGCGTGGTCTACCAGCCTTTCGCCTTCATCCTGTTCCTGGTGGCCGCCGTGGCCGAGAACAAGCGCACCCCGTTCGACCTCGTCGAGGGCGAATCGGAGATCATCGGCTACTTCATGGAGTACAGTTCCATGCGCTTCGCCGCTTTCATGTTCTCCGAGTTCGTGGAGATCATCCTGATCTCCATGCTCGCCTCCACCCTGTTCTTCGGCGGCTGGCAGGTGCCCTACCTCTACGAGAGCGGCTTCATCCTTCCCGGCGGCAAAGCCCTCGCCCTGAACCACTACCTGGTGGCGCTGCTGCAGGTGGGCGCGTTCTCGGCCAAGACCGTATTTTTCTCCTGGTTCCTGCTGGTAGTGCGCTGGACGCTGCCGCGCTTCCGTTTCGACCAGCTGATGGGCCTGTGCTGGAAGCGGCTCCTGCCGCTGGCCCTGCTCAACATCCTGGTCACCGGCGCGGTGATGCTGGCTTTAGGAAAAGTATGATAAGCGTAAAGAAAGTGGACAACCGCCCCCTGAACTGGCTCGAGAGGATCTACCTCCCGGAGATAGCCCGCGGGCTGGCCGTCACGCTCCGCCATTTCTTCGTCAACCTCTTTAACCCGAAAGGCATGCCCACCGTGCAGTACCCGGAGCAGCAACTGGAACTGCCGCACGCGGCCAAAACGCGCACCCGCCACCGCCTCAAGCTGCGCGCGGACAATTCGCCCAAGTGCGTGGCCTGCTTCATGTGCCAGACCGCCTGCCCCGCCTACTGCATCCGCATCGAGGCCGCCGAATACCCGGACAACGCCGTGGAAAAATACCCCGCCGTTTTCGACATCGACCTGGCCCGCTGCGTGATGTGCGGCATGTGCGTGGAAGCCTGCCCGGAAGACGCCATAGCCATGGACACGCTCGAGATCCCCGGCGGCGAGCAGGACCGCGCCCGGCTGAAACTGACCAAGGAAGACCTGCTGCGCAACCTCCCCGGCGAGCCGTCCGTGGTCGGCGCGGCCAACCGTCTGGCCAACGAATATCTCAAGTCTAAGGGGGGAGCATGATCCTCAACGCCGCCATCTACGGCTTCGGCGGCCTGGCCGTCCTCGCCACCCTGCTCATGATCTTCCAGCGCGACTCCGTCAAGGCCGCCCTGCTGATGCTCCTGGCCCTGCTCTCCACCGCCGCGCTCTACCTGGCGCTGAGCGCCCAGCTGGTGGCCATCCTGCAGGTGATCCTCTACGCCGGCGCCATCATGACCCTCTTCATAGTGGCCCTGACCGTGACCCCGGCCGCCTGGCGCGACCGCCAGCCTGCGGCGAGCGTCAAAGGCCTGCTGGGCCTGGCCGCGGCCGCCGTGCTCTTCGCCGAACTCCTGAAGGCGGCCGCCCCGCTGCGGGCCGTCGCGGCCTCCCGGGAATTCGCCGAGACCGGCTCCCTGGAACTCGCCCGCCTGCTCTTCGGCCCCTACGTCTTCCAGTTCGAACTGCTGTCGCTCGTGATCCTGGCCGCTATAGTGGCGGCCGTGGCCCTGACCTCCAGAAGGAGGACCGCCGTATGACCCAGTTCCACCTGCTGGCCATAAGTTTCGCCCTGTTCGCCTCCGCGGCGGCGGGCTTTCTCACCTGCAACAGCCTGGTGCGCATGCTGATGTTCCTGGAGCTCATGCTCAACGCGGCCAACGTGGCCATAGTGGCGCTGGGCCAGGGCGCCGTCGGGCACGCCTACGCCGTCATGCTGTTCGCCGTGGCCGCGGCCGAGGCCGGCGTCGGCCTGGCGCTCATCCTCTCGCTGGCCTCCGTCTTCCGGACGCTGGAACCCGGCAACATCAAGGAGCTGAAAGGCTGATGGAAGGCAATTACTACCCTCTCCTTAAATGGATCCTGGCCGCCCCGCTGGCCGGCTTCCTGCTCAACGGCCTGTTCGGCAAAAAGTTCCTCGGCGAGAAGGGCGGGGGGATACTCGGCTCGCTGGCCATCCTGGTGGCCTTCGTTTTCGCCGCGCTCTCATCCTCTGACCTGCTGAACCTGCCGGCCGACCACCGCCTGCTGCGCGACACGCTGTTCAACTGGATCTCGGCGGGCACCTTCGGTGTGGACGCCGCCTTCCGCCTGGACCCGCTGTCCGCGGTGATGGCCCTTATAGTCACCGGCGTCAGCTTCCTCATCCACGTCTATTCCGCGGGCTACATGAAAGGCGACGCCGGCTACAACCGCTACTTCGCCTACCTGAACCTCTTCGTCTTCTTCATGCTCACGCTGGTGCTGGCCGACAACCCGCTGGTGATGTTCGTCGGGTGGGAAGGCGTGGGCCTCTGCTCCTACCTGCTCATCGGCTTCTGGTACGAGGACCCCGAGAAAGCTTCCGCAGGTAAGAAGGCCTTCATCACCAACCGCGTGGGCGACGCCGGCTTCCTGCTGGGCCTGATGCTCCTGTCGGCCCTACTGGCCTCGCAGGGCGTGCTGGCCATGGACTTCGCCACGCTCGAAAAGAACGCCCCGCTGCTGGCTCCGGTCACCGTGCTGGGCGTGGGCGCCCCCACGCTCATCTGCCTGCTGCTCTTCTTCGGCGCCACCGGCAAGTCCGCGCAGTTCCCGCTCTACGTCTGGCTGCCCGACGCCATGGCCGGCCCCACGCCGGTCTCGGCGCTAATCCACGCCGCCACCATGGTCACCGCCGGCGTCTACATGCTCGCCCGGCTCTCTTTCCTCTACGAGCTCGCGCCCAGGGCGCTGGAAGTGGTCATGCTGACCGGCTGCTTCACGGCTTTCTTCGCCGCGGTCATAGCCCTGCTGCAGAAGGACATAAAGAAAGTGCTGGCCTATTCCACGGTGAGCCAGCTGGGCTACATGTTCATGGCGGCCGGCGCAGGGGCCTACGCGGCCTCGGTGTTCCACCTGGCCACGCACGCGTTCTTCAAGGCCCTGCTCTTCCTCGGCGCCGGCTCGGTGATCCACGGCCTTTCCGGCGAGCAGGACCTCTTCAAGATGGGCGGCCTGAAGAAGGACATGCCTTTCACCTTCCTGCTGGTGGCGGCCGGCTGGCTCGCCATCGCGGGCGTGCCCGGCCTCTCCGGCTTTTACTCCAAGGACCTGATCCTGGAAAAAGTCTTCGAGCACGGCGGCCTTCTGGTCTGGGGCGTGGGCGTGCTGACCGCCGGCCTGACCGCTTTCTACACCACCCGGCTGTTCGTGCTGGCCTTCCTGCGCGAGCGCAGGGGGGAGAAGCACGCGCACGAGTCCCCGCTCTCCATGACCCTGCCCATGACGGCCCTGGCCCTGCTGGCCGTGGCCGGCGGCTTCCTGCTCAAGGACCGCCTCTTCGTCTTCCTGGACCCCGCCTATGTCCCGGCGGAGCATACGCCCCACGCGGCCAAACTCATGGCCGTCTCCGTGCTGGCGGGCCTGGCCGGCATCGCGGCGGCTTTCGCGCTGACCCTGCCAAGGGCGGCCAACTTCCTCAAGAACTCCATGTCGCATATCCACGCCTTCGTCTTCAACAAGTTCTATGTGGACGAATTTTACGGCCTTGCCGTAATAAAGCCGCTCAAGGCTTTCTCCAACAAATTTCTTTTCCACCTGGTCGACGCGGGCCTGATAGACGGCCTGCTGGTGAACGGCACGGCCAAGGCCTCCTACGCCGCCGGGCGGGTGCTGGCCAGGGCGCAGAGCGGCCGGCTGGACGTGTACGCGCTGGTCTTCGCCATAGGCGTGGCCCTGATGCTTTACTGGGTGATCTAAAATGGAATTCCTCACCAACCCTCTTTCGCTCCTGATCGTCCTGCCCGCCTCGGCCGCGGTCCTGCTGCTGCTGGTTCCGCCGCAGAGCGAAAACCTGCTCAGGCGGGGGGCCCTGTTCGCCGCGACCCTCACTTTCCTGGTCTCCCTTAAACTCTGGACCGGTTTCGACCCGGCTTCCTCCGCCCCGCAGTTCGCGCTGGACCTCGCCTGGCTGCCGGCCTACGGCATACGCTACGCCCTTGGCATCGACGGGATAAGCCTGCTGATGATCATGCTCACGGCCTTCCTGATGCCCGTTTCGGTCCTGGCTTCGTTCAACTACATCAAGGAAAGTCAGAAGGCCTACTACGTCTGCCTGCTGCTGCTCGAAGCCGCCATGATAGGCGTATTCGCCGTGACCGACCTGTTCGTGTTCTACCTGTTCTGGGAAGCCATGCTGATCCCCATGTACTTCCTCATAGGCGTCTGGGGCGGGCCGCGCCGGATCTACGCCGCGCTCAAGTTCTTCATCTATACCATGGCCGGCTCGGTGCTGATGCTGGCCGCCATCCTGTGGCTGGTCGCGGCCCAGCACACCGCCACCGGCGTCTGGACCTTCTCCATCCCGGCCCTCTGCGCCGGGGTCCTCACCGCCCAGGCCCAGACCTGGCTGTTCGCGGCTTTCGCGCTGGCCTTCGCGGTGAAAGTGCCGCTGTTCCCTTTCCACACCTGGCTGCCCGACGCGCACGTGGAGGCGCCCACGGCCGGCTCGGTGCTGCTGGCCGGCGTGCTGCTGAAGATGGGCGTGTACGGCTACCTGCGGCTGGCGGTGCCGCTGTTCCCGCAGGCCGCCCTGGCCGCGGCGCCCTGGCTGGCCGGGCTCGGCGTAGTCGGGATAATTTACGGGTCCCTGGTGGCGTGGAGCCAGCGGGACATGAAGAAGATGGTGGCCTACTCCTCGGTGGCGCACCTCGGCACGGTGATGCTGGGCGTCATGGCCTTCGAGCCGGCGGCCGTGGCGGGCGCGGTGCTGCAGATGGTCAACCACGGCCTGTCCACCGGCGCCCTGTTCCTGCTGGTGGGCGTGCTCTACGAGCGCCGCCACACGCGCCTCATAGAGGATTACGGCGGGCTCGCCAAGGTGATGCCAGGATTTGCCGCGGTGTTCATGATAGTCACGCTTTCTTCGGTGGGCCTGCCCGGCCTGAACGGCTTTATCGGCGAGGTGCTGGTGCTGTTCGGGGCCTTCAGGGTCTACCCGTGGCTCGCCGGCCTGGCGGTGCTCGGCGTCATCCTGTCGGCGGTCTACATGCTGGGCATGTACCAGCAGGTGGTGTTCGGCCCGCTGCGCCATACGGAGAACAAGGTGCTGGCGGACCTCACCCCCAGGGAGTGGCTGTACCTGCTGCCGCTGCTGGCCTTCATCCTGCTCATAGGCGTGTGGCCCAACCCTTTCCTCAAGCGTTCCATGCCGGCCGTGGCTAACTATATCAACTCCGCGCACCGGCAGGCCGCCCCGCCGCCCGCCGAAGTGAAATTCTCGCTCGGAGGCGAGGCGAAATGACCCCCGAAATACTGGACTTCACCGCCAATTCCGCGGCCCTGCCGCTCATGCTGCTCATCGCTGGGCTGCTGATCCTGCTGCTGCCGCTGTTCGTCCGGCGGCTGAACGGAGCGCAGGGGTTCATAGCCGCGGGCGCGCTCATAGCCATGGCCTTCTTTTTCCGGCGCCCGCCGGCGGCCGAGGTGGCCCTCTTCAACGGCGCCCTGGTGCTGAACCCGCTGTCCGCTTATCTCTGGGCTTTCGCCACGGCCGCCCTGGGGCTGGTGGTGCTGCTCTCGCTGGCGCGGCAGGCCGCGCCCGACGAAAGCCAGGGGGAATACTATTTCCTTCTGTTCATGGCCGCGATCGGGCTCATGGTCCTGGTGGCGGCCGGGGACCTGTTCACCGCCTTCATCGCGCTGGAACTCCTGAGCCTGCCGGTCTACGCCCTGGCGGGCATACGCCGGTCCAAGCCCGGCCTGGAGGCCGCCTATAAATATTTCATGCTGGGGGCTTTCGGCTCGGGCATGACGGTGCTGGGCATCGCCGTGCTGAACGCGCTCTACCCGGCGCTCTCTTTCGCCGCGCTCAAGGCCGGCCCCGCCTCGCCGCTGGCCCTGGCCGGCTTCCTGCTGGTGATCTCCGGCTTCGCTTTCAAGACGGCCCTGGTGCCGTTCCACATGTGGGTGCCCGACGCTTACGAAGGCGCCCCCACGCCGGTGGCGGCCTTCATGGGCGCCGCGGTAAAGGCCGGCGGCGTGATAGTGCTGTGGCGGCTCTTCCACCTGTTCGACGGCGGCCCGGTGATAAGGATCTTCTGGTGGCTGGCCGCGATAACCGTGACTTTCGCCAACCTGGCGGCGCTCGCGCAGAGCGGGCTCAAGCGCCTGCTGGCCTACTCCTCGGTGGCCCACGCTGGCTACCTGGCGGTGGCTTTCTTCGGCGGGCGCCAGGGCGCGGAAGCGGTGCTGTACTACCTGCCTGTTTACGCCATGGCCACCATAGGCGCTTTCGCGGTGGCGGCGGCGCTGGAGACGGACGAGAAGGGCCCCCGGATAGAGGACCTGGCGGGCCTGGCCAAGGCCAGGCCGTGGCTGGCGGGCGCCATGGCCGCCTTCATGTTCTCGCTGGCTGGCGTGCCGCCGCTGGCGGGTTTCTTCGCTAAATTTTACGCTTTCGCCGGGGCGGTCAATTCAGGCTACACCGGCCTTGTCGTCCTGGCCGTGATAATGAGCGCGGTGAGCATGTACTACTATCTGAAGGTCACGGTGGTGATGTACATGAAGCCGGCTGCCTCGGAGCAGGTTTATGAGGCCCCCGGTTTGGCCGAAGCGGTCATAGCCCTTATGGCCGCGGGCGTGCTGCTCGCCGGCGTCTTCTCCAAACCCCTGCTCGCCATCGCCTCCAACGCCGCAAGATACTTCTAGCACACGGCGGGACGGCCAAGGGGCTGTTCCGCTCGCCATGACTGCAGGGAACCGTTGCGCGGTTCCCCTCAATCGCTGCGCGATTGAGCCTCCTCTCCCCAAATGGCGCTCGGAACAGCCCCTTGGCCATCCCTTAGCGCTCAAGCAGTAAAGGTTACAGAAAACCGTTTTGTTTGAGGAAGTCCCGGGTGATGCCGGGGGGTCTGGCGGAGGCGTATTTACCGAGGATGTCGTACTCGACGTTCAGGAATGCTCCGGGCTTGAGTGTTTTCAGGGCGGTATTGGCCCAGGTGTGGGGGATGACGGCGGCCTTGAAGGAGCAGGGTTTCACGTCGTAAACGGTCAGGCTTATCCCGTCGAGGGCTACGGACCCCTTCTCCACCATCACCGCGTCGGCGGACTTTTCCACTTCTATAATTCTGCTGTTGCCGTCGTCGCGCACGGAAAGAAGGCGCGCGGTACGGTCTATATGGCCCGTTACGAAGTGACCGCCTAATCTGGCGCCCACGGCCAGGGCGCGCTCTAAATTCACCACAGAACCGGATTTCAATCCGCCCAAGGTGGTGCGGGAGAAGCTTTCAGGACTGACGGCGAAGCCGGCCACGCCGGCCTTATGGGAAACGACGGTAAGGCAGGCGCCGTTGACCGCCACGCTTTCGCCCGCAGCCAGCGCCCAATCTGCAGGCACAAAGACTTCCAGCTTCCCGAAGGAAGCGGACTTTATCTTTTCTACTGCTTCAATTATTCCGGTAAACATCAGAACCTCAGATCCAGCATAAGGTCGGGCCCCACTTTGGTAACGGAGGCCAGTTCAGGCCTGAGGCCCAGCTCTTTGCGCGCGGCGTTCAGCTCGTCGGGCCAGACCATGGAATTTTTGGAATCAATCCCGCCTATTATCACCGGCGCCACGAAACAGACGAAGCGGTCCGCCAGGCCTTCGCTGATAAAAGCGCCGGCCACCTGCCCGCCGCCTTCCACCAGCACGTGGGCTATCCCAAGTTTGCCGAGCTCCTTTAGCAACGCCTTAAGAGAAACACGGCCCTTCTCCGAAGGGAGAACCATTATTTTAGCGTTGTGGGGGAACTGCTTCATGGCCGTAACCGAAGCCTTGTGCGTAGTGGCTATGATCACGCGCTCGTTCTGAAAGATCTGCGCCTTGCGCGGCACGCGGAAAGAAGAATCCAGCGCGACGATCCAGGGCTGCTGTCTCACCTTCACCCCGCGGACGTTGAGCAGCGGGTCGTCGGCCAGCACCGTGCCTATGCCGGCCAGCACGGCGTCGGCCTCCGCCCTTAATCTATGGGTTTCTTTGCGGGACTGGGGGGAGGAGATCCAGCGGGAACGCCCGGCGGCGTCGGCTATGCGGCCGTCCAGGCTCTGGGCGATCTTTACGGTAACGTACGGCAGGCCGGTCTTCATGAACTTATTGAAAGCCGGATTCAGCGCCTCGCAAGCCTTCTTCAGCACTCCCGTCTTGACCTTTAACCCCGCCTTGCGAAGTATAGCAGACGCTTTGCTTGCGTTGACAGGGTTAGGGTCGAGGGCCCCTATATATATATTCCTTATCCTAGCGCGGATAAGGGCCTGGGTGCAGGGCGGCGTTTTGCCGTAAGTGGAACAGGGCTCCAGCGTCACGTAGAGGTCAGCCCCGGCGGGGCTGACGCGGCAGGCGCGCAGGGCGTTTATTTCGGCGTGCGGCCCGCCGTAGCACAGGTGGGCGCCTTCGCCTATTATCCGGCCGCCTTTAACCAGCACGGCCCCCACCAAGGGGTTCGGATGGGCGTCAAAGCGCCCACGCCGGGCCAGTTCTATGGCCCGGGCCATGAAGGTCTCGCGGCGGCCGGCCGGCATGATTATTTCAGCGCCTTGAAGAGGTTCGCCATCTCTATGGCCGACACGGCGGCTTCGGCGCCTTTGTTGCCGTGCTTCACGCCGGCGCGCTCTATGGCCTGCTCCAGGTTGTCGGCGGTGATCACGCCGAAGGCCACCGGCACCTTATGCTTCATGGAGACCGCGGCTATGCCCTTGGCCGTTTCCTGCGCCACGAAGTCGAAGTGGGGGGTGTCTCCCTTTATGACCGCGCCCAGGCAGAGAATGGCGTCGTAGGGGCCCGAAGCGAGTTTCTCACAGACCACCGGGATCTCATAGGCCCCGGGAGTCTTCACCACGGTAATGTCCTTCTCGTCCGCGCCGTGGCGCTTCAGGGAATCCACGGCCCCGTCGAGCAGGCGCCCGGTTATAAAATCGTTGAACCGGGAGACTATTATCGCGAACTTCAGCTTGTCGGCCTTAAAGCCGCCTTCTATGGTTTTCATTGCTATTTCCTCCGTGCTCAGTGCTTTACAGCGAAAAGGTGCCCCATTTTATGGCGCTTGGTGCGCAGGTAACGGGCGTTGTGCTTGTTGGGCTCTATCACCAGCGGCACGCGGCCGGCTATCTCCAGCCCGTAACCGGAAAGGCCCGCCAGCTTGCGGGGATTATTGGTGATCAGGCGCAGCCGGCGCAGGCCGAGGTCGCAGAGGATCTGCGCCCCTATGCCGTAGTCGCGCAGGTCCGCCGGGAAGCCGAGCGCCTCGTTGGCGGTCACGGTATCGTAGCCCTTATCCTGGAGGCTGTAGGCCTTTATCTTATTGGCCAGGCCTATGCCCCGGCCTTCCTGGCGCATGTAGAGGATGGCGCCGGCGCCTTCCTTGGCTATCAGCCGCATGGCGGCGTGCAGCTGCGGCCCGCAGTCGCAGCGGCGCGAGCCGAAGACGTCTCCCGTCAGGCACTCGGAATGCACGCGCACCAGCGCCGGGTCGCCTATCCTGCCCAGGGTCAGGGCCGCGTGCTCCAGGCCGGTCAGCCTTTCCTTATAGATGGCTATGTCGAACGTGCCGAACTCGGTGGGCAAAGTGGACACCGCGGCCCGCTCCACCAGGGATTCGGTGCGGCGGCGGTAGGCTATGAGGTCGGCTATGGTGCCCATCCTGAGCTTGTGGCGCCGCGCGAAGGCGGCCAGCTGCGGCAGCCGGGCCATGGTGCCGTCGGGGTTCATGATCTCGCAGATCACCCCGGCGCCGGAAAGGCCGGCCAGCCGCACCAGGTCCACGCAGGCTTCAGTATGGCCGGCCCTCGCCAGCACGCCGCCGGAACGTGCCCTGAGGGGGAAAATATGGCCTGGGCGGGTGAGGTCCGCTGGCAGGGCGCCGGGGTCGGACAGCACCTTTATGGTGCGGGCGCGGTCGGCGGCCGAGATGCCGGTGGTGACCCCCTTGGCCGCGTCCACGGAGATAAGCCAGCTGGTCTTGAAAGGGTCCTTGTTCTCGCGCTCCATCTGGAACAGGTCCAGGGCGGCGGCCCGGTCGGCCGTAAGCGGCGCGCAGATAAGACCGCGGCCGTACTTGGCCATGAAGTTTATTTTTTCCGGCGTGGCGAAGCGCCCGGCCAGCAGCAGGTCGCCTTCGTTCTCGCGGCCTTCGTCGTCGGTGATCACCACCATCCGGCCGCGCCGGATATCGGAAACGATGTCTTCTACGGGAGAGAAAAGATGTTTTTTTGCCATAAAAAAGCCCCGAATTCCTTCAGGGCTTTAATATGACGCGATAACAGGCGGTGCCGGTTAAGGGTCCATAAGTTCTTCTTTCATCCGGACTTTACCGTCGGCTCCGGAATCGGACCGGATCTGCTCCTGGGAGCTTGCGGGCTTTACCGCCGGTGGGGAATCGCGCCCCGCCCTGAAGAACTACAGGGATATTATACTACATCAATAAGCGTGGCAATTGTTCTTCGACCCTGCTATGGCCCACTGCCCCGCCTGCGCGGTGCCGGTGGAGAAACAGATATTGGCCAGATCCGAGTTGAAGACCACCGCGCCCATAACTGACGGGGTGGTGGCGTACAATTCCGCCGACGTCATGGCGCGCGGCACGAAATAACCTTCCGCCGTGAACGTGGACTTGGTCACCCCGGCGCCGAACTGGGCGTCGCCGTTGACGTCCATGGCTGCCTGCGGGGAGCCCGTGCGCACGCCCACCTTGTAATGCTTCTCGTCCACGGGATCTATCAGGAAGGCGAAATTCTGGGTGACCTTATCCGTATTGAACCTGCCCTGCCCTCCGACGCTGTCATAGCCCCAGACGAAGGTACCCTCGGCCGACTGATCCAGCCAGTTATTGCGTCCGCCGGCGAACGAGTAGGAACTGTAAACCACATTGTCGCGGCCGCCGGGGATCACCGAGTAGTTGCCGAACGAGATATTTCCCTGGCCGCCTCCGACCATGGTGTAATTGCCGTTGGCCCAGTTGCTCAGGCCGCCCAGCGCGGAGGCCCAGTTGGCGTAGGCCCGGTTGTCCTGCCCCAGCGCCACCGAATACTGGCCGATGGTGTCCCAGGCGTAGAAAGTGTCCAACGCGTCGGGGCCGGTAACGCCGCCGGCGCGGAAAGACGAGTTAATAGGCATCCACAGGAAACGGCTGCCGGTGCCGGTAACCGGAGGGGCGGTAGGCGTGCCGGAATAAGTGCCCTCGGCGAGGATATTGCCGTTGCCAATCTCCAGCATGGCGCGGGGACTGCCGGTGCCGATGCCGGTGAACGCGGTGCCGGTACTGACGTAGAAAATAGAGGAGCCCCGGTCATTGCCTACCAGCAGGCTGGAAGCCACATGCAGGCCCTCCATGGCAGTACCTGTGCTGATGCCCAGGTAGGCCGTCCGGGTGGAGAGCGATACCACCGGGCGCAGCGTGGAGGTGCCTATGAAGATGTCAGCCGCAACGTGGAAAGCCGCCTGGGGAGTGGGGGTGCCGATGCCGAACCTCCAGCCCGCGCCGCCCGCGGGGTTGGAATTACCCTTGATGCGGAAAACCTCGTCCCCGGTGGTGTTCATGTTCAGCACCAGGTCGCGGAAGTTGGAAGGCATGCTGAGAGTGGCCTTGCTGGCCATGGCGCCCTCGGCGAAACTTATGGAAGTGGGGCCGCCGTTATGCGCGAACAGGTTCAAGGCCACGGAGGGATCTATTTCGCGCTGGTCTATGGTCACCGCTCCGCGCAGATGTATCGGGGTAAGCGCGGTAAAGATCTCGCCCGCTATGAACTTGCCGGTCGCATAAGTATCCGAAGTGAGGACCACGCCTGCGTATGTGCTGTCCTCCCTGGCCGCGATAGAGGAGACGACTATCTGGCCCGGCAGGCCTCCGGCGGAAATGCCGGTGATTCCTGCGCCGTTCCCGAAGAAGCCGCCCTGGGCAGTTACCGAGGAGGTGGCCATGATGCCGCCATTCACTTCCAGCTTATGGACCGGGTCGGAGGTGCCCACGCCGACCTGCTCGGTGGTGGTGCTTACGCTGAGTATGGGTGAGGCCCCGTTGCTCACCAGCATATTGGCGCCCACGTGGAAACGCTCGGTGGGAATGATGCCCACGCCGAACTTCCAGGTAGCGCCGCTAAGGTCGCCGTTATCGGTACGGATACGGTAGACCTCGGCACCGCTCTCAGTATCGGAGCCAAGCGCCTTGAAGACGAAGTCGCGGGTGGTGACATGCTGCTTGTAGCCCATCGCACCCAGATTACCGAAGGCGTCGCTCCAGTATATATATCCCGGAGCGTCCGACTTTATGGACAGGTATACCGGTATGGTCTCGTTGTCGTTAATAAGGGCTATCTGCTTGTAAACAGTAAGCGGCGCCGTGGGAGCGGAAACCTGTATGCCCACCCTCCCCATGGTGCTGACCGCGAAACCGTACTTGGCCGCGCTGGCGGTAGAAGATACCGTCAATGCATAGGGGTCCGCGCCCATAGAGCGGATGGTCACGCTGGAGGGGCTGATCAGCAGGTGGCCGCTCATGGTGTCGCCGGCCTTAAGTAGCTTGGTGGAGTCCGTGCCGGACAAATTGGTCAGCAGGGAACCGTTACCGACGAAGGCCGGGGCGACCACCTTGCCGAAGTTGACCTTGATGCCGCTGGAGGACATGATACTGAAGCGGTTATCGGTGTTCGGATCGTCCGTTGAATAACCCCAGAAAGTGGCGGTAGTGACGCGTATATTCGCCAGGTCGGCGAGCATGGTGCTGTTCAGCGTGGTGGTGTAGAGGCCCTGGGCGGCGATGCTGGAAGTGGCCACGATGTTGCCGCCCACCGTGAGGCGGCCAAGATCGGCGTAGGCGCCTAACACGGTATTGCCTTTCAACCAGGTGTCGCCGGTGACGGTAAGCGAACTGCCGGAGACGGTGGCCGGGTTGAAACCCATGGTGAGCGGACCGGACATGGTGGCGCCGCTGGTGGAGACCTTGGTGAAGTCCAGCGTGACCACTCCGGAGAGCCCGGAGCCGTTGCCGTGAATGACCGCCCCGGGGATAAGCCAGACGTGGGTGCTTATAAGTACGCCGCCGAACACGGACGAGGAAGCGGAACTGATCTCGACGTTGTCCGCCAGTTTGAGTTTTGGCGCGGCTATGCCTCTGACGGACGTCACGGTAAGGCTGGACCCGGACAGCGTGAGCGGCCCGGTCATCATGTCGCCTGTCTCCGCCACCACGCCTGTCAGGGACGAACCCTCGCCGTAGTAGGAGTTGGCATAGACCTCCCCCAGCCCGTTGACACGGACCAGGTCGGAGGTCCCGGTAGAGATGATCAGCAGGTTGCCGGTGTCGCCGGCGGCGCTGGAGATATGGACCCTGGCGCGCGGGGGATTGCTGAACTCGCCCAGGCCGATGCTGCCGGCGTTTATGTTATGCAGGGAGTCGGCGGCGCCGCCTTCCCAGAGAGTATTGGCGGCGGCCGTATACTGGATGGTATCGTCGGGGAACTTGAAACCGCACGTGCCGGTCCCCTGGCAGGCCGGCCAGACGCCCTTGCTGACCACCATGCCGGCCACGGACAACTGCTGGCCGGGCGAGATGTCGCCCACCGAAATACCGCCCTGCACGAACAGGTTGGTGGAAATAGTGATGGCGCCGTTGCTGGTCTGCGGGAGGGCCCCTATGATGTCGGCGGAAAAAACGGTGGTGGCCGCGGAGGCGGTGGAGGCGTAGAGCGAACTGAAAGCGTATGGCGAGGCCTGCAGGTGAATGCGGGGGGTCATGGCTTCGTAAGTGCCCAGGCAGTCGCCGTCCGGGTCCACCTGCACTTCCAGCCAGATGTTCTGACTGTTCAGGAAAATGTCGCCGGGAATGCCGCCCGCGGTAGAAGACCCTATTTCCACATCGTAGCGGCCCTTGGTAACGGGAACGTTGCAGCGGCTCTCGGTAAAAAGGACCGCGCCGCCGGTAGGGGCGTTGTAGATCATGAAAGTGATGTCCTGGGGCGTCTCCACCGGCAGGCTGGTGATCTTGCTCAGCAGGAAGCCCTGGTAGTTGATACTTTGCGCTATCAGCGCCTCCAGGCGGGGCAGCCCGGCCGCCAGATGCAGCGCGGTCAGCGCCAGCAGCAGCGCCGCCTTGCGGGCGAGGGGGGATCTTTTAAGTTCGCTGTAAGAAGCCTTCATATGTTCCTCCGGGAACGCCTTAACTAGCGTATCACCGCCACAGTTCCGTTGTAAACCGTACCCTGTACTTCTATCTGGTAGATGTAGACGCCGCCTGGCACCGCCTGGCCGCCGGACTTGGCGTCCCAGCCCAGGGAATTTGCCACCGGGCCGGTCTGCATCTGGGCCACCAGGGCGCCGCGCAGGTCGTAGATGCGGCCCTTCACTTCCTTGCCCTGGGGGTTGTCGAAAATAAACACCATGGTATCATTTTTGCCGTCGTTGTTTGGGGTTATCAGGCGGTTGGTGAGACCGGCCCGGTCCGCCGAGAAACTGCCGCTGCGCTCGGTGGTGCGCAGCTGGTAGCGCCCCATCAGCGTGGTCTCCAGCTGCACGCTGCGCTCCGCGTCGTTCACCAGGCCGAACATCTGCAGCCAGCGGCTGCCGTTGTAGTAGTACATGCTCACGGCCTTGGCGTCGGTCTGGGCGGAGGGGACTATCTGGGTCCCCGACTTGCGGTAATAGAGTTTCAGGAACCCGTTCTTGCTCAGGCGGAACTCGTCGTCGGCCTGCAGGCCGCCGCGGTACGCGCGGAAGCCCACGGATTTTACCACGCGCCCTTCCAGGTCCTCGGGGAAGGTGGAGATCTCCACGCTGTAGGAATCCAGCGGGTCGTTGGTCTCCGAGAAGAACGCCCCGATGCCGTCCGCGGGAACCTCCAGGATACTCTGGTTATCGGGCGCCAGGAAGTAGAGGTTGCCGGAGAGGCTGTTGCGGGCGTAGGAGGGCAGGGAAGCGCCGGCCTTGTTCAGGGCGCGGGCGTGGTAATAGTAGTTATCCCCGTCGGAGACGGTGTCGGTCCAGGAGAAGGTGGCCGAAGAAACTTCCGCCAGGAACTGCCACTCGGCGTTGGCGGGGGCGGTGGCCCTGAACACCTGGTAGTTCCTGACCTCGAAGGGGTAGGCGGGGGCGAAGCGGTCGTTGAAGGCGATGCGGTTCTGGTACCCCGCCGGCGGGATCCAGGTCATGGTGACGGCGTTGCCGGCCCTCACTATCTTGAAGTTCATGGGGGCCAGCGGGACCAGCGCGAAGGCGGCCGCCGGGTTGGAAAGCTCGGAGCGGAGCTTGTGGGAGTTGGCCGTCTCGATGGCGAAGTAATAGGTGGTGCCGGGATTGAAGCCCTCTATGATCTTGCTCTCAGAGGACCCCGCGGCCAGCGGGGTCCAGTCCTGAGAATAGGTGGAAGCGGAATAATAGGCCGCGTCGCTGGAAAGGAAGCCGGCGGTGGTATAGCGCAGGATATAGAAGTCGGCGGAGCCCACCGTGCGGGAGACGTCCGCGGAGGGCGCGGTCCAGGACATCCTGATGGCGTAGCTGGAGACCGCCACCACTTCTATGTCGCCGATGGGCGCGGGCTGGGGGAAAAAGGCCAGCTTGCCGCTGCGCTGGGAGAAACCGGCGCTGGTCTGGGTGGAAGCGGCAAGGGTCTGCAGGTTGCCGTTCAGGACGAAATTAGAGGAGATCATCATGGCGGAGCCGTAGCCGCAGATCCCGTTGCCGTCCCGGAAGCTGGCCGATTCGAGTCGGGCGGCGCAGAGGGGCGCCGCCGGCGTGAGTGCCGCCAGCAGCAGGAGAAGGGCCCGCGCTTTGCCTGTAATGGTCACGCTATAATTATAGAAGAGGCGTGCGACCAAAATATTACAAAGAGATTTCGGTTTAACGCCGGAGAATCCACAATTCCGTAATAAAATAGTCACAATTGAAAAGTAGAATTGACTTGTATATGAGACAAGCGCGTGCCCTGCTCCTGGCGGCCGCGGCGCTCCTGGCGCCGGGTTTCGCCGCGTCCTCCCCGTCGGGGCTGGGACTATCGATAGCCATGACACGCATGGTCACCCCCAACCATGACGGCTTCAATGACACTTTTATTTTCCGCTGCTACAACCCGCGGGACTCGGCCATAGAAGCGAAGATCTTCGACATCTCCGGCCGCGAAGTGGCGCAGATGAGACTGAAGCAGCGGTCCACGGCCGCCTCGGTGTCGCCCAGCGCTTCCGGGGAATACTACGACCTGGAATGGGACCCCTCTTCAGGGCACATTCCCGGCGGCGTCTACATCTATCAGATCAGGTTGGAAACCAAGGTGTATAAGGGAACAATAACCGTAATAAGATGATTATGAACTCCCTGAAGAAAGACATCAAACTCCTGGCCGCGGCCGCGCTCCTGCTCGCGGGGGGAAACCTGCCGGCCTTCGCGGCCTTCGAGGACCTCGGCTTCGGGGCCAGGGGCCCCGGCATGGGCGACGCCTTCACGGGCGTGGCGGACGACATCTCTTCCATTTACTACAACCCGGCCGGCCTCTCGGCCATAGAGCGTCCCAAAGCCATAGCGGCGCACTCCATGTTCTACAGCGGGCTCAGCGACGGGTCCAACCTGGGCCTCAGCGCGGCGGCCTTCGCCGTTCCGCTCTCCAACGGCCGCGGCGGCACCATCGGCGGCCTCTGGCACCAGTTCTCGCTCTCCGGCGTTTATTCCGAGAAGACCGCCCAGGTCTCCTGGGGCTACCGCTTCGACAGGCGCTCCCGGTACGAAAAGTTTTCCGTCGGCGCGTCGCTGAAATACCTTTCGCACGGCTTTACCCGCCTGGACGAGACCTACAACGCCGTGGAAGCCGGCCTGCTGCAGAACGGCAATACCGACCCGGTACTGGCCGGCGCCAATTCCCGGGCCGCCCTGGACGCCGACGTGGGCGCCCTTTACCGGCTCACCAAGCGCTGGACCCTGGGCGCGGCCCTCCTTAACGCTATGCAGGCCAACGTGGCCTTCAGCAGCGGCGACACGGACAAGATCCCCATGAAAACCAGGCTGGGCGCCTCCTACAAAAGCCTGTGGCTGGTGCTGGCCGCCGACGCCAGGATACAGAAAGCCCCGGACGGCAAGACCGACAAGCAGTTCATTTTCGCGGCGGAAAAGGTGTTCCCCAGCCTCGACCGCGGCGACGTGGGCGTGCGCGCCTCGCTCGGCGCCGGTGACCGCGAATTCAAGCAGGCCACCGCCGGCCTCTCCTACAAGATCCAGAAGATACAGCTGGACTACGGCTTTTCCCTGCCTATCGGCACGGTCAAGGAGACCGCGGGCAACCACAAGGTGGCCCTTACCTACCATTTCGGTTCGGCCACCCAGAGCGAGATCGCCGAGGCCGAACTGCTGGAACAGTACAAGCGCCTGCGCGAGGCCAAGGACTACAAGAGCCCGCGCGAAACGGCCAGCCTCAACGACCCGCGCCTGGCCGACGTGAAGGAGCTCATAAAGGCGGAGAATTATTACGGCGCCAACAAGCTGCTGCTGGAGCGGGCCAACGAACTGCTGCCCGACTCCTCGGTGGTGGGGCTCACCAAGCGCCTCTCCACGGTGTCGGCTTTCTACCCGTCGCTGGCCGTGGAAGGCCGGCAGAAGAACCGCTGGGAGCAGCTCCTGAGCGGCGGCGTGAAGGATTTCCTCAACGGCCAGGACCGCCGCGCCATGAAGCAGCTCGCCTACGCGCAGAGCCTCAACCAGCAGGACTCCGCGCTGTCCAATTTCCTCGACCGCATAGGCGAGATCACGCGCGTCACGCCTGACCGCGTGCCGGCCGACTTCAGCCGCGGCTGGGTGGAGTACAAGCTGACCGAATCCGACGAGTTGTACACCAAGAAACGCTACTCGGAGGCGCTGCGCAAGCTCGACGAAATGCTGGAGCTGGAGCCCAACGAACTTATCGGTCTCAAAAAGAGCGGTTCCTGCAACTATATGCTGGGCAGCTACGCCAGGGCCGCCTACGACTGGAACAAGGCCTCCAAGCTGGAGAGCGACCCGCTGGAGAAGGCGAAGCTCTCCAAGATGATAGAGGAAGCCCGCCTGAAGCAGGGCAAGGCCGCCACCTGGCAGCCGCCCGTCAACGGCGCGGCCGTCCCCGGCGTGGAAGAGAGAGAGGAGACCAAGGCGGAGAAGGACGCCCGGGCGATAGAGAAGCTCTACCAGCTGGGCGCGGACTACTACGCCAAGGGCGAGTACGGCAAGGCGGCGGACACTTTCCGCAAGATCCTTACCATAGACCCGCAGAACACGCAGGCCAAGAAGGCCCTGGAGCGCATAATCCGCCTGTCGCGCTAGCGCGCGGGGCGGGAGGGGGCGGGCGGCAGGCTATATGAAGCTTTTCCACAAGTTCAGCGCGGCGCTCACGGCCGCGGCCCTGGCCGCGGCTTTGCTGCTGAGCGGCATCTTCCTCAAGTTCCAGGAGCGCACCGTGCTCCGGGCGCAGCAGGCGCGGCTGCAGGCCATGGAACAGTCCGTGCTGGCCATGCTCGGCGAGGCCGAGCTGGCGGGCGACCCCCTGATGGCGGTGGATTATCTTTCCGGCCTCTGTTTTTCAAGGCCGGAGATCCGCTCCTGCCGGTTGGACATCGGCCGGGGCATGGCCCCGGTGAAACTCCCCAAGGTCAAAGTTCCCGCACGCTCCGACGTTCCTCTTTCCAGGCGGCTGAGCGGCAAAAAGTACCGCGCGGAGCTGGATTTTTCGGCCGCGGCCCTGGACCGGGAGCGCAAGGAGGCCCTCTCCGGGGTCTGGCGAAACCTGGCCGCCGCTTTCCTGGCGGCCATGGCCGTGGCGGCCCTGCTCGCCCTGCTGCTGGCGCGCCGGCTCACCAGGCGCCTGCGGCGCCTCTCGGCCGAAGCGGCGGCGCTGGGAGAGGGGAAGTTCGGGGTAAAGACCGAAGTCTCCGGCTCGGACGAGGTGGCGGAGCTGGCGGGGGCCTTCAACGCCATGTCCGAGCGTCTGCTGGAACTGGAGACCATGAAGAAGAATTTCACGGCCTCGGTCACGCACGAACTGCGCTCGCCGCTGGGCGTCATAGAGACCTACGCCGCCATGCTCATCAAGGAAGAGGACCGCTTCACCCCCGACGATATTTCCGTCTTCAGGCGCATAAAGGAGAACGCCGGGCGCCTGGCCAATTTCGTCACGGCCATGCTGGACCTGGCCAAGATAGAGCGCGGCAAGATGGAACTGCGCCCGGCGAAAGAAGACCCCCTGGCGCTGGTCAGGGACGCGGTTGATTTCCTCAAGCCGAAAGCCGACGAAAAAAACGTAGCCCTGGCCGCCCTGACCCCGCCGGGCCCGGCCGCGGCGACGCTCGACCGGGAGCTCGTGACCCACGCGCTCACCAATCTCATTTCCAACGCCATAAAATTCACGCCCGAAGGCGGCAAGGTCTTTGTGCGCGCCTCGCTCACCCAAAAAGTCCTCCGCGTGGAAGTGGAGGACACCGGCCCCGGCGTGAAACCCGGAGAAGCCGAAAAGATCTTTACCCCGTATTCCCAGGGCTCGGCGGCCCCCGGCCACGGCGGCACCGGCCTCGGCCTGGCGCTGTCCAAGGCCATCATAGAGCTGCACAAAGGCCGCATAGGCTGCGGCGCCGCCCCTGGCGGCGGCGCCCTCTTCTGGTTCGAGCTGCCGGTGTGACGAAGAGGGGCGACGGGGGTATGGGTTCGGAGGGGCGTCGCGGAGGCCGAGGCTTGCGCAAGCGACGAGGCCGAGCGACGAGCGGCGAGAACGGTGTTCGAGACCGCGTACCCGACGGGCCCATACCCCCGGCGCACCGACACCCGATATACACCGGCCTGTAATAACTTTGTAACGTGCTTTATATAGAATAAGAGTACGGATTATGAAAAAACTGCTGACCCTTTTCGCCGCCATCGCCTTCTTCACGGCCGCCGCCCGCGCCCAGGAGGCCGTTGAGCCTTCGCCCAGCGCCCAGGCCGCCGAACTCTCCTCCCGGATGCAGGAAGACGTCTCCCGCCTGCTCGAACAGCTCGTAGGCCGCGGCCGCGCCCGCTCCTTCGTGGCCGTGGAGGGGGAAATAGTTCTCAAGAGCAAGCTCGAATCCGGCGCGCCCTCCGAAGACACCCTCACCCTGCCCGGCTACGCCGCCGTCAACATCCTCGAGAAGACCGGCGAGTACCTCAAACAGAAGCGCGAAGAAAGCCAGCGCACCAGCGAATTCAAGGTCAAGAAACTTTCCGTCTCGCTCGTTTTCGACCGCACCGTGCCCGAGGCGCGCGTCAACGCCATCAAGCTCATGATCTCCGACGTGCTGCGCCTGAGCGAGGCCCGCGGCGACAGCATCATCACCGCCCGCGCCGAGATGCAGCCCTGGTGGCGCAGCGCCCTCGAGTCGCCCGAAGTGCGCCCGGTGCTCCTGATGTCCGCCTTCGGCCTCGTGGCCCTGATGGCCCTGCTGGTCATAGGCTACATGCTGGCCTCGCGCCTGATGTCCGGTTTTGTGGATTACGCCCGCCTCAACGCCCCCGCCCAGGCCATTGGCGGCGGCGCCGGCGGCTACGGCGGCGCCGGCGGGGAAGAAGGCGGCGAGATGGGCGACATCATAGACGTGGAAGCCCGGGCCGCGGCCGGCGGTGCCCTGCTGGAAGCCGGTTCCGCTTTCGAATTCCTGGAGAAGTTGCCACCTGCCGAGGCCGCCGAACTGCTGGCGGAGGCGCCCGAAGAGGACGCTGCCATCATCATCGCCAACCTGGCCGACCGCAAACCCCACATTTCCTCCAAGATCCTGCTCGCCCTGCCGCCCTCGAAAAAGCAGGCGGTCAGCGCCCGCATGCTGGGCCTGAAGCAGGCCGAACCGGAGAAGATCTACGAGATAGAGAGCGACCTGCGCTCTCGCCTGGAGAAGAGCCTGCGCGGAGCCGAAAAACTCGGCCGCCTGCTTTCCCTGGTGGACGAATCGGCCCGGGCCGAGATCATGGAAACGCTCGCCCATGCAGACCCCAAAGGCTCGGAAGAAATGCGCCGCAAGATGGTAACTTTCGACGATATCTGCCGCCTGGACGACAAGAACCTGCGGCCGCTCGTAGTCACCCTGCCCTACGTCGACTGGGCCGCCGCCCTCGCCGGCGCCGGCGAGACCGCCGTGGGCAACGTCACGAAGCTTCTGCCCGAGGACGTGCGCCTGATAGTGAAGGACCTGCTGGTGAACCGCCCCGAGGAGGAGAAGATCATCGGGGCCCGGGCCAAGATAATTTCCGCCGCCATAGAAATGAACGCCAAGGGCCGCATAGTGATCAAGGAGGGCGTGTGAGCAGCCCTTCCTCCGACGCCTTCCACACCGAGCTCGACTACCTCTGGGACGCCGTAAAAACGGCCCAGGAGGCGGAGGCCGTGTCGGCGCAGGAGCGGTCAAAAGCCAAAGAAGGCCTGGAGCACGCCTCCTCCCGGGTAATGCACCTCGAGAACGAGCTGGCCAAAGGCCTGGAGCGCGAAAGGGCCCTGCGCGCCGAAACCGAAAAATTCAAGAGAGAGGCCGGGCGCCTGGCCGCCGAGCTTGGGAAGGCGGCGCATCAGGCCGAAACCATCCACGCCGCCGCGGAATTGAGCGCCGGCTTCGAAAAGCGCCTGATAAAGAAAGACGGCGAGACCGCCATGCTGGACGCCGAAGTGGCCCGCCTGCAGGCCGAAACTTCCGCCCTGCGCGAGACCCTTAAAGGCCGTGACGCCGCGGTGGCCGCCCTGAAGAAAAAACTGGAAGGCCTGGCCGCCCTGCCCGAGATCGCGGGGATAATTTCGCAGGACTCGGCCGGATCCGGGCAGCCCGGCTCCGTCTACCTGCACCTGCTGGAACGCCTCGAAAAAGAAAAAGCCATGGCCTCGGGGGCCGAAGCTTCGCTGGCTGCCGCCGAAAAAGAACTTGAAGCGGCCCGAGCCGCCGCTGCAGCCGCAGAACATGAAACCGCCGGGCTGCGCTCCGCGCTGAGCCTCAAGTCCCGCGACCTGGAGAACCTGCAGGCCGCTATCCGGGAAGCCGACGGCAGGCACGCGGTTTCAGCCGCCGAGCGCGGCGCGCTGGAGGCCAGGGCGGCCGAACTCAAGGCCGCGCTGGGAGAGAGAGAAAGCGCCCTGGAGCGCGCCGCCGCCCAAGCCGCGGGGCTGCGCCGGGAACTGGACGCCGCCAGGGCCGAAACCGCCCGGGTGCGCGACGAAGCCGCGGCCCAGGCGCTGCGCACCGAGGAGCAGAAAGGCAATTTTTCGGGAGCGGTGGCCCAGGTCTTCGACCTGCAGAAGCGCGCCGCCGCCCTGAGGTCGGAACTGACGGCGGAAAAAGAGCGCAGCGCGGCGCTGGCCGCGGACCTTTCCGCCCGGGCCGCTGACCTGGAGAAGGTCAACGGGCTGCTGCGGGACGCCAAGAACGGCCTGGCCCAGGAAAAAGAGACGGGGCGCCGCGCCGGCGTCCGGATCAAGGCCCTGGAAGCCGAGATCGAGGACCTGAAAGCCAAGGTGGCCGCCGCCGGAGAATACTCGGCGAAACTACTGCGCGCCGTGCAGGAGCGCGACCTGGCCCTGGGCGCCGTAAAGGCGGACCTGCGCAAGACCGAAGCCTTGGAGATGGAGAACGAGGACCTGCGCCGCAAGAACGTGAAGTTCAGCGGTCTCCTGCGCCGCGAGCAGTCCGATTTCACCGCCCGGGTCATAACCGCCCTGGAGCGCGCCGCCAAAGACCTCAAGACTTTCAACCTCCGGGTCCCCGCCGCGGAGCGCAAGGGCATAGAGCCCGCGCTCAAGAACCTGCTGGCTTCCGTCAACCTGATGAAAGGCTGGCAGGAGTATATGGACCCCGAGACCCCGGAACTGGCCGACACGGACCTGGCCGGGTTCTTCTCCGGCGAAGCCGGGAAATGGGAACGCGCCTTCAAGCAGCGCAAACTGTCCATCTCCTACGCGGTCGCCACGCCGCGCATGCGCGCGAGGCTCCACCCGGAGAGCATGAAGATGCTCTTCTACCACCTCGCCAAGAACGCCTACGAACACCTGCCTTCAGGCGGCAGCCTGCGGGTGACGCTGAAAGCGTCGGAGGACGGCCGCCAGGCCGTGCTCTCCTTCGAGGACACCGGTCCCGGTTTCCAGCAGGAGACCCTGGCGAAACTCTTCGCGCCGTTCAACACCTCCGAGAAGGGGAAGGCCGGCATAGGCCTGGCCGTCTGCGCCCGCATAGCCGAAAAGCACGGCGGCACGCTGAACGCGGCGAACAGGAAAGACAGGGGAACTCTGGTGGAAGTGAGGCTGCCGCTAGGCAGCGAAGTTAAAGCTTGAAGATATAACCCAGACCGAAAACGGTCCGCAGTTTGGACCCGAATGAACGCCCCAGGCGGCGGCGGAGCGCCTCTATGCGCTTGTCCACGGCCCTGGCCCCGGCGGAGGAGTCCTGCCGCCAGACCTGCTCCAGCAGCATGCTGCGCGACACCAGCCGGCCCTGGTTGCGCAGGAAATAGAGCAGCAGGTCGAACTCCAGGGCGGTAAGCTTGAGCGCGGAGCCGCCCACCCGCGCCGTGCGCGCCTCGGGGGAAACGCGCAGGGCCCCGAAGGCGTACTCGGCCGGCTTTTCGGCGGCGGCGCGCCGCCCGCCGCGGCCCAGCAGGTTGAGCACCCTGGCCCGGAAGAGGGCGGGGTCGGGGGGAAAGGGGAAATACTCGTCGGCCCCGTTGTCGAAGCAGACGGCGGCGGCGGCGGGGGAATACTGACCGCCTCCGGTCAGGACCAGCAGGGAGCCTGCGGTGCGGGGCGCCCCGCGCAGCACGGCTACGAGGTCGCGGCCGCTCATGTCGGGCAGGCCCGCGTCTATGACGGCCAGGCCGTCCCCGCGCCAGCTTTTGAGGAACCTGCCGGCCGAAGGGTAGGAACGCACGCGCAGGCCCGTAAGCGAGGCGCGCGCGAAAGCGGCCACTCCTGGGTCGGCGGTAACGCAGTGGACAACCTGGTTCATGCGGGGAAAACGGCGGCCTTGATGCGCCGGAGCAGTTCGTCCGGGTCGAAGGGCTTAAGGACGTAGCCCGCGGCGCCCAGCTTGAGCCCCTCGGAGACCATGTCCACCTCGGAGCGGACCGTGAAGAAGATTATCGGGACGCCGGCCAGCGCGGGCGTCCTGCGGATGCGGCGGGCGGCCTCGAAACCGCTGATATCGGGCAGGCCCACGTCCAGCAGGATCATGTCGGGCTTCTCGGCGGAGGCGAGGGCCACGCCCTCCAGGGCGGTGGGGGCGGTGACCACGGCGCAGCCGGCCTTCGCCGCGATGCGCGCCGCTATGCGCAGGTAATCCGGCTCGTCGTCCACTACCAGGACCTTGGGGCGGGGCTTCATTTACGGGGGAGGAGGGCTTCCACTTTCTTCTGCAGGAAGGAAAGTTCCACGGTCTTGCTCATGAACTCGCGGCAGTTGGTCTCCTGCCGGAAGAGCTCGCTCATGTTCTTGTCGAAGAAGGAGCCGGTTATGATCAGCACGGGGATATTGCGCGTGTCGTCGTCGGTCTGGAGGTTCCTGACCACCTCTATGCCGCCGATGTCCGGCATCATGACGTCGCAGAGGATGACGTCGGGCTTGATGGCCTTGGCCTTGGCTATGCCCTCGCGGCCGTCGCCGGCTATCTGGACGTTAAAGCCCAGGTCCGTGAAATAATCGGACACCATCGTGCGGAATTCCACGTTATCGTCCACAATAAGCATCAGGCTCATTTAAAGCTCCCTAATCCCTGTTTCAGTAGAGTATATTGTAAATCCCGGCCGTTTTCAAGACGGGCTCGGCACCGCGGGCGGCGGGGCGGCCATCTCCTTGGAAATGGTGAAGATGAACTTGCTGCCCTTGCCCACTTCGGACTCCACCCAGATGTCGCCCTTGTGCAGCTGCACCGTCATCTGGCACATCGCCAGGCCCAGGCCGAAACCCTGGCTCTTATGTTCCTCCATCTGGGAGTATTTCTCGAAGATCTCCTTGCGCTTGTTCTCCGGGATGCCGGGGCCGGTGTCCTGCACCGCGAAGAAAACCTTCTGCGCGTCCTCCCAGGCGGACAGGGTGATAGTGCCGCCGCTGGGGGTGAACTTCAGGGAGTTGCCCATCAGGTTGGTGATGACGCGCTCGAGCAGGATGGGGTCCGCCGTGAACGCGATCCTGGAGGGAGGCGCGGAAAGCAGGAGCTTTATGCCCTTGGGGCCGGCCACCGGTTCGTGGTTCTCCTTGACCCGCGTGAGCAGGGCCTCGGCGTCCAGGGAATCCAGCTGCAGCGTCATGTTGCCGCGCTCCAGTTTGGTGGTGTTGAGGATGTCGTCTATCATGCCGCGCAGCCGGCGCGAGGAGTAGAGCATGCTCTGCAGGTACTTGTCGGTGGACGGGGACGCCGGGATCTTCTTCATCAACAGCTCGGTGTAGCCCTGCAGCGTGGAAAGGGGCGCGCGCATGTCGTGCGTGATCATGTGGAAGAAATCTTCCTTGGCCTTCTCTATCTCCTTCTCGCTCGTGATGTCGCGGATGATGATGACGCGGCCGGGGCGCTTGAGCGTAGCGAGCAGGAACTGGTTGGAGATGATCCGGAAGCTCTTGGTCACGGTACTGTTCTCGTTGACTATAGGGGCGTCCACCTCCGCCTTCAGGTACTTGTCCTTCAAGGCCAGCATTTCGGTGAGCGAGTTGAAGAAAGCCTCGTTCTTCACCGAGCGGGGCACGGCCACGTCGGCGGAGATCTTGGGGATACCCAGGAGCTTCAGGGCCGTATTATTGGAATAGATCAGCGAGCCGCGGTCGTCCACCAGGAGCACGCCGTCGGAAATGGTGTCTATGAGGGCCTGGGCCTTGCCCTTCTCTTCCACGATCTGGTTCAGCTGGAAGGCGCGGTAGGCCTGCAGCTCCAGCATGAGCCGGTTGAGGATGCCCACCAGGCTCTTGATCTCGGGCCAGCCCTCCTGCGGAATGACCGAATCCAGGTGCTGGGTCTTGAGGAACTGCTTGACGCCGCTGACCATGTTGTTGACGGGGCGGATGATGCGGTTGGAGATCAGGAAGACCACCAGCATCGTCACGCCGAAGATACCGACGGCCAGCAGGGAGAAGACCAGGATGGACTTGCGCTGCTTGCCGTACAGCTCCTCTTCCGACTGCACGGAGACGGCGGCCCAGTCCAGCTTGTCGATGGCCGCGTAGGCGCCGGCGTACTCCTCCTTGCTGAAGAGGAATTTCGCGATAGTGCCGGTGCGGCCGCCGCTGCGGAAGACTTTCCTGAGCAGGTCGGGCTCGTAGCCCATCCCTTTCATGTCCTGGCAGGGCAGGGGGCGGCCCTGTCCATCGGAGATGAACACGCGGCCGGTCCGGCCGGTGCGCTGCGAGTTTATTTTACCCAGCAGCTTGTCCAGCGTGAAATGGAAGACCACCACCCGCTCGTCCACCAGCGGGTAGGCGATGGGGAAATAGGCCTGGTCCTTGACGCACAGCACCTCGCCGGACGTCACTATCCCGGAGTCCTTGGCCTGCGCTATCAGCTTATCCTGGAAAAGGGCCAGGGACTTCGGCTCCTTCACCTTCTCGCTCTGCAGGAAGAACAGTTCTTTCCCGTCCTTGCCCACGAGGGACAGGGACATGATGTCGGAATTTATGCGCGCCGCCTGGTGGATCACCTCGGCCTCGGAGACCTTCTTGCCGCGCAGGGGGTTCTCGAACTCGTAGAGGAAGGCCAGGTTGCGGTTGGTATTGAGGAACCACTCGTCCACGTTGGCCGCGGACAGGCGCGACAGGCCCTGGTGCAGCTCGAAGTAGCTGGTCACCGAGGAATTATACTGGTAGATGTTCCAGCCCACCGTCAGCAAGAGCGGCAGCACCGCTATCGCCAGCAGGATCAGCAGGAACCTCGTAGTCAGTTTCATAGGCCGTTAGATCTCGTGCCTGACTATGTTTATCTCTATGCGCCGGTTCTTGGACCGCCCTTCGGGGGTGTCGTTGGTCTGTACCGGCTTGAACTCGCCGTAGCCCACGGCGGAAAGCTTTTCGGGCGCGACGCCTTCTTTTATGAAGAACTGCAGCACCGTGAAGGCCCGGGCGGAGGAGAGCTCCCAGTTGGAGCGGAAGCGGGTGCCGCGGCGGCCGAGCGGCCGGTTGTCGGTGTGTCCCTCTATCTGGATGGGGTTGGGCAGGTCCTTGAAGACCGCGGTGAGGCGGCGCAGGTGGGGGTAGGAGGACTCCTTCAGGATATCGCTGCCGGGGGCGAAAAGTATGGGGTCGGAGAAATTGATGCTGATCTTGTTGGCGGAGATCTCCACCTGGGCTATCTGCTGGATGCCGTGTTTGGAGAACAGCGTGCTGGCTATCTGGGTGTCTTTGCCGAAGGTCTCTTCCAGGGCCTTCGCCGAGAACTGGGTGGTTATGCTCTTGGAGCTGTAGAAAGCGAACAGGATCATGAAAAAGATCATGAGGTAGCTCATCATGTCGCCGTAGGTGATGGCCCACAGGGCGCCGCGGTTAAGCTCGTTCTCCAGTTCGTCTTCGCGTTCGTAGAAGCGCATAAATCGTTCGTTAAGCCCTCGCCGCGGGGCCGGAGGGTTTGGAGCCCTCGAGCAGCTGGTAGCCGCGCAGGTGCATGTCCACCAGGTGGGGGGTCTTGCCGCTCATGATGTCTATGACGCCTTCCAGGATGAGCTGCAGCACCAGGGTCTCCTCCACGGCGCGCAGGCGGACTTTGTTGGCCACCGGCACGAAGATGAGGTTGGAGAGCGCGATACCGAAGAAAGCCGAACTGATGGCCACGGCCATGGAACGGCCGATCATGGTGGGGTCGGAAATATTGCTCAGGGTCTGGATGATGCCGAAGAGGGTACCGATCAGGCCGAACATAGGGGAGAGCACGCCGGCCGTACGGTAGAAGTTGGAATCCTCCTGGATGTCCAGGCGGCGGCGGCGGATCTCCTCTTCCAGGATGGCCCGGGTCTCGCGGGACTCGGCACTGATCATGGCCACGCCGACGGCGCGCTTGAGGAAACCGCCGGCGAAAGCCGGGTCGGTATTGGAGAGGGCCATGATGCCGCCCTGCTTCTGGGCGGTCTCGGCCATGCTCACCAGCATGCGCACCGCCGCGTCCACGGAGGGGGTCTTGGGATTGCCGAAGATATCGAAGAAGGCCTTGAGCCCGGTCACGAACCGGCGGAAAGAGGTGTTGATGACGGTCGCGGCCAGGGTGCCGCCCAGCACGATGATAATGCCGTGGAGGTCCATGAGCTTGTCGGCGATGCCCGAGGAAAAAATACCCCAGCCCATTACGGCCCCGCCCAGCAGGAAGCCCACGATCGTCATCATATCCATAGTTCAGTTCTCCAGAAAACCGGATTCACGCCTTGTTTATTGTAGCGTAAGCATGTTACCGAAATTTTACGTATATATATTATAAAATTGCGCGCCGTTTTGGGTTTTTGATAACATTATATTGCCTGGCGGCATTCAAAAGGCCGCTATCGGATTTTTTCGCCAAAACAGGAGCTCTCAAATGGATTACCTACTGACCGAGCAGCAGACCATGATCCGCGACCTGGCCCGCAAGATAGCCCAGGAGAAGATAAAGCCGGTATCGGCCCAGTACGACGAAAGCGAGGAGTTCGCCTGGCCCATTATGAAGGTCCTAGCCGAAAGCGACCTGTTCGGCGTCTACATCCCCGAGGCCTACGGCGGCCTGGGCGGCGGCATCATGGACATGTGCCTGGTGACCGAGGAACTGTCCCGCGCCTGCGGCGGCATCGCCCTGGGCTACGCCGGCACGGGCCTGGGCACGCTGCCGATCCTGCTGCACGGCTCGGAAGAGCAGAAGAAGAAATACCTGCCCGACATAGCCAAGGGCAAGCGCCTGGCCGCTTTCTGCCTCACCGAGGCCGAAGCCGGCTCCGACGCCGCCAACATGAAGACCACCGCCCGCAAGGAGGGCGACAAGTACATCCTCAACGGCACCAAGCAGTGGATCACCAACGCCGGCGAGGCCGAGATCTACACCGTAATAGCCCTCACCGACAAGAGCAAAGGCGTGCGCGGCGCCAGCGCCTTCATAGTGGAGAAAGGCACGAAGGGCATGGAGTTCGGCAAGAAAGAGAAGAAGATGGGCATCCGCGCCAGCGCCACACGCGAAGTGATCTTCACTGACTGCGAAGTTCCGGCCGCGAACCTCATCTCCCGCGAAGGCATGGGCTTCATAGTGGCCCTCAAAACGCTCGACACCTCCCGCCCCGGCGTGGCGGCGCAGGCCGTGGGCATAGCCCAGGGAGCCCTGGACCACGCTGTGGACTACTCCCGCACCCGCGTGCAGTTCGGCCAGCCTATTTCAAGCTTCCAGGCCGTGCAGCACATGCTCGCCGACATGGGCACCCAGGTGGAGGCCGCCCGGGCGCTGGCCTACTCGGTGGCCCGCATGGTGGACGCCGGCGTAAAGTCGGTCTCCAAAGAATCGGCCATGGCCAAGCTCTTCGCCAGCGACGTGGCCATGAAGGTGGCCGTGGACGCCGTGCAGATCCTGGGCGGCTACGGCTACATGCGCGACTACCCGGTGGAGAAGTACATGCGCGACGCCAAGATCACCCAGATCTACGAAGGCACCAACCAGATCCAGCGCAACGTCATCGCCGCCCACATGATCAAGGAGACGCTGAAGAAGTAATGAACATAATCGTCTGCATCAAACAGGTACCCAACACCACCGACGTCAGGATAGACCCGGTCACCAACACCCTCATCCGCGACGGCGTGGAGAGCGTCATCAACCCCTTCGACGCCTACGCCATCGAGGAAGCCGTGCGCCTTAAAGAGCGCTGCGGCGGCAAGGTCACCGTAGTCACCATGGGCCCGCCCCAGGCGGAGAACGTCCTAAAAGAGGCCATCGGCCTCGGCTGCGACGAGGCCGTGCTGGTAAGCGACCGCAAGTTCGCCGGCTCCGACACCTGGGCTACCTCCTACACCCTCGCCTGCGCCATCGAGAAGCTGGAAGGCTACGACGTGATCCTCTGCGGCAAGCAGGCTTCCGACGGCGACACCGCCCAGGTAGGCCCCGGCATCTCCACCCACCTGGATATCCCGCAGGTCACCTACGTCAAGAAGATCTCCGAGATAAACGACAAAGCCGCAAAAGTGGAGCGCATGACCGAAGAGGGCTATGACGTGGTCGAAGTCCCGCTGCCGTGCCTGTTCACGGTAGTAAAGGAGATCAACACCCCGCGCATGCCGTCGCTCAAGGGCATGATGCGCGCCAAGTCGGCCAAGATCGCCAAGTGGACCGCCGCCGACCTGGAAGCCGACCCGGCCGCCCTCGGCCTGGACGGCTCGCCCACGCGCGTAGTTAAAATTTTCACCCCCGAAGCCCGCAAGGGGGGAGAGATGATCTCCGGCACCTGCGACGAGGTGGCCAAAGAACTCGTGGAACTCCTCAAAGGGGAGGTCGTGTAATGGCCTCCATCAAAGTACATCTCGAGAAATGCACCGGCTGCACGCTCTGCGTGAAGGCCTGCGCCTTCGGCGCCATCCACATGGCAGACCGCAAGGCCGTCATCGACATGGCCAAGTGCACCCTCTGCGGCGCCTGCGTGGCCGCCTGCAAATTCTCAGCCATAGAGCTGGAGAAAGCCGCCGGCCCCAAGAAGGACCTGACTCCCTACAAGGACGTCTGGGTCTTCTGCGAACAGAAAAAGGGCGTCATCCAGTCCATTTCCTACGAACTGCTCGGCGAAGGCCGCAAGCTCGCCGACAAACTGGGCGTGAAACTCTGCGCCGTCCTGCTGGGCCATAATATGAAGGAAGCGGCCGCAAAACTGGGCGAGCGCGGCGCCGACAAGGTTTACCTCGCGGACCACCCGGCCCTGAAAGCTTACCAGGACGATCCCTATACGGCCGTTCTCGTGAACCTGGTGGAAGAATACAAGCCGGAGGCCATCCTCTGCGGAGCCACCGTGATAGGCCGCAGCCTCATCTCGCGCGTGGCCATTAAGACCAACGCGGGCCTCACGGCCGACTGCACCGGGCTCGACGTGGACGTCAAAGAACGCCTGCTCCTGCAGACCCGCCCCGCCTTCGGCGGCAACATCATGGCCACCATCATAGCCCCCAACCACCGGCCGCAGATGGCCACCGTGCGCCACAAGGTCATGAAGGAAGCCGAGCTGCAGCCCGGCCGCCTCGCCGAGGTCGTCACAAAATCCTACCCGGAGGAGACCTACGCCTCCCGCACCAGACTGCTGGACATGGTAGAGGAACTCTCCGCCACCATGAACATCTCCGAAGCCGACATCATCGTGGCCGGCGGCCGCGGCATGGGCAGCAAGGAGAATTTCGCCCAGCTCGAAGAACTCGCAAAGGTCCTGGGCGGCGCCGTCGGCGCCAGCCGCAGCGCCGTGGACGCCGACTGGATCCCCTACTCCCACCAGGTGGGCCAGACCGGAAAGACCGTAGTCCCCAAGCTCTATATCGCCTGCGGCATCTCCGGCCAGATCCAGCACCTCATCGGCATGCAGTCCTCGAAGACCATCGTAGCCGTCAACAAGGACCCCGACGCGCCCATCTTCAAGGTGGCCACCTACGGCATCGTCGGCGACGTCAACGAAATAGTCCCCGCGCTCATCAAGGAATTCAAGCGCGCGCTTAACAAGTAGAGCCGCCCGGGAGGCGGACGGGTGCTTCCCCGGGCACCCGTTGGGGAAGGGGGGCCCCGCCATAATTTCCCCAGGCGGGGGGGAACCGCGCAACGGTCCCCTGCAGTCCTGGCGAGCGGAGCAGAGCCCCGGATGCCGACCAATAACACTATGACCGAATCAATTAAGCCTTTAAAGACCATGACGGAGTGGAAACTCCTCGAGGTCCACCACGAAAAGATCGCCCGGCGCCCGCTGCGCGACTTCTTCGCCGCCGACCCCGAACGCGGCGAAAAGCTGGCCATAGAGGCCGCCGGCGTCTACTTCGACTATTCCAAACACCGCGTCAGCGAAGAGACCATCAAGCTGCTCGCCGACCTCGCCGAAGCCTCCGGCCTGCGCGAGAAAATAGAAGCCATGTTCACCGGCGAGAAGATCAACCTCACCGAAGGCCGCGCCGTGCTCCACACCGCCCTGCGCGCCCCCAAGAACGCCGCCGTAGTAGTGGACGGCGAGAACGTGGTCCCGCACGTCCACGCGGTATTGGAGCGGATGGCCGCCTTCGCCGACAAACTGCGCGCCGCGCAGTGGAAAGGCCACACCGGCAAGACCATAAAGAACATAGTCAACATCGGCATAGGCGGCTCAGACCTGGGCCCCGTCATGGCCTACGAAGCCCTCAAGAACTACAGCCCGCGCTGGCTGACCTTCCGCTTCGTCTCCAACGTGGACGGCACCGACTTCGCCGAAGCCGTGCAGGGCCTCGACCCCGAAGAGACGCTTTTCATAGTCGCGTCCAAGACCTTCACCACCCAGGAGACCATGGCCAACGCCGAAACGGCGCGGGACTGGGCCCTGAAGGCGCTCAAGGATAAGGCGGCCATAGCCAGGCATTTCGTCGCCGTCTCCACCAACGCCGCGAAAGTGGAGGACTTCGGCATAGACACCGCCAACATGTTCGGCTTCTGGGACTGGGTCGGCGGGCGCTATTCCATGTGTTCGGCCATCGGGCTGTCCACCATGATAGCCATAGGCCCCGACAATTTCCGCCAGCTGCTCGCCGGCGCGCACGAGATGGACGAGCATTACCGCACGGCGCCGTTCGAGAGGAACATCCCGGCGCTGATGGGCCTGCTGGGCATCTGGTACAACAACTTCTTCGGCGCGCAGAGCGTCGCCGTGCTGCCTTACGAGCAGTACCTCAAGCGCTTCCCGGCCTACCTGCAGCAGCTGGCCATGGAGAGCAACGGCAAGCGCGTGACCCTGGACGGCAGGCCCGTGGATTACCAGACCAGCCAGATCTACTGGGGGGAACCCGGCACCAACGGCCAGCATTCCTTCTACCAGCTGATCCACCAGGGCACCAAGCTCATTCCCTGCGACTTCATCGCTTTCTCCCGGCCGGCCCACAAGCTCGGCCGCCACCACGACCTGCTCATGGCCAACGTCTTCGCCCAGGCCGAGGCGCTGGCCTTCGGCAAGACCGCGGAAGAACTGAAGGCCGAGGGCGTGAAGGACTGGCTCATCCCGCACAAGACCTTCGAGGGCGACCGCCCCTCCACCACCATCCTGCTCGACGAGCTGACGCCCGCCGCCCTCGGCCGGCTGGTGGCGCTCTACGAGCACGCCGTCTTCACGCAGGGCATGATCTGGCAGATAGGCCCTTTCGACCAGTGGGGCGTGGAACTCGGCAAGGTCCTCGCCGGGCGCATCGTCCCTGAACTGGAAGCGAAAACCGAGCCGGACCTGAAACACGACTCCTCCACCAACGCCCTCATCCGGCGCTACCGCGAGCGCCGCTGACGCGCGCAAACGGCCATCCCGCCGCACGACTGATCGAAATCCGGCCGCAATTGACTTGCCCGCACCTTTAATGTACCCTTAAACCAGGGGGAGGTGCCGTCGCGCGGCCCGGGCGGTTATTTTCAGGCCATTTCTGTTTTCTCACTGAGCAGGATCTTTCGTGCTCAATTCACGCCTTACCGGACAAGCCGCCCGCCAGCAACCACCATATTATGAAGGATAATGATAAGAAAGAACACCTCGGAACGGACAGCTCCGGAGGCAGTGAAAGTTCCAAGCCAAAAAGCGGGGAGTTGCGTGAGTCGGAACTTCGCTACCGGCGCCTCTTTGAGGCCGCTCAGGACGGGATACTTATCCTGGACGCGGAGACCGGCACCATCTCTGACGCGAACCCGTTCATCATCGACCTGCTGGGTTTCTCCCACGAGCAACTGGCCGGCAAAAGGCTCTGGGAGATTGGCGCGTTCAGGGATATCTTCGCCAGCCAGGAAAAATTCAAGGAGCTGCAGTCCCTGGGTTATGTGCGCTACGAGGGGCTGCCCTTGATCGCCGCCGACGGCCGCAAGCTCTTCGTAGAGTTCGTGAGCAACGTCTACGAGGTGGAGGGAGCCAAGGTCATCCAGTGCAATATCCGGGACAACACGGCCAGAAGAGAAGCGGAACTGGAAAAAGACAGGCTGAACGAAAAAATCATCGAGAAAAATGAGGAAATAGAGAGTTTCCTTTACGTCACCACGCACGACCTGCGCACCCCGCTGGTAAACATTCAGGGCTTCAGCAGGAACCTCGCCAAAGACCTGAAGAAACTGTACACCCTGCTGTCAAAAGCGGACCTCCCCGAGGGGATAAAAGAGCGGGTGCGGACGCTCCTGACCGACGATCTGCCGGAATCGATGGGCTTCATAACCGGCGGAGTCCTGAAAATGAACATGATGATAGGGGCGCTACTCAAGATAGCCCGCCTCGGCCGGATAGCTCCGACTTCCGCCTCTGTAGATATGGACGCGGTACTGAAAGACGTGCTGGGAACTTTCGCCTACCAGTTGGAGAAGATCGGCGGCGTGGTGAATATCCTGGATCTGCCCCGATGCAGCTCCGATACGGAAGTAGTCTCCCAGGTCTTCGCGCTCCTCATAGACAACGCCATAAAATACAGGAAGAAGGGGCGCAGGCTGGAAATTACGATAGAGGGGAAAGTAACGGAGGATGGGCTGGTACGCTATATGGTTTCCGACAACGGGTTGGGGATCGAGGACGCGGAGCTGGAGAAGATCTGGCAGGTCTTCTACAGCGGCCACACAGCCGATCCGGGAGTAGAGCACGGAGAGGGGATAGGCCTGACTATCGCCAAGCGCATGGTGGAAAGGAACGGCGGAAGGATCCGGGTCGAGTCAAAAGAAGGCGTGGGCACAAAATTTATAATAGACCTGCCAGCGCGGAAATGACATGAGATCAGACTCACTGGCCACCATATTAATAGCGGAAGACAACGACGGGCACTCCCGACTTCTGCAGCGAGGGTTAAAGGACGCGGGGGCGCAGAACCCTGTGATCCGCTTCAGGGACGGGGTTGAGGCCTGGGACTTCATCTCGGGCAAAAGCGAGCCTTGCCTGGACCCAGCCAAGAGATACCTGTTATTCCTTGATATCCGCATGCCCAATATGGACGGCATCGAAGTATTGCGCCGATTAAAGGCAGACCGGCGTTTCAGACACATCCCGGTGATCATGCTCACCACCAGCGACGACCCCGAAGAGTTGAGGCGCTGCCGCGAACTGGGGTGTGATAAATTCTCCATTAAACCCATAGCGGTGGAAGAATTTGCACAGATATTCGGCCTGCCTCTGGGGCCAGGCAGTGAAATTTCCCCGGCCGCGGCAGCAGAGAATAAAGACAGCGCCCCCGCCTGAGACCAAAGCGCCGCCCCAAAACGATAAAAAAGCCCGGGCTTTCCCGGGCTCTTTTATCTTATTCGGGAAGTTTACGGCAGCTTGACTATGCCGTTCTTCTGGCGCACTTCCACGTCCTTGATGGCGCGTTTGATGAGGAACTCGGCGCTCGCGCGCAGCTCGCCCTCGGTGAGCTTCTTGCGGGCGATACCCTGCTCCATGGCCTTCATGCCCACCGCCACGGCCTCGTCGATATAAACCTCGGGCTCGTCCATGTGGGGGAGCAGGTAATCCTCGCTCATCTTGCCCTTCTTGACGACATAGTTGGCCAGCGCCTCGGCGGCGGCCACGCACATCTCGTCGGTGATGGTCTTGGCCTGCACGTCCAGGGCGCCGCGGAAGATGCCGGGGAAACCCAGGGAATTGTTCACCTGGTTGGGGAAGTCCGAGCGGCCGGTGCCCACCACTTTCGCGCCGGCCTCTTTGGCGTCCCAGGGCCACATCTCGGGGATGGGGTTGGCGGTCAGGAAGCAGATGGCGTCCTTGGCCATGGTGGCGACCCATTCCTTCTTGATGATGTCGGGGCCGGGGGTGGAGGCGGCGCTCAGCACGTCGGCGCCCTTCAGCGCGTCCTCGAGCTTGCCCACTATCTGCTTGCCGTTGGTGATCTGGCACATATGCCATTTCTCCCGGTGGTTCTGCAGGTCCGTGCGGCCCTTGTGCAGGGTGCCCTTGGAATCCACGTAAACCAGGTTCTCGGGCTTGGCGCCGTAGTGCATATAGAGCGTGCCGATGCGGATATTGGCCGCGCCCGCGCCGAAGAGAACTATCTTCACGTCCTTGATGTCCTTTTTCACTATCTTCAGAGCGTTAATGAGGCCCGCGAGGCAGACCGTGGCCGTGCCCTGCTGGTCGTCGTGCCAGACCGGGATGGTCATGGTGCGGCGCAGCTCGTCGAGGATGTCGAAGCACTTGGGCTGGGCGATATCTTCGAGGTTGATGCCGCCGAAGGAGGGGGCGAGGTACTGCACGGTCTTTATTATTTCCTGCGGGTCCTTGGTGTTGAGGCAGATGGGGAAGGCGTCCACGCCGCCGAGGTACTTGAAGATGAGGCCCTTGCCCTCCATGACGGGCAGGCCGGCCTCCGGGCCGATGTCGCCCAGGCCCAGCACGCGGGTGCCGTCCGAGACCACGGCCACCATGTTGCCCTTGTTGGTATGCTCATAAACCTGCTCCGGGCGGGCCTGGATGTCCTTGCAGACCGCGGCCACCCCGGGGGTGTACCAGATGGCGAAATCGTTGATGTCGCGGATGCAGCATTTGGGGGAGACTTCCACCTTGCCCTTGTAGAAAGGGTGCAGTTTCATCGCGTCTTCGGCCGGTTTATTGGCCTTTTTCAGCAGTTCTTCCTTGGAAACTTTCACGTTTGACATTTGAGACCCCTTTGACCCGAAAATCGCCGGACTTCATTGAGAATTGTAGTAAACAAAATTTGTCTTTACAATAACTTTTTGGTATACTTTTTTCTGTTCACCCGAAGGCTTTACGCCCCCGGTGATGAAACCTGCCCGCCATGGATTTTACGGCACCGTAGCTCAGGGGTTAGAGCGGGCGTTTCATAAGCGCTAGGTCGGAGGTTCGAGACCTCCCGGTGCCACTAATTTAAGACGCAGGCCCTGTCCCGCAAGACAGCAGTGCAGCAGCGGGACGGGGTTTTGTTTAAACGGGGGACGCATGACAGAGACTTATCTCACCAAAGACGGCTTTGAAAAGCTCCAGGCGGAGCTTGCCGAGCTGAAAAAGCAGAAAAACGACCTTTCCGTGGAGATCAACGACGCCCGCGAGCAGGGCGATTTGAAAGAGAACGCAGGCTACATCTACGGCAAGCAGAAGCAGAACGTCCTGATGAACCGCATCAGCGAGCTGGAGCTGCGCCTGCGCTCGGCCAAGATCGTGGACAACCTGGCCGTCAACAAGGACCAGATCAGCCTCGGCGCCACCGTCACCATGAAGGACAGGAACACGGGCAACACCCTGACCTACACCCTCTCCAGCGCGGACGAGGCGAACCCCTCCGAAGGCCGCATCTCGGTAAGCTCCCCGCTCGCCCAGGGCCTGCTCGGCGCCTCCACCGGCGCCTCCGTCAAGGTGACGCTGCCCAGCGGGGAAAAGCACCTGGACATCCTCAAGGTTGAGTACAAGTAAGTCTTTTTTGTTATAATTTTCCTGCACGCTGTTCGCGAATGTAAAGCGGCAAGAGGGTTAGGAGATTCTCATGGCATTCTGGGGAAACAAGCAGGAAGGGGAGAGCGCCCAGCCCGGGCAGCAGGCCCCCACGCAGGTTACCGGCACGCTCGAGGACGGCTATAACGACATCGTAAAATCCAAGGGCCGCGCCCCCGGCATAGACCTCGCCATAAAGCTCAGCGACCTCATCCTCGAACACGCCGTGCACGAACGCGCCAGCGACGTTCACATAGAGTCCCAGGGCGCCAACCTGCGGGTCCGCTTCCGCGTGGACGGCATCCTGCAGGACATGCTCAATTCCCCCAAGAACGCGGATATCCCGCTCACCCAGCGCATCCGCGTGCTGGCGGGCTTCGACCCCGAACCCCCGACGTCCTTCCGCAACGAGGAAGGCCGCTTCCAGAAGATGCTCTCCGGCCGCGCGATCCAGGTGCGCGTGTCCTCCTTCCCTACCGTCAACGGCGAGAAGCTGGTGCTGCGCGTGCTGGACCGCCAGCAGCTCGGCCTCGACATAGACCAGGTCGGCCTGGACCAGGACGCCCTGACCATCATAAAGAAGCTCATCCGCAACCCTTACGGCATTTTCTTCATCACCGGCTCCACCGGCTCCGGCAAGACCACGTCGCTCTACGCGATGCTCAAGAACATCAATACCCCGATGATCAACATCATCACGCTGGAAGACCCCGTCGAATACCGCCTGGAGGGCATCAACCAGGCCCAGATCAGCGCCAAGACCGGCTTCACCTGGTCCGAAGGCCTGCGCACCATCCTGCGCCAGGACCCCGACGTCATCATGGTGGGCGAGATCCGCGACTACGACACCGCCGAGATCAGCCTGCGCTCGGCCCTCACCGGCCACCTGCTGTTCACCACCATCCACACCATCAACGCCCCCAGCATCATCGAGCGCCTCTTCGAGATGGGCGTGCCGCCGTTCCTCATCGGCTCCTCCATGCTGGGCGCCATGAGCCAGCGGCTCGTGCGCAAGGTCTGCCCCAAGTGCTGCCAGGGCGCCGCCGCGCCGTCGGAACCCGTGGTCAACGAATTCATAAAGAACATGGACCCCGAGGAAGGGAAAGTGGTGAAGGACCTCATCCTCGCCCCGGGCGCCAACTACAAGGTGGAGAAAGGCTGCCCCGAATGCCGCAGCACCGGCTACATGGGTCGAACCGGCATTTTCGAACTGATGCTCATGAACGAGGAGATCCGCAAACACATCCTCGACCACGCCCCCACCGACGTGATCAAGCGCACGGCCATCAAGAGCGGCAAGATGCGCACGCTGCTCATGGACGGCATCATGAAGGCCCGCACCGGCGTCACCACCCTCTCCGAGATCATCCGCGTCACCGCGACGATGGTGTGAGGTTCCGGCCTTACGCGGACGGTGGGACATCAAAAACAGCGTCGCGCACACCGTGCGCGCGCTTCCGGCTCTCGGCCTCGGCGCTTACGTAAGCCTCGGCCTCCGAGGCGGTTTTGCTGCCCACCGTCCGCGTAAGACCTCCACGGGATCAATGAAGACGATAATCATAAAATTCGGCGGCAGTTCCCTCTCCAACCCGGGGCGGATACGCCGCGCCGCCGCCATGGTGCTGCAGGAGCGCCGCCGGGGCCTGCGCCCGGTGGCCGTGGTTTCGGCCCCCGCCGATTCCACCGACGACCTGCTCAAACTGGCCGCGCTTGCCGGGGGGGAAAAGCGCTCCGCGCGCGAGACCGACGCCCTGCTGGCCGCCGGGGAACAGTTCAGCGCGGCCCTGATGGCCATGGCGCTGGAGGCCGAAGGCGCCCGGGCCGTTTCCCTGACCGGCGCGCAGGCGGGCATCCGCACAAACTCCTCTTTCGGCGCGGCCGAGGTGCTGCGGGCCGACGTCCGCCGCCTGCGCCGCGAACTGGCCGCGGGCCGCATCCCGGTGGTGGCCGGCTTCCAGGGCGTTTCGGCGGCCGGTGATACCACCACTTTGGGCCGGGGCGGTTCTGACCTGACGGCGGTGGTGCTGGCCGGGGCCCTGCGCTCGGAGCTCTGCGAATTCAGGACCGACGTTAAGGGCGTCTATACCGCCCATCCCGCCATAGTTCCGGACGCCCGCAAACTAGAACAGATCTCCTACGCCGGGCTCATCGCCCTGGCCGAGCTGGGCGCGGAGGTGCGCCAGCTCCGGGCCGTTAAATACGCCGCCAAGCGCGGCATCCGGCTGCACCTGCGGTCTTCTTTCCACGACGAGCCCGGCACGCTGGTGACCGCCGGCGCGCCGGCCGGCCCGTCCTGTCTTTCCCTGAAGCGAGCCGGAGGGAACGCCCTGGTCTCGCTCGTAGGTTCGGGGCTTTCCCGCGAACTTCAGGCCGAAGCCCTGGCCGCCGCCAAAGCCGCCGGCCTGCGCGCAAGCGCGGCCGGCCGCGGAGCCCGGTACCTGACCCTTAAGACACCGGCCGGCAGCGGGGAAAGCCTCCTGCGCGCCCTGCATGAACTTTTCTTTTCCGGACAAGGCGCTCATCATTGACTTTCCCCGGGGGAAAGGATTAGAATTCAGATAATGGCAAACATAATACGCGCTATTTTCGCTCTGTTCTGGGTGGCGGCGGTCTCCTTCATAGGCTACCTCGCCTTCATCATGGTACAGACCGAGACCGACCCGCAGATGCTCTGGGGCTGGCTGGTAATGTGCGCCTTCACTTTCGTTTCGGCCACTTTCCTCGCCTATAACATAGTCTTCGGCCACCACCACAAGGCCGACGTCCCGCACCACCACTCGCACCTGCAGAACTCCTGATGACCGCGGACCTGCTGATAAAAGGGGGGACCGTGGTCTCCGGACGCGGCTGCGCGCGCCGGGACGTTTTCGTCTCCGGCGGAAAGATCTCGGACGTGAGGACACCCGCCGCCGGCTCCTCCGCCCGCCGGGTCATAGACGCCCGCGGCCTGCTGGTGCTGCCCGGGATCATAGACGCGCACTCTCATTTCCGCCTGAAACTGGGGCCCGGCAAGTACACCTCCGACGACTTCACCTCAGGCTCCGCGGCGGCGGTCTGCGGCGGCGTCACCACCTTCCTGGATTATACCGGCCAGGGCCCCGGTGAAAGCCCGGCGGACGGCCTGAAAGCCCGGATAGCGGAAGCTTCCGGCCGCTGCTACGCGGATTTCTCATTCCACTGCATGCTGACCGGCTGGAGCCGGATGCGCTCGCCCGAAGCGGCCATGGCGGCCGCGGTACGGGCCGGCGCCACCACCTTCAAGATGTTCACGGCCTACGGGGCCCGCGGCCTGATGGCGGCCGACCAGGACCTGCGCGAAGCTTTCGCCGCCGCCCGCCGCCTTGGGGCGCTGATCTGCGTGCACGCCGAGAACGGCCCGGCCATAGACTTCCTCGCCGATATTTTAGCCCCAGCCGCCGGCATAATGGCCCTGCCCCTCTCCCGCCCGCCTTTCACCGAGACGCAGGCGGTAGGCCGGACGGCCCAATTGGCCGCCGAGGCGGGCGCCCCGGTCTACTTCGTGCACCTCTCGGCGGCCGGCTCTGCGGCGCTGGTGGGCGCGGCTCGCGCCGCCGGGGCCAAAGTGCTGGGCGAGACCTGCCCCCAGTACCTGGCGCTCGACGAGAGCCTTTTCAAAAAGCGCCGCGGGCACCTGTATTCCTGCTGCCCGCCGATACGCGCCAAAGAGGACAACAGGGAACTCTGGAAGGCGCTCGCCAAGGGGCGGCTGCAGGTGATCGCCACGGACAATTGCACCTTTACCGGCGCCCAGAAGGACGGCTGGAAAGGCGACGTGCGCCGGCTGCCCATGGGCCTGCCCGGCTCGCAGACCCTGCTGGCCGCGGCCTATACTTACGGGGTCAAGGCCGGGAAACTGACGCTGCCAGGGCTGGTCAGGGCGCTCTGCGAGAACCCGGCCAGGATCATGGGCCTCTCCTCCAAGGGCTTCATAAAGGCAGGCTTCGACGGAGATTTCGCGCTGCTGGACCCCTCGTGCGCGGTGAAGGCGGACTGGCGCAGGTTCCAGCACAAGACAGATTACTCGCCGTGGCAGGGCAGGGAACTTTACGGCTTTCCCAGGTACACCGTGCTCAGGGGCGAGGTCATAGCCCAGGCGGGCGAGCTCACCGCTCCCCGCAAGCGCGGCGGCCGCTTCCTGCGGCGCGCCCTCCCTGAAATAATTTAATTGGGGTCAGGTCTTGATTTTTAGCATCCTGTGCATCTTAACAGGTGGGAATCAGGCAGATGCTAAAAATCAAGACCTGACCCCGAAATACCGCCTGGCGGCGGCTATGTCCGAGCGGATATGGCCGACCAGGGCCTCTTTCGACGAGAACTTGCGCTCGGGCCTGAGATGCCGGAGGAAAGTCACCGTCAGTTCCTTTCCGTAGATCATCCGCGAAAAATCCAGCAGGTGCGCTTCCAGTATCAGGCGGCCGCCCAGGGTGTTCACCGTGGGCCGGCGGCCCACGCTGAGCACGGCGTCGAACGAGTCGTGCCCCACCTTTACCCGCGCGGCGAAGATGCCCGGCGGCAGGATCTTGGCCGGGTGCGCGCCTATGTTGGCGGTAGGAAAGCCCAGCTTGCGCCCCAGGCCGGCGCCCTTGATGACCGGGCCGCTCACGCTGTAGTCCCAGCCCAGGCATTTATTGGCCTCTTCCACCCTGCCCTCGCGCAAGTGGGCGCGGATGAGGCTGGAGGAGATCCTGTGGCCGCCCCTGGTGGCAAAAGGCACGGCCTTAAAGGCTATACCGGACTCCCGGCTGGCGGCCCGCAGGAACGCCAGATGGCCCTCCCGGCCCCGCCCGACGGCGAAATCCGGCCCCACGCAGAGCCCGGCAGCGCGGAAGCGCTCCAGCACCACCCGCGAGAAGAAGTCTGCGGCCGGCATGTCGGCCACGGTTCTATTGAAGACCAGCGGGGATATCTCGTCGGGGCGCAGGGCCGCCATCAACGCGTCGCGTTCCTCGGGGAGGGTTATGAGGCAGTTCTCCAGCTCTCCGGAGAAGAAGAATTTTGGGGGAAAGGGGAAATAGACCACCTGGCTCCTCAGGCCGCGCCGCAGGGCTTCGCGCACGGCGGTCTTTATAAGCTTTTGGTGGCCCCGGTGGACCCCGTCGTAAGTACCGATAGCCAGGAAATTAAGCATGGCCCGCCTCCGGCACCGGGCGCAGGGCCGCGGCGGCCTGCTCCGGCGTCATAGCCGCCAGGGCCGCGGCGGTAACGGCGCCCTCCACGCTCCACCGGCCTATGGAAAGGCGGCGCAGGGCAGTGAGGTGCGCCCGGGACCCCAGGAAGCGGCCCATTTCGCAGGCGATGGACCGCACGTAAGTGCCGCCGGAACATTCCAGTTTGAAATCCAGTTCCGGCGGCCGGGGCGTCCAGGAAAGCCAGCGCACCTCGGCTTCCCTCTTTACCTCCGGCATTACCGCGTTCTTGCGGGCCAGCTTGTACATGGGTTTGCCCTGCAGGCGCACGGCGGAATAGGCGGGGACCGTCTGGATGATCCTGCCGCTGAAGGCCTTGACGGCCGCCGCGAGCGAAGTCTCGTCGAGAGGCGGGGGAAGGGCTTCGGCCACCACCTTGCCTTCCGCGTCCCAGGTATCCGTTTCGCTGCCGAAAAGTATGGTGCCGCCGTAAACCTTGGCCGACCCCTGCAGGGCTGACTGGGAGGAAGTGGCCGTCCCTACCAGCAGGATCAGGAGGCCCGTGGCCATGGGGTCCAGCGTACCGCTGTGGCCGATACGGCGCATTGAAAGTTTGCGGCGCAGCAGGTCGACCGCGTCGTGGGAGGTGATGCCTTTTGGCTTGTCGAAGAGGAAAAGACCCGCGGGAGGGGCCGGGGGCTGGTTCATGGCTATCCCAGCAGGCGGGTGAGTACCGAGAGCACTTTCTCGCGGATCTGGGGCAGGGGCCCGCGCATGCGGCAGCCGGAGGCGTTGCGGTGGCCGCCGCCGCCGAAGGCCTTGGCCACGGCGCTGACGTCCAGGTGGCCGCGGGAGCGGAAGGTGACGCTGACGCGGTCCTCCTCCTCGCGGAACATCACCGCGGTTTTTACTCCGGGAGGCATCATGCCGAAATTGATCACGTTCTCGCTATGCTCGGAACGCGCCTCGAATTCCTTGAAATCCGAGGCCTTCAGCGTCAGGACGGCCAGTTTCCCGCCGGCCTTGAGCTCCAGGCTCTCCAGGGCGCGGCCCAGGATCTTGAGCGACTCGCAGGCTTTGGTGGCGTAAAGCAGGTCGTTGATTCGGGAGAACTTGAAGCCGGTCTCCAGCAGGCGCGACGCTATTTCCAGCGTCCTGGGGGTGGTGGCGGGGAAATGGAACCGGCCGGTATCCGTCACGATGGCGGTGTAGAGGCAGGTGGCCTCGCGGCGGGTCATGTTGACGTTCATGTTGTAGAACAGGCGGTAAACGATCTCGGCGGTGGAGGAGGAATGCGGCTCCACTATGTTGATGTCGCCGTAGAACTCCGAGGTCTTGTGATGGTCGATATTCACCACCTTGCCGCAGCGCCTGAGCACGGGCTCCAGCGCGCCGCCGCGGGCCGGGGTGGAACACTCCAGCAGGATGGCGGCGTCGAACTTGCCCTTGGGCACCCTTGAATGGATGGTGTTGGCGTGAGGCAGGAACCGCAGGTTCTCCGGCACGGGGTCCTGGGAGAACAGGCGCACCTTCTTGCCGAGGCGTTTGAGCACGGAACCGATGGCCAGCATGGACCCGATAGTGTCGCCGTCGGGATTCAGGTGCCCGGCCAGGAAGAAACTATCGGCTCCGGTTATGAGGTCTTCAAGGCGTTTGAACTCAGTCTCGAGGTCCAGGGTTCTCATCATTTTTGTCATTCTCGGCGCGGATCTTGCTGAAGATGCCCTCTATGTGCGACGCCTGCTCCGGGGTCTGGTCGTACTTGAACTGCAGCTCAGGCACGATCTTGAGCCGCAGGCGCTTGAACAGCAGCGAGCGCAGGTCCCAGGCGTTGGCGCTGAGCAGCAGCGCCTTGCGGCGGCGGTCCTCGTCCGTCCCGAGCACGGAATAATAGACGTAGAGGACCTTGCCGTCGCTGGTGAGGTTCGCTCCGGTGAGGGTCAGCAGGCCGTGCGCGTTGATGCCGTTGACCTTGCGCAGGGCGTCGCTGATCTCCTGGAGGAAGAGCTCCTTAAGGCGCTCGTTGCGTTTAGAACCCATGGGCTAGGCGCCCGGCGCCGCGAGGCGCCGGATGCGTTCCTCCTTGGTGATGGCTTCCACTACGTCGCCCGCGCGGAAGTCCTTGAAGCCTTCGAGCAGAATGCCGCACTCCAGGCCCTTCTCCACTTCCTTGACGTCCTCTTTGAAGCGCTTGAGGCCGCTTATTTTGCCCGTGCCTACCGTCTCACCGGCGCGCATCAGGCGTATCTGCTGGTTGCGGACCAGCTTGCCCTCGCGCACCAGGGACCCGGCCACCCGGCCGGAGCTCAGGTCGAAGATCTGCTGGATCTCGGCGCGGCCCGTCACGGTCTCTATGATCTCCGGGGCCAGCAGGCCGCTCATGGCGGCGCGCACGTCCTCGAGGAGGTCGTAGATGATGGTGTATTCGCGTATTTCCACGTCGGCGGCCTTGGCCGCCTCGCGCACCTTGCTGTCGGCGTCCACGTGGAAGCCGAGGATGACGGCGGAGCTGGCCTTGGCCAGCAGCACGTCGGACTCGGTGATATTGCCGATGCCGGTATGCAGCATCTGGATGGCCACCTCGTTCGTGCTCATCTTCTCCAGCGAGTCCTTGATGGCCTGCTGCGAACCGAACACGTCGGTCTTGAGCACGACGTTGAGGTTCCTCAGCAGCTTCTGGTCCACCTGGGACTTGAGCGACAGCAGCGTCACGTGCTTCTGGTGGGAGAGGGCCTCCTCGCGGCGGTTAAGTTTGCGCTTGTCGGCCACGTGGCGGGCTTCCTTCTCGTTCTCGGCCACCTTCAGCACGTCGCCGGCGGTGGGGACTTCGCCGCTGATGCCCAGGATCTCCGCGGGCATGCTGGGCTTCAGTTCCTCTATCCGCTGGCCGTGGTCGTCGAGCATGGCGCGCACCTTGCCGTGCGCGGCGCCGACGGTGAACGGGTCGCCTATCTTTATGGTGCCGGTGACGTTGATGATGGTCGCCACGATACCTTTCTTGGGGTCCAGGCGGGACTCGATGACGATGCCCTGTCCGGGCTTGTCCGGATTGGCCTTCAGTTCCATCAGTTCGGCCTGGATGCTGACGATCTCGAGCAGCTTGTCGAGGTTCAGGCGCTTCTTGGCGGAGACTTCCACCATGGGCGTCTTGCCGCCCCAGTCTTCGGGCAGCAGACCGTGGTTGGACAGCTGCTGCTTGATCTGCTGGGTGTTGGCCGTCGGCAGGTCTATCTTGTTGATCGCCACGATGATCGGGGCGTCGGCGGCCTTGGCGTGGTTCATGGCTTCCAGGGTCTGCGGCATGACGCCGTCGACCGCGGAGACCACGAGCACCACGATGTCGGTGATCTTCACGCCGTGGGCGCGCATGGCGGTGAACGCCTCGTGGCCGGGGGTGTCGAGCAC